>NZ_WOEZ01000244.1 GCF_013177735.1 Paraburkholderia elongata | reverse complement strand
ACGGGCCCCATGTTGTGGCCAAAGCGCGCAAAGCTGTCACCCTCGGGCCGCGAGATCGGCTGCGTCGCCTCGGGGTAGTTTTCGGCAATGCCGGCGTCCATGTGCGGCGTAGAGGTTCGGCGTCATGCTCGACTTGCCGGGAAGGCCCGGGTTTTCGAGCACCAGTACGCGGCGCACGGCTTCTTCGGCACTGATCAGGGAACCGGCCCGCATCACGAGATCTCGCACCTGCGCGTATTTCCAGATCGCACGCCGCGCTTTCGGCTGAGGGGTTTTCGGAACGAGGGGCTGTGCAGCGATTCCCAAAGCGGCGTCATACGCTCGCGGGCGATCTGCTCGTAGTAGGCTGCGCGCGATGCGCCCGGATTCTCGTTAGTCATTGCGTCTCCTTTAGGTGGTTCGCCGGGCCTGACGCACTGGCTGGCCGCGAGTCGATCAATAGACCCCGTCTTCACCTGTGGTTACCCTCTAATGCAGTCACGAGTTGCGTGGAGGTATCTCCAGGGCAACGTGCACTCAAAGGCGCCCTTGCTCAACGAGGCGACGACGGATGTGCTGGATCTCGGCCTCGCCAATCTGCAGAGCCTGCGCCGACGTGTGGACAGAGTATTGGCCGAGCACCAGGTTATACGGGTGCGGGACGGCTGAGCCGATCACGTACTCGGCGTCATCCAAGGCTAGGAAATCCACGGATGCCTCCCCGGGTTCGAAGACAATGATCTCGCCAAGTTCCAATACCTCCGGGATAGAGACTCGCCCTTTACCTATGGCCAGCCAGAGGACAGAGTGCCCCTCGGGCGGCTGATAACGCCAGCGCTCGCCCGCTTTGAGAGCAACCGCGAGATAATTAATCGACATTGCTTTGGCAATCGAGCTTTTGGCACCGTCATGTTCCCCAAGCAGCACCCGGGCGGGCCCTATTTGCGGAATGTCGGCTGCGGACTGATAGACGCTTTCCGAAGGACCGAGCTCCAAATCCGGAGGCAGCGCGATCCAGAGCTGGAAGCCACGTGTCAGGCCCGGATCGCCGGCTCCCCCGGCATGCCACACCCCCTTGCCGGCGCGCATCCGTTCCACTCCTCCCGCACGTAGGATACCGGTCGCGTGGTTTGTGTCTTCGTAGCGGACACTACCCTCGGCCACGTAGGTCAGCGTCGCCAGCCCCGAATGAGGATGCAGGCCGAAGGTCGGAAAGACGTCCCCACGATTGTCAAAGAGATCGAGGAAGACGAAGGGCTTTAGGATTCGACCAAGATCACCCGGACTCATCAGTCGCGTGATGTAGCCGTGGCTCTGGCCACGGGAACGATAAACGATGGCACGGGTCTGGTCAGACTCGATAGCTGCGGTAATGGACATGGGACCCCTTGTAAGGCCGGAGCGAAAGGGTAACGAAGATGCGTGCGCTACCAATTTGCCAAGTCAAGTTGCCGGCTTACGGCGTGTCAAACAGAAAGTTCAGGCGTCGGCCGTCAAGAATTCGACGATTAGCCTTCCTACCTCCTCGGCCCTTTCGATGTTCGGGCAATGGCCAGCGTTTGCGAGAACGGCTGCACGGGCGCCAGGAATACGCGCAGCGAGATCAACAGCGAACCCCGGAAGCCGCAGCCTGTCCCGATCCCCTGCCATGATGAGCGTTTTGGCTGTTATATTCCCGTACGGCGTGCGATCGGCGCCGCCGAACTCAGTACGAACGGGTGCCTGTGGCGAGCGAAAACGTGCCGCCGCGATCGCCTCCCACGCGCCAGGCGCGACGCTGAGTGCATGGCGGCGGCGAACGTACTCACGATCCTGATACCAGACGGGATCTTCGAATATTGCAGCGAGTAGACCGGCCATTGCTTCCTCGCTGCCGTCATAGTCGAGCAGGCGGCGGCGCTCCTCATTGTCGGGAATGAAACCACCGCCGCTAATCGCGACAAGGCGATCGATCGGCAAACGGCACGGCCTTTCGGCAGCCATCTGGAGCAGATAGGTTGCCCCCATTGAATTCCCAACGAAATGCGCTTTGTCCAGCGCCATCAGCTGAATGAAACGCACCATGTGAGACAGCATACGCTCCCGCTTGCCGTCGAAATCATGAATCTTGGCAGTCCTGCCGAAGCCCAGCCAGTCGGGGGCAATCACCCGGAAATGACGGGCAAGCGCAGGAACAAGATATTCCCAGCTCGTCTCGGCACCGCCGCCGAACTCGCCGCTGTGAAGCAGCACGACCGCAGGCCCTTCGCCGGCCTCAAGATAATGGGTGCGCATCCCATCGACCTCGACATATCGGCTGCGATGCACCACCTCAACCGGCGGCACGCGCCATGTCTGCTCGCTTGTGACTACGTTGCTCACGACAATGCTCCCATCGGCCGCAGGCGGCGCAGTTCGGCGCGGGGGCCCGCCGCCATCATGTCCGGAGTCCATTCCGATGCAGGATCGACTGTGCAGATGACCTTGTTGACGCCAGGCACACGCGCCACCACCTGCTCCACCTGCGCGATGATATTGGCCGCTTGCCAGCAGACCGGACTGGTCAAGCGCAACTCAACGTGCGCGACGCCGTCTTCGCTCAGCGTTACCTCCCTCACCATTCCCATGTCGGTCAGGCTGATTGGAAGGCCTGTCGCAATCGAACAGGGATCGACCACCTGATCGAGTATGGTTCGAATTGCAGCGGTGTCAGGCATTGGCAACCTCCTGCACAGTTGAGAACGGCGCAACCGGCCCATTTGGCCGCCGGCGCGCGAATTCGTCGTCGCGCGTAGCGGAAAGGCGGGCTTCGAGATCGAGCCCCGTCATTCGACCATAATTGTCGAACAGGATCGCACGCTTGGCCGGGAGATCGAGTTGCGGAAGACCAGTGCCCTCGATCAGCGCCTCGGGGAAAGCGAATTCGCGGACGAACGCCTCCAGCAGCGGTTGGGGATGGAAGGCCATAGCTCCGGTACCCCACAGGATCCGCTCGATAGCATGCTGCCCCCCTGGGCCGATCAGCGCCGCCATCGCATGAAGAAATGCCGCCGGGCGGCTTGCCGCCAGAGCGCTAGTGATCTCCAGATTGACATATACATTGTCGAACCGCGCGAGTTGCCACGCCGTCTCCTCCAGGAACGCCATGCCTCCGTGGACGATCTCGAAATTTAGCCCGGGGAAAGCCATGCATGCCCGGTCGATATCGTCGACCTTGTAATGCTCCATGGGCACAGGCCCGAGCGGGAGTGCCTTATGTACAGCAATGACCTTGATCCCCAGCTTCTCGGCCCGTTCGAACAATGGAAACGCGATCTCCGGATCGTCCATTTTCCATCCGCGTATCTCGCTGCCAACCCAGCTGTTCGGATAGAGCTTGAGTCCGACCGGACGCAGCAGTTCCACCTGCCGCTCCAGTTCATCCAGCGCGGCCTGACCGGTCATCGGATCAACACCGCAGTAAGTGATAAACCGATGCGGCCATCGCGCCTGGGCCTCAATCGCCTTTTCCAGGCTGCACAACCCATCCTTGAACGAGAATATGGGCAGAACATGATAGACGGCGAGATCGGTGTCACTTTCGACGAATACCTGCTCAGCCGCCTCCTTGATGGACCAGTCCCGATAGAATTGCGCCTTCGTCGGTGCGTAGCCAGGCCGCGCCGTCGCCAATACTGACCCATAGACGAGATCGCATAACGGCGCAGCGAAGCGATTGGCGTAGTTAGCCGCATCCATATTGTAGGCGTGGACGACAGCATCTAAAACGGGCAGACCATCAATCATCGTTTCCCTCCCCAGTGATTGTTAGAAAGTATCTCAATCGACTTCACTGACGTCCAGAACAGAAAATTGACAGAGTGATCTAGTTTCAAGATCAAGTGACATGCTCTGATCGATGGAGTACCCAATCTGCGACTGACAAAATTAACTTAGGATTGCGAACTCCGATAAAGTGCTCTCGTGCGCGGCGTTGCCAGTGGTGTCAGGCAACGTCATGAAGTGGAGTTATCGGACGATGCTTGTTGGAGTAGAAGTAATTTTTGCAATAGCGTATTTCGAAAGTTCATTCTCGTTTTTCGATCAAAGAGAAAATCAAGTAAAAACATCGTCGATCTGCACAATGTTCTCAAAGTTAGATTGCCTTATCTGCATTTGCTGTTGGACATGACGTTACAGCAAGATAATCTATGCGACATAAGGAAGACGCGCCGACCGGGTCGAGCGTCGCATACGTCTATATACGCAGAGACCTGCAGGAGGAACATTGATGCCTGGCTCGACCAATCCGATCTTCAACGCCAACCGGATGAAGATCGGCATCTTTGCTATTAATGGCAGGGGTGGGATCATGACGACTGTACCGGAAGCCTATGAGCCGACCTGGGACTTGTCGGTGAAGACTTCACAGATGGCGGACGCAGCCGGCTTTGAGGCGATTGTCTCCTACGCCCGCTGGAAAGGCTGGGTAACGGGTGACAATGAAGATTCCACCGGCCTCACGATGGATCCTTTCACATGGGCAGCTGGCATTGCCCAGGCGACGCGCTATTCTGCCGTCTTTGCAACCTCACATGCCCCCACGATCCACCCTATCCTCGCGGCCAAGCAGACCTCGACGATCGATATCATTTCCGGCGGCCGCTTCGGGCTTAATGTCGTAGGTGGCTGGAACAAGCCCGAGCTCGAGATGTTCGGCGCGCCCTTCAAGGAACATGATCGACGCTACGACCATCTGTCGGAATGGCTCGCCGTTATCCGCCAGCTCTGGCAATCCCATGAGGAATTCGACTTTCACGGGGACTTCTTCGATGTCGTGCGTGGATCGTCGATGCCAAAGCCTGTCCAGAAGCCCTATCCGCCGATCATGAATGCAGGTGGATCGGAAAGAGGCCGGCAATTTGCGTGCGAAAACGCGGATATGTGCTTCCTCATCATCCAGTCTGAGTCGCCTGCGTCGATCCGGCGGCAGGTGGACGAGTATAAGACCCTTGCGAGCGAAGAGTTCGGTCGCGAGATCCAGGTGTGGACCAATTCGATGGTGATGCAGCGTGATACGCAGGCAGAGGCGGAGGCCTATTACCATCGCTGCATTGTTGAGTATGAAGACAAGGCGTGCGTCGATGCGTGGATGCAGATGCAGCAGGAGCACGCAAAACTCATGTCACCTGAAGCATTGAAGGCTTTCCGTCAACGAATGGCTGGCAGCGGTGGCGGCTTCCCGCTGATAGGCTCCGCAGAACGCATCGCGGAGCGCCTGGAGATGCTGGCGGACTGTGGTCTCGACGGCATTCTGCTGACCTGGGTCGATCCGCTGGATGGGATCGAGCGCTTTACCCACGACGTGCTTCCGCTCATGGAGAAGGCTGGCCTGCGTGCGCCTTTCACCGACTAGCGCTTTTGCGTAGATTCCCGATTTGTGGAGGCAGGCCGACACGGGGTCAACCTCCATATGCCGCGCAAGCCTATTCATTCTCGTTGCAAAAACATAAGTAGCATAACTGCAGATTGGAGAGTCTCATGACGTCCCAGCGCCACATCGCTATCAACGCCTTCTACATGGCTTCGCCTACTCAATCATGGGCAGGAATGTGGCCGCACCCGCAGTCGACCGGAGCGGACTACAACAAGCTCAAATTCTGGATCGACCTCGCAAAACAGGCGGAATCTGGATTGATTGACTGCGTTTTCCTTGCCGATGCGCTTGGTGTACCGGATACATATGGCGGCGGTCCCGATGCCGCAATCCGAAGCGGCGCGCACTTTCCCGCCAACGATCCAATGTTGCTGATTCCGGCCATGGCCTCCGTCACCCGGCATATCACCTTCGGTGTTACCGGCAACACCACTTATGAACCACCCTATCTCCTTGCCCGCCGTCTGTCGACGCTTGATCAACTCACTGAAGGTCGCTTGGCATGGAACATCGTTACCGGCGTGATGCCATCTACCGCCAAAGCTATGGGGCAAGGAGAGATGGTCTCACATGACGCCCGCTACGATGTTGCAGATGAGTATATGGATCTTGTTTACAAGCTTTGGGAAGCCAGTTGGGAGGACGGCGCGGCGATTCGTGACCGTGCGCGCGGGATCTTTACCGATCCCTCCAAGGTACATACGATTCATCATCGTTCCGAGCATTTCTCTTGCGACGGCATTCATCTGTGTGAACCGTCGCCTCAGCGGACACCGTTGCTCTTTTCGGCTGGTGCCTCATCCCGAGGGATTGCCTTCGCGGGTCGACATGCGGAATGCAGCTTCATGTCCACCAACAGCATCGACTTCGCCAAGAAAACAACTCAGCGATATCGCCAAGCCGCGGTAACGGCCGGACGTGCGCCGGACTCCATCAAAGTGTTCAATGCAACTACCGTAATCGTCGGTGCGACCGAAGACGAGGCGCGCGATCGGGTCCGTGAATATCAGCGTTACACAAGCGAGGAAGGAAATCTCGCGATTTTTTCTACCTGGCTCGGCGTGGATCTGTCGCTTTACGATCCCGATGGACCGATTGACGTGGTGGAAAGCAATGCTGTCCAGTCCATCGCCGATTCCATGCGGGCTACCGGCGACATGGGCAAAGTGACGTTGCGCGACCTCGCGCGCTTCGCCAATGTCGGTGGAAGAGAGGCGTTCATTGTGGGCTCGCCAGACCAGGTCTGCGATACGTTGTTGAAATGGCGCGACGAAGCCGATGTCGATGGATTTAATCTCGTACGTACCGTCGAGCCCGATAATCTTCAGAATTTCATAGATCTGGTCATCCCACGTCTTCAGGAACGGGGTGCCTTCAAGACTGCCTATAAGGAAGGCACAATGCGCGAACAGCTGTTTCCGGAGACCGGACCTCGGCTGCGAGCAGATCACTATGGAGCGCGTTTCCGCCCCTCGGCGGTGGAGACCTAGGAGCATCGTGGTGTGGTGGCAAACGCCGGATGACGGGGCACTTCTGAACTATGGCTACGAAGGTAGATCTCGTGCCTCAGGGAAATCATGCCGAGGCGCCGGCAGAAACCGCTCGGTGAACTCTGGCGACACGCCCCGGACGCGCACGCATAGTTTGGCTAGTTCGACTTCCAATTCGCAATCGACGGTAGCCGTCACAGCGTGCTCCTTCGCGGCAAGTTCCTTCCTGACTCGCTACCGCCACTTGAACACCATATTGTCGTTCAAGCCGTGTTCTCGCGCGATGCGTGAACGGATACCCATAGCTCAATTGTCATCACGGCAATCGCACACCGATAATCGTCCGAAAGGTTCGAACGTTTCGTGGCAGCCGTTCTGACGTCATCGGAATTGCCCACTGTCGTGTCTACCAAATATTTCACGGACGCTTTATTCGCCAGCCACCGTCATATCAACAAGAATGACTCGGCATCTGGGGTACCCGCCGGCCAAGCCAAACTGCCCGGCTAAGCCAACGTTGCCCGCCGCTCACTCGGCAAGCTGCAGGCAGCGCTCGTCCTGAACACCGGAGTCCGGTCTCTCAACATGGGCGTGCCCGGCTGGACCATCCCTTCGCCTCACACTTTGACGAAGCTCACCCCAGCCAGAGGGCCAAACGGCAACGACGCTAGTGGGCCGCCGACATCGAGCGCTCCAAGATCGACTGCGAAAAAACCAGTCTTCGCGATAAGCGAGCGGACGGTCGTTTTGGCATCCACGTCGTCACCAGAGTAAAAGAGCACGCGATTTCCACCAGACACTTCCGGCGTGGGGAGGACGTTCACATCGAGGTGATTGAATGCCTTGACGAGACGCGCACCAGGAACGAGATCGCGGACAACGCTGCTCGAGTGACGGCCGCTGAGATCGACTGGCTTGATGCCGTAGGCAGCCAACGGGTTGCTCGGGTCATTTGCCTCCGGTGAGTCCGGGTCGATCCATTCGACAGGGTTGGTGCCGTCGACGACAATGCGCCCGTTCCATGCGGGCAGCCCTCCAAGGACTCGTTTCAAATCCACCCAGCGAATGGCGACGAAGACGATATCCGCCTTGGCTACTTCCTCCGTCGTACCGGCCTTGATCATCGGGTCAAGTTCTTCGACCAAGCCCGCGAGGGATTCTGGGCCCCTGCTGTTCGAAATGATGGCCGAAATGCCCACCTTGGCGAACGCCCGGGCCAGGTTCGATCCGAGCGCGCCCGCGCCGATGATGCCAATGCTCATACGTTACTCCTCCGTCAGTCAGTTAGTTCGGCTCAGGCCGCCGTGGCCACCACTGCCCGAAGACCGCGGCAACGAATACCCGCGACACACGCGCCTGCCCGTGCGCGCGACTGAGTGTGCGGACAGCGACGGTGAACATAGCAGGAATCCAAAAATGTGTAATCACTTCTATTACATATCCGTTTCTGATAAGCTCATGCAAACGATGATGCGCCGGAGCAACATGTTCCCGGCACCGCGGATCGGTGTCCCGTGCGTAATGTCGGGAACTGCTTGAACGTCTTTCCGACCACTACTGGATCGAGCAATGCGACTAAAGCGTGGACGGTGCCACAGTCGAAGCACGACGAGTGTTCAGACGGTCGAGACTGATTGTGCCCGCGCCACAGGCTGAGAAGGCCAGAAGACCGCCCGCCATGGCGAGATTCTTGAGGAAGTTGAACATTTGATTCTGGTCTGCCAACGCATGGTGGAAGATAACCGCAGTCACAACGCAGTAAATCGCCAGTAACCACGCTACGACACGAGTGCGGTAACCGAGGATCAGCAACGTTGCGCATGCCAGTTCAAGCGACATTGAGCCGATATACCCCAACAGCGGTGCAGGCAACCCCAAGGATGTGATGTACCCGATAGTAGAGGCCGGCGAAATAAGCTTTCCCACGCCGCTGATAACGAATATTACTGCCATGAGAAGACGCCCCGCAAAAAGGCTCACGTCGTTGCTCGAGTAACTCAAGGTGTTCATTTCAATTCTCCACGAGGGATTTTCGGCTTGATGATGGGAGTAACCTAAACCTGCTTGACGCGACCGACTTGTGCCCCGATCTGCGTAATTCTTTCTTCCCCCGCACGCAGCGCCTCTGATGAGGTGTGAACGGAGTAGTGTCCAGGCACGAGTTCGTGCGGATGTGCGACTGCGGAGCCGAGGACGAACTCTGATTCTTTGTCCGCCGTAAACTCAATGACGTCTTCGGATTCACCGAACACGACAAGCTCGTCGGAGATGAGTTCATCGGCGACGTGAAGTTCACCACGTTGAACACTCAGCCAGGCGATGTCGTAGCCGGGCGGCAGCGTGTACTGCCACTGCCCCCCAGCTGAAAGCCGTACGCGCAGATAGTTGATGCCGGTAGTGCGGGTACGAGGCTCTCGACGTTTCCATAACGACCAAAAATAGAAAAGGGCTTGCCTTCCCACATCAGAGCCTTGGTACGGGTTTGCACCGTTGCCATATTCTGTCTCCTTCTTATAGATAGACATTAACCAACCGACTCGTCATGCCCTTAAGGCAATGCGTGCCAGTCCATACCGCATAAGCTAATACTGTCTTCACATCGAGTCCAACAGCAAATCCAGATGGCCCGATCGAATCTTGTGAACGTCCTTCGGGTCTTCAGACTTTTCACCGTGACTGCAAAATGAGAACGGCTTGGTCGAAAAGGTCCATGACATGTTCTCAGGGGCCGGACGAGGCCTCAAGGCGTGAAAGGGCTGCTCCGCGCGACGTTACTGCCTAAACTAGTTTTGGAGACAAAGGTATCCCGGTGATCCCGGATTCAGGCGATGCGGACGGACCTCCGTAATCTACGCAGGAATCCCAATTGTTAACAGAGCGCCGGCTCCAGATGTCGCGTGCCGACGCCAGCACGCCCCGCCCTGAACAGTTTATGCAACAACGCCCCTGCTCGGCCTAGCTTAAGCGGTCGATATATCTTTCGGCATCACCAGCCTTGAACGGGCGGAACAAGTTTCCGGATTTTCGCCACGTTGCCGTGATAGTGCGCTCTACGGCTCCCTCCGGGACGTTTGTCATCCGCATCTCGCTCTGCAATAGCGTTGATAACGCATCACCAAGCAAGCATTCCACCATCCACGACAAGATCTGTGCCGGTGATGTAGGAACTCTCGTCGGAAGCCAGGAAGAGTGCCGCCTGCGCCACCTCTTCTGGTTTTGCGGCGCGTCCGAGCATAATCCGACCGAGCATGTGATCGGCCCATTCCTTATTATTGAGCTGCTCGCGGGTTTGGTTGGTCTCAGTCAATCCCGGGGAGATGGAATTCGCACGGATGCCAAATTCACGACCTTCCATCGCCATCTGGCGCGTCATCGCGATGACACCGGCCTTTGATGTGCAATGCGCCATAGAGCCTAGCGTGCGTACCGTCGTGTGCCCGTTCGCAGAGGCGGTATTGACGATCGTGCCGCCGTTTTTCTTAAGGTACGGCCAAGCGGCGCGCGTAAGGAAGAAAACGAGACTTACCTCCTCGTTTAAGCTGCGCTTCCATTCTTCATCTGAAATATCCTCGATCCAGTTGAAATAGGCCATCGCTGCATTATTGTAAAGTACGTCGATCCGGCCGAAGCGCTCAACGGCGAGATCGACCAAGGCGCGACACTCATCCGAATGAGTGAGATTGCAGGGATGGCGCGAGACCATTTCCCCGCCCGTGGCGAGCACTGCCTCCAACGTGGCCGCGCCGCCTACCTCGTCTATATCGCACCCTACGATGCGCGCGCCTTCTCGTGCGAATAACAAAGCTGCGGCGCGTCCCATGCTCCCACCCGTACCTGTGATAACGCAAACCTTATCCTGAAGCCTGCCTGTCATGGTTGTCCTCTCATATAGTTGATGCGGTTGATCGGCTGCACTTAGCTGATTTTATAGAGCCCACCGTCAACGACCAACGCCTGCCCTGTGATAAAGCCAGCCTCGTCACTCGCAAGGAAGGCGACCGGACCGACAATATCCCGCGGTTCCGCCAATCGCTTGATTGCCTGTTGCTGCCAGACTGTGCGTTTGGCGTCCTCCGGCATGCCAGCCGTCGCAGGCGTATCGGTCAGAGACGGGAGTATCGCGTTACAAGTGATGCCGTCGGCGGCGACATCATTAGCGAGACCTCGCATAAATCCGATCGCCCCCATTTTCGTCGCCATGTAAGCGCTAAGTGCCTGCTCGGCGATGCCGATCGAATTTGAGGATATGGCGATGAAGCGACCATAGCCATTCTTGCGCATACGTGGCACGAAATACTTCGCGCTATAGAAATGCGCATCGAGATTGACTGCGAACCCCCTGCGCCACGTGTCGAAGTCCAACTCATCGATGAGGCCGCGCGGAAAGGCGGCCGCGTTGTTAACGACGATGTCCAAACGATTGAACCTTTGGTCTATGGTATCTCCGAGTTTGGCCCATGTGGCTTCGATTGAGACGTCACCAGCGAAGGCCATCGCCGATGATCCCACCAATTTCGCCGACTCGGCTGGGGCTTCCAGATCGACCAAAACAACGTCAGCCCCGCATTGCGCAAGCTTGACCGCAATAGCGCGACCAATGCCACGTCCCGCACCGGTGACGATTGCTACCTTGTCTTTCAACGATGTCATGTGTCCCCTCCAGCAAATTCCAGTACCTGGCACAAGATCTGATCTCACTTGCCACCGGGCAGATAAAAGAGCAAGACTCTATCTCTTAAGCCATGTTTCCAATGACAACACCGGCGATAGCGATCACCCCACCAATTCCCTGAACAAGCGAGATCCGTTCGCCGAAAGAGAGACCTATGAAGAACGAGCCGATCATCACGCCAACGGTCAGCGCTGTCACTGCGGCACTAACCGGCGCTCCGGCCACCATCGCTCGCCCGAGAAACCAAAGCGTCAGCATATTGGCGAGAAGCATTGCAAGGGTTGGCCATGGCAGCGTCATGCCAGCGCAGAGCTTCATGAAATAGACGGCAACAAGATTGGCAGCGATGGCAATCGCGACCATTACATAGCTAACAGGCATTTCTTTTCTTCCCAAAATGAATATCAGCGGTGCCCTCCGCCACAGGTCTCCGAGCACATTGTCTTGATCAGCAATTGCGTCAACCTGCCCGATTCAACGCGTCGAATTCATACCGCCCGGCATAGCGGCAGACGCAAAATCAAGGATTTATGCAGTCTTTCATCATTTGCATTCCTTATCATGTTATTTTATAAATTGGTTGTTAAGTGGCTGCCCCAACCCGTTCTGAAATCCCGAAGCAACTTTGCCAAAAACGTACGTCGCCATCTAGCCGGTAGCATAGGTCGCAGCACGTCGTGCACCATAGTGCGCATCCCAATAATGGAGATGCTCAAGCCACGGCACATGGGTCAAGCCGATTTCATCGTTGAGCGCCATGACACGCGGCGCGGCTGGATCGAAAGCCGGCCAATCTGGAAGACCCTTCGCCGCCGGGCGGCCGGTACGGGCGAATTCCACCCAGGCAGCGCGGATGGTCTTGCCCAGGACATAGTCCCCGGGTTGCCAAGGCCAATTTCGCAGGCTAAAGCGATCGAAACTGAAAAAGATAGAACTGCAGTGAAAAGCTCCCAGCGGCCTCGGGAATGCCTGTTCGTCGTAACTATCAGCCGGCACCGGGGGGGCTTTCTGAAACTGGTAGTAGTAGACGTCGTGGCCAGCTGCAGCGTGAAGATGAGCCCATGTCCAATTCTGCCAGGTGAATACGCGGTGACTATTGGCCTTTAGGCTAGCGGCGATCGCTTCCGCGTCTGTCGCCGCCGGGTAAAGCGCAAGGAACCGCTCTGCACTATCTCCATACTCAGCCTGAACGTAGGCGCGATAGGCGGTGAGATTGGGGGAGAAACCAATCACGAGATCCTCATTCGCGACGGAGCCGACGAGAAGCGGAACAGCAGCTTGCTGCCGGCTCTCAAAAATTTGGTAGCTTCCAGCCGGCAGCACCGCCCCATCCACAATTGGTTGGGCCGCGTCAAAGATTCCCTGCATATTGGTGCCGTCGACACTGCTCGCTGTCCGGATCGTATCGACGTCGAGCGTCCGGATGTCCAGCTTAGCGCCGCCTGCGATACCGTCGGCCCAGGCTTTACCCGACCGCGTTGCTGCCGCCAGAGTTTGCCAGCGATCAGCAACACCGCTATCTTCTGCCACGGTACCGAAACTTCCACCGCTTTCAGCGATCGCGCGATGGAACAGGCCGCGTGCGCGGGGCGATGCCATCAGCAGGCTGACGCTGGAGGCGCCCGCAGAAATGCCGAAGATGGTCACGCATCCGGGATCGCCGCCGAACTCAGCAATATTATCCCGCACCCATTGGAGCGCCGCGATCTGGTCGAGCAGCCCGTAATTGCCGGAAATACCCTCGTCGCTTTCCACAGAAAGCTGGGGATGGGCGAGAAAGCCGAGCTTCGCCAAACGGTAGTTGATGGTAACGAACACCACCCCGTCACGCGCCCATGCATCACCATCGAAGAAGGGAGCCGATCCTGATCCGAACTGGAAGCCACCGGGGTGAATCCAGACTATCACCGGACGTCGCTCTCCGGCATCCGTGGCCGCCGTCCATACGTTGAGGTACAGACAATCCTCTGACTGGTGCTCATCGCCAAAGGGCAGAAGCGAATTACCCAACATCGATTGTTGAATCGCAATGGGCTTCGCGCGCGTGGCGTCTCTCAGCCCAGTCCAAGCAGCCGGAGGCCGTGGAGCACGCCAGCGCAGATCTCCAATGGGCGGCGACGCGAAGGGAATGCCGCGAAACGCGGTCACCTCCCCGTCCACGGATGGCTCCCCCTTCAACTGCCCCTGGCTTACTGTTACGATCTCGTTCATATTTAGCTCCTCACATGTCGGTGAGCGGTCATGTCAGACTCATCTCGTCCTTGCACCGTGCGGTGAAAGGCGCACGCAGGCCAGCCTTCTCCATGAGCGGAAGCACGTCGCGGGTAAAGCGCTCGATCCCATCCAGCGGATCAACCCAGGTCAGCAGAATGCCGTCGAGACCACAGTCCGCCAGCATCTCCAGGCGCTCCGCGATGCGTTCTGCGGAGCCTATCAGCGGAAAGCCGCCGCCGCTGCCAGCCATTCGTTGACGGAAAGCCTTCAATGCTTCAGGTGACATGAGTTTTGCGTGCTCCTGCTGCATCTGCATCCACGCATCGACGCACGCCTTATCTTCATACTCAACAATGCAGCGATGGTAATAGGCCTCCGCCTCCGCCTGCGTATCACGCTGCATCACCATCGAATTGGTCCACACCTGGATCTCGCGGCCGAACTCTTCTCTCGCCAGGCTCTTATACTCGTCCACCTGCCGCCGGATCGACGCAGGCGACTCAGACTGGATGATGAGGAAGCACATATCCGCGTTTTCGCACGCAAATCGCCGGCCTCTTTCCGATCCACCTGCATTCATGATCGGCGGATAGGGCTTCTGGACAGGCTTTGGCATCGACGATCCACGCACGACATCGAAGAAGTCCCCGTGAAAGTCGAATTCCTCATGGGATTG
>NZ_WOEZ01000243.1 GCF_013177735.1 Paraburkholderia elongata | reverse complement strand
ATGTCATGGACCTTTTCGACCAAGCCGTTCTCATTTTGCAGTCACGGTGAAAAGTCTGAAGACCCGAAGGACGTTCACAAGATTCGATCGGGCCATCTGGATTTGCTGTTGGACTCGATGTGAAGACGGTATTAGCTTATGCGGTATGGACTGGCACGCATTGCCTTAAGGGCATGACGAGTCGGTTGGTTAATGTCTATCTATAAGAAGGAGACAGAATATGGCAACGGTGCAAACCCGTACCAAGGCGCTGATGTGGGAAGGCAAGCCCTTTTCGATCGAAAGCTATACAAACGGCCCCGTCTTTGTGGCCGACACCGACCTAAGCCGGGCAAACAAGGAAGTATTCGAACGCCATCTTGTCGCCGAATGGTCGAACGACATCGAAGAAACGATGGCGACGGTTCATCCGGTTGGTTCCTATCAAAGAATTCCGGCGCTCGGCGTCGATGTGAACAGCTTTAACGGCATCCGCGAATTCTATCTCGACCGTTTCGAGAAATGGCCCGGTCCAGCGCTCAAGTCTTTTACGCGCGTGACCATCGTGGACAATTGCATCTACGTCGAGGGAGAGTTCGATGTGGAAGCCGCCGGGGATGACCTGCAAAGTCTCAACATTTCCGGAACGTCGGTGAAATCACCATGCATGATCGCACTGGAGTGCCGGGACCGTCTGCTCGTTGGCGAGATCGTCTATATGGACAGCGGCGCGCTCAAGGTTTCCTGAGATCGGAAAGCGTAATAATCCGGCCTCTGCGGTGATAAATTGGATCGTCGCGACGAGCGAGTTGTCTCAACAGGAGAGAAGATGAGGATCGTAGCTCTTGAGGAGCATTTCCTTGTTCCCCCGCTGGTCCACGCCCATTTTGATGCCAGCAGCAATCCCGGTTATTCGCCAGAGAGTGACATCGTGCTAGGGGATCTCGATGTTGGCCGCCGTTCTGCCATGGACGAGCACGGCATCACCCAGCAGGTGATTTCCGCGAGTATGCCCGGGGCCGATCTTCTAGACGGTGATGCCGGAATCCGCTTCGCTCAGGAGACGAACAATCGCCTGGGCGAAGCCGTGCGTCGGCATCCGGGCCGTTTCGGTGGATTTGCGCATCTTCCGATGCGCGAACCTGACGCGGCGGCAGACGAGCTGGAACGCGCCGTCTCTGATCTCGGCTTTCGTGGTGCAATGGTGAACGGTCTCACAGATGGCCGCTTCCTCGATGACGAACGTTTCACACCGGTGCTGGCTAGGGCTGTCGCGCTCGATGTGCCGATCTATATTCATCCCAATCTGCCGCCGAAGGCAGTATATGACTGTTACTATCAAGGACTACCAGGGCGAACCGGGCCGTTGCTTGCGTCCGGAATATTCGGCTGGCATTCGGAGACCGCAATTCATGTCCTCCGGTTGGTGCTAGCCGGAACGTTTGAGAAATTTCCCGGCTTGACCGTGATCGTCGGGCATATGGGAGAAATGTTGCCTTTCATGCTCGGGCGTGCCGATGACGTGCTTATGAGCCGCGGTGCGAACCCGATCAGCCAGACGATCGTAGAAAATGTCTACATAACGACATCTGGTGTATTTCACATATCGCCTTTCCTGAACGCACTAACTACATTCGGTGCGGATAGGATCATGTTTAGCGTAGATTATCCCTACAGTGCTAACGCACCGGCGCGAAAATTCTTTGATGCTCTCCCGCTGTCTCCTGCTGATCGGATCAAGATCGCGCATGGCAATGCCGATCGGCTCCTTAAATTGGACGTTCCCACCAATTGACGCTTATGTTCAAACAGTAATGTAATTCATCGCGCGCTGCGTCACATAGGGTGTTGTTGCATTGGCCCGTTCGAGGCCGCCTGTGCTGACGCTTACACGCAATATTTGTGGAAATATCTCAGACAACAATCAGGAATCCTGCGCAACTACCGACTACTGCCGGGGAGATGCGCGGGGACACACGCAAACAAGCCAACTGGTGCTGCTCGAGCATATGCCGTCACTTTCATCACAACATCGCTCAGTCCAAACCACTGTTGGGGATAGTGGGTGCGCGACGTCGCTTCAATCAAAAACTGCCGACAATTCGTCTCCTTGGCCGGCGCGGCCGATGCAATCAGCGCCACGAATCCACTCCGCAGCAACACGCACGCCATCTCATCGAGAAGCACGCGCTTAAGCATGTGTCGGATGCTCAGGTTCAGATTCAAGTCAGGTTGTTTGATGCACATATTTTGCAAGACGGGCCTGGGATTGAACATCCGGGTCTGTGCAAGTCTTGAACCCTCTCCAAGTGAGAGGGGAATACGCTCTGACGATTTTTATTGAGAGAGCGATTTTCTTACGCGCAGTTGATGTGTTTTTGCTTTGCCTGAGTAATCGATACAGGATGATGTTGAACGTAACATATGACTATATTAGGAGACGACATATGAAAAAAAATATTGTTTGCGTGATTTTAACCTCGCTTGGTGTTTGCACGGCGCATGCCCAAAGCTCCCTGACGCTTTACGGACGCGTGGCTGCTGATATTGATTTCGTGAACCACGTTGCGACTTCGGACGGCAGCAAAAACCTCTTTCGGTTTGGAAGCAATCAGTACGGGGCAAGCTTTCTTGGTCTTCTCGGGAAAGAGGATCTTGGCGGGGGGACGAAAGTAGTCTTCAACCTGGAAAATATGTTCCTTGCGGGAACCGGCCAGACAATCGGGGATGCTTACTGGAATCGTTACGCGTACGTCGGCCTGTCAAACGACACCTACGGCAGTTTGTGGGCTGGCCGTGCAATGGTGTTGTCGGACGCGACGGAGTGGTACCTCGATCCGTTTGTCGCACAGCAGACCAGCGTCCTCAACTTTTCCAGGTACCGCGGAACTGGACAGGCGGTGAACGCTTTGACCTACAATTCGCCGGAGATGCACGGTCTTTCGTTTCGCGTGCAAAACGGCTTCGGGAATACCGCTGGTAACTTCAAGGCATCTCGAACATTCAGTGCAAGCGTGCAATATTCTTTGGGCGGATTCACTGGCTACGGACTCTACGACGAGCGTCGGGACGCGAACGGAAACTTCTCGGGCCTGTACAGCAACTCGAGAGAGTATATGGCTGGTGCCACGTACCAGCTGCAGGCGTGGAAGTTCTACACGGGCTACCAGCAACTGGTTTCCTCGGGATCGGATACTGTCGTCGATTCGACCAACACCGTTGGTGCAACACGAGCGAGTCAGGAGTGGGTTGGCGTGTCTTATCAGTTCAATCCGGCACTTCAGCTACAGGCTGCGTGGTACCACACCAATGTCAACCACGGCGGCGGAACTGCCAACCTCGCCGCCCTGGGCGC
This sequence comes from Paraburkholderia elongata, assembly GCF_013177735.1. Taxonomy (GTDB): domain Bacteria; phylum Pseudomonadota; class Gammaproteobacteria; order Burkholderiales; family Burkholderiaceae; genus Paraburkholderia; species Paraburkholderia elongata. Next base: position 9,389 of record NZ_WOEZ01000243.1, on the reverse strand, counting down.
GACGTACAACCTTTCGAAGCGCACATTTATCTACGTGGTGGTTGCCTCAATGTTCAACGGCGCAAATGCAGCGTTTCCTGTAGAGACGCAAGATTCGCCACCTGAGCAGGGACATAATCAGCAAGGCGGATACGTGGGCATCATGCACATGTTCTAATTTAATTAGGAATCTCGCTAGCACGCGGCAACATTATGAGGAAGTTGAAAAGCGATGAAGTTTTAGGCTTTTGATCCCTATTAGGAGATATCCCGATGAGAAGTACGTTTTCGGTTTTGGTGGTTTGCCTTCTCACGTCCGCGTCAATGGGTGTGTATGCCCAGACGAGCGGAGCTTCTACCCCAACGCCCCAATCAACAAAGTCGAGTAGGGCGGCTGATCGCGCGCTTTCGAAGGCAGTACGAGCGGCCCTGATTAAGGCAAAGATTGTCGACACACCGACCATCTCTGTGCGTGCGAAGAATGGATCGGTCACGCTCGCAGGCTCGGTCAGGGACCAGTCTCAAATCGAGCGCGCCGGCGAGGTCGCCCGGGCTGTAAGTGGAGTAAATTCGGTCGACAACGCTTTGACGATCCGTCAGCCCGGTAATTAGAGTCAAACCGCTCTGGGTGTCATTCAATTGGCCACGCCACCCAGACGGACGTTGAGGCCGCGTAAAACAATACAGTGAGGTGTGAAGCGTCAAGAGATTGTTTCTCTAGGTGGTAATGCTGGCCATCGGCGCGATGCCGCTGATGGCCCTGTGTGCGGTGTCAGTTGTAGTGATACTCCAGCTCGCGTGGCCTCGCTGCGACGTGCGGAGGTTTGCTATGTCCGGGCATAGACCCACTCCGGCAAGGCTGATTGAATGAATTACTCAGGCTCGCCATTGGTCTGGAGATGATCCACCTGAGTAGATTGTCGCTGGATGCCCTGCTCTTGGCCGGTCCGAGCAAATTCGCGCGAACGGAAGAAGCACAGCGGCTACCACCGGCGCTCACTGGCCGAGAACCTGACATTACGTCCCAAGACGCCCACTCGCCCCTAGCCTGTGAGCGCGCACGAGACCTGCTCGTAGGCAACCAGGGTGTCACTGTGCGTGAGCATGTTCAACTTCATGGCTGTGCTCGCACGCCCGAAGTCCGTCCGTATCGCCTGAATCCAAGAGCCAAGTCAGGTTATCGGCTTTCGGCATGTCAAAGAGAAAGTACGTTGTTCATGACAATGCCCGCATCGGCCGCAGGCGGCGCAGTTCGGCGCGGGGGCCCGCCGCCATCATGTCCGGAGTCCATTCCGATGCAGGATCGACTGTGCAGATGACCTTGCTGACGCCAGGCACTCGCGCCACCACCTGCTCCACCTGCGCGATGATATTGGCCGCTTGCCAGCAGACCGGACTGGTCAAGCGCAACTCAACGTGCGCGACGCCGTCTTCGCTCAACGTTACCCCCCTCACCATTCCCATGTCGGGCAGGCTGATTGGAAGGCCTGTCGCAATCGAACAGGGATCGACCACCTGATCGAGTATGGTTCGAATTGCAGCGGTGTCAGGCATTGGCAACCTCCTGCACAGTTGAGAACGGCGCAACCGGCCCATTTGGCCGCCGGCGCGCGAATTCGTCGTCGCGCGTAGCGGAAAGGCGGGCTTCGAGATCGAGCCCCGTCATTCGACCATAATTGTCGAACAGGATCGCACGCTTGGCCGGGAGATCGAGTTGCGGAAGACCAGTGCCCTCGATCAGCGCCTCGGGGAAAGCGAATTCGCGGACGAACGCCTCCAGCAGCGGTTGGGGATGGAAGGCCATAGCTCCGGTACCCCACAGGATCCGCTCGATAGCATGCTGCCCTCCTGGGCCGATCAGCGCCGCCATCGCATGAAGAAATGCCGCCGGGCGGTTTGCCGCCAGAGCGCTAGTGATCTCCAGATTGACATATACATTGTCGAACCGCGCGAGTTGCCACGCCGTCTCCTCCAGAAACGCCATGCCTCCGTGGACGATCTCGAAATTTAGCCCGGGGAAAGCCATGCATGCCCGGTCGATATCGTCGACCTTGTAATGCTCCATGGGCACAGGCCCGAGCGGGAGTGCCTTATGGACAGCAATGACCTTGATCCCCAGCTTCTCGGCACGTTCGAACAATGGGAACGCGATCTCCGGATCGTCCATTTTCCATCCGCGTATCTCGCTGCCAACCCAGCTGTTCGGATAGAGCTTGAGTCCGACCGGACGCAGCAGTTCCACCTGCCGCTCCAGTTCATCCAGCGCGGCCTGACCGGTCATCGGATCAACACCGCAGTAAGTGATAAACCGATGCGGCCATCGCGCCTGGGCCTCAATCGCCTTTTCCAGGCTGCACAACCCATCCTTGAACGAGAATATGGGCAGAACATGATAGACGGCGAGATCGGTGTCACTTTCGACGAATACCTGCTCAGCCGCCTCCTTGATGGACCAGTCCCGATAGAATTGCGCCTTCGTCGGTGCGTAGCCAGGCCGCGCCGTCGCCAATACTGACCCATAGACGAGATCGCATAACGGCGCAGCGAAGCGATTGGCGTAGTTAGCCGCATCCATATTGTAGGCGTGGACGACAGCATCTAAAACGGGCAGACCATCAATCATCGTTTCCCTCCCCAGTGATTGTTAGAAAGTATCTCAATCGACTTCACTGACATCCAGAACAGAAAACTGACTGAGTGATCTAGTTTCAAGATCAAGTGACGTGCTCTGAACTACTCGTCGGAATTGATTGATCGCGACATTGCTACTGGTCGCCGTCTTTCGCCACGCGATCAGCAGCTCGTAATTGGGTAAGGGATCGGTCAGGTACGCATAGGATGCGCCTGTAGAAAAGTATTCTGCAACCCATTCCGGTGCGAGTGTCACACCGATCCCGGCGTTTACTAACGACATCAGCGTATGAAGCTGCTCAGCCTCCTGTGTCACCCTAGGCATGTACCCCGCCCCCGAGCAGGCTGCGACGATCATCTCCCCCATCCGAGTCCGCATACGCGTTGGGAATAAAACGAAAGGCTCATTCGCTAGTTCTCGCAACGCGATATCACGGCGACCGGCGAGGCGGTGTTGCTTAGGTAGTACAGCTACAAAGGGGGCAGCAGCGAGGGATTCGGTACAGATATCCCCATCCAGCGGCACAGGTGACGGAACTATGGCGAGATCAATCGCGGAGGTATTCAGCGCTTCGATCTGCGAGATGCGATCAAGTTGTCGCAATTGCAGATCAATCGACGGGGCCTGACTGCGAAACTCGCTTAAGATTGCAGGCAAGGTGGCCCAGACCGCGACATCAACGAAGCCGATCGTCAAGCGGCCGACCGTGCCGCGAGCGCAAGCGCGCACCCGATCCAGCCCCTCGTCCGCCCGTTGAAGGATCGCATAGGCTTCTGGCAGAAAAATCTCACCTGGAATGGTAAGACCAACCTTCTGGCCAATGCGTGTGAACAACGTGAAGCCAACTTCCTCCTCCAGAAGCTTGATTTGCCGGCTAACCGCCGACTGAGCGACATTTACCTTTTCAGCCGCACGACCGAAGTGCAACTGTTCGGCAACAGCGACGAAATATCGAATCCTGCGCAGGTCCATGGGGCAGCCTCAAGAGTCAAGTGCAACGTTTGGCAAGTCCAGCGTTTAACAATTCACTGGCCATTACTTCCGCGGGCGTATCCCAGCCAAGCGTCTGACGAGGCCGGCCGTTGAGCAATTTGGCGATGTCGTTGAGCTGGATCTGTGTGACTGACGAAAGGTCCATCCCTTTGGGGAGAAACCAGCGGGGCAAACCGTTGGTGTTCTCATTGCTGCGGCGCTGTCGGGCGCATGCGGTTCGGCAAACCAAATATCAAGATTCAAACGTCTGGACAGATCGACATGGCAGGTCATTGCCGTTCCGCGATCGTAAGTCAGGCTCTCACGCAGAAGTGCTGGCAGCTTCTTCATCAGGCGCGTGAAGCCCTCCAAGGCGCCCTGGGCCGCGCGACCGCTCATACGGCATAGCACGATGAAACGCGCCTTCCGCTCACCCAGCGTGCCCACGGCGGAACGATTGCGCACACCCTTGATGAGGTCGCCTTCCCAATGGCCTGCCAACGGCCGCAATTCAATCTCCTCCGGCCAGTGAGCGATGTGCAGCGCCTCGAGCACGAGTCCGCCGCAGACAAGCAGCTTGCGCCGACGCTCGCAACCTTGCCGACGAACGAGGTACGTCGACGCTACACGTGTCGCATCGTAGTGCGACGTGGCCGCACCGCCGTTGCGCACCAGTTCACGCGAAACTGTCGAGGCGCTTCGCCCAAACAGTCGTGCAATGGCCTTCGCGCCGCTCCCCTTCCGATGTTCGACCATGATGACCGCGCGCTCCTGCGTGCTCAGATGCTTGTACTTCGTCATCGCAACGCCTTACTTGATTCAAGGTGTTGTACTTCAAGCCAGAAACTAAGCTGTATCACCCACCGGACAAGGCGCGCACCACAGCCCCACCAAGATGGGTTCGACAGCTACGACCACAACATCGAAAAGGCGCGTCGCCCGACAAACGCGCTCAGCTTCTGTTTTGCAAAACTCAGTCCAACATGTGTCCGAGCACTGCCTGTTTTGTTTTCAGATAGGAAGCGTTTTCGCTGTTTGGTGCAGTTACGAGGGGCACGCGTTCTTCGATACTCAATCCGAACCCGGAAATGCCTTGATACTTGCGCGGGTTGTTTGTCATCAGCCTCATCTTTGTCACGCCCTGGTCCTGGAGAATCTGAGCACCAACCGCGTAGTCTCGCGCATCCACCTGAAGACCCAACTGCAGATTTGCCTCAACGGTATCGAGGCCCTCGTCTTGCAATGCATAGGCTCGCAGTTTCTCAGTCAATCCGATGCCTCGCCCTTCGTGCCCCTTAAGATAAACAACGACACCGCTGCCTTCTGCTGCGATTCGCTCCATCGCCAGGTCAAGTTGTGCGCGGCAATCACACCTGATCGACCCGAACACTTCTCCGGTCAGACATTCAGAATGAACACGCACGAGAGGAGAGTCGTTTCCCGACAATTCGCCCATCACGAGCGCGGCGTGTTCCTGCCCCGTGATCGTTTCCCTATACCCGTACACCGCAAACACACCATATCGGGTGGGCAGACGCGCGACCGACATGCGTTCTACGATGCATTCATGCTTGCGACGATATGCAATCAAATCTTTGATCGTGACAGTGGGCAGCGAATGCGTGCGCGCGAACGCCATCAATTGCGGTAACCTCGCCATAGTTCCATCGTCGTTGACGATCTCGGCCAGCAAGCCACCAGGTGCCATCCCTGCGAGTCGCGTGAGGTCAACCCCTGCTTCGGTATGTCCAGGACGGCGCAATACGCCGCCGCGCACAGCACGCAATGGGAAAACGTGCCCCGGCCGGCTAAATTCCGCGGCGTCGGCATTCTCGTCGACGAGTGCCCTGACAGTGATAGCACGGTCGGCCGCCGAAATTCCTGTCGTTGTACCGATGCGGTAGTCCGTGCTCACCGTGAATGCAGTACTCATCGAATCGCTATTGTTCGCCACCATAAGCGGAAGCGATAGCGCGTCCAAACGCTCTCCCGGCAGCGAGATGCAAAGCACTCCGCTCGTGTAGCGCACCATGAAGGCAATGTCGGCCTCTGTTGCAGCCTGCGCAGCCATAATCAAGTCGCCTTCGTTCTCGCGGTTTTCGTCATCCACTACGACGACCATCCGCCCGGCCGCAATTGCGTCAATTGCGGTTTCGATCGAATCTGTTTTCACTTCCTTTTCTCCTTCATTCTCAAGTCAATATGGCACGGGCGGCAATAGCGGCAGGTTCTAGCAATCATTGCGGGCCTCGCGGCCTTGAGTGTTCAGCGAGTCGGCTGGGGCCTCCGCTTCGGTCGGCACCTGACGCTTAGCAACAAATGGGACTGTGACCACCACCGCCTCAGCAAAGCGTCGCAACGCCTGCAACGAACCATGCACACTGCTGTATTCCTGCGTGCCGATACGACCATCAAGCGTGACCTGCATCCCTGAAGCGATGGCTAGTTCGATAATGTCCATCAGTCGTCTCCTCCTACACATGGGTTCCTTGCGAATCATGGCCAGCAATCGACTTACATGATGAGGTTCCCTGGTGCCAGTTTTGTCCCGTACAACAAGTACACTTACGTCGCGACGCAATTAATTAAGAGTGAACGTTGGTGTCTTCGACGCAGGAGGAGACACATTCCATGACCCATCGTCGTGACGGAAAAAAAATATTTTCATTGCACCGCCAGTCCCAATCGATTCGAAACACACGCAGCGACCTACAGACGAATGCACACGCGATGTTCGCGTAAGTCGATTGGTGCCCTCAGACGTCGAACCAAACCATTTCTCAATGAGCCACCGCAGCGAATTTCCACCCGCAGCCATTTCAACCTCCTAATTTCCTTTCTTTAGATCACTCACCCCGCCTTCTCCTCACTGCCGACCGAATCCGCTCGAAAGTTATCGTACGTGTGCGCATGCTGCGGCTCGCTTCGCAGTTGGTGCGCTTCTTGAAGTGCCATGCCAGCCTGCGCCGATGATAATCATCGGCCTCGCCGCAATACTATCGAGATGCCGGCAATATCCGTCTGCGAGAACACAAAAGTCTGCGAGAACACAAAATATTCTAGAACCATCAAATATTTCTATTAATATAATTTAGTAGTATTTAATAATTACAAATTAACACATTCCCGTCAAAATTACCGCCTGAATTCCGTCAGGATAAAATATCCAAATTCCAATCTGAAATATTACAAACCTCCGACTCTAACCAACACGAAATTTGGCGGGGTCTGTACTCCGTTCGTCCGAGTTCCTCAATGTGGCCAATTTCTTCATCCGAGCGAACTCCACGACTTGCCGGCCAACGGTTTCTAGCGAATTGGCTACCGCGGAGTCAATACATTCATCGTTCACAAAGATTCCACTTGAACTATTGATCGCTGCTCCAAATGGCGTAGGCCACCCACGCAGTGCGTGAATAATTGTCCGTAATGTGACCAAGGTACTGCCTGTCGCCTGCCACCCATAAGCCGTTGCTATCAGGCCAACCGGAACACCTTCCAAATACGGGCGATCGTCCTTAGCCGTCTCTTCAAGATAGTCAATTGCATTCTTCAAGAGTCCAGAAATAGTTCCATGGTATCCAGGGCTTGCAATGATCACTCCATCGGCAGCCCTGATTGCTTTCAAAAGCAAGATCGCGCGTGGTGTGTCAGCGGCATTCGACGTGAGATAATGGGGCAACGATGCAAGTGCTTCGCAGCCAAAAATCTGTACGTCAGCCCCCGCACTCTCGGCTGCGGTCAATGCGATCTTGAGAGACTTTTCAGTAGACGAACCTGGCGTAGACGTACCACCTAGACCAACTACGAAGGGACGAAAGATATCTTCAGACGACATCGTAAATCTCCAGAAATTGCTGAGGAAGCGCGGAAAAAATAGCCCCCCGGACTCGTTATATTCGCCTTGATTGCCCGAGACCAGCCAGAGTTGGAAGCGGTAAGTTCTTCAAGCCGCATCACATCGCCATCGCGCTCCGGCAAAAAACCTAAGGAATCCATACAATTACGTCACCACCAACCCCCTCATCTTTCCTCGTACGAGATCCTGTGCGACCAACGTACGGGGACTACACCAAAAATGCTTACCAACATTGTTAGTTCACACGGACCCGGTCGTCACTCGAGTAACTGCGGAAAGTACTCGTCAACAATCAGCTCCAACTGCTATTCAATGTCAACCGCGTCCAGTCATCCATCTCTTTTGTTTCCGCAGTAACCCGGAACGACGCTTCTTTCACGGCACCATTGCGTGCGGCTATTGCATCTGGAGTTGCCGGTCAGTCAACCGCATCTTCTCGCCATCGAATTGCCCCAACAACCATTTTCGTTAGCGTTTCGATCAACTCAGAGTCATCCGCGTTTCGACCCAATAAATCCAAGTCGCCATTTTTGACGACCCAACTGTAGCAGGTGAATTCAACCATCGAGCAAAGCACGGAGCTTGCGACCTCCGGATCAACGCCCGTGCAATAACCGCGGCGCTGCGCCAGGCGAATGCGAATGCTAGCGATGCGAATGCCCTGTGCACGAATCTGCCTCCACATGTCCGCGAACGACTCGTTCACCATCGAGGCCTGAAAGACCGCTACGGCAACCGCCCCGTGTTCGCGGTAAGCGCGCCAGAACGAACGTACAACCTCGCGCAAATTGTCAAAGGGGTCCAGTTCGATCCCGCTGGGCGCGCCAATGTTGTCTTGCACTGCGATCCGGAATTCCTCAGCAAGCGCCAGTAGCAGTTCCTCCTTGTTTCGGAAATGCTTGTAAAAGGAACCGATTGCTTTACCCGCCTCTTCCGCGACATCACTAATCTTCGCGTTGACGTAGCCGTCTCGCGCCAACACACGACGACCCGCAGCCTTGATTGCCGCTTCCGTCCTACTACCCTTCGCGCCTTTGCGAGAACGCCCCGCCTGTTCGATTGCCATGCCTGAGTTACCCACCTATCCGACTTCCATACAGACAACTATAGCAGCTAACTTCAATAAATGAAAGTGAGCTCCCATTCACCTTTTAATAGGGTCTGAATCTCATTGACGCCATCGTGACGCGCTTTAATTCACGTTGCTGGCCTTGGAATTCCGCAAGCGCCTCCGCGCAACGGCTTTTCGGCGTCCATTTCTATCGCGCCATCTCACGCCAGTCGGACCCAGCGGCGCGGTAGGTTGTCACCTAACGCCCGGCCACTGAACCCATGTCGTTATACACAAGTGTCGTTACCAACGTCATCGCGTAACAAACCGGTTGTTTCTGCGGCGATATGAACTTTCGTGAATCCCTTCCAGATGGTTTCCGAGCCGGTTTCGCCGTCGCCCTTGCGATCGAGGAATCCGCCCAGGCGAGCGACCAACCGCAATACCTCATTGAGCTTGGGTTGCGCCGAGGGGCTCTGTCGCGATAACGATCGCCAGGTGAGGAAAGTCTAATATGCAGAGGACTACTTATGCCGCCAACGAGTAGAATAGCCCGGCGGGAGTTTGTTGGGCGCCATTGCCTTTCATCTGCCCCTTGGCAATCACGGGCGCCACCTCGATGCCACCAAGCAGGATGCGGGCGCACCGGAAATTTTTGAACCCGAGCATGGGTCGGGTGCGCCGCTTGATCGCGCGGTGGTCCTGTTCGATGATGTTGTTCAAGTACTTCGTCTGGCGGATCTTGATAGGCGGTTCGCGCTCGGTATTGAAGTGAATCACCACGTTCGTAGAACGTGGTTTCGCATTAAGCCCCCCATAGGGGGGCACACCTATCGGCCCTTCTGAGAAGGTCCTCTACCGGGTTCCAACTGAAGTTGCTCTTGATGCATCTCTTC
>NZ_WOEZ01000242.1 GCF_013177735.1 Paraburkholderia elongata | reverse complement strand
GACCTTCAGGGTCTGGCCTGCGCGCGGCTGCAGATAGGTATCGGTGCCGTCGTTGAACACGAGCGCTGGTCGCTCGCTCATGTTGCCGTTGATCTGGTAGTCGAAGTCGAGCGGGTCGGTGCTCGCAGCCGACGCGGACAGCGCAATTACTGCAAGCGCGATGATGGTTAGCGTGTGCTTCATAGACCGCGTTCGAGTTGGGAGAGATGCTGGATAAAGCGCGCGAGATACTCGCGGCCCGGTTGGGGATTCGCGCTGTGGTAATAGGCGACGGCCTTGACGGCGGAATTCGTCTTGCGGAAGTTCTCGTTGAGAATGTCTTCTGCTGCGTGAATGTTGGTTGCCGGCCCAAGCGCATCCCATGGCGATGCAAAGCGCTTTGCGTGGTAGCACCAGTTGATCTGCATGAGACCGACATCGAAGTCACAACGACCATCTGAGATGAGGAAGCGCACCGCCTTGTAGGCGTCCTCGCGCGTCCGGAAGAAGAAGCCACGCCCCGCGACATTCAACGTCCATGGCCAGGCGCGACCGTTGTATGCGGATTCGTTGAGCGCGATGCCCGCGAGAATTTTCGCGTCGACACTGGTACGCATTGCGTCGAATGGCGCTTGGGCCGATGCGCAAGCCCAGCCACCGCGGCGCTCGGTCAGCGCCGCCTGTGCGTCATCGTTCAGGACTGCGGGTCGCAACCAGCCGCTCCGTACCAGCAGGTCCTCGACACTTTGAGGCACGCCGTCGATGGTTACCGATGCGAACCCTTCTCTGCCGGGCTCGATGTTCTGCCCTTGCAGACGTTTGGCCCACTCGAGGAATGGCTGCAAACCACACGCATATACGGGCGTTCCGGGCAGTTCGACGACGGAGCGCTGGCCGCTGCCCTCCACGACGAATTGCGTGGGGCTTATAACGGTGTCGATGACCGCGGCGCTGGAACGCGAACACGCGGCAACAAGCACCAACGCTGCGACGGCAAACCTAGTCACGGTAAGGCTCCATGACGATGTCCTGCGTGACCTGAACGAGGAACTTCTGGCCCGGCGGCACCGTGATCGTTGGCGGGATGTTCTGGTTCCGCTGAAGCACCGATTGCGCGGTAGTCGCGGCAACCTGGCCGGCGGTACTTCCGTAGGTCGTCACGCCGGTTGGGCTGGCCGTCGTCGCGGTAGTCGCGTTGTTGTCGAACGTCTTCAGTAGCACCGCGGTGATAAATCCGGCGCCGAAGATCGCGAGGAAATGGTTGTTCACGTCACCGGAGAAGCCTGCGTAGCCGTTCTGGTCCGCGCCTTGCATGCCGTTCATCGGAACGCTCCTGCCGTTCGGAAGGCGGAGGCTGGTCGACGCGACGAGCAACCGCTCCTGCCCAACCTTGATGTCGGCGCTGTACAGTCCGTTGATGAACGAGCCTTTCGGGATCATCAAGCAGTCTCCTTGCAGGCTGTCGTAGATGTCTTCGTCAACCATCAGCGCAACGCGACCCGGCTTGTCCGAGTTCAGCCCCTCAACAGTTTTCACGTGGATGTTGTGCGGAGGCGTCAGCGTGCAGCCGCGCGACCGCCCATTGAAGGTCGTCTGTTCGATGCCGCCCTGCCCCGCCACATCTTTCAGGAACGCGCGATCGCGGTCTTCTGGAGCCTGGCCTTGCTTGGCAAGCGCGAGCGCCATCGCCTCGGTGGGGTTAGAGGTCGCAGCCGCTCGCGCGGCCCGGAAATCGTCCAGTGAAGGGACGCCCGGCGGAAGCGCTGAGGTTTGCTGGTTCGCGCTTCTGGAAGCGCCGGACTGTTTGAAAACAGACGAGGTGTAGATCGTGTCTTTGTTATTCTTTTCGGAGAGTTCTCGCGTGTCGCCGCCATCCCTGGAAACTTCGTTCTGGAAGTCGTTACCCGTCAATGCCGGTTTGACAGTTGGACGACCAGCCGTTGCAGCGTCTGACGCTGCACGCGCTGCTGCTTCTGAGGCGGCGGCCTCCTGCTGCTGACGGATGACCTGGTCAATGTCCGAATTTTTCGTCGCAGGCACCTCAGCACTGCTCTTCAAGGCGGCAGCTTTTTTCAGCCGCGCTTCTTCCTCCGACTGGTTGCTAGCCTGAAGCTCATAATAGAAACCCAGCGCACCAATCACGAGAGCGGCCAGAAGCCCGATACTCAGGATCGCGTTACGAGGTGTCTTGCCCTTGACGAGGGCCTGCTGTTCGGCGTTTGGCTTGATCGGATCGGTTTGCTTCGCCATGATCAGAACACTCCGAACACGCGCTGACGACCGCGCGTCACGGTCACTTCGTCCTTGCCGGACACCAGGACGATTTCGTCTGCGAGACGCTGGAAAACAAGAAAGTCGCCGCGGCGGATGAAGTTTCCAACGACCCGGTCGCCATGATCCTTGTACATCGGGACGGGCCAGGTCTGTGCCTTGGCGGGCATGCGCATCCAAACGGAATGTCCGTCATCGAACACCACCTCGGGCCTGAACTCCGCACGACCGTCGACCGTGTAGTCCCAGTTCAGCTTGTCGGGCGCGACGCTAATACTGCCGGAGTCGCCGCCACGCTCGCCCGCGCCAGTAGCCTCGTCACGGACGCTCGCGCGAACCATCGGTGCGCGCGGATACTGGAAGCGGACCGTTTGGTAGAAGAAGCCGCCAGCAGGCGAGGCGATCAGCGTGAAATCGTATTCGCGGCGGTTCGTCGTTAGATGCAGCGTGTTCACCAGATCCGCCTTGTGTGGTTTGATGAACACGTGATTCATCTTGTCATCGTCGATTTCCCACTGGATGCTGTCGCCCATCGCGGGGTCCGCAATCAGCTTCTCGCCCGGCTCCAGTTCAATCGTGGTGAGTTTCAACGGCGCGGTGAGCACGCGAAAAATCTGGTCGCGGCTGTACGGAAATACGCCAATTCGGGCATCGCCGGGCATCGTGAGCGGATCGGCGCCACCGTTAAACGGATTGACGGGGCTCATCGGGTCGCCGGCGATCATCGCCGTATTCAGCGCAGCAGTATCCGAAGGCTGTTTTGCGTTCGCCGCCTGAGTCGCGAATACGGTGGCCGCGACCATGACGAAAATGCCGAGAGCCCGCCGTTGCTGTTTCGTGATCATTGTGGTCAAGCTCCACCGGTCCGCTCAAGGCGGAAGAACGGGACATAAATGCCGAAGGGATTGGCAGTGAGGGCCGCATCCGCGGTCGGTGCGACGATCTGATAGCGCAACGTCAAGGCATACGACTTGACGTCAGGTTTGCCAGTCGCGCCGGCCTGTGAAGTCGTCGTTGTGAATTCAACGAGGACGGTTTGATCCTCGAGCAGTGCGATGTTGCGCACGTTCACTTCCCGGATCAGTTTCGGATTAGCGGTGATCGCCTGAAACGGTGCGTCGTCTCTAAGCCAGCTTTTGAACTGGTCTGAGGCAGCGCCGATCATCTGTGCCTTCACCGAATTGATGTTGCCCGACATGCGGGAGGTTTGAAGGCTATCGGTCAGGACCGGCTCGATCGTGAACCAGCGAACGACCATATCCTTCATGCTCGTCCGGGTAGCCTGGGAGTCAGGCTTGTACGAAACGAGCTCCGTCACGACGGGATGCCCGCTCACGTCAGCAGAAACGCCGACCACGCGGGTAACCGAAGGGGGCGGCTGCCGGGTCCAGACGGCACCTCCAGCAATCGCAGCGAGGGCAAAGGCCATGAGCATCCAGCGATTCGACTCGACCTTTAGCCTCGTGCTTGTCTCGAAGATCACAGTGCTCGGATCTTCCTCGGCATACATGCCGGGGGCCGTCGATAGCGCGGCCTGACGCTTGTTCCTGAAAAGACGCATGGCAACCCTTTATGAATGGCTACCATTGGAACAATTTTCAGGTTGGCATTTGTGGCGAAAGGCACAGAGTTTTAAGTGCCTTTTAGCTGTTCAAATTGTCCTGCGTTCGGGCTGCTGCGTTACTGCTCCGAGGCTATAACGTGTTACAGCCAGTTCCGGACAAAGGCAGCGATTTTTGATGTCTTTCTGTCGCCCAAGATGAGCGCCCTCTGATCGTAAACCGGTATTAGATGGCGCTCCGCTGTTTCCAATTGGACGGTGATGTAATTTTGGAAACAAGACGTGGGCTTTAAAAACACTATCTTTTCAATGGTTTAGTTACGATCGGATCTGCGGCACGTTATATCGCGTTAGCAGATGCAGCTCTAGGCAAAGCGTCTCCGCATCAAGCGTGACCGTAGACCACCCAGCACCTCTCTTGCTCGTTTCGCGGTTTCAGCACGGCTGAGAACGGTCGAAGACAACCGCTCCGGGCGGGAAATATCGCCAAGCATGCGCTGCAATCAACGACTGTCAAAAACCCGTACGCATACATCCGGGCCTTGATCAGCAAGTCGCTCGACAATGCTTTCCTGGCAAGAACCGCGCAGATGCAACTGGCCGAGCAAGATGAACGAGCACGAATCAAGGATGTGGACCGCGAGGAACAAGCAGCGCTTAGCGCGCATCGGGGCAAAACATATCGTGCGCCAAATCGCGATCGTCGGACCGTCGAAGATACCGGCTTCGTTCGCACTGACGCTAACGGCAATAGGGCATCCGTGCCACACGCAAAGGCACCTGCTATCAGGGCGTCGATAACTCGCGGTGAATGGAAGATATCGTCACAATCCGACGGTCATCGCCTTTCAAATATCGTCCTGCATTGCCGGTTTGGTATTCTGAGCAGCGTGGTCTTCAGAGATCTGCTCGGCGATTGAAAGGCTGCGGCTGTCGCCGGTGGCTACGAGGTCGGCGTAAATGAGTAAGGGGTGGACGAGGGGATGCACGCTCGGTGGCTGCGTCGCCGGGAGGGACGTACGCGGCCAGAACGCTTCGAGGATTTCCACGCCGCCGCGCGCGTCAGGACGCAACCGTGCGGCGAGCATGAACTCCCTGCGCACGGGGCTCTGGGTATAGATCGTCGTCCTCGACGCTTTGAGCTGTCCTGCACTCGCCGGACCTCGGAGCCGTGTCCGTTGGTGAACAGCTTCCGGGTGGTTTGCCGCTGAGCGAACACCGCCGACATCAGTCCAAATCGAAACGCCCCACCCGGCGCCGCGTAAGCATCGCTCTCGAGCGGACACTCCATGACGTATTCCCCTTCTTTGATTTAAAAGGAAAATCTAATCTTCAAAGGGGCAATTTGTGAAAAACGCTGCGAGCCTGAAATTGCGCTTGCCCGGGCAGCGCCAACGGCCTCGCGCGCCGCGGGCGGGTTCCGGGGGGCGCCGCCGGCACAGCCGGGCCAATCGAACGCTACGGCGGCCTCTACGTCGCCTCTCCTCCCGTCAGTGCTGAACAACTGAATCATGCTTACATCGTTGAACTGCGTCTCCGCGGGATGCGTCGACACCGGCGGCGTCCATTCTCGGAACCGCCCCGACAATTGGGGCAATCGGTCGCCCGCGGGCCGGCCCAGCGATCGGGCGGTGTAGGCGCCGAAACCGAAATCCCACAGGGCTACACGTTCGTACCATAACAACACACCCTTCCGTACCAGCCGACTACCCCATCCGTACCATATCCACACGCCGGCGGAACCATAAAGCACCACCAAGGGTACCAGAGGTCTACACCTTGTCCGGCTGAAAGCCCCGCCCGGTAAGGGATTGAGCTGAGCTAAAGGTTAACTAAAGGTGTTAAGCGTATACGTAAACACGTAAACGGCGTTCGTCTTTAAAAAGAAAGGAAAGCACGAAATTGCACCTCGCTACTCCCGTGCGGCTCACCATCATTCCTGAGCAGCGAAAAAGTCCCAAGGCTCCCAAATATACCGAAGGCACCGAGGGGTTTCCCCTTGAATTGGAACGATTTTTTCCTCGCAATCGAAATTCAGTTCACGGAGGGCCTCAACGTGTAGGGGTATGGTTATCGGTGTTTGGTGTAGGTCTATGGTTTGATTTGAACGTGTAGTCCTATGGGACTGCGGATCTCTGCTTGGTTGTCGGAGGCGCCTCGCACGTTGGCTTGAGGTGTAGGACTATGGTACGGCCAGCGGCGCGACCCGATTGATGGCGAGAGGAGACGGAATGCCGTGCGCCGCGGGTCGTTGTTTGGCTAGGTGTAGTCCTATGGTATTTGTTGGGAAGCCCATTGGCGCGCAATGATCTTCAGTTATCCGCTAAGGTGGAAGTCTATGGGACGATTGCCAAGGTGTAGTTCTATGGTTCGCCACAGCGCAATTTCGGGCCGTGGCACGACCCCTGGACGGCTTGCACCGGCCGGCAGGCCGGCGACAATTGGGTGGAAGGTGTAGAGCTATGGTGGTGAGTTCGGATCGACGATCCGTAGTTCGGGCGCCGCAGGCACCGTTTTATGCGGTTCAAAGCGGAAGTAAGCGCTCACCAGGGCGGGGTGTAGAGAAAGAATGGTGGTAGATTGGTCCCCCTGGAATGTTGAAAGGTGTAGTCGTATGGTTGTTTTTTAGGCCAGAATTGCGGTCAGATTGTGATAGGGGTGTAGGCGTATGGTGGACGCCCCGCTTGGCAGGGACCGCGACACGATATCGGGTAGAATCTCAACATTGTTTGCTAAGTCATTGACGTGTTGAGGTTTGTTATCAATCACCGAGAACTAAATAAAACGGAATTTGAGGTCAACGCGTGGCATCCAAATCTGTAACGCTCGCTGAGCAGTCGCCGCAGCCTCCAAAGCGATTGAAGGGCAAGAAAGGTGCGAAAACCGAAGCGAGGACGACTCAGATCGGACTCTTCACTGTCGAGGAACCGGAGCCCTTCAAGAAAGCGACGCCGGCTGTTCACATCAGCGCAAAAAACAAAGCGCTGACTCTTGTTCAGCACAAGATTTACAACGCGCTGTTGGCAAATGCGATTGAGCAGGACCGCGATCATGCCGGCACGAATGTGGGTCTTTCCCAGTTCTCGATCGCTCTTACGGACCTCGTTGATAAGGTAGGTCTGAACAGCAACAACCGCGATTATCTGAAAGGGGTCATCAATTCACTCATCGGTACGGTCGTGAACTGGGACTTTCTGGAAGCCGAGCGCGGAGAAGTCTGGGCCGCGACCGGTCTTCTATCGACGGCAGAGATGGACCGTAGCACCCTCACCTATGAGTTTTCGGCCAAGATTCGGGACTTTCTCGTTCATCCTCAGATGTACGCGACGATTGATATGCGCATTGTTCGTGCGTTCAAACGCGCGGCAGCGCTCGTGCTGTGGGAAAACTCCGTGCGTTACGAGGGCATTGGCCAGTCGGCGGTAATTGCGATCGAGAAACTTCGGCAACTCTTTCTGGGCCAGGAAGGCGCGAAGACAATCTACCCCGAGTACAAGGAGTTCAAGCGAAACGTCTTGACGCCCGCAGTGCGGGAGGCGAATGAGGTCAGTGACCACACGATTGAAGTACTCGAGGTTCGACAGGGGCGCGCCGTCGTTGGAGTTCGCTTTACCGTGGCACGGAAGCAAGAGGCCCCGCGCCTGGAGTCGGTGGATAGTGATCTTCTAATGTCGATTACGCAGTTAGGTATTCCGAGTTCGGAAGCGCGAAAAACTCTGGGCCGCCATAGTGAGAGCGATGTGCGCAACGCGCTCGACTATGTCCGCGCGCGCGAAGCCAAAAAGGGCGCTACACCGATCACAAATGTTCCAGCCTACTTCCGGAAAGCGCTTGCGGAGAAATGGGTGACACCGGAGAAGTCTAGCGGCACCAAAAAGGCGGTCGCAGCCCCGGGATTGTCCATAACCGGTATCACGGAGGAGGAAATCCGTGAGAAATACCGCGCGTCCCAACTTGGGGATGCCAGAGCGTACTTTGATGAGTTGAGCGCTGCTGAGCAGGCGGAGTTGATAGCGCGTTACAACGCGTGGCAACCGATGCAGAAGTGGCGGTTGGAAAGTGGAAAGAAACAATCCGCCGCTGCACAGCAATCGTTTTTGTCGTGGTTGGCCCATGAAACGTGGGGCGAGCCGTCGACTGAGGACCTGTTTAAATTCGTGATTAAAGGTTTGGCGTCCACGGCCACAGCCTGAGGACCTTGAACACCGTGCGACGATGTTGTCGTGGGGACGTTTAAACCAGATTACTCCACTGAGTAGATCTTAGAGGAGGGAGGCTATCATGATAGCCCCCCCGCCCTCCTGACCAAACTACGATGCTCTCGTGGACGGGCGTCAGGCGCGTCTTCGTTTCGTCCCGCTGCTCCAAGTCAATCATGCTAACGCGGAGCTCCCGAAGCGTGCAAAGTCTAGTTCAGCCGACGCGGCGGTGCACAAGTCGGTGATCGCAGCGCTAGTTTGCAGCTGCGCCGCGCTCAAGTTCAACGGGATCCTCTCCCGCCCAGGTATCCGACGAGAAAGCCGGACTTTCAACTATCCGAAGCGTTTCAGGTCCGACCGTGCCCTTTCTGTTCGGGTAACTAACGAAATAATGAAATATAAAGACGTATAATTTATTCTCTGATTATCATATTTTTCGCTACTGGGCCTCTCATCCCGGCGGTCGTGCGATCGGCGAGAAGCGCGCGGGCATCGACAAGCCGAGTCACCAACCTTTGGCCCTCGGCGTCGAATGGTAACGCGCTGCTTACCGCGTGCCAGAGTGACGAGTGCAGACAGTGCCGGGTAGTTAACCAGACGGCCGTCGACTCACATGCGACCCATGTTTCCGTCCGTCGCGAAGAGCGCGTGCATCTTTCACGTGGAAGATGCAGACCAACCCCCGGGATCCGGCCGCGCCAATTACAACTCGCAAAGCGCCCAAAGTTGAAAAGTCGCCAGTCGCGCGAGGCCAACGGGGCACCCAGCGGGTCAGCCCATTTCAAAGCGCTAAGTTCCATAAATAAACGTCCGCCCGCACGCAATCTTCCACGCGGAAGATTGCACACTGCATTTGAGAGGGTCTTCCGATTACGCAAGTTGGCGATGCAATCTTCACCAGTTGATGGTCAGCTGCGTGGGCGTCGTGGCTTGTTATGAGTAAGCTGGTTCACATCTTCCACGTGGAAGATTGCGTACTGCATTCGATAGCGTCTGGCGGCCGTGAATAGGATGATCGTCATCTGAGTCTTCCACGTGAAAGGTTGTGTACCGATTTCGGCTCGCGATTGGACGATTAGCAGCTGCGCAGTTACCAGGATGATAGCCATCTCCGTTCCGACGCGCTTCTTCCACGTGGAAGAAGCGCGGTAATTTTCGCACGCAACACGGCCCGGTATGCCAAAGTGACCCACGTCTTTCACGTGGAAGATTGCCAGAAGGGATCAAGGCCAACGCAGTGGCTTGGTTCGCGCGCGGGGAATCTTCCACGTGGAAGATCTCTGTTCCTTTCGACTGCGGCCGACCCCCGGGGATAGCTGCCGGCTGGCGCTCAGACCGCCGCGGGCATCTGCTTGTGTACACCACACCTTGTCCCCCTGCGAAATCGGGTTCGCGTTGTTTCCGTACCACAGTCCGATGGCGAGATGCAGTCCGTTCTCGCATCGAGGTTCCATTGGGCGACGAAAATCGAATTCTGAACCTGTGAAAGGAGCGGGGCTATTTGTGTGAAATAAAGTAGGTGCGGAACACCGGGCGAGTTGATGCCGGGCGCTTCTGAGTGTTAAAGGGTTTCTTCCACGTGGAAGAGTCGTGACATGCGCGCCTGCACTATTCATCGAATCGTTGTTGCGAAGGGTTCATTTTTCGACCGGAAATGTGCGATGAGAGGTTGCGCCAACCCGTTGTCAGAAAAATAGTGCAACTTATCTGAAATTAGGTCTTGCATTTCTGGCAAGCTCAAGTAAATTCTAGCTTGTGCGCCGCACGCCTTTACCCGAGCGGCGCGGAGCGAATCGAGGTCCCCGGTCAGGGGGGCGCGTAACTCAGGTGCGCCATTCACGGAGAGGATGAAATGGGACTTGCAATAGCAATTGCGAATCAGAAAGGCGGGGTAGGGAAGACCACGGTTACGATGAATCTCGCAGCCGCTTTCGCGGAAGAAGGCTACAACGTCTACGTAGCAGATGCGGACGAACAGCAGTCTTGCATGAGCTGGGCGGCGACAACCGACCCAAGCAAAGCGTTGCCTTTTCGTGTGGGAAGCATAGCGAAGCTGGAAAAAAACATCGGGCGGGAAATCGCCAACCTTGCGAACGACTTTGACATTGTATTGATTGATTGTCCGCCTAATATCGCGAATTTGACGACTGGCCGTGTTCTCGCCGTGGCGGATGCGACTATCGTGCCGACCAATACATCCCCGCTAGAGATGTGGAGTAGTCAAGGCATGATCGCGCTCATCGAGCGCACGCGCGCTTCCAGTCCGGAAGCGAAATTCGCGATTTTAGTGAATAAATCCAATAAAAAGTCGATCTTGTATCGCGAATTAAGCAAGCTCTTGGCGGAATCGTCGGTTTTGATGTTCGAGTCAACAATGTCGGACCGGGAGTGTTATCCGCAAGCCGCAGCGCTCGGCCGAACAGTATTCGACGCGACCGGTGTTAGGGCTGGCAAAAAGGAAGCGAAGCAGGAACTGAAGGCGCTGGTGGAGGAGCTGATAGCGCTTTTGAGCAACGAGCGAACCGAGGAGGCGGCAAATGGCTAAAGGGCGACTTGATCTTACAAGCCGTGTTCGGCAAGGAATGGCTGTAGAACGCCTGTCCGCAGACGAACGTCTCACCCAAAATAACGTCGTAGAAACTGCGCAGCGCGAAGCAGCGCGAGTAACGGGCGCAGCGTTGGCTTTGGCTCCGTCGATGCTGGCACGGAAAGGAAGGTTCAGCATTCGTCTCGCGGACCTGGTATCCAATCCCTATAACCCGCGGACGTTTTACAACCCGCAAACCATCGACTCGCTGGCGAAGAGCTTCAGCGACGAAGGACAGATAGACGCCATCAAGATTACTGAGCTTCCGGAGTATCCGAACAAGCGAGTGATCGTTGATGGTGAGAGGCGCGTTAGAGCAGCGAAGGCGCTCGGCAACGAATACATTGATGCCGAGCTCTCAGAAGAGCCGCTGGGCGCAAAAGATCTCTATCTTCGTGCCTATCGCGCAAATAAGGAACGCGATGAACAGACGGTATTTGATGACGCCGTTGCGTGGAGAAAACTTTTGAATGAGGGGGTCTATGTCGACTACAACGAATTGGCTGCGGCCGTCGGTGAGTCGGTGAACCAGGTTACAAAAATCACGCTCCTGAACGAATTGCCCCAACTTTTCTTTAATAAACTGGCGCAGGCAGCAAAGCCGCTTGGACTCTCCCATGCGTACAACCTGAAGCTGATCTACGAGCGCGCCGGCGAGCAGGTCGCGGAACATTGGTTGCAGGAAATCATTGAAGGCCGAGCCAGTGTGCGCAGGCTCGAACAAGCAGCTTCGGCAGACGCGACGATCAAGCGCCCGGGATCACGGCGCCCTCACTACCAGTCTCGCGTACAGTTTAAAACGCCTACTGGTGCCGATTTGGGCGAACTCAAACTCTTCGGCGATGGTCGCACAGAGTTGAGTCTCAAGGGGGTTCAAGGGCCGGCGCAGCACAAGCTCGCCGACCGTGTGAAGGCTCTCGTGGAGGAATGGAGCCTTGAAATCAATGACGATTCGGATTTGTCAGCCTCCGGAGCGTAGCCAGCCGAGACGTGGAACTCAGCAGGTCCGCCCCCGGTAGGCTGCGATGGCGTCTGTTCTGATTCATCAACGCAACCAGGTAAGGAAACGCACAACCGCATGCCTTGCGCCGGTCGTCGACGGTTTGCGTCGAACTTGAAAGATTGCCCTGAAGATCGATATCGATGAAAGAAAATCTGTCATGGACGGCGCCTGTGTCCTGACCGGAGTGGACGGCGGTAGAAATACGTTCGAGCGTTTGATTGGCTGAAAAGGGGCGGTTATTTTCGCCTGTTTCCTGGAGCAGTAGTTGCGCCTCATCAGTGATACTGCCGCCATAACCTGAGTACATGATGATTCGAACAACTATCGCGGCGAAGGCCGCAGTGGACGACCCGCTCCGCCTTGCGGTGATCTACCGGGCAGGGCTCGGCCGGCATTGGAACAGCCTGCGCGAGGGATCTATAGAGCTTGCAGCCCTCAACCTGAAGGCAAGCGCTGCTCGGCTTCAGCAAGCGGTGAAGATCTCGGCGTTTCCAAGCGAAATTCTTGATCTCTTCAAGCACACGGGTATCGTTAATCGCACGGCGCGGGAATTGATCCGCGCCAGCAATGAGCAAGGGCTCGAACAGCTTAAGATTCGGGCGGCGACCATAGATCCGGCCGGGAAGTCAAGGACGCAACTATGCGCGCTTTTGTGTGGCGACGAGGTCGCTGGCTCTTCATACCGGGCGCATTCGAAGGAGCGACCCTTAGCGCTCGATCAAAGGTATCGGGATGGACTACGTTCAGGACTGTGGTCATCGACGCGCGAAGCGGCTCAAGTCCTGGGAGTTGACCAGGCGCGACTGGTGAAAGCTTCCAAGATCGCCGGGTTGCCGGAAGAAGTTAAATTGCTCTTCCCGGGCCAGGCTCTGACCTTTGCAGTGGGTTGGCAACTGATTCAATTAACAAAGCTACGTGGAAGCGAGGCGATTCGACAGGTGGCGATTGCGTCGCGCTCGACCATCCAGACGATGTCGCAACAGGAGTTGATGAACAGATTCGTAGGGCTCGAAGGCAATGCCGTCGACGTAAAGGTAAAGCGCGGAACGGGAGGAAAGCTTCTTCTGGAGTTTCACTGCGACGCGGACGACCCCGCCAACGAAACTCGTCTGTCGATGATGGCCATGTGGCTCCGCGACGTAAAGCCAAGCGCCCGGTGAGACCGCCATCGAAAATCGATATACTGAATTTGACAGGAAGCGCGTGCATCGAAAAGCCGCGCGCGTCGTGGGTGATCCTTGTCTACAAGGGGGAGGGGGGCTGTCACCCCCGAGTTTGCCTCAACCGGTCGCCTGCCGCAGGAACGTTTCAGCCTCCCGATACTGGCGTCCGAGTTCCGCTGTCGCATAGATGGACGTGGTATCGAGCGAGTCATGGCCCGCAAAATTCCGCGCGCTTTCGAGACTCATGCCATTGGCGAGCGCGTGTCGAGTGAAGCAAAAGTGATAGCACCGCCGGAAATGCAACTCCTTGAATTCTCGGCCTCCGCCGCCCGACCGCTTCCAGATTCACTTCCGACCTCGGAGAAGTGAAAGTTGGAATCTTCGGACTACTGAACTGAATGTTGGAAACTTCGGTGATGGCCATGCTGCGAGTCCTGCATTCGAGCTTTGCGACGGTCTGTTATTGGCGCAGGCAGGCAAGACGACCGTGAAACATCCGGCGTTGAACTGGCCTCGCCCGGAAGTCTATGTGTGGTATGGACTTCCGGCAACTTAAAAGGGAATGTTTCACGAAAATGCGCGGGTTCCGCCGGCGAGACGCGTTTCGCGAGCACATTTTTCGTCTGCAGCAGGCGACTCACTGAGCTCAACGCATAGTTTGTATTGACTGGAACGTAAAATGTATCAATTGCTACGAGACGGATTGGACCCGTTACTGGCTTTGGCATCAAGCGGAGGTCCGATGAGGATGCTCCACCCGGTCACGTTCTCCCGGCGCTGAACCGGCGCGGCCCTCGCCGGGCTACTGGCCGCGTCGTGTCTTCCGTTTTTGTACTACAACTGGGTAATTGTGTTGGAAGACTGAGGGCGGCGATGGTCAACCTGCGATTCGTCCGTGCGATCGACGATGTGCGCCCCTATGGGCATGTCCTTATACGCAAGTGTCGCTACCACCGTCGTCACGTAACAAACGCATTGTTTCTGCGGCGATGCGTACGGTTGTGAGTCCCTTCCAGATGGTTTCCGCGCCGGGTTCGCCATCGCCCTTGCG
>NZ_WOEZ01000241.1 GCF_013177735.1 Paraburkholderia elongata | reverse complement strand
GTAGAACGCATTAAAGATGTCAATCCGGAAGTCCCGTGTAGGCTGGGTTTTCCAGGACGAGTTGACTAATTATCTTAATAGCGCGGTCGGCTGTGCATCCGCAACTCCGCTCTTACACCGCGTCGCGCGCGTCGCGAATGGCCGTTATCGGGAGGCGCGAACGCCTCTTGTCGACCCGATCCAGCCCTTTAGTTAGTTTCTTTGGATGTCCCCACCGCGCTCAAAAGCGGCCGCAGGACGAGGCTGCCGTGCAGGTCAGCGATTCTTCTGCAAGACCGGCCTACGGCGTGCCCACTTCGGCATTGCTCCGGCCATCGTTGTGATCAGCGAGCGTTGCGAGCACCGGACCAATGCCAGGCACCGAGTTCAGTAACGCATAGTCCGGGTGCAGTTTGACCCGCTCCATGAGTCGCCTCTCGACGATCCCGATCTCTTCCTGCAAGAGAAGCGATGCCGGATGTCTTGCCGCGAACGACGCATAGGAGACCGGGAAACATCCCACGTCTGCGACCGCTGCATAAAGTACATCATCAATCCGGTGGACCGTGGCCAATTAGCCGATTCGTCGTCTTCCCCGAGGTATGCATACCGCCCCTCACGCCCATGCAGTTGCAAGGCATCCTCCGGAGCAAGGGTGGCAATCGTAGAACGTATTAAATCTGTCTCTATTGCGTCATTAAATCTGTCACCTCGCGTCAGCGCCCTAGAAGTGCAACTAACCGTCATTCGCGCGAAACCCCTTCCACTGGCTTCGCCAACAAACCGTTCGTCAAAAGAGAGGGCGGTCTGCACCCCGCGGACGGCACCGAAACGCGGCGATCACCCGTTCGACCCACCCGAGGCATCCCTGCCGAGTCGCAGACGCATCCGATCCTGGATCGCGAGGCGGTCCTGCCGTCGCATCGCCGGCGTCGTCGAACGGACCGGGAGGAGCCCATAGCAGAAGTGGGAACGACACCAGACGCAGCGGAATGGCGCTTCGATCACGCTGCTGTTGATAATGAACGGACTCTGCCGGCGGCACTGCAGACATTGCGTCCGAAGTTCTTGCCGATGGGCCGCACAGCGATGTTCCTCTGCAAGCTGATGCAGCACGCTATGGTAGCCGTGAGCCGCGCATTGCCTGCAATACCTGAAAGCCGCGTGGTACCGATCGCCCGACGTCCTGCCGAGCAACGATGTGCGCAACACGTTCACAGGTAGTCCCAGCAGTCGGCGAAGTTGATTGGGGTCGAGCGCGCTTCGCAGCGGGATCATCCCTTCACGTGGATCAGCGTCGGGACACATCGTGCGCATCAGCACATCGCCAGGCAGTGCGTTGGCGCAGGCGAATTTCCACAGAATCGAGATGAGGGATTCGCCTGGCAAGAGCCAATCAGGGTTGAACCCGCGGCCCGGCGTCCGCCCGTGCTGCCATTCGTCAAATGTCAGAATAGGGAAGCGCACTGCCTCGAGCACTTCGCAGCTAGGCTGTTGCGAGCACGCGTCCGGTTGCATGGCGGGACTGGATATAGCCGCAATGATGAACAGCGTGGGTCCACAAAGCTGGCTCGGGGCTGTAACCCGGCGCATCCTTGATCTCGCTTTCCTTGAGGACGATCTCGACGGCCCGGACGAACGACTCCATCGGCAAATCCAGGTTGCCGGGCAAGCTCGCTTTATGATGTGCAGCCTCGAACGTCTGCCATAACTGGCGGGCGTCACTCACCAGGCGATAGCCGGCGTCAAACGCCTCCGGTACGTAAAAGCGTGTGAAGCTCCAGGGTGTGCCCTCCGGGTAGGCCGTCTGATCGTAACCATTCAGGCACGTGGCGACATCCTGGGCATTCCGGATACCGTAAAACGCGAGTTCGTTGACCATGAGGCGCGCAACGATCTGCGTCTTGCCCGCAAGCTGCAATGCGGTCTTCTGCGCAAGCAGTTCCTCCTGGCCGACGAGAAACGTGAAGAGCTTGATCTGTTGGCGATCAAGGACGTCATGCACGTCTCGCAGCCACTCGTATTCGTTTTCGTTGAACCGCTGGGCTTCGTCACAGAACAGGATCACAGCGTTGCTTCCTGAGCGCGCGGCCGCCTCGCGAATTCGCAATGACAGGCGCGAGCGTTTGGCCGAACTGGTGCCGGCGTTCGGTGCATGATCGCCCACCGCCTCCAGCAAGTTTGCGAAGAAGGGCCCTTCTGCATGCCGTGGTTTTGTGCTCGCACTGGGCATGGTAGGTGGTGACCTTCGGGTACTCGCGGGCGAGGAGCAGCCGCACGTACTCGATGGCGCGGGTTTTACCAACCCGCGATGGCCCATAGATGAGCGCGCCCATGATGCGGTAGCGCAGGCAGCGCGTGGCGAGTTCATAGAACACCTCGATCGCTGGTGTGGCAAGACGATAGTTGCCGGTAACGAGAGGGTGCAGGGATGGATCGACCGGACGCGGAATCTTAAGCGACATGACTCACCTCGCAACTTGAACAACAGAGTTAAAACACCTGGCCGGTGCCGATCGAGAGCTTGCGCGGTCGTACCGCCACGCGCGATGACAGCTCGACGATCGTGGCCATTTGAGCATCCATCGTTGGCGCCGTCTCCGGTGTGGCGGAATCTGTCCCGGACGGGCGGGGCGGACCGACCGGCGTGCGTACGGTCGGCGCCGATGCGAGCAATTGCTTCGCGTGGGCCAGCTCTGTCGCTGCCTTGCGGGTCTTCTTTGCCTGCTCATCTTCTCGTCGACGTAGGCTCCAATCGGATTGGGAGCGAGGTTGGCGTTGCGTCGCCGCCGGCCCGGTTGCCGGAGAATCTGTTGTCGCAGCTTGAGGTTGTGAGGCACAACCCGCCACGCGCCTTGCGCCTCGAGTACGCCGAGCTCCATGCCGTCGGCCAGGAACGCGCGCACGGAGCGCAGATCGTCGGCGTTCATGTAGATCAGTAGATGCTGCCCGATCAGGTGAGTACTGGTCGCGAGCACACGGTTGGTGTAGCGCACGCCAAAAAGGTTGATGTGCGGACGCACCCCCTGATTGAGGTAGGCACGCACGCGACACTGCCGTGCCGATTGCATCAGGCAGAGCGTCCTGCGCTTATCTTCTGCTAACCAGACCAGCATGGCTTGCCTGCCGCGCACGAAGTACTCCATAGCTTCCAGTGGCGTGGCGTTGTTGAGCCCGCGGTGCGGTGTGCCGTTGTAGCCTGAGATGGCGAACTCGACCAGTTCCACCAGTTCATCGAGTGACACGTAGAGACGCAAATCTCCCTTGGGATCCGCGAGCGCCCGGCGAAGGTCGCGAATGTGCGAACCGGTGTATCCCGGCAAACGTGAAGACAGTCGACTGGCGATCGTGCCGAAGAATCGCTCGATGTAGGGGCGTTCGTCGGGGCTGTGTTTCGGACCGGCGTCAGCCAGGCAGCCGACGAATTCGCACAATGCCGTCAACGTCTCGTTAGCGAGATTCGCTTTTGCGTTGTCGAGCTTGATCCACTCCCAGGTCACATAGGCCAGTTCGGGCATGTGGCCTGAGGGGAAACCGTCGTGCGGTCCGTACGCCAGGCCTGGTATCGTGAACGTGCGCGGGCAATGGGGCGTGAGGGCGTTCTCGATGGTCTTGATGACGTCGTAGCGGCTAAATTCTTTGGCTAAAGCGATGTGGTATCCGATCACGGCACGCGTGCAAACGTCGATGATCACCAGCAGCCATACTCTTTCCATCTCGAATTCATGCGCGAAGCCGAGTGGATCGTGCACGACAACCTTGAGACGGACGTCCAGCCGGTGGCCATCGAACTCGACGACCTGATATGGCCGGACCGCCGCGGGTGGACCGGAGTCGTCAACACGCGGCAGGCCTTTGAGATGCGTGGCGCCCGCAGAACGGGCAGCCGAGCCGAAGCTTCGCAGCATCTCCGCCTTCACCCGTCGCGAAAGTGAGCGGATCGCATGGTCTGCCGTGTTCAGCGGGTAGTCGGCCGCCGTCAACCCGACCGACCGGCATTGACGCAGAAAATTGTCGTGCAGCGATTCCAGACCGCGCAGCCGCGTGCGCAGGTGCCCCTCAGTATGGATCTGTTCAAGCCATACCTTGCGTTGCTTCACCTGAAGCAACAGCCAGCCTGTCAGCGTCGGATAGCGTTCGAGCAATTGCGCGAACGCACCGGCCGCCCCACGGCTACCGCGCTCGCCCCGGACCCGCACATCTTGTACTCGTCCATATTCTGCGACGCGCACGTAGTGGATGAGTGCCCGGAAGCCGAAAGGGCGGCCGTCAGGATGAACTGTCTGGGCACGTTCAAGCCAGCGGTACAACTGGCGACGATTGAAGTGTGTCGATTTCTCAATGGCCCTGATGGGCTCACCAGCGATATAGCGCAATATGGCCTGCCGGCGCGCCTCGAACTGGCAGCGGGCCGGTTCGTCGAATTCGGTATAGGCGACAGTGGGCCATGCGTTCAGATCAATCGCCTGTAACTCCGGCTTGCGGCGGCTCATTATGTCGCCTCCGCAGCGGTGAAAGTAGTAAGTAGCGACAAAGATTGCGTGTGAAGCTCCGGAGCGTTGACGCGGCCCATGTGCAGAAGGCCGAACAGGGAAGCGCGAACGATCACCGGGTCGCCGGTCAGGAACTCGCGCTCGATATCGAGCAGTCGCCGGGGTTCGTCCAGGAATTGCATGATGGCTGGTGGTAACGTCGCCGGCACGAGGCCCCGGTTCGCAACAAGGTAGGGGAGGATGCGCTGCCAGTTATCCGTCCACGCACGTGCCGCGGCGAGCTCAGCAGATGTGACAAACCGGATATCTGCGGTGCAAGTGTCAAGCTCCGCCCGTGACGCGTCTACGAATGCCCCAAGCAATTCGCTTAGCATAACCAACTCATCGCGATCAACGTAGCGCACCCAGAAATCGGCAAGGTGACGGTCTTCGTTGATCAGCACATAGCCCGGCCGCTCGCGGAAGGTGATCACCTTCGGGTTCGCTTCGAGCAGAAACCATTGCTCAAGCGACGCACGACGGTAGAACATGACGCGGCGCGCGAGCTTGGGGCTGAAGGCTTCGAACCGGTGTGCACCGCGTGGACGGGCAAGTGCGATCGGCCTGGTTGCGTGAAGGGTATCGGCCATGAGCTCAGCCTCCTACCGTCGGGATTCGAAGTGTAGGAGGCGAGTTGGCAAATTTAATACGGACATATGCGAGTTGACACTTTCATGCCGATTCGAAGGGAAATAAAAATGTCAACTCGCGCACGTTCTGGCCCGCGGTTACTGGCGAGGGCCGGTGACAGATTTATTACGTCCTACGATTGCCCGGGGCCGACACGAACGGCGCGATCACGTTGCAGTTGCGGTCGCACAGGGCAACGACCTTGCAGCCCTTGACCTTCTTGTGGCCGCTGAAGCCGAGGTTTTCGCCTCCCTTCTTCGCGGCGCTCGTAGTGCCATCGCCATGGATGATGCGCGTGTCCAGGCGATCGTCGCAATGAGGTCGGGATACCGACCTCTCGAAAATGGCATCAAAGCATCCGTCCGCTTCCCCGCGCCGGAACGCTCGATAGATGCGCGTGTAATGGATCTCGGGGCGGCCGTGCCGATCCTTCCCGATGGGCAGCTCCTTCCATTGGCAGCCGAGATAGAGCGCCTTCAGGATGTAGTTGAAGATTGCGTGCGCGCTGAGCTTTCGCGCCGGGCCGCGACGGCCCTTGCTCAGATGCGGCCAGACAAATTGTTCGAACTCCTCGACACTCAATCTCGTTGGAATCGCTTGCCACGATTGGCTTTGGGCCATTTCGACCTTCAAATCATCGGTTTGATGATGCGTTTGATGGCCCGGTGATCCTGCTCCACGATGTTATTCAGGTACTTGTTCTGGCGGACCTTGATCGGTGTCGACCGCTCGGCGTTGAGCGCTTCGAGCGCGGCCAGATTGGCGC
>NZ_WOEZ01000240.1 GCF_013177735.1 Paraburkholderia elongata | reverse complement strand
CGCCCAGTAAATCAAGATGAAATCTCGTCGAAAATGCATCATTTACATGGGAACATTTAAGACACAAAAAATGGCGCAAAGGCGCGCCACTTCTTGCTCAGCAGTGTTTCAGGTGTTCAAACGTAGGGCTAAGGATGACGTACGTGGCCATGGAATACCTCCGTACAAAAAATTGACCCACAACTGGGCACGGCAGACACACGAGGGAAAATAGCCTCCCATCAAGGGGGAGCGCCCCCGTGCTTCTTGATTATAGTGGTGCCCCACGTCCCTGGCGCCCGAACTCGCGGGTCGTATCGTTTCAGAGCAAGGGATGTCCCGAGATACGACCGTGCCGGCTTTGGTGCAAATAGGTGAACTGGCCGAGACGTTTCCTATAGGTATGGATACCTTATTGATCGAACAGGACAGCATTCCAGACGGCGGGCGCAGCGGTATCTTTGAGCCCGGGAATGGAGAGATTGAACTGCCCCTTGCGAATGCGATGCATCAACTCGATGCCTGAAATCGTGGTCGCGGCGCTCCTGAATCGTTTGAAGCCGAGCATCACGTTCGTTCTGGACTTGATGTTTCGATGGTCCTGCTCGATCAGATTGTTCAGATACTTCGAGGACCGGACCTTCGTGCACTCAGGCAGCAGACCATCGGCCTTCATCTCACGCATCGCCCGGTGCGCGGCGGCATACCCATCGAGCGTGATCGTCTCGCGCGGCTGGCCCTGATGTTTGATCGCCTTTCTGAAAAAGGCTTTGGCCGCGCTCACGTCGCGCTTTGCCCTGAGCATGAAGTCCACCGTCTGGCCGGCCCGATCCACCGTCCGGTACAGATAAACCCATTTGCCACGAATCTTCAGGTAGGTTTCGTCAACATGCCATGACCGCCCTGTGGGCACGCCCAAGCGATTCCAGCGCTTGACAAACTCCGGCGTAAAACGCTTCACGCAACGCATGATCGTGGTATGCACCAGCGACAAACCCCGTTCGGCCATCATCTCGACCAGATCGCGCAGGCTGAGCTTGTAGCGAAGGTACCAGCGCACGCATAGAATGATGATCTCCCGATCAAAATGCCACCCATCGAACAACCCCTCCAGATCTTTCCGCTTGCTCATCGCCTGCCACCAGTTTGTTA
>NZ_WOEZ01000239.1 GCF_013177735.1 Paraburkholderia elongata | reverse complement strand
CGTGCTGGCGATGGCGCCCGTGTTAGTCGCCGCTCATTATTACCGGGAGCAGATGCGTCGAAAGCGGCTTAGGCAGTTGGATCACCGTCACTACTGGCCGCACTGGAACAACGCCCGGCATTGAGCTACTGCGCGCGCTATCCTGTTGTTGCGGTACCGGGGGGCTTCGCATCGTTGCCTGAATGGATGGGCACATGCGTTTCATCAGAAAACGCGCACTGGCAACACGTATGCAATGGCTTCCGCCGCATCGTACGCCATGGCGGTAAACATCGATTCGCGCGGCGATGAAACGGCGATATCTTGTGACTGGGCTGCCGCGTTCTCAGGCGCGGTGGCCGCCCTCGGATTCTGCTGGTCCTCTCAACCAGCAGAATCCCCTAAGCCAAGGCTTCACCGCCTTGGCTTTTTTGTGCGCCCGGCATGGGCGCACTCTTGTGGGTGCAAGGTGATGTGAGAAACGGGGGATGGTAGTTCTCTGGATGCTGCCACACGCCTTGGGCCGACTGTGGAAGTTCGAAGCAGGCCTGGGTTCGGCCAAACCGCTTCGACATCGAACTCCCGGGTTCGGCCAGTTTCAGCCAGTCGACGCCATTGCCCGGATCGTCGACAATCGGCACCGGCAGTGTACGGATATAGAGGGCCTGTGGACAACAATCTACGAGCTGAGATTGCGGGCAAGCTGGGCGAAGGCATTGGACCGTGTTTTCGATGAGCGATCCTTTGTCTGACCGCTCTCGCGAGCGACTGGACCGCTGAACGCGAAATCAAAGCTGCGACGCCGTCGTCCCGTATTCCAGCAGCGCTGGGTTGGGATAACGACTCCATCGCGGCATTTCCTGGCGCGGCCGGCGTATGGGCGGAAGTGTCGAAGAATGGACTCCAGCTTTACAACCTGCCTGGGAATCCGTGGCGGCGGGCTGCTAACATTCTAATGGCCGCGAAACTACGAGTAAGCGATTCGCCGTAGTCGGCCACAGAAAGCAAAAGCCAGTTCCCCTTCGTGAAAACCGATAGCGAGATGGTGTGCAATCGCGTTAAACGCTTCCTTCCTCGCCAACCCGACCAGTTCAGTCCAGAACTCGACGTCGTGAGACGGTAGCCGAATTATTGGTCAGGTTTGGTCATAGCGCGATTGCAGGCTGCTAATGAAGTCTTCCGGTGACGCAGAGCCAGTGTGAGCACTCAACACGGCAGGACACTACGTCATATGCCGCAAGCACCGGGCCGGGAACACCGTAAAGCGCTCCGCGAAGCGCCACCGAAGATTGCGGCGCCGTTTGACAGCTTTTAAACATATTGCTGCAGCCTCTACAGACACATCGCATAGGATATTGCAAGCAGCACGGTGTTTCCGCTAATGACCAACCGTTCGGAAGGATTCAGCGTGAGCTTTTTTGGCGAAATCGTGAACAAGCTGTTCGGCAAGGCGAAACCGGATAAACCGACGCTGCCGGCCGAACCAAAACCGGATCCGGCCGCAGCGCAGGCTGCCGCTCCGGATGCCGCGCCGGCGCCCGCGCCTCTGACCGACGTCGACGTCGCGGCCGTGACGGACCAACTCGTCGGCGAAAGTGGCGAAACGCTGAACTGGCGCACATCGATCGTCGATACGATGAAGGCGCTTGGTGTCGACAGCAGCCTCGAACATCGCAAGCAGCTTGCCCAGGAACTCAAATATGACGGCGACGTGAACGACTCGGCGAGCATGAACGTCTGGCTGCACAAGCAGGTGATGCAGGCGCTGGCGGCGAATGGTGGCAAGTTGCCGCCCGATCTGGCGTCCTGAGTGCGCTTATTGCTGTGTCCGGGCTGCGCGATTTTGACGCCGTTGTTATCCAGTTTGTCAGCGTCAGCTTTGCTCTGGCCCGGCACGTTCATGGCAGTCGCATGCCGATGAACTAACATTGACGCAAAGAATTAAGGAGGACATGAGAGGGCGGGTTCAGTCGGTGTCGTCGAAGGCAGAAAGCAGGTCCATAACCGCATCACAAAGCTTTCGGAGAGAAAAATGGATTTAACCAGTTTTTTCGTTACGCTGGAAAACGCGCTAAGTGGCTTTTTGCCTAAAATCGCCGGTGCGCTCGGCATTCTGATCGTCGGTTGGCTGGTTGCCGTAATCGCCCGGGCCGGTGCCCGCAAGCTGCTCTCTGCGCTCAAGGTCAATCAGCGCATTGCCGACAGCACGAAGCAGGCCACTCAGGTGGAGAACGTCATTGCCGGCGGCCTGTTCTGGCTTGTTCTGCTCATGACCGCCGTCGGGGTCTTCAATGTCCTGAACCTGTATGCGGTCTCCAATCCGTTTTCGCTCCTTGTCACCAAGATCGTCAACTATCTGCCGAACCTGATCGGCGGCACTGTGCTTGCGCTGGTCGCATGGCTGATCGCGTCGCTATTGCGTGCGGTGGCCGACAGGGCGCTGCGCGCGAGCAAGCTTGACAGCAAATTGTCCGAGACGGCCGGCATGCGTCCGATGAGCGCGTATGTGGGTGATGTGCTCTTCTGGTTCGTCATCCTGTTGTTCATTCCGGCCGTGCTCGCGGCATTCGATCTGAACGGCCTGCTCGCGCCCGTGCAGAGCATGATCGACAAGCTGCTTGCGATCGTGCCGAATCTCTTCGCGGCCGCCGTGATCGGGATTGTCGGCTGGATTTTCGCGAGGATCCTGCGCGGCCTTGTCACCAATCTGCTCGCGGCGGCCGGTGCGGACAAGCTCACACAGGACGTCGACAGCCCGACGCCCGTGCGGCTGTCAAGCCTCGTCGGAAC
The DNA here is from genome assembly GCF_013177735.1 of Paraburkholderia elongata. Taxonomy (GTDB): domain Bacteria; phylum Pseudomonadota; class Gammaproteobacteria; order Burkholderiales; family Burkholderiaceae; genus Paraburkholderia; species Paraburkholderia elongata. The sequence continues at coordinate 16,927 of NZ_WOEZ01000239.1, read as the reverse complement.
GGTGGTGTACATCTTCGTGTTCGTGCCGACGCTGATTTCTGCACTCGACGCACTGAAGATCGAAGCGATATCAGGACCCGCCACGCATATGCTCGATCAGTTCCTGAGCGCAGTGCCGGATATCGTCGCAGCCGTGGTCATTCTGCTCGCGACCTTCTATGTTGCACGCTTCGTCGCGGCACTGGCACAGAAGCTGCTCGTGACGGCCGGTGTGGACGGGTTGCCGGCGGCGCTCGGTCTCGACAAGGTCCTGTACGGCCCGTTGCAACCGTCGGTGCTGGCTTCGCGACTCGTGGTTTTCTTCGCGATGTTGTTCGCCGTGGTGGAAGCTGCCAATCGCCTGGGCTTTGGCCAGGTCCGCGACGTGGTCACGCTCTTTATCGAGTTCGGCGGGCACATCCTGATGGGCAGCGTGATCCTGATCATCGGTTTCTGGCTGTCGAGTCTTGCGCGGCGTGTGATCGAGCAGGCCGATCGAGAGCACAGCGTGCTGCTTGCTCGCATCGCTCAGTTCGCGATCCTCGGACTTGTGTTCGCCATGGGACTGCGCGCAATGGGTATTGCCAACGAGATCGTGCAACTTGCATTCGCCCTGGTGCTGGGCGGGATCGCGGTAGCCATGGCGCTGTCGTTCGGGATTGGCGGACGTGAAGCGGCCGGCAAGCTGCTCGAACGCTGGTTCGCTACCCGGGGCGACAAGGAGTAGCGGCGCCCGCCTGAACCGCACCGCGTTGGCGGTGCGGTTCACATGCTCCAGTCGACGCCGGTCAGCGCAGTTATGGCCTGTCTGTTGCCGCCGACGCCATATTGACCCGCCTGCCGACGTTAGACCGATCAGCCTTGCCGTTCAAGAAAGATCAGGGCCCAGGCTCGCGGTCGCCGGCGATGCGGTCGATCACGTTGGCCGAGGGGGCGCCGCCTCGGGCCTGTTCGAGCCATGTGTACCATGTCGCGCTGACGTTGGCGCGCTGGGCTACTCCTGGCGTCGCAGTCCAGCCGTTTGCCGACGTGTTGATGGAAGGCCGAATGCCGCGGGGTCGACTTTCGGACGCGCAGGCCGCTGTCCTCGCGCGCATGGACGCAGCGCGCGCCGAATTCCTTTCCGGCGCCCGCGCATTGCGGGTGCCCGCATCCGCAAGAACATCGGAAAAGTACCGCGTCACCGGCATAGCCCGAACGGTACTGCAAACGTCGAGCACCGCCGTGATCGCCGCGCTCGTCGCCGGTTCAATCGTCATCGGACCGAGACGATTATTTGGCATCGCGATACGGGCAGCCCTGACCGCCTGGGTCACGAGAACGGTAGGCGCATTCGCTGGCCGGAAAGTACGACCCGTGACTGACAGATAAAAACGATGGCTGGTGCCGAACAGGCATTTACCGCCGCCTGAGCCGATCGATATCTTGCTGAACGGCACAGACGATCAATGGTCGTAGACTTCGCTCCGGGCCCCCTGCAGGTAAGGTACGCACCTGCCGCATTCCCACCCCGTTCCTTGCGGGTCCGGAAATGTCCCCGGAACCCGGTTTCCACATCCGATACCGTCAGCAACAAAGAGCCCTGTCTGCCAGCTCAGGTCTTCGAGTGACTGTCATGACGGTTGGAACCGTTATCCTCCGGCTTTCGGGGCCGCTGTGCCGCCTCACAAGGAAAAATCCATGACATTCGATTGGCAATAACCGTGTGCAGAATTCGGGGCACGTAGGCTCGGCAAGGCGGACCGGATTCGTCATCCTGAGGAAATCGGCTGGCCGGGCACTTGCGGCCACCGGGCATACTACGTGCTGCTCGAAGCGAAACAGGAAAAATGATGGAGCCGTCATGGCGCAGCGCCTGCCAGTCGGAAAAATTGCTGCATGGTTTGTTGCCGTGCTGGCGGTACTGATTGCGGCACTCGTCGTCTTTTTCCTGACTTTCGACTGGAACCGCGCGCGGCCGTGGATCGACGACAAGGTCACGCAGGCGATCGGCCGGCAGTTCCGCATCACCGGCGACCTGAAGATCGGCTGGCAGCGTCCGCCGAGCGAAACCGGCTGGCGGCGCTGGGTGCCGTGGCCACGCTTTTCCGCCCAGAACATCACGATCGCGAATCCGGACTGGGCCAGACACCCGCAATTCGCCACCCTCGACGAGATCGATTTTCAGGTTGAGGTTCTCCCGCTGCTGGCACGCGACATCGTGATTCCGACGATCAACCTGGTCAACCCGTCGATCGATCTCGAACGCCCCAAAGATAACCGCAACAACTGGACGTTCAGGTTCAACCAGCCGACCGAGCCGTCCACGTGGAATCTCAAACTGCACGACATCGCCTTTGCGACGGGTCGCGTTGCGTACGCCGACCAGATCACCCAGGCCGACATGGAGGTCGTCGTCGATACCCTCGGTCAGCCCGTGCCGATCGGTGACGTCATGAAGCAGCAGGAGCAGGCGTCGCGCAAATCGTCGGCGCAGGTGGTCGGCAAGAGCGGCGCGACCACGCTCCACAAGCAGGTCGAAGCCAGGCAGGTTGAGGCATCGGCGGCGTCCTCTGCCGCGGCCGCGAGCAGCGGACCGGCGAGTCCGGCGAGCACGTCGGCGAATACCGGCACGACCAGTCAGCAGAAGTCGAAGCCTTCGGTGCCGCCTTATGGTCTCGGCTGGACCGTCAAGGGCACCTACAAGAAGACGGCTGTGTCGGGCAGTGGCAAGGTGGGAGGCGTGCTCACGCTGCAGGACACGACGCGGCCGTTCCCCGTGCAGGCTGATGTGAAGATCGGCGATACGCATATCGCGCTGGCCGGTACCGTGACCGCCCCGGCGCACCTCGCCGCGCTCGACCTGAAGCTGTGGCTGCAGGGCGTCAGCATGGCGCATCTCTATCCGATCGCTGGCGTGCCATTGCCCGAAACGCCGCCGTACGCGACCGAAGGGCGGCTCGTCGGACAGTTCGCGGAAGACGGCAATGTCTTCAAATATGAGAACTTCACGGGCCGCGTCGGCGGCAGCGACCTGAACGGCTCGACGGTTTACGTGGGTAAGAAGCCGCGGCCGGTGCTGTCGGGTGAAGTCGTGTCCAACCTGCTGCAATTTTCCGATCTCGCTCCGATCATCGGCGCCGACACCAACGCGAGCAAGGCGAAGCGCGGCGAGGAAACCAGGCAGCCGGCGAACAGGGCGTTGCCGGTCGAGGAATTCAAGACGGATCGCTGGAAGGCCATCGATGTCGATGTGAAGTTCACCGGCCGCCGCATCATCAGGAACCCGGCTTTGCCGATCACCGATCTCTACACCCACGTGATCATGACCGACGGCGTGCTGGCGTTGGAGCCGCTCAAGTTCGGCGTGGCGGGCGGCACGCTGGCATCGAACATTCACCTCGATGGCAGCACGGCGCCGCTCAAGGGACGCTTTGCGACGCAGGCGCGGCACCTGAAGCTCAAGCAACTTTTCCCGACCGTGAAGACGATGCAGTCGGCGCTCGGCGAAGTGAATGGCGACGCGGCGTTGTCGGCAACGGGCAACTCTCCCGCGGCGCTGGCGGCGACGTCGAATGGCGAAGTGAAGGCGCTCGTCACCGACGGCACGATCAGCCGCCTGTACATGGAAGCGGTGGGGCTGAACGTGGCGAACGTGGTCTACGAGAAGCTCTTCGGCAAGCGCGACGTGAAGATCAACTGCGCGGCCGCGGACTTCGTGGTGACGAACGGCGTGCTGGAATCGCGTGTGTTCGCCCTCGACACCGACAACGCCGTGATCAACATGGATGGTCACATCGACCTGCGGACCGAGCAGATGGATCTCGGGATTCATCCGCATACCAAGGGCCTTCGGGTGATTTCGCTGCGCTCGCCGCTTTATGTGAATGGGACGTTCAAGAACCCGCACGTCGGTGTGAATGCCGGCGCGCTGGCCGTGCGTGGCGGGGCGGTGGTGGGGCTCGGGCTGCTTAATCCGTTCGCGGCGCTGATTCCGCTGATCGCGCCGAGCAACAACAAGCCGCTGCCATGTGCGCAGCTGCTCGCCGACATGCGCGCGGCGCCGAGCGCACCGCCGGCGGGGCAGAAGCAGCGCGAGAAGGCGGCACCGGCGTACCTGGCGTCGGGCACAGCGGGTCCGGCAGAGGATAGTCCGGGCGGCTCCGCGCGCACGCAGGCGGCAAGGAAGACGGCGCCTGCGGGTCCAGCGGCAGCCAGCGAGGCGCAGTACCGGGGACGTTGAGCCTGCATGTGACGCGCGACGCGCTTTTCGCACAAACGGGCGATGCGCGCCTTTCGATCAGCGACCTGGAGGAGCTGGGCTTATCAACAGGGCTCTGGGGCAACGTGCCGCAGGCACGGTACCGGAACGGATGACGTTGGGGTGAGGGGGCTGCCGCCCGCGCTCATCGCGAAGTCAACTGGAGGCAGGCGCGTTACTTGCGTGCCTGACGTTCAGGGCGATCTTCCGTGGCGGAGACGTAAATGGCGCTCATACATGGTCGGCGACTTCCGGTTACCGCGATACCTTCGTTCCTCTCACTGGCCATTGGCGTGGGTCAACGGTTCAGCACGGACCGGTGCACCATGATGGCCGCGAGCATTGCGTTCTACTGCGCCTTTTCGCTGGCGCCGACCCTTCTGATCGTGCTGGCTGTCGCCGGGTGGTTTTTCGGCGCCGACGCGGCGCGCGGCCAGCTGTTTGGAGAGATCAATGGGCTGCTGGGCAACGAGGCCGCCGCAGCCGTCCAGACGATCGTGGAGCATGCCCGACACCCCAGTACGGCGGGTCCAGCCGCCCTCCTTTCGGCTGCCCTCCTCGCGTTCGGCGCATCGGCAACCTTTGCCTCGCTGAATGCCGCGTTAAACGTGGTGTTTCCAGCCGCAGTGCGGTTCGGCGCGGTAAGCAGTATTGCCTTGCTGGTCAAGGTGCGGCTCATCTCGTTCGGGCTCGTCATGGGGGTCGCCTTCCTGCTAGTGGTTTCGCTCGTACTGGACACGACCATCAGCTTTGTCGGCGCAAGGCTGTTCGGCAACTCGCCGCTGATTGTCGTCGGCGAGATCGCGCAGCTTGTTTTTGGCCTGGCCGTGTTGAGCGCGGCCTTCGCAGCGTTGATCAAAATGTTGCCTGACGCGCCCGTGCGCTGGCGGACCGCATGGTCGGGCGCGGTCGTGTCGGCGTTGCTGTTTTCCGGTGGACGCAAGCTGTTCGCCCTCTATCTTGCCCACGCCGGAACAGCCAACGCATTCGGTGCAGCCGGCTCACTCGCGGCGCTCATGATGTGGCTGTACTTCTCGGCAGCGGTGCTGTTGCTTGGCGCCGAAATCGCCGCCGAGGTTGGTCGCCTGAAAAGCCAGCCGGCCCATGTCCGCAGCCACGCGGTGCGCGAGCATGACCGCATGCCAGATGCTGAACTGCCGCACGACCGGCTCCGCCAGAGGCAATCAGTCATGCTTCACCACTCGTACGAAGACCAGTACGTCAAGAATCTGGTCACCTGGGGTGCGATGTTGTGTCTCAAACATCGTTCGAAGGCCGCCGTGCGGGTCCTTCATAAGGTGCTGCCGCGTACCGTTTATCGGAGAGCGGACGGCCTGATCCTGCTGCTGAACAGCTATGACAAGCCGATTGGCGCGGACGATTCATTCAGACCTGTCGAATTCAATGCGCCCGGGTTGGCCACAGCGAGTGTGTCCATGCTGTTACGGCCTGCCTATGGCGCATTGGACGGTATGCCGGACTGCTTCTTTAGCGACGCGAACGCGCCATGGCTATCCCGAAGTGATGCGCAGGAATATGTGTCACGCATCGAGGAATGCCTGGGAATCCGGTTGCCCGCGGATGCTTCCCCATTCTCGCGAGCGGCGGCCTCCTTCCGCTTCGAGCGCGAGCGGGCTGGAGTGCGGAGCCGCTCGGAAGGGAACGATTCCTGAGGGTCGTCGCCGGGCCGCGTGACCCACGCGCTCTGCGCACCATCCAGGGCATCGGGGCATCCGTGTTCATCCGGTTGCCACGTCAACCGGGGAGCGCATTCGCCGTACACCTCATCACCTATTGAGTCGAGCCTGAACAATTCGGAGAGCCTCGCACGACAGAGCTTTGAGGCCGAAATGGTGTTGTGAGATTTGCAGGAACCTGGCACATTAACGCAAGAATCCTGCATTTTTCGACGAGGTGCAGATGGGTCCGAAGACGCCTGTGCCGGAGGGAGATTTCTTCCGGCAACCGCTGCGCGAACAGATCAACCTGAAGCATCCGCTGGTACGCCTGACTGACCTGATCAACTGGGAGCGGCTGGGCGCATTGATGAGCGAGAGCTTCGTGTCGGGCAAAGGTCGACCGGCGAGCTCGCCGCGGCTGATTGCGGGGCTGCTGTACTTGCAGCACGCGTTCGATCTGTCCGACGAAGAGGTCGTCTGGCAATGGGTTGAAAACCCGTACTGGCAGGTCTTTACGGGCGAGACGTACCTGCAGACGGAGCCGCCGATCGACCCGTCGAGCCTGACGCGCTGGAGGAAGCGTCTGGGCGAAGCCGGCGTTGAAGAGTTGCTGGCCGAGACGATCGAGGCGGCAAAACGTGCCGGCGTGATCAAGGCCGCGAGCGTGAAGCGGGTGATCGTCGACACGACGGTGATGGAAAAAGCGATCGCCCATCCAACCGATTCACGCCTGCTCGAGCGGTGTCGCGAACATCTGGTGAAGGCGGCCGCGCGGCACGGCCTGAAGCTGCGGCAGAACTACAACCGCGAGGCGCCGCGTCTGGGGCTGCAGATTGGCCGCTACGCTCATGCGAAGCAGTACAAACGCATGAGGAAAGCACTGCGCACGCTGCGTTCACGCGTTGGACGGGTGATGCGCGATGTGGAGCGACAGGTCGCTCAGGTGGCAGACCCAGGCCGTGCGGCATTAATGGAGCTGATTGGCCGCACGAAGCGCATCCTGGCGCAGAAGCCGAAAGACAAGAACAAGCTTTATGCGCTACACGCGCCTGAAGTCGAGTGTCTGGCCAAAGGCAAGGCCCGCAAGCCTTACGAATTCGGTGTGAAAGTGTCGATCACGACGACTCACAAGGAAGGGCTGGTAGTTGGCATGCGCTCGATGCCAGGCAATCCGTACGACGGTCATACGCTGGCTGAAGCGCTGGAACAGGCGGCAATCCTGTGCGACGCCACGCCGGAAGTGGCCATCGTCGACCGTGGCTACAAGGGTGTCGCGGTCGACGGCGTGAAGATCTACCACCCGGGCTTGCGCCGCGGCATCACACGCGGACTCCGCGCGATGATCAGGCGGCGCAGCGCAATCGAGCCAGCCATCGGCCACATGAAGACAGACGGAAAACTTGATCGCAACTGGCTCAAAGGTGCGCTCGGCGACGCGATGCACGCGGTACTGTGCGGTGCCGGCCACAACCTGCGGATGATCCTGAGGAAGCTGCGGCTTTTTTGCGTCTTCGTTCTGGCTGCTTTGCTCAACCGCTGCATTGCCGCCGACGTGATGGTGTGACGTCGGCGGCCCGGGAAATGAATTGTTCAGGGTCGACTATTGAATGCATTTCGTTCAGCAGCACTCACGAGTCCTCGTGCAGTGTCTGAGTCGTCGCTCGGCACTCACGCTCAGGAATGCTTGTTGCGCGGCTATGGGTAGCCGGGATCGACAAGTGTTCCGATAAGCCGCAACAACTCGGCATGCTCTGGTCCGTGTGCGTCGCACACGAGGAAATCGCCGACGGCTGTTTCGGATGTATGGCCGCCCGATGACATGTTGGGCTCATGTCGAATGAACACGCGTCCTGAATCCAGGTCGCGAACCAGCCACCAACGATCGCCATTGGAACTCCGATAAAGATCCCGTGCTCGCTGCGTCATGAACCCACCTCTCAATTTTGGCTGGCGACAGCGCCAATTCGATGCCGTACTCAATCCGCTAGGAAATTGACAAACGCAAGCCCAAACTGACCTCGATCCCCTTGTGATCAGTTTGCTCGAAATGGGTGTCAAACGAAGTAAAGTCGTCCAAAGAGTGTAATAAAACTGTAGCTTTGCCAATGTTGAAGTGCGCCCAGCAGATTCTGCGCATTTGTGCCGGAAACCGTCCAGCACATGGACGCAGATGATCTCCTCCCCGCGCACGCAAGGATGTACGTATATGGCGCACCGCCGTCTAAAAAGTGCCATATAACTGCGCTCACGCGAAGCGCTGGCACATACCAAGCTAGGTGCCCCAACAGGCTGCCGCAAACGCAGACAAGCTAGAGGCCGTCGAAGCAGGGTTTGATTTTCCTGGCCAAGCCACTGTCGCTCACCCAGCTTGCAGGAATCCTTTCGAAACTGCAGCGTGACGCGCGCCACCTCAGCTTCTGTGCCGGCGGGACCTGACATCGCACCCGGAAGACTAGCGTGCGGCAAGCATGCCAACCACCAAGCCTCCCATCATAGCCAAGGCAATCGCTTGCCAAGGCTTCGCGTGGACAAAATCATCGGTCGTTTCATAGGCTGCCCGGTACCTTTCTCGCGCAGTGCTTTGGGCCTCGACCAGCTTGCTGCGCAGCTCGGTGAGCTTGGCGCCCACGCTCGCGCCGTCGCCGGTGCGCACAGCCGGACTCATATCGGCTTCGGCGCTAACTTGCCCGGCGTCTGAGCCAAGCGATGTCGGATGTTCGGGAACGCCATTCAGGTCAGACATGTGCTTCTCCCTCCGTTAAACAGACGTGTGCGGCGAATTCGGTGGCGCAAAACACATGCCAACGCATGCATATCGGGGTCTCCTTGTTTTCGGTGCACAGAGTAACCGTAGGCGTCTGGGGATTAACCGAACGGAAAATGCACTTAAGCCGTCTGATCGAGCTGAAGCCGGTAAGCACTGGCCGAGCCCCGAGGCTCACCCTCGGGCAGCTGCGCCAGCGGATCGATTCGTGCGCACACCACGATCGAAAAATCCATCAACACGGTCAACCGTCCTTCGCGGGTAACCGTTGTTTGAATCATGCCGCAGGAACTGCGGGTTTTTGATCCTCTGCCAACAAAGGAGACAAATCATGAAGAAAGTAATCGTTGCAGCGCTTGCTACGGCGCTCACCCTTGCCACCACGGCCGCATTCGCGCAGGCAAGCGGCGCGATGTCGAGCAGCGAGATGGCGAGCGGCACGATGGCCAAGGAGCCGATGTCAAAAGACACGATGAAGAAGGGCAAGACGAAACACGACAAGATGAAAAAGGGCAGCGATGCAACGGGCGTGAAACCCGAAGCGTCAGGCACGATGGGGCAGTAAGCAAATCACCCTTCATCGCCGCTGTGGAGATCAGCGCCGGGTTTTTCAAACGCAATCGGTCACCGGCGCAGGTGCGAAACCGGTTCGGCTGAGCGAGCGGCCCCGCAGCTAGCCAGGGCTCGGCCAGTCTCGACTGTTTGAAGCCGGGGACAAACAACCCTGGCTTCCTCCCACTGCCCGATAAAGCGCGGCAGTTTTTCACGAAAAACTGGGCCTTTTCGACGAAAAAACGGTCACTCCCACTAGGTAGCGCGGAGTTCCCTCAGCGCATAACCGCCGTCTTCAGCCCGACGCGCGCTGCGCGCTTACACCAGCCATCTGATCTTGATGGTGTGCGGGTTTGAGTCCCGCTCCTGTCGCCGAGAGCGCGTCTGATTTGGGATCAGAAGGGCTGACTGTAGAGTCATGTTGCCTCCTTCGAGAGCTTCTTCGTGTCGGCAACGGTGCCGACGCCAGAACGGTATGGGTGTCACGGGTTCATCGGGCTCACCGCAAGCAAGCATGCTTGCATGAATCTTATTCTCAGCGAGACGTGGGCCAGCAACGGACTTACGTAAGACCTGAGGTTCGAAACGCGACTCCCTATGGCGCTCAAAAGAGCGCGCCATCTTCGCCCTTAACGGTTCATTTACTGCGTCGAATCCGGACCTGGGAATTGACTCCGTTCGAAAGGCTGACAGCCCACTATGCCCGGGCGAAAACTCCCTTGGCCGCCCTCTTTCGGGTATCACCGCTGACCGGCCGGTTCTGGCCGTTTACACCTATTCAATCTGTCGCTGGCCATTCTGGGTATCGTGGTGCTGAATTCGTTTCGTACTATCCATGATCGATGGGCGCCGTTGAATATGACGCACGCAATTTGCTCTCGTCTCAATGACCGGCTGGAGTCCATGGTGCTGCTAATCCAACGACCAGGTCCGGGTTCTAGACAGTCCCAGGAGGAATGGGCCATGAAACTCACCAGGAAACACATGGCAATCGCGGCGTCGGTCGTACTGCTGGCGATGGGTGCGCCCGGATGCAAACGGGCGGATAACAGCACCGACGCCGGCGCCGCAGCGACAGCGGCTAGCGGAACGATGAACAACCCCGCAGCCGCCGGAGCCATGAGCCCGGGTAGCGCGGCAGCAGCGTCGGGCGCAAGCCAGTGACCGGGCAATTGGGGCGCGCTCGGAGGCGTCACTCACAGCACGGTGCCAGGGTTGTATCCCGCAGTCGTACACGACATCTCCGGGAGACCGACAAGCGGAGGAATCGCGGTCTCCCCGGCTGGAAAGAGGAGATCGCATCATGAAATCCGGATTCCGCTACCAGGCCAACATCTGCGGTGGCGATTTTCAGCACGTCAGGGACTGTTTTGTCGAATGGAAGCGGCAACCGCTCGTGTATCGCCAGAGCCAGCCGGTGTTCGAAGGCAAAGAGGAAGTCCGTCCTCTGTCGGACAGCGCGTTCGGTAATGGGGAAGTGGCGCACACCGTGCTCACGCAAGTGTGCGATCCGCGAGACCCGTACGCATTGGCAGCTGAAATCCGCGACGGCGAACACGACATGTGGCTTGTTATGGCTGCCTACGACAAATGAGATTCCCGGGTACCGGGGTGGCTCGCAATGTGCTGCAAGCCTGGAAAACGGACCGGACTGCCGGTTACCGAAACGTGGGAGAAAGCCATGCCATCTGGAACAAAACATCCCTCCGCTGTAGATCTGGCGCGTTGCCAGATTGAGTATTTCGTTGAACTGGCGCGGGCCAGTTCGCACATTGCCAGTACGCACTCGTCCGCCACGCAACGGGCAGCGATCGCCGAAACGTTTAGTGAATTTGTGGAGCGCCACGGAGCGCAGGATTTTTCGGTGTTCGTTGAACTCCTCGCGCGCCACCTCGAGGCAAGGCGGAGTCCTGAAGCTGCGGGCGCAGTTCGCCAGGACCTGCGCTTGCATCTCAACGTAGCGCTGTAATTTCGCAAACCAATCTGCAGGGTGCCGGCAGACACGTGGAGAGTCGGGACGTCAACCGGCACGCGTACCAGACGCTGCGCTCGAACCGCTGAAGACCGCGCGAGACGGGCGATTGAGGGACTATAGTCGGCCGCGGCGTCGTGAGCCACTGCTCCGGCATAACCGGCACCGGACAGGATCTCCCGCGGCACTGACTTTGCCTGTCTGTGTCCGTCTGGCAGGATCACGACACGCGAACCTGCCGGTGTGGCCCGTGCAGGTCGCTGGCCCTTGCTGTTGCGACTGGCGGAGACGCCGTGTCAGCCACTCAACTGGACGCTGTATCTCTGTGATCGGCGTGTCCGGCATGCGCACGGTTTCTGCTGGAGTCTTGAACATCGGTCGACAGCACGAGGACACCATGACGATATCCCGTCGCACCTTCATCATCACCGCCACGGTACTCGGGTGGCCGGTTGTACGGCACGCATCGGCGCAAGCGGGTCCGGGGTGCTGGAGTCAGACACCAACGCGCAGGCACTCGGTTACAGGACCGATGCGACGAAGGCCGACAGGGGGCGGTTCCCGAAATAACAGGCTGGGCAGACGTGCGCCAGCTGCCAGTTCTTTCAGGGCAAGGCAGGTGATGCCACCGGGCCATGTCAGGTCTTTGCGGGCAAGCTCGTCAACGCAAAGGGCTGGTGCAGCTCCTATGTGAAGAAGGCGTGAAATGGACGGCCCATGGCACGCCAGCACCCAATCTGCCGCAAAAGGTCCCAGGCGGGTGTGGTGTCGTACATCCCCGTTCCGTTTCTCATCAGCCATACCCGTGCGCCATCTTGCGGAACAGGACTCTGCTGCTTTCATGGTTTCCTGGGAGGCACCATGCGAGAACCGATACGGCCCAGCACAAATCAGTCCGATATCTGTTTCGCTGGACGTGTCACAGGCATGGTTGTTGCGCACCTGAACACACTGGGTGAACGTAAAGTGCGCGACCGTTGACGGCCAGACCCCGCGGGTGCGGACAAACACGAAGCGTGCGCCGGTCCAGGGAAGTTCCGATTCTACGAATCCTTGTATTTGTTACTGCCAGCAATGAACCGCACTCCAGCCTCACGACATCGTCCGGCACTGATCGTCGTACCTGGCGTCCCCGGCGATTCGGGCGGCTGTGCGGACGGACTATGGGCCGTGTCGGTTCGCTGCCCGACAGGACAGCTCCGGGTCGCCGCGCTGTGGCAGATGATTCGTCCGTACGCCTCGCACGTAATACGGACCCGCGCACGTTCTGACCGCAAGGCGGGTTTTGAGGAACTCAGTCTGGTCTTTGCCGGAACGCCGGACGAAACGTTACCCGCGATGGTCGACGATCTTGCCGCGCAGTCATGGGTGCTCGACGCGTGGTTCGTTCCATGGACACCCTTACGGGAATTTCCATTGACGATGCCTGATCAATCTGGAGATCCTGATTGACGGGTTGCATCAAAGTGTACTGGGGGAGCAGTGTGGGACGCTGTGGGGACGCGTAATCGCGCTGCGACGACCGGACAGTGAAGGCAGCGCCCGGAAAAGCGGGGAGTCTGCCAGATGGATAGAAAAGCAGTGTTGAACCTTCAGGAGCAACATGAACTTTTTCCCCTGCACGCTGGTTTATGTGGATCTCGATGCGAGCCCCGGTCCCAATGCAACGAATCGCGACCCTCTGTCGTACGTGAGTCAGGCGATCTGCCTGAACAACAGTTTGCGACAGGTGGGCATGCCCCCGCTGACCATCATGAGCAACGCGCCCGCCGATGTCGCGCGACGGCTCGAGAGCATGGCGCCGGAGAATCGTCCGGCGCTGATGAGGTTGAACGCGACCATCGAGTTGTCGAAGGACACACCGTTCTACGCGGCGCATTTCAAACTGGATCTGCTGGATCAGGTCGCCGGCGCGTTACCCGCCGACACCATGGTGCTGCTACTCGACACGGATATGGTAGCGATGCGGCCACTCGAGCAGAAGCTGATCGGGCGATGCGCTGAAGCAGGTCTAGGCGCGTTCGACATCTCCGATCAGGTATTTCCGGCGTATGGGAGCGAAAAGGTCGTCGCCGATCTGGAAATCGTCGCGGGCCGGCGCTTCAGGAATCCTCGCTGGTACGGCGGTGAGTTTCTGCTGGGTACCCCCGCGGCGCTGCGCCGGCTGGTGCTGCGCGCGCGCACCACTTACACGCGATATGTCGGTGAACTTGACCGGTTGGGACATCACGGTGACGAGGCGTTTATCTCGGCGACACTGAACGCACTGGCCGATGAAGGACAGGGAATTGTCGAGGTCGGTGCTTACCAGGCGGTAGGCCGCCATTGGCCCGGTAATAACTATCGCGACCTGCGGTGGTTTCGCGGCTGTTCGTTCATCCACCTGCCGGGCGGCAAGGCGTTGCTTGAGAAAGAGGCGCGTTCTGCCGGATTCGTGCCGCAGCGCTTCTGGCGCCGTGTGCGAGCGGCGCACCTGCGTGGCCGCGCGCGTTATGCCTTGAAATGGATCGCTTGCGCGCTGAGTGTCGAGGGCCTCGCGACAAGTTTTGCTTGCACGATGCGTCGCCTGAGAAGCCAGACAATGCGGTAACAGCAGGCGGAAGCCCCGGCCTGGCGTGCCGCCTGGAAGGCACTTTCTGTTAGACCTGGTAACCTGGCGGCATGAGAAGAGCAAACCGCAAAGGCTATCCGACTGATGTGTCCGACGAAGAATGGAGCTTCGCGGCACCCTATCTGACGCTGATGGACGTCACCGCGTCGCAGCAAATATGAGTTGCGCGACATGTTTAATGCGTTGCGTTGGATCGCGCGGGCCAGTGCACCCTGGTGGATGCTACCCAATGACTTCCCGCCTTGGGAACTGGTGTATCAGCGAACTCAGCGCTGGCTACCGGCAGGCTGTTTCGAGAACATGGTCTGCGATCTGCGCCGGAGGTGGAAGGACCTCCCTTGCGTCATCCGACAGTCCCGTTCAAGGATGGACATGATCACGGGATACAACTGTAATTGGTTTCAGGCTAGGGACATGTCCCTATGCGCGCCGTAGCGGGATATGAGAGAAAGTCCAATTGAATCTTTCCGGAGCCGATCCAGGGAGTACGGCAATGAAGATCCAGTATTTCCTTGTGGCCGCCGCCGTCGCCATGATGACCGGCCCGGCATTTGCCCAGCCACAGACGTCTGTGGAGATCAAAAAGGGAACAGACAAGACCACCGTGACCGGAACGGCAACGGTAATTGCCACGGTCGTCGCCATTGATCCCGCTACCCGGACCGTCACGCTCAGGGACAAGAACGGCCGGGTCGAAGAACTTGAGGCGGGCGAGGAAGTGCGCAACCTTGATCAGCTCAAGGTTGGCGACGTGGTCACCACCGAGTACCGGGAAGCGAGGTCCCTGAGTCTCACAAAAACAAGTGGCCCGCGGTCTGCCAGGGAGCGGCAGATCTTGCAGCCGGCCGCGTCCGGGACCAAACCGGGCGGCACAATCAGTCGTGAGGTGACGGTAGTGGGCGATGTCGTTGCCGTTGATGCAAAGGGGAAACACGTCACAATAAAGGGGCCGCAGGGCACGGTGGATGTGTTGGTGGACCCCGAGCAGCTGAAGAACATTCGCGAGGGTGATCAGGTTGAGATTGTGCACACCGAAGCGGTTGCGATATCCGTCACGCCCGGAACGAGCAAGTAGTCACCGGGAGAGTTCAGGTGTCGCGTTTTGCGCCATTCTGGCAAAGCTTCACCCGCCGAAGCACACCGGTAGATCTTTGCGTGGGCGTAGCAATAGCCACCTTCATCGAGAGGCGACGCGTCGATGCCGAACTCTTTGTAGTCGAACTTTCACGGCCGAAAGGGTGCTCCACTCGTCGTCGCGCTGGACCAGTTGCGGGCGCCCTGCTGCGTCTCGACATGTGTCCGCCAGCTTGTTCCGGTAGTCGCAGCCAGGACAAATGAAAAAAATCCTTCCTCGTCGATTTGGAGCTCGACCTCATCGGAGGCGAACCGCGCATTGCAGTTTCGGCAGGTCCACATGGCTGTCTCCATCGCCGTTTTCGACGCTTCGCCGGTTGTCGAGGTTCGGGGAGGTGACGCGGTAATTCAGAACTCGTGCTCTTTAAGCAACTTGCTGGCAAGAGCGCGCGCTGCATCTCGCGCCTGATCCTCACACGCGAATTCCTGTTCAGTTTCGTGTGGATCGTCGGAGTCAGGTTCAGCGCCCACTCGCCGCAGATGCACTACGATGCCCCGATAAGGGCCTGTGACCGTCTTCATCACGCGAACTCGCGCCAGATGCGTGTGAGTTGCATAGATCTCATCTTCCACAGCGAGCTCCCTTCTGCTTCCCAGGAATCGTAGCATGCAATACCTGACCGATCACGGCCGCGCTGGCGAGCCCGGTGCACACATCACCGACTGCGGCGCCTACCGGTACCGACTCCGGCGCGAGTGGGATCGCTGCGGGACGCAGCAGGTGCGAGCTGCTATACGTTATTCGGACGGGGAGCAACTGTGCACGGTTGTTTCGTCGTTGCCTGGCGTTTGGCGTCCAGATGTTGGGTGAACTCGTAGAGCGCTGGGTAGAAGCGGTCGCCTTGAAACACGTTTCGATAATTCCGTTGGAGAGTGGTTGGCTCAGGGTACGCGGCTCGGTTCGACCGTACCCATTCATGCGTGGCCGCGGGATGAGATCGTTGAACTCGCGAAGACGAATTGGCGGTGATTTTCTCTCGTGCACCCGGCCGGGCAGTGAGACGGGACCGCGGCGCAGCCACGCGGCTCGTCGTCAGCAAACATCGGGGGCCGGTGCACGCTTGCGCTGGCGCGCCAGCGTATCGCGATAGATGCCCGGTATGGCCGCCAGCTCGGCCGGAGAACCATCCTGAACCACATGGCCCCGATTGATCACCACAATGCGGCCGAAGGTCTGCAGGGTGGACAGGCGGTGGGCAATCGCGATGACAGTACGGTTTTTCATCAACCGTTCCAGTGCTGACTGGATTGCAAGCTCGGATGCGGTGTCGAGCGCGGAGGTCGCTTCGTCGAGCAACAGGATCGGCGAGTCCCTGAGAATGGCGCGCGCAATGGCGATCCGCTGCCGCTGGCCGCCCGAGAGTTTCGTGCCGCGGTCGCCCGCGATCGTGTTGAGTCCCTCCGGCATGGCGACGAGGAACTCCAGGCAGTTTGCGTCCCCGCAGGCGCGGCGCACGTCGGTTTCGCTCGCGTCCGGGCAACCGTAGCGGATGTTATCCAGCAGGGAGCGGTGAAACAGCGAGGGGTCCTGTGGTACGACCGAAATCGCGGACTGCAGACTTTGCAGGGTGACGTGCGAGATATCCTGCCCCGAAATGCGCACACAGCCGGATGCCGGTTCGTAAAAGTGCTGGATCAAGGCGAAGATAGTCGATTTGCCGGCGCCGGACGGACCGATCAGACCTACGCGCTCACCGGCGCGGATGTGCAGGTTGAGTCCGCTGAGAACCTGGCCTGCGGCCGGAATACGCGAAGGTCACGTTTTCGAGATCCAGCGTCGCTTCCTGTACCTGCAGAGGTGCCGCGCGGCTGCGCTCCGCCATTGTGTGTGGTATCAGCAAGGTCGCCGAGGCCTCGCCAAGATGGGCGACGTGCTGGGTCAGATCGACCAGCGCCACCGCCAGATCACGGGCGCCATGAAGTATTGCAAAGCCGAGCGAACCGACCAGCACCACGTCACCGGTCGTCGCGCGACCCGCGCTCCACAGCCACAGGG
>NZ_WOEZ01000238.1 GCF_013177735.1 Paraburkholderia elongata | reverse complement strand
CCCATGATGTATTTCTGCAGATTGCCGCCGGAGAGACTTTGCGCCAACGCTTCCGAGCCGCCGCAACGAACGTCGAAGGCTTCGATGCAACGCATGGCAAAGGTGCGCATCGTGCCCGCCTTGATCCAGCCGGCGTTCACCATCTGCTGACGATGCCCCGTGAGCAGCGCGTTTTCCGACAGTGTCATCGCCGGCACTGCGCCTCGGCCGAGACGCTCTTCCGGCACAAAACCGAAACCGAGCGCGCGCCGGCCGCCTGCGCCGAGGCGCCCTGCCGCCTTGCCGCAGATCGTGACCGCATCGGCGCGCGTGCCGCGCTTTTCACCCGAAAGTGCCGACAGCAATTCAGCCTGCCCGTTGCCCGACACACCCGCAATGCCGAAGATCTCGCCGGCATGCACGCCGAACGACACGTTATTGAGTGAGGTGCCGAACGGATCGTCGCTTTCCACTGACAACTGCTTCACGTCGAGCAGCACGTCGCCCGGCGTGTGCTCACGCCGGGTGTAATCGGGCAGCGAATGGCCGACCATCAACTGCGCGAGCGACGCATGCGTTTCTTCTTTCGGCGTCACGTGGCCGGTCACGCGGCCGCCGCGCATCACCGTGGCGGTATCGCACAACTCCTGGATTTCGTCGAGCTTGTGGCTGATGTAGAGGATGCTGCAACCTTCTGCCGCGAGACGCCGGAGCGTCTCGAAGAGCTTGCGGACCGCTTGCGGCGTGAGCACCGAAGTTGGTTCGTCCATGATCAGGAGACGCGGGTTCTGCAGCAGGCAACGCACGATTTCGACGCGTTGCCGCTCGCCCACCGTCAGGCTATGCACGTGACGTTGCGGGTCGATGTCGAGGCCGTAGTCGGCGGAGACTTCGCGAATACGCCTCGCAAGCGTCTTCAGATCGAACGGTTCGTCGAGCGCGAGGGCGATGTTTTCGCCGACCGTGAGCGTCTCGAACAACGAAAAATGCTGGAACACCATGCCGATGCCGAGCTTGCGCGCCGCCGCCGGGTTGGCGATCTCGACCGGCTGGCCTTCCCAGTGAATCTCGCCGGCGTCGGGCCGCACCGCGCCGTAGATGATTTTCATCAGCGTGCTTTTGCCGGCGCCGTTTTCGCCGAGCACGGCATGGATTTCACCCGGCGCGACGATCAATGTGACGTCGTCGTTGGCGCGCACGGCCGGATATTGTTTGGTGATGCCCTGAAGCATCAACCGGGGCGCCGTCTGTTCCGGCCTGTTTGCCGGCTGCGCGGCGGCGCCGTCGCTATAAGAAGAGTCGCTCATGTGATTCCGTAGTACGTCAGAGACTGCCGGTTACAGCGCGTCCGCCCGCCCTGTCAGCAAGCGATCCGTCACCACAACCGGATGACAATACCTAAATCGACCCGCTCAGTCGAGCCGTCAAAATTCCCCGCAAACCCCCGCCGCAGCGTGCTCTGCGGGTATCCCACTCTTGACGTGGCTTCGTGTTCATATTAAAAGTCATATATACCCACGCCCGTTCGATCAGCCAGAACATATATTTCGGAGAAGTCATGAGCCAGCAACGCGAGGCGATCGATACGTACCTATTACGCGTCTTGCACACCCTATTGATGGAACGCAGCGTCACGCGCGCGGCCGTCAAACTGAATCAATCGCAACCCGCCATCAGCGCGGCGCTGCGCCGCTTGCGCGACATTACCGGCGACCCGCTGCTGGTGCGCGGCAAATCCGGCATGGTGCCGACCGAGTACGGCCTGCGCCTGCTCGAACCGGTGCAAAACGCGCTGCGCGAGATCGAACGCATCAAGTTCCAGCAGCACAACTTCGACCCGGCGACCTCGATCCGTTGCTACCGGATCGGCTGCCCGGACTACCTGAACGTGCTGTTCGTGCCGACGGTGGTCGAACGCTTTCGTCAGGCCGCGCCGAACGCGACGCTCGAGTTTCACTCGCTCGGGCCGGCATTCGACTACGAACTCGCGCTGGAGGACGGCAAGCTCGACACCGTGGTCGGTAACTGGCCGGAGCCGCCGGAGCAATTGCACCTGTCGAATCTGTTCGTCGATCAGATCGTCTGCCTGATGAGCAACGCGCATCCGTTCGCCAAACGCGGCGGGTTGACGCTCGACCAGTACCTGAATGCGCCGCATCTTGCGCCTACTCCTTACTCGGTGGGCCAACGGGGCGCGATCGATGTGCATCTCGCGCGCGAACGGTTAAAGCGTCACGTGGTCGTCACGTTGCCGTACTTCAATCTGGCGCCGTATGTGCTGATCAAATCTGATCTGATCTTCACGACGACGCGCCTCTTTGCCGACTACTACGCCAAGTTCCTGCCGCTGACCGTGGTGCCCGCACCGCTCGATTTCCCGCCGATGCAGTACTACCAGCTGTGGCACGAACGCGTGCATTACTCCGACGAAGTGCGCTGGCTGCGCAGTCTGGTTGCCGAAGCGACCAAGACATTGATCGACAAGCCTTGAGCTTTGCGCTGCGGCCTATCAGCATCCAGTCTTTGTGGATGCTGATAGGCCTGCTTCTTCTATTGCGCTCTCACTTCATCATTACGCTTACGCCGCCGCTTCGTAAAGCGTCTTCGCCAACCGGTTGTGCTGCTCGATGACCGGTCCGAGTTCCAGCGTCGTCAACTGACCATTCTTCACCACCACCCTGCCGCCGATCACACTATGGCTCACCTGCGACGGCGCGCAGAACACCAGTGCCGCGACCGGATCGTGCAACGCGCCCGCAAACAGCGGCTGACGCAGATCGAAGGACACGAAATCCGCCGCCATGCCTGGCGCCAGTGCGCCGATGTCGTCGCGATTCAGCACCTTCGCGCCGCCTAGCGTCGCAATCTCTAACGCTTCACGCGCGGTCATCGCGTCCGGCCCGAAGCCGACCCGCTGCAGCAGCAATGCCTGGCGCACTTCCGCGACCATTTGCGCACCATCGTTCGACGCCGAACCGTCAACGCCCAAGCCCACCGGCACACCGGCAAGACGCATCCGCTTGACCGGCGCAATCCCCGACGCGAGCCGCATGTTCGAACACGGGCAATGCGCGACGCCGGTGCCGGTGCGGGCGAACAGTTCGATGCCCGCGTCGTCGAGTTGCACACAGTGCGCGTGCCATACATCGTGACCGACCCAGCCGAGGTCTTCCGCATACTCGGCCGGCGTCATGCCGAACTTCTCGCGGCTGTACGCGATATCGTTGACATTCTCCGCCAGGTGCGTGTGCAGCGACACCCCATAATGCCGCGCCATCACCGCCGATTCGCGCATCAGATCGCGGCTCACCGAGAACGGCGAGCACGGCGCCACCACCACGCGCAACATCGCGTAACGCCCTTCGTCGTTGTACGTCTCGATCAGACGCTGCGTGTCCTTCAGGATGTCCGCTTCACGCTCGACCACCGAATCCGGCGGCAAACCGCCGTCCTTCTGCCCCACGCTCATGCTGCCGCGCGCTGCGTGAAAACGCATGCCGATCCGCTGCGCCGCGACGATGCTGTCGTCGAGGCGGCTGCCGTTCGGGTAGATATACAAATGGTCGCTCGAGGTCGTGCAACCGGACAGCAACAGCTCGGCCATTGCTGTCAAGGTCGAGACTTCAATCATCTCCGGTGTGAGGTTCGCCCACACCTTGTAGAGGTTGGTGAGCCAGCCGAACAACTCGGCGTTCTGCGCCGCCGGAATCGCGCGCGTCAGGCTCTGATACATATGATGGTGCGTGTTCACCAGCCCTGGAATCACCAGGTGGCCACGCATGTCCAGCACTTCGTCGGCCGTTTGCGGCAATTCCGCCGTCGGTCCGACCGCGACGATGCGGTTGTCCTCGATATACATGCCGCCGTCGCGCAGTTCGCGCCGGGCGCCGTCCATCGTGACCAGCACGTCCGCGTGCTTCACCAGCATCGTTTTCTTCGGCTTGTTTGGCTTGTTCGGCTGATTAGCCGCCCGCTCCATCGTCATTCGTTTCTCCGCTTTATTGCTTCCGTGCAAAGCCGTTCGAACGCGATGGGGCGGCACGCCAACCGTGCCGCCGCGTCCCGTCGAACGCCGTTGGCCCGGTTACCCAGCGTATTTCCGCCGTCTTCGGGGTGTGCCGCGCTTCACTCACGTTTGCTGCAGCGCACGGGTGTAACCTTCGACGGCCAAAATAATGCTGACAACTCGCGCCAGTGCGATACTCAACCTCACGCTACCGATATAGTGGGCCTTTTTGGCACCGGTACGATCCGCCAATACGATTAAATACAGGGCAATAGTCGAACAAATCGACTCGATACGGCTTTCAACAGGCTGTCTGTCATGCGCCAGGTATTATCTTTCCTATCTCGCGCGCGCTGATGGGAACATCCTTTTTACAATGGCTGCCACGGCGCTCGCTTCAATTCGCCGACGGGTATGTAGCCACTGACGTGGAGCCTCGATCCGCCGCAACGTATTCTGGATCGGGCCGCCGCCGAAACCTCGCATTCACATAAGGAAAATTGCGAATGGGAAAGCTCACTACCCATGTGCTCGACACCGCGAACGGCCGTCCCGGCGCAGGCATCAAGGTCGAACTCTTTGCGCTCTCCGGCGACACTCGCCGCGCGCTCAAAACCACCACCACCAATGACGACGGCCGCTGCGACCAGCCGCTGCTCGAAGGCGACGCATTGGTCGCCGGCGAATACGAACTCGTGTTCGGCGCCGGCGATTACTTTGCATCGATCGGCACGAAGGTGCCGGAGCCGCGTTTCGTCGATCGCGTTGTATTGCGGTTCGGCGTGGCCGATGCCGGCGCGCACTATCACGTGCCGCTGCTGGTGTCGCCGTGGTCGTACAGCACCTATCGGGGCAGCTAAGGGGGCAACTGAGCGCCCCCGGCGTTTTCGATAGGTGTTGGAGGACGGCGAGGTTGAAGTCGCGCTGTATTTCCGAGCGCGCCCGATTGCACTGTGCGGATCCTTGGAGACACCCGCGAAGCGCAATCGAACGCGAGCGACCCGACCTGACGTTCCGATAAAAAACGGCGCGTGCGAACTGAGCGCACCGCGTCTTTCGCCCTGAAAGAAGTCCCCTTGGGGGACACCCCGCAGTCTGTGCGGCGACGCCATGCATGCCGACGACCCGTCAGCCGGGTCACCGAAGGCGCAATCAAGGCACAAGCGTCGTTGCGCGTACAACGAATCAGAAGTGGAGGAGTTTCATGGAAGGCTTTATCACTGACTGGCTGAATCTGGCGATTCGCTGGTTCCACGTCATCGCCGCGATTGCATGGATCGGCGAATCGTTCTATTTCGTCGCGCTGGACAACAGCCTGAAACCACCAACGGACCCGAACCAGCGCAAGCGCGGTGTGTTCGGCGAACTGTGGCACGTGCATGGCGGCGGCTTCTACAACATGCAGAAGTACACCGTCGCGCCGCCGGAAATGCCGGACGACCTGCACTGGTCGAAGTGGCCCTCGTACACCACGTGGCTGTCGGGCTTCGGTCTCTTCACCGTGCTGTATCTGTTCTCGCCGTCCACGTACCTGATCGACAAGAACGTGCTCGACATGGGTCCGGTCGTGGCTGTTGCGTCGGCACTCGGCTTCCTCGCCGCGGGCTGGATCGTCTACGACTCGCTGTGCCGTATCCTCGGCAACAAAGACAAGGTGCTCGGCATCTGCGTCGGCGCCTATGTGCTGATCGCTGCGTACCTGGCGTGCCATATCTTCGCTGGCCGTGCGGCTTACCTGATCATGGGCGCGATGCTGGCAACGATCATGTCGGCGAACGTCTTCTTCGTGATCATCCCGGGTCAGCGCAAGATGGTTGCCGCGATGCTCAAGGGCGAAACGCCGAACCCGACCTACGGCAAGCGCGGTAAGCAACGCTCGGTCCACAACACGTATGTCACGCTGCCGGTGGTGTTCGCGATGCTGTCGAACCACTACGCGATGACTTACACGCACCCGTATAACTGGGCCGTACTCGTGATCATCATGCTGGCCGGCGCGCTGATTCGCCAGTTCTTCGTGATGCGTCACCGTGGCCAGGTGCTGTGGTACCTGCCGTTGGTCGGTATCGTGCTGATGTTCGCCGCCCTCTTCTGGACGATGCCGAAGCCGGTCGTGCCGCAAGCACAGGCTGCGAATGCGCCGGTGGTCAAGGTGGCCGATATCGCGCCGCTGCTGCAACAGCGCTGCGTGGCATGCCACTCCGCCCATCCGACGATGATGGGCAGCGCCCCGGCCGGCGTGTTGCTGGATACGCCGGACGAGATCTCGCAGAACGCACAGCGGATCTATCAGCAGGCGGTGACATTGAAGGCAATGCCGCTGGGCAACGTCACGCACATGACCGACGACGAGCGGATGAAGATCGCCGCGTGGTTCCAAGGCGGTGCAGTGAAGTAATGAGCTGGCCGGGCGTGTTGCCCGGCGGCTTGGCAAAACAGCATGAAGCGGGCTTTTCGCGTAAGCGGGAAGCCCGCTTTTTTGTTGGCCAGTCGGTCGGGTTGACTATCAACAATGATAATTAGATTTGTAGCCCAAGGGACACAAATTGAATAAAACTCGATGAAATGTAGCCTGAAAGGCACAAAACCATAAAACAATTTGTGTCTCATAGGCTACAATATGAGCTAATAGTTGCCAATTTGATGCCCTGGGGCCACAAATGACCAATCTCGCTGACGTATCGGACATGCTGAAGACCGTTCGGCGCGAAAGCCACCTGTCGCAAGAAGAATTGGCTCGCCGCGCGGGCGTGGCTCGCACCACCGTCGCACGTATGGAAACGCTAGCCAAAAACGATATGAGCGTGTCCGTGCTCGTGCGTCTGCTCGAAGCGGCCGGCTACGATCTCAAGTTCGTCGCGCATGGTCACGGGCGCACGCTCGAAGACATCCTGGCTGAACAACGCATGCCGGACGTGAACTCATGAGGCTCGACGTTCAGGTACTGGGCAAGCACGTCGCTACGCTGTTTCGCGAGCGCGACGACTACGTCCTCAAATACGATCGCGACGCAACAGCGGCCGACTTCGTCAGTCTGACCATGCCGGTACGCGAAGAAGCCTGGCGCTGGCCGCGCGACCTGCATCCGTTTTTCCGGCAAAACCTGCCGGAGGGCTACCTACTGAATCTGATCCGCGAGCAATTCGGTCCATTACTCGACGGCACCGATCTGTCGCTGCTTGCCGTTGTCGGCGCCATGGGGATTGGCCGCGTCACCGTGACGCCCGAAGGCGTCGCGCCGGGCACAGAACTGCAACCGCTAGATGTGCAGGACATCCTGCACGGTGACAACACCGCCGAACATTTCGCTGCACTGGTTCGCGAATATGCGCGCGCGGCCATCTCGGGCGCCGTGCCGAAGTTCATCGCACCTCAGACGGAAGCTCCCAGCACGTCCGCATCGATGCCGCTCGGCAAACCGACAATCCGAACGAGCCGCCACATCGTCAAAGGCTCCGACGACAGCACGCCGTTTCTCGGTTTCAACGAGTTCTACTCGATGCGCGTGCTCGAACGGCTCGGCGTAGCGCCGGTCGCGCGCACGCAGATGTCGGACGATGGTCGGGTGCTGATCGTCGAACGCTTCGACGTCGATGCGCATGGGCTGCCAGCCTATGGTGTCGAAGACATGTGCGGCCTGTTAGGTTTGCCGCCGCACGAAAAATACAATTCGACCAGCGAGAAAATGCTCAATGCCGCGCGAGCCTACCTGCTCGATCGCGACAGCATGCGGCAGCAACTCGAGCATCTCGCCTGGCACTTGCTGACAAACTACGTCGTGCGCAACGCGGACTGCCATACGAAGAATGTCGCGCTGTTCTACACGTCGGTGGATGATGTCGCGTTCACGCCTGTCTATGACATCGTCACGACGCAGGCTTATCCGCGTTTCGCAGCCAATCCGCCGGGCCTGCCGATCGACGGCCGTAAAACCTGGGCGGCAGGCAAAACCCTCGAGCGCTTTTTCAACACGCGCATGGGGATCGCGCCACGGCAATACGCGCAAATGGTCGAAGCGTTGTGCGATTCGGCGGTCGCCGTCGGTCACGAACTGATTGAAGCGGCGCGCAACGAGCCGCAATGGCGCAACGTGGCGAAACAGATGCTTCACGCCTGGGATGACGGCGTGGCGTCGCTGCGATCGCCGAAGAAAAGCCTGCAATTCAAAGGACTCAACCCGGCAATGGAAGCCGCGGGGTTCTCCGCGCCGGAGCCTGCGGAACGTGCGCGCGAAGTGATCGGACACTCGCCGCTCCTAGGCAAGCGTAGCTGAAAGATCTCTTGGCCTCGCGCTCGTCTTCCGTAAAAAAAAGCCCACAGCATGTACTGTGGGCTTTTTTTACAACCAACCTGCTCAACGTACTACGCTAAGGCAACGGCCTCAAACGCTCACCGCGCTCAACGCGTCTTCAGTGAGCCAGAACGACTCGGCCAAATCCTGCTCGTTCAGGTTGAGTCCATCGCCGCCACGATCGACGACGATAAAGTCGCTCACGTCGCCCAGTGCGATCAGCGGATGATGCCAGACACCCTTCGCATAGTTCACACCTTGCCAGCCGCTCGTCACGAACGCACGAATCTGTGTCGGATCCAGTTCGCCCGCCGGCGCCACGACCACCAGATACGGCTTGTCGTTCAGCGGCACGAAGGCCTGGCTGCCCAGCGGATGACGTTCGAGCATCTTCACTTCGAACGGCAACGTGCGCGGCTGCCCGCGAAACAGGTTCACCAGCGTACGGCCGTTCTCGTCGGTCACGTCCACATTCGCGAGATCGTGATAGCGGATCGTGGTGCCGAGGTTGATCGGAATCTGCTTCGCGCCTTCGAGTTCGACCACGTCGCCGAATGCGGCGAACGCTTCCTTCGTCAAGGGTTCGATGACCAGCGTTTTCATGATGCGAGCGTGCCCCACAGACGCAGACGCGACACGCCGCCGTCCGGAATGATATTGAAGCGCACGTGCGTGACCGGACCCAATGCGGCGATTTCGCTTTCGAAATAGTGCTGGTTGTCCATCTTCAGCTTCTGTTCGCCCAGCAGCACCGGCCAGAACATGGCTTGCGTGATCAGCGAGCTGTCCGTGCCGCCCGTTACATACGCGGCCTGGATCGAGCAACGGTCCGGATAGTTGCCCTTGAAGTGAGCCGTATCGACTTCGATCTTCCTGATCACGCCCGGTTGCGCCAGCGCGACGATTGCCCAGTCGTTGCCCGGTTCACGGCGGCGGCGCGTTTCCCAGCCGTCGCCCATGTTCACGCCGCGGCCCGGCATCAGAATCGTCGACGCTGCGCCGAAGTGCTGGTTGTTCGCCGCGACCAGATACGCGCCGTTTTCCATCGCGGCCAGATCGAACTGCTCGGTGCGGCTTGCGCCTGCCCAGTCGACTTGCGGCTGGCCATACACACGCAGACGCGCAATACCGCCGTCCGGGTAGATGTTCACGCGCAGGTGCGTGTAAGCGTTCGCGTCGCTGACTTCGTGATAGTGGTGGCTGTTGCCTTGCAGCGTGGTCGACGGGACGATTTCGGTCCATTGCGTCGACTGGTTCGGCACGCCGTCCACGACTCGAGCAGCCTCGACCGAAGCCGCCGGCGGGAAGTTGCCCGTGAAGTGGCTGGTGTCGAGGTCGAGACCCTTGATCACGCCCGGACGCGCGAGTTTCACGACGCACCAGTCGTAACCGTTGGCGCGCTTGCGGCGCGTTTCCCAGCCGTCCATCCACTTGCCGTTGTCGTCGTACTTGCCCGGAATGAAGACGGCCGGCTCCGGATTCAGCATACGTTCCTTCGGTGCGAAGAAATCGTCGCTGGCCTCGAGCGCCTGCGCGCCCAGACGCGGGTCCGCCAGGTTCACATAGCGGCGCGTGAAATCCGGTGCGTTGGGGTCGAGAATCGGGAGTGCCATCTTTGTCTTCCTTAATGTTTGTTAGTGCTGAAAAAACGTTTCAGTTCGAGGTTCGCGACGCGTAGTTAAGCCTTACGCGTCGATCAGGTCGTCGAGCCGGAAACGTGCGATGCGGTAGATCTGATCGAGGCTGGCACGCAATTCATCCGGGCGGCTGTTGTTCACGCGCGCCTCGAAGTTCGCGATGATGCCGTGGCGGTCGTAACCGCGCACCGCGAGGATGAACGGAAAGCCGAACTTCTCGCGATAGGCGCTGTTCAACGCGACCAGTTTGTCGAATTCTTCCTGCGTGCACTGAGCGAGGCCCGCGCCGCTTTGCTCACGCGTGGATTCGGCCGTCAGCTCGCCGCGCACCGCAGCCTTGCCGGCGAGCTCCGGGTGGGCGTTGATCAACGCCAGTTGTTTCTCTTCACCGGCAGTCTCGACGATGTTCGACATCTTGCTATGCAGTTCGTCGATGCTGGCAAACGGCCGTTGTTGCGCGGCGATTTCCGCGACCCACGGCGAGTGCTCGAAAATGCCCGACAGCGCCGCGACGAACGCGTCGGTCGAGGTGCTGTTGAGTTGGTCCAGAGTGTATTGCATCGCCTTCATGCCGCTGCCCCGCGGTTGTTTTGTTGGTAAGGGTGATGTTCGCGCCAGTGACGCGCGATATCGACGCGCCGCGTCACCCACACGCGATCGTGCTGTTCGATATGGTCGAGAAAACGTTGCAGCGCACGGAAACGCCCCGGACGGCCGAGCAGACGGCAGTGCATGCCGATCGACAGCATCTTCGGTGCTTCGTCGCCTTCTTCGTAGAGCACGTCGAAT
Source organism: Paraburkholderia elongata (assembly GCF_013177735.1). GTDB lineage: Bacteria > Pseudomonadota > Gammaproteobacteria > Burkholderiales > Burkholderiaceae > Paraburkholderia > Paraburkholderia elongata. The sequence goes on along the minus strand of NZ_WOEZ01000238.1, from coordinate 23,489 downwards.
GCGTCGCGCAGGTACGTGAAGAAATGGTCCGCGGTGTTGAAGCCTTGCGGGCTTGCAAAGCGCATATCGTTGGTGTCGAGCGTGTACGGCACGATCAGTTGCGGGCTCTTAGCGCCGCCCGTCACTTCGACATCCATCCAAAACGGCAGATCGTCGCCGTAGTAATCCGAGTCGTACAGGAAGCCGCCGTATTCGGCGACCAGACGATGCGTGTTGGGACTGTCGCGGCCGGTGTACCAGCCGAGCGGGCGCTCGCCGGTAAGGCGCTCGATCGCTTCCATGCCGAGGCGCATGTGCTCCGCCTCTTTCTCCGGCGACATGTCCTGGTAATGAATCCAGCGATAGCCGTGGCAAGCGATCTCATGACCGAGTTCGACGAAGGCGCGCGCGAGGTCAGGATGCCGTTCGATCGCCATGCCGACGCCGAACACCGTGAGCGGCAGGCTGCGCTTTTCGAATTCGCGCAGAATGCGCCACACGCCTGCCCGCGAGCCGTATTCGTAGATCGACTCCATGCTCATGTGACGTGCCGGATAAGACGCCGCGCCAACGATTTCCGACAGAAACTGCTCCGAGCCCGGGTCGCCGTGCAGCACGCAGTTTTCACCGCCTTCTTCGTAGTTCAGGACGAATTGCACCGCGACACGCGCTCGCCCCGGCCAGTTCGCCTGCACCGGGTGGCGGCCGTAGCCGATCAGATCGCGTGGATAGTTCGAGTCGAGTGGCATGGTTTGACGAAAGCGTGATGACGGTACGTAAAATTCGCGTGGAACTCACGTGACATGCACGTGGGGTTTGCGTGCGTTCTGCATGCGTGTGCTTGGGTTTGCCTAGGCTTACCTGGGTTTACCTGTTACGCATGCCGGCGCGGGCGGAAACAGCCCTGAATAGCGGCACCAGAAACAGCAACAAAATAGCGATCGGGTACCAGCGCCGAGTGGGACCAGTGTAGCGAAAACACCCGGGTGCGCCCATACACCCGGGCAGATAGTGCGTGTCAGACTGGATGTATGTGGGGAGCCGGTCCCACCGAGCGTTCCGTGGTGTTTACCCGCAGTAAACCCGTCGAATTTGCACTTTCCGCAGCGCTTGCGGCCGAATAGCGAAACGACTGAGGATTTGGGTCCGCATCGGTCGGACTGAAGGCTTCCAGCGCGCCGTCGTAGCGCTTGGCCAGCGGCCGCGCGTAGTCGCCCCGCTTGGCCGTCGACAGCCGCAGAGCGACCAGCGCCTCGGTCCATTTGACCGCCGCCGTCACGCCCTCGATCACCGGCGCGCCCAAGGCATCTTCGATCTCCGCGCACAATTCGGCCATGCCGGCGCAACCGAGCACAATCGCGTCCGAACCGTCCTCCTCCAGCGCGCGCCGGCATTCGTCGAGGATGATGCGGCGCGCCGCCGAGCCAGGCTTATCCAGGTCCAGCACGGCGACATCGGTGGCGCGCACGTTGCGGCAAAAACGCTTCATGCCGTAGCGCTCGGCGAGATGCCACGCCATCCCGCAGGTGCGCGCCAGCGTGGTCACCACCGAAAACCCCGGCGCCAGCACGCTCGCGGCATGCATCGCCGCCTCGGCGATGCCGATCACCGGACCGCGCGCCAACTCGCGGGCCGCGTATAAACCGGGGTCGCCGAAGCAGGCGATCACGTACCCGTCGCAGCCCGCACGCTCGCCGGCGATAACCTCGGCCAGCAAGCCGGGCGTCGCGAGCGCTTCGTCGTAATAGCCTTCAATCGACGGCGGCCCCATCGTCGGATTGACCGCGATCACTTCGGTGCCGGGCGCGGCGACTTCGCGCGCACAGCGGCCCATCGCCTCGGTCATACGTTGCGTCGTATTCGGATTGATCAGTTTGATGCGCATATCGACTCCTGTTGCAGCACTGGCTCAGCGAGCGAGCACACGGTAGAACACTGCACCCAATGCAGCTCCGATGAACCACGAGAAATTGGCCAGCCCGTCGAGCTTCGGCACCATCACGCAGATCACGGCGATGACAGCAGCGGGCAACAATGCAGCCACGGCGCGGTAGTTGACACCGTTGCTGTACCAGTACGAGCCGCTTGAGGCGACCGAGTAGAGATCGTCGAGCACGATCTTTTGACGCTTCACGAGGAAGTAGTCAACGATCAGGACACCATACAAAGGTCCGATGAAGCTACCGAGCACGTCGAGCGTGTAATGAATCACCGCCGGATTGTTGAACAGGTTCCACGGCGTGATGAAGATCGACGCCACCGCCGCGAGCATGCCACCGGCGCGCCAGCTGATCAGACGCGGCGCGACATTCGAGAAGTCGAAGGCCGGCGACACGAAATTGGCGACGATGTTGATGCCGATAGTCGCAATCGTGAACGTCAATGCACCGAGAATCACCGCGGTCGGATAGTCGATACGGCCCACCGTTTCGACCGGGTCCGTGATCAGTTGGCCAAACACCGGCAGCGTGGCGGCTGTCGTGACCACCGTCACCAGCGAGAAGGCGAGGAAGTTGACCGGCAGCCCCCAGAAGTTGCCGCGCTGCACGCTGCGAAAACTCTTGCCGTAGCGCGAAAAGTCGCCGAAATTCAGCATCGGCCCGGAGAAGTACGACACGACCAGCGAGGTCGCCGTGATCATCACCGGCACCACTTCCATACCGTGATATTTGACGCCGCCCAGATTGATGCCGATGTTTCGCCATCCTGCGCGATACACCATATAGCCGGCGAGAATGAACATCACCACATAGACCGCCGGACCGGCGAAGTCGATGAACTTCTTGATGGTCTCCATACCGTGCCAGAACACCAGCGCCTGCAATACCCACAGCAACATGAAACCGGTCCAGCCCAAAGTGGAGAGACCCATGAAACCATGGTGATGCACATCCGCGTATGGCAACAGTTGCGGGACGAACTTCAGCACCACGATCACCAGCGCGCTTGAAGCCAGATAGGTTTGGATTCCGTACCATGCGACCGCGATCAAGCCGCGAATCACGGCAGGAATATTCGCGCCGAGCACGCCGAACGTTGCGCGGCATGCCACCGGATAAGGCACGCCGTTCGCCTGACTCGGCTTGGCAATCAGGTTGCAGAGCAGGTTGACAATCGTAATCCCGACCAGCAGCGCGATCAGCACCTGCCAGCTCGTCAGCCCGAGCGCGAACAGACTGCCCGCGAACACATAACCGCCGACACTGTGCACGTCCGACATCCAGAACGCGAAGATGTTGTAAGCACCCCAGGTTTGATGGCGCAGCGGCGCCAGGTCTTCGTTGTACAGCCTCTCGCTGTAGCCTGCGGGTATCGACGGATCGCTGGACGCGTCTCCGTCTGCGTATGCGGGAATTGCGGGACTGCCGGGCGCTGCACTGAACTGAGCCATGATTCCTCCTTGGGATAGGGACCGTCGATGGTGAATCGACGGACGATGCATCGGCCATGCCAGCCGCCCTCTTTTCCTCGATCGGGAAACAGGAGGTTCGAACCGACTGATTGACCGCGCCGCGGGTGTCTCCGTACTTGATGTACTTGTGCTTATCGCACCGCCTGTAGCCGCGGATTCCCGGCGATGCGTTACTACTCCAAGGCTGTCATCCCGTGACGGCCACGCGTGCGCAAGCCGGCAGCGCTCACGCCGAGCCGCCTTGCAACGCCTGATTCGGTTCAGTTCAATTCAGTGCGGCGCGCACCACTAACGAGCGCGCACCGGCCGCCTGACTCAGCCTGGCGCGGACTTGGTCCTAAGTGCTTCCTTCGCTGCGCCGTTAAGTGCGCCGAACACTTCATGAAGATCGGCCGCGCCGCGTGCGGGGCGGTCCAGCATCTTCAACTCGACGCTTTGCAAATGGCGCGACATCAGTGCCGCCGCCTCTTTTGCATCGCCGGCGTCGAGCGCGGCGAGAATCGCTTCATGATCCTCGAACGAGCAAGGGCTGCGTCCGAGCGACTCGTACAGTGCCGAAATCAGCGTGGAGCGCGCCACCAGTCCGTTCAGGCAGTCGCACAGCACGGCGTTGCCGGTGAGCCCGGCCAACTCGGTATGGAACTCGCCCGACAGACGAATCCACGCCGGAAAATCACGTGTTTCGAACGCTTTGCGTTCACGGCCGATCATGCTGCCGATGCTCTTCAAACGGCGCATGCCATGACCGCCGCAAATCTTTTCAACCACGGCCAGCTCGATGATCCGGCGCATTTCGAACACCTCATGCACTTCTTGCAGCGAGGGACTGGCAACAAATGCACCACGATTCGGTTCGAGGTCGACGAGGTGGTCGGTGGCCAGTTGCGCGAGCGCCTGCCGGATTGGGCCGCGCTTCACGCCGAATACTTCGCACAACTGTGCTTCTGTCAGCTTGGCGCCAGGCGCGAGCCGATGCTCGAGGATCGCGGCGCGGATGCGCTCGGCGATCGCTTCGGGTTTCGAACTATTCGCGGCGGCGGAGTCTGTGTCGGACATGATGTGCGTCTCGGTATGTAGGTCATATTAGGATGGACATAAAACTTGTCAACAATTTTTGCTTTTATTTTCGACAATCAGGCTGGCCGGGCCATGCTGCGGGTGAGCGGGCACCCCGCACAGGCCTTACTCTGCTTCACTACCAGTTTAATTAATGTATGGGAGGGCCGTCTATTGGAGACGGTTTTTGTCAACAAAGTGAGAGACCTCCAGGGGACTTGCCTGCTGGTGCGTGGCCCGAAACATTGACCGTTAGTTGCGTTATGGATTCGAAAAGAAAGCGGGCAAACGCCCGCTTCCCTGCCCCGCGCCGTTTCAGGCGAGGGTCGGATAGCCCGATAACGTCAGTTTGAACCCGTGTGCGTTGGCGACGAGGTGCGCGTCCGCGCCGACCGGCAGCGTCAGCATGTTGGGAATATGGCCGAACTGCAGCCCGGTGATGACCGGAATCCCGATCACCGACCTCACCTGCTCGATCATCGTGTGCAGGTCGTAGCCGTTGTCATAATCGTACGGCTTGCCGCCGGAGAAATCGCCGAGCACAAGCGCCTGTTGCTGCGCGAGGATGCCGGACAGGTGCAACTGATAAAGCATCCGCTCGAGCCGGAACGGCTGCTCGTTGACATCTTCGAGGAACAGAATGCCGCCCTGCACCGGCGGCATGTACGGCGTGCCGATCAGCGATGTCAGCACCGCCAGATTGCCGCCCCACAACATGCCCGTCACGTCGGCAGTCTGCGCTTGCGGCACGTTGCTCGTCACCGTCATGGTCGGCCTGGTCAACGCGGACCAGAAGTGCTGCATGGTGAATTCGCTCAGATCTTCCGCGCCGAAGTCGCTCATCAACATCGGGCCGCCGAAAGTTTTCACGCCGGCGCGTGCCAGCAAAGCAAGCTGCACCGCGGTGAAATCGCTATGACCCACCAGCGCGACCGGCTGATCGGTCAACCGCCGTTGCAGCCCCTCGTAGTCGAGCCCGTGCAGGATGCGCATCGCGCCGTAGCCACCGCGCACGGTTAGCACGATATCGGGCAACTCACGCGAGGGGTCCGCCAGCCGGTTCAGATCGGCAGCACGTTCGCCGTCGGTGCCGGCGAAGCGCTGGTAGCGGCGCCTTGCTACCTCCACACCTTCGACGCGATGCCCCTGCGCATGCAAGCGGTGCAATGCGCGATGCAGCACCTCGGAATCATGCGGATACCCGGACGGCGCGATCAATTCAATGTTGCGATGGACGGTCATTGGCAAGACCCGTGAACGTTTTTGTTTTAGAGCGGCTCAGCCGACCCCGGTTCGCTGCGTGCTGCGGTGTGCGCGTCGGTGTCTGCTTCGCTGCGTGTTTCGACGTGCGAATCGGCGTGTGCTTCGCCGCCTGCCACAGCGTGCGGTTCGCCCCGTGCCGCCGCGCGTGCTTCACGGCTTGCGCGCCGCCGCTCGGCAAAGAACGATTTGAGCGCGGCGCCGCATTCAGTTTCGAGCACGCCGCCGGTCACCGTGGTGTGGTGATTCAACTGCGGATTCGCGAATGCATCGACGACACTGCCGCACGCTCCGGTTTTTGGATCGCGTGCCCCGAACACGACGCGTGCGATACGCGCGTGCATGATCGCACCGGCGCACATCAGGCAAGGCTCCAGCGTCACATAGAGCTCGCAGCCAGGCAGACGGTAGTTTTCGACTGCTTGCGCGGTTGCGCGCAATGCGATCATTTCCGCATGCGCCGACGGGTCGTGAGCACCGATCGGATGGTTAAACCCTGTGGCGATGACTTCGTCGCCCCGCACGAGCACCGCGCCAACCGGCACTTCGCCGGCTGCACGAGCTTCTTCGGCAGCGGCCTGGGCGAGCGCCATGAAGCGGCGATCGCGCTCCGAGACAGGCGGTGCGGGCGATTCGTCTGGCGTGGGGGTGTCGATCGGCGTAGTGGCGGCAGCCGTTGGCGTCGGATCACTCGCCGCGGATGCTACAGCGTCGGGACCAACGGATCCGGCCTGGGGAGCCGGCACTGTGGCCGCCTCTCCCGATTCGCGGTACTCGACAGACTCCGGACCTGGCGCCGCGGAGCGGGCAAGCGGCTCGCTCACTGCGAACCCGCATCGGCCATATTGAGGTTGCCGACGCGTTCCGACAGCCGCTCGGCGATGCGGCGGCAGTATTCGCGCGGCAGGACCAGCGGGCCGCCGCGCAGTGATTCAAGTGCCATATCCAGCGCCAGCATGCGCGCCTGGAGACGGCAGCGGGTGGCCCGGTCGCTCACGGCATTCAGCTCCGCTTGCAGGTCGCGCAAGGCGCGCAGCTGCTCGACGGCCGGCGGCACGAAACCCGCATTTTTCAAAATCCGGTTGGCGACGCGCACTTCCTCCGGGACTAGTACATCGTCCTCCAGGGGCAGCGGCGCACCCGCGCCCGGCAAATCATCGAACTCGCCGCGCGCGGCTGCGGCGGCAATACGCTGTTCGACTAACGCATCAAGCAATTTCATCTGCAGTCCACTACGTTGCGGCTCAAGCATTCTATCAGGGAGAGCAAGACGATTCTGGCTGTCTGACCGACGAATCCCCCTGGTTTTCGGATTTTGCGTATTTGAGGGGCGCATGACGTGGATTAGGGTAGCGGCTTGCCGGCGCCGCCGCTTCGTGCCCGCAAAAAAACTTACGAATATCTTTCGTCATGCGCTACGAAAACGGCCGCCCGCACCTGCCCCCATTCACGGAGTCCCCTGACGCTATGCAACCCAGAATCACCGGCCACCGCTTCGACACTGCCCTTCCAGCTTGCGCCGCACACCTCAATCCACACCTGACTGCATTGACCGCATTGATTGCGCCACTTCGAAAGCACGCTTTCAAGCGATGCCTACGCACGACATTGGCGGCTGTTGCGATGTCGGCCGCGTTATCAGGCTGCGGCGTGTTCTGCGGCGGTGCAGGTGGAAGCGGCGGAGGCTTTGCCGGCGGTTGCGCGACCGGCGTGCGGTTCTAGTCCGGCACGCCTCAGCGCATGGGCCTCACGACGGTCGACGCAAACCCGTAGATTCACCCGGCCGCCAATGGCCAGCGCGCCAGAACGACATGCCGGGTACGCCCGAGCAAGCTGTGCACCAGAGCAAACTCACGCACGTTCCAACTGACGGCCTCGACAGGACGTGTCGCGATCCAAGGCATGCCATAAACGAGGGTCACGTGCGGGGTGTACGGCGTATTTGACGAGACCGCGCGATCCCCAAATCCAGCTTTTTGCAATGCCGACGCAAGTGAGTCGTGAAGCGCATGGAGCCCAACGACACCCTCGCCGCCGCCCAACACCAGCGGCCCCGGTCGAGGCTTCAGCGCAAAACTGAGCGTACTGTCGAACTCGACGCTAAAAGGCTCCATCCGGATCGACGCGGCCGCGCTCATGGCCGCATCCACCCGTGCAGGCGGCAAACCGCCCGCGAAATTCCCGAGATGAAGCAACGTGACGTGCATACGGTTGGCCGCAAGAGGCTTGCTCTTCGAGCGCGTCTCCCCGCAGAGCTGTTGCGCCAGCTTCGAGATGTTCGCCGCCGTATGCGTATCTGGAAAGACGGCGAAGAACAGGCCGTCGGTCGGCACAGGTGGCGCCTCGAGTCCGGGCAGCCAGAGTTGCTCAGGCATGGCGCGCCTGAATGGGTGACGCAGACATTTAGAAGAATCTCCTCTCATCGATGCGGGCTTGCCCGCGCATCTGAAAATTTTCACAACGTAGTGGGGCGAGGTTCAGCACGCCCCCTCACCCCGTTTCCGTCCAATAAACTTGCACTCGCTGGTCGCCCACGCGCAATACTGTACATTCATACAGTATCAATGACAACGTGGAGTTGTTAAAGACGCTGGAAGTACTGGCCGAGGCAGCCAATTGCCCCTAGGCTTTTGGTCCCAACGTCAGGCACCGCAAGCACCAGCCCGTGCGAAACAACGCTGACGCCGGATATCCCTGCATCTCACCCAACCCACCCCGCGATCCGCTCCAGTGCCTCTTCCTACACCTGCAGTTGCAGCGGACGGGCACGAAGCACATCGGCCAGTTGCTCCAGTGCCGCCGCGATCAAGACCGCGTCCTCGGCGAAGTCGTGCACCGGCAGCCAAGCGAGGTCGATGTCTACCGACAACCGTGGGAGGTCGTGCTCGAACAGGTTGATCGCCGTGCCGCCCTTGAGCGCGAAACGCGGCTCCCGCGCCAGCACCGGCAATATCTCGACCAGCAACTGCACCCGATCGGTGTAACGCTTATCCCAAGTGCTCATCCAGGTCTCCAGGCAAGGTGATCTGGTAGGTCGGATGCAGGCGTCCGCCGGGCACCAGCGCGCGCTTGCCCCGGCCCAGATCGACGCCATCGAGCGGCACGTGCGCCAGCCAGGCGTGTCGATGGCGTTCGGCCAAGGCCAGGAACAGACGCTTGGCCTTGATGCTGCGGCAATGGCGCAGCAGCATGCCGACTCGCTGCGGCCGGAGCGTGGTCATGGCTTGCATCAACGCATCGGCCTCATAAACCAAGGACGCATCCGCCACGCCATCGCACAACTCCAGCATGGCCCGCTCCGGCGTGGAGCAAACCAAAGCGTCCGTGCCGAGGCCTGCGTCGTGCCATGCCAGTCCCTGATCGAGCAACGCGCTCCCCGGCAAATCGGGCGTGAAGCGAAGCGCAGGCAGGTCGAGAGGCCCTTTGCCATCAAACTCGAAACGCTCCTTCAACGGCAGCTTGCTCACCCAGCCCGGCAACCGGTCTGGTCCATAGAGCGTGACCGTGCCGGCTTCGCCCAAGCGCAGGTAATGCTCATGCCCCTGCACGGCGAGCGCAAAGCGCCCGCCGACATGCAGCGACAGCACCTCGCGGACCTGAAGGCTGCGGACCACGCCCTCCCATTGCAGGCGGCCGCCCTTCCTCATATAAACGCCGCGCGCCGGCGACACCAGCCAGCCGCTGGCCACGTAGCGCGCTACGAGGCTATTTGAATAGCCATGCGCCCGCAGCCAGCGGCTGGAAACCAAGGTGGTATCGCCAAGCTCTGTCAGCAAGCGGTTTAGTTTTCTGAAATTTTGATCACTCATGGTGTTCAAAATACACCTTCTGCAAACTGCCTCCAATATCCATTGGTTTAACAAATCGAAAAAAAGATCATCCAAAGTGTCCTTTTCAAACAATTATGAACCGCTCAAAGGCGCCAACAGGCGGGATGTCTGGACGTTCTAGGCAAGCTTTTAAAAGTCATGCTCAACGACGAGGAAGTCTCAATTCGTGCCTCACGGCCCACCGTCTGTTCTACCGCCAGGTTGTTCCGCTGGCTGATGACAGTCGCATACCCTTGTGCGCTGCGGGTACCTGCACCGCGATGAGGTGTCGTTGGCGCTGTCGTTGACATACCGGAGCGCGTGCATCGCGCACACCTTCATCAGCACGAATCATCTGATCGATCTGGCCATGCCCGAGCTGGTCGATCTGAGCGCACGCACGCATCTGCGCGCGGATCTGTGGGTGATGCAGGGAGCGGACGTCGTCAACATCGCGCGCGTGCCTTCCGCCGCCGATTCGCGCGCCATGGCGCCGATCGGCGAACGCTTACCGGCGCTCGCCTCCGCCCCCGGACGCGCGATGCTGTCGCACCTTCCTGCCGAGGTCCTGGCTGAGCGGATCGCGGAGTTGGCAGAGGCTTCCGATCCGGTCCTGACGCCCGCTGAGCAGGCCGCCTGCGAACGCGCGTTGGCGGACACAGCCGCGCGGGGGTATGTCCTCGAAGCCGGCAGCACCGTCAATGACGAAACGACGATCAGCGCCGCCGTGCTCGACGCGGATGGCGAGTGTCTTGCCGCTGTATCGGTATCCGGATGGCTTGGCGAAGTGAACGAAGACGATCTGGTCAGCCAGTTTGTGCAACCCGTGCTGGCCACCGCGCGCGCTCTCTCCAACCTCAGAATCCAGACGTGGTCGCGCGCGGTATCGCGCCCGGCCGAAGGCAAGGACGCGTCGGCGGCCCCCGAAGAAGACGAAGACGATCCGTTGTTCATCGCGTCGGCCGCGCGCGGCTTCCGGGTGCTCGAAGCGTTCACGCCCGCCAACTCGGTACCCACGCTGACCGCCCTGCACCGTTTGACCGGACTCCCTGTCGCGACCGTCCAGCGCATCGTCGACACGCTGATGGCGTGCGGCTATGTCGAGAAGGATGCGCTGCACAAGACCTTCCGGCTGACCGTGAAGACGCTCGACATGCTGCTCAACTTCCAGATGAGCAACCGCATCATCAAGACGATCTGGCCACGTCTGGTGCAGTTGCGTGACCACTGCGGGCTGCGTTGTTCGTTTTGCATACTGGCGGACAACGACATCGTTCACTTGCTGCACGTACAAAGCCATCCGCACGCCGACTACCACACTGCGTTCGTCGGCCGACGGCTGCCCGCACTCAGTACTTCGGGCGGCCTCGCGATTCTTTCGACGCTGGACGATGAGCGGCTCGACGCCGTCCCCGCGAACAACACGCCCAAGCCGATCACGCCGTTCACGATTACCGACAAAGACACGCTCCAACGGGCCATCGTCGCCGCGCGCGAAAAGGGCTATGCGTTCACCGACCAGCAATCGATCATGTTCGAAGTCAACGTCGCCGCGCCGATCGTCGAAGCCGACGGCCAGGTGCTCGGCGCCATGGTGGTGTCCGCGCCGAAGCGGGACTGGACAGTGGCGCGTCTGGAAGAGGAAATCGTGCCTCGCTTGCTGTCTTACACGCGTTCGATGTTTTCCTGAGAGCACCGTCTTCACGCATGCGCTTTGTCAGAACTCCTCGTAGAGCGGCAGCGTCAGGAAGTCGGTGAACTGTTCCGATGTCGACATTGCTTCGAAGATCTGCGCGGCGGGTTCATACGGCTTCGTATCGCCGCCAACTGCCTTCTTCACGTTGTCGAGTTCCTGCTTCGTCAGATCGCGCACCAGTTCTACCGTGACCTTGCGGCCGTCGTCGAGCGCGCCCTTCGGCGAGCGGATCCACTGCCACACCTGCGAGCGCGAGATTTCCGCGGTGGCCGCGTCCTCCATCAGGTTGTGAATCGGTACACAGCCATTGCCGGTCAACCACGCACCCAGGTAGTGAATCCCGACGTTGATGTTGTTGCGCAAGCCCGCTTCGGTGATCGGTGCTTGGGGACGGAAATCGAGTAGATCCTTCGCGGTGACCTGCACATCGTCGCGCTGCTTGCCGATCTGGTTCGGTTTGTCGCCGAGTACGTTCACGAACTCCTTCATCGCGATCGGCACGAGGCCCGGATGCGCGACCCAGCCGCCGTCGTAACCGTCGCTCGCATCGCGTGCCTTGCCCGAGCGCACGCCTACCATTGCGCGGTCGTTGGCCGCCGGATCGTTCCTGATTGGAATCAGTGCGCTCATGCCGCCGATCGCCGGTGCGTTGCGGCGATGGCAGGTCTTCAACAACAGCAGCGCGTACGCACGCATGAACGGCGAGGTCATCGTGATCTGCGAGCGGTCGGCGAGACAGAAGTCGCGGTCGTTCTTGAACTTCTTGATCTCCGAGAAGATGTAGTCCCAACGGCCGGCGTTCAGACCCGAGCTGTGTTCACGCAGTTCGTACAGGATCTCGTCCATTTCGAACGCGGCAAGAATCGTTTCGATCAGCACGGTCGCGCGAATCGTGCCGCGCGGAACGCCGACCGCTTCCTGCGCGGCGACGAAGATGTCGTTCCACAAACGCGCTTCGAGATGACTTTCCATCTTCGGCAGATAGAAGTACGGGGCCGTGCCGCGGGCCAGCTGTTCTTTCGCGTTATGGAACAGGAACAGCGCGAAATCGAAAATGCCACCCGACACCCGTTGACTATCGACCAACACGTGCTTCTCGTCGAGGTGCCAGCCGCGTGGACGCACGATCAGCGTAGCGAGCGTTTCGTTGAGCTGGTAAGACTTGCCGTTCTGTTCGAGCGAAATCGTGCGGCGCACCGCTTCCATCAGATTGATATGGCCGGCGATCTGGTTATCCCAGCTCGGCGCGTTCGAATCTTCGAAGTCCGCCATGTACGAATCCGCGCCGGAATTCAGCGCGTTGATGATCATCTTGCGCTCGACCGGACCGGTGATTTCCACGCGGCGGCATTGCAGATCTTGCGGCAGTGGCGCGATCTTCCAGTCGCCTTCGCGCACGCTCTTCGTTTCGGCGAGAAAATCGGGGCGCTGGCCGGCATCGAGCCGCCTCGCGCGCTCGACGCGCGCCTGCAGCAGCGCCTGGCGACGCGGCTCGAACGTCCGATGCAGCTCCGCAACGAGTTCGAGCGCGTCGCGCGTGAGGATCGTTTCGAAGCCCGGCCTGATCTCAGCCGAGATTTCCATACCCTTGGGCAGCGCTAGCGGGGTCGCCATGATTTTTCCTTGATCGGTCAGGCTACAACGATGCGAATGACACTGTGTCGATGCACGGCTTGCGTACCTTCACAGGCCTGATGCATGCAGTCAGCACGTTTCCCGGAGGAGCGCGCGGCTCACTTACGCCTCGACCGTTTCGGCATCGTGCCTGGATCTCTGCCTCGATGCCTGGTTGTGCTCGAGGATGAAGTCGCGCAGTTGCGGATAAACAATCGTGCGCCAGCGGCGGCCCGAGAAAATGCCGTAGTGGCCGCATTTTTCCGCGGTGAAGTGACGCTTGTCCTTCTCCGGAATGCCGCTGCACAACTCGTGTGCAGCGCGCGTCTGGCCGTCGCCCGAGATGTCGTCGAGTTCGCCCTCGATCGTGAAGAGCGCAGTCTTCCTGATGTCCTGCGGATGCACGCGAACGCCGGCGACGTCCCACGTCCCTTCCGCGAGACGGAATTCCTGGAACACCACGCGGATCGTGTCGAGGTAGTACTCGGCGGCCATGTCGAGCACGGCGTTGTACTCGTCGTAGAAGCGGCGATGTGCTTCCGCGTCGTCTTCGTCGCCGCGCAGCAGGCTCTGGTAGAAATCCCAATGCGACGCCGCGTGCCGTTGAGGGTTCGTCGCGACGAAGCCGGCGTGCTGCAGAAAGCCCGGATAGACCTTGCGGCCGCTGCCCGGATAGTTTGGCGGCACCGTGTGAATCACGTTGTTGTCGAACCATTCGAACGAATGCTGCGTGGCGAGCGAATTGACCGAAGTCGGGCTCTTACGCGCGTCGATCGGGCCACCCATCATCGTCATGGTGCGCGGCGTGTCTTCGCCGCGGCTCGCCATCAGCGAAATGGCGGCGAGCACCGGGACGGTGGGCTGGCATACCGAGATCACGTGCAGATTCTTCGCGCCGATGTGGCGGATGAATTCCTGGATGTACGCGATGTAATCGTCGAGATGAAACTCGCCTTCTTCGAGCGGCACCATGCGTGCGTCGATCCAGTCGGTCAGGTAGACCTTGTGGTCTTGCAGCAACGTGCGCACCGTATCGCGCAACAGCGTGGCGTGGTGGCCGGACAGCGGCGCGCACACCAGCACGACCGGTTCGTCTTTCATTTGCGCGACCGCCCCGCTGTCGTCGGCGAAACGCTTGAAGCGCAGCAGGCGGCAGAACGGCTTCTCGATAATCGTCTGTTCGATGATCGGAATGTGGTGGCCGTCCTTGACGATCTGGCGCAAGTTGAATTCAGGTTTTTCGTAGTCCTTGCCGAGCCGGTACAGCAACTCGCAGCCGGCCGACAGCCGATTGGCGCCAGGCACATAGGCGAGCGGGCTGGCCGGATTCGCGAACGAGTTCGAGGCAGCCTGCGCCCCGGCAGTCAGCGGGCTCAGAAACGCACGCTGTAATTCATGCCATTGGTAAAGCATAGGTCCTCCTGCGGTCGAGGCGATCCGTGCGCGGCCATCCACAGTCAACAGACCATGGTGACGTGGCTCACGAAATCGCCTCTCAGGGATCCAGCCGGCGCACCGCTTTCCGGTGCGCGTGTGTCTGGATAATGGCGTGCGACTGCATTCTCGATTTGTATAGACCGGGGTTTACCGATCTCACTGCTACTGCATGTGCTGCCCACCGTTGATGGCGATGTTGGCGCCGGTAACGAACGCCGCCTCATCGGAAGCCAGGTAGATGATCAAACCTGCCACTTCATCCGGTTTGCCAAGCCGTCCGACCGGAATTTGCGGCAGGATCTTCGAGTCCAGCACTTCCTTCGGAATGGCCGTCACCATCGCGGTGCCGATATAGCCAGGAGACACGGTATTCACCGTGACACCCTTCTTCGCCACTTCCAGAGCGAGCGCCTTGCTGAAACCATGCACGCCGGCCTTGGCCGCGGAGTAGTTCGTCTGCCCGAACGCACCCTTGGAGCCATTGACGGAAGACACGTTGATCACCCGCCCCCAGCCGCGCTCGACCATGGCGTCGACGAGCGGCTTCGACATGTTGAACAAGCTGTCCAGATTGGTCCGGAGCACCGCGTCCCAGTTGACCTTGTCCATCTTCTTGAAGGTCATGTCGCGGGTAATGCCGGCGTTATTGACCAGGATATCGATCGGTCCAAGCTTGGCCTGAACCTCGGCGGCCGCCTTGGCGCAGGAGTCGTATTCAGTCACGTCGCAGGGCACGGCGACGATGTCGTAACCCTTCTGCTTCATCGTCGCCAGCCAGTCGTTGACCTTCTTATTGCCGGGCGAATAAGTCGTAGCGACGCGATAGCCCGCGTCCGCCATCTTCGTGCAGATCGCTTCACCCAGGCCGCCCATGCCGCCGGTTACCAGTACCACTCGTTCTGCCATGATTGAACTCCTCCAAAGTCATTTTTGTGATCGGATAAGCGGGTCGCCTATACCGCTGCGACCAGCATCCGTTGTTACGCGACAAGCGAAACCGGCAACGAAAGCCGGTCCCGCCAGATCGATAGGCCCGTGCGCCCGGCTATACCTTGAGCACGGGCTGCTCCTCTTCCCCAAACCAGAATTCATCGCAGTTGCGTTCCGGTCCGCCACGATCGACCACAATGAACTGCATCGCTCGCTTGGGCACCAGCAGCACGTGATGCCACACGCCACGGTGATAGTTCACGCCCTGCTTGCCGTTCGTGATGAAGGCACGCAGGTCGCCGACCTTGACCGTGTCGCCGCGCGGCGCCACCACCACGACAAACGGATTGTTATCGAGCGGAATAAACGCCTGGCTCGATAGCTGGTGACGCTCGACAAACTTGACCATCGACGGAAACGTATTCGGCTTGGCGCGCAGCCAGCTGATCAGCGTCCGGCCGCCCGCCTCCTGCGTGTCCACGCGTGCGAGGTCGTGATACCGCTCGACCATCTTGTCGTTGATATGGAAAAAATCACGACCCTCGTATTCGATGACATCCCCGAACGACGCAAAAGCTTCGTGCGTCAGTGGCATCAACTCCAGTGTTTGCGATGACATGTCCTGCTCCTCGCCGGCGCTCAGGCGATCTTGCCGAACAGGCGCAAACGGCTGATCCCGCCGTCCGGGAAGATGTTCAGACGCACGTGGCTGACCGGGCCGATGCCTTGCACCTGCTCGCTAAACTTGTGGATCGCGTCCATGCCCAGCTTCTGCTCGGACAGCAGCACCGGCCAGAACATGCTCTGTGTGATCAGCGATTGCTCGGTGCCGCCGGTCACGTGAGCCGCCTGGATCGAACAGCGGTCGGGGAAGTTGCCCTTGAAGTGAGCGGTATCGACGACGATTTCCTCGATCGTGCCCAGATGCCCCAGCTCGATGATCAGCCAGTCGTTGCCCGGTTCGCGGCGCCGCCGCGTTTCCCAACCGTCACCCATATTGACGCCACGGCCCGGTGTCAACAGCGGATGCGGCGGCCCGAAGTGCGAGTCGTTCCAGGCAATCGGCCGGCCGCCGTTTTCCACCGCACAGAGATCGACCACGGCCTGCGGATCGCGCTTGTCCCAGTTGCATTGAACCTGCCCGTGAATGCGTAGGCGCGCGACGCCGCCATCCGGATAGATGTTCAGGCGAACGTGCGTCCAGGTGCGTTCATCGTCGACCGACACATAGTGGTGCGAATTGCCTTGCAGATTGACCGACGGCACTGCCTCGTGCCACACCGTGCTGTCGGTCGGATCGCCTTCGCTGTAGCACGCGTCGAGCGAAGCCGCCGGCGGAAAGTTGCCTGTGAAGTGGCTGGTGTCGATCTCCACGCCTTTGATGATGCCGGGCAGCCCTAGTTTGACGACGCATTGGTCATAACCGCCGCCGCGGCGCCGCCGCGTTTCCCAACCGTCCATCCACTTGCCGTGGTCGTCGAACTTGCCGACGATAAACACCGCGGGGTCGGGGCTCAGCATGCGCTCCGCCGGCGCGAACCACTCGTCGGTACAGGATAGGGGCTTGGCGCCAAGGCGTGGCTGCGCCAGGTTGAGCCAGCGGGTGACGAATTCCTGCGGGGTATTAACGGTAATGGTCATGATTTCAGCTCGCTAGATACTGTGACTGGTGTGCTGGAGTACTGACTAACGACTAACGCTCGATCGCAAGCGCCACGCCCATCCCTCCGCCGATGCACAGGCTGGCCAGCCCGCGCTTCGCGTCGCGGCGGATCATTTCGTGGATCAGCGTCACCAGGATGCGGCAGCCCGAAGCACCGATCGGATGACCGATCGCGATCGCCCCGCCGTTCACGTTGATCCGGCTCGTATCCCACTCCATCTGTTTGTTCACCGCGATCGCCTGGGCCGCAAACGCTTCGTTGATCTCCATCAGGTCCACGTCGCGCGGGGTCCAGCCGGCCTTCTTCAGACACAATTGGGAGGCCGGCACCGGGCCCATGCCCATCACGGTCGGGTCTACCCCGGCCGACGCATAGGCCTTGATGCGCGCGAGCGGCTTCAGCCCAAGCATTTCGGCCTTCCAGGCCGGCATCATCACGACCGCGGCCGCGCCGTCGTTGATACCCGATGCGTTGCCGGCGGTGACCGTGCCGTCCTTGGCGAACGCGGGGCGCAGGCCGCCGAGCGCCTCGGCCGTGACGCCGGCCTTGATGAATTCATCGGTGTCGAAGGACAGCGTCGGCCCCTTCTTCGAAGGAATCTCCAGCGCGATGATTTCGTCCTTGAACTTGCCGGCCTTCTGTGCCGCCTCGGCTTTCTGCTGCGAGTGGGCGGCAAACTCGTCCTGCTCCTGACGCGAAATGCCGTGTTGCTTCGCGACGTTCTCGGCGGTGGTGCCCATGTGGTACTGATTGAACGCGTCCCACAGACCGTCGACGATCATCGTGTCGACCAGTTTCGCGTCCCCCATGCGAAAGCCGTCACGCGAGTTGGGCAACACGTGCGCCGACGCGCTCATGTTTTCCTGCCCGCCGGCGACCACGATCTCGGCGTCGCCCGCCTTGATGGCCTGCGCGGCCAGGTGGGTAGCCTTGAGGCCCGAGCCGCATACCTTGTTGATGGTCATCGCCGGAACCATCGGATCGAGGCCGGCACGGATCGACGCCTGGCGCGCAGGGTTTTGCCCTACGCCGGCCGTGAGCACCTGGCCCATGATGACTTCGCTCACCTGATCGGGTCCGATGCCGATCTTCGCAAGCAAATGCCTGATAACGTGCGCGCCCAGGTCGGCGGCGGCAACCTTAGCGAGCGAACCGCCGAATTTACCTACCGCCGTGCGTCCGGCTGCCACGATGACGATTTCATCCATGTGCTACCTCCGTAAAAAGGGGTGACGTCATGCGTCCGGCGCGGCTTATTTCGCCGTGCCGACGCCAGGCAGGAATTCCTCGACATGCTCGTCGAGATCGACTTCCACTTCGCCGTTGAGGACGCGCCTCGCCTGCGCCTTGTCGATGTCCTTTTCCCATGCCGCGATGACCACGGTGGCCACACAGTTGCCGATCATGTTGCCGGCCGCCCGGGCAATGCCCATGAACCAGTCGACCGCCAGCACCAGCACCAGTCCGATCACCGGAATGTCGGGGATGGCCGAGAGCGTCGCCGCCAGAATCACGATGGCCGAGCCCGGCACGCCGTGCGCGCCCTTGGAGGTGATCATCGCCACGCCGAGGATGACGAGCAGGTGGCTAAGCGACAGATGCGTGTTGGTCGCCTGAGCGATGAACACCGCTGCCAGCGTGAGATACATGGAAAACGCATCGAGGTTGAACGAGTAACCGGTGGGAATGACCAGCCCCACGGTGGAATCCTTGATACCCAGCCGCTCCAGTTTCCGCATGATCTGGGGCAGCACGCTATCGGAAGAAGCCGTGCCCAGCACCACCAGCAGTTCGTCCTTCATATAGCGGATCAACTTGAAGATATTGAATCCGCACAGTCGAAGCACACCGCCACTGATAAAAATGACGAACAGCACCACGGCGAGGTAGAACGTGCCGACCAGATAACCCAGTTGCTTGAGCGAGCCGAGGCCATATTTGCCCACCGTGAAAGAGATCGCGCCAAGTACACCGAGGGGAGCGAGCTTCACGATGAAGAACATGATCTTGAACAGCACGTGCGAAATCTTCTCGATGAACGAGGTGACCGGCTTGAACGGCTCACCCAGCAGCGACAGCGCGCAGCCGAACAGGATCGAAATCAGCAACACCTGCAGCACGTCGCCGTTGGCAAACGCCCCAATGAAGGTATCGGGGATGATTCTCATGAGGAATTCAGCGGTGCCCGTGCTCTTCACGTGCGCGGCGGTCGTCAGGTATGAACTGAGCGCGGACGGGTCGAGGGTTTTGGGGTCGATATTCATGCCCACGCCCGGCTGCAGCACATAGCCGAGTGCGAGACCGAGAGCGAGCGCGATGGTGGTGATCACCTCGAAGTACAGCACCGCTTTCCCGCCGACCCGGCCGACCTTCTTCAGATCGCCCGCGCCGGCGATACCGTGCACCACGACGCAGAACACGATCGGCGCGATCAGCATCTTCACGAGCTTGATAAAGCCGTCGCCCAGCGGTTTCAGCTTGATCCCGAATTCGGGAACAAAGACACCGAGCACGATGCCGAGTATCAGCGCTATGACCACCTGGCCGAATAGCGACTTAAAGAATTTAGGCATGTCTTCCTCCAACGATATGATTTGTCGAGACGCGAGTTGGCGCTCGATTGGCGCTCGATTGGCACTTCATTGCCGCCTTATTGCTGCTCTTTTGCCGCTCTATTGCTGCTCTATTGCCGCTCTGTTACCGCTCGGTGACGGTGTCCGCACGCAACGCGCAGCGGACACCGCGACCCACGGCTATTTCAGGACCGGAAAGGCCGCGCGTCCGGCATAGCGGGCCGCGCTTCCCAGCTCCGCTTCGATGCGCAGCAGGCGGTTGTACTTCGCCACCCGGTCCGAGCGGGACAGCGAGCCTGTCTCGATCTGCCCTGCTGCGGTGGCGACGGCGAGATCGGCAATCGTGACGTCCTCCGTCTCCCCCGAGCGGTGCGAGATCACGGTGGTGTAGCCGGCGTTGCGCGCGAGATCGATGGCCGCGAGCGTTTCGGTCAGCGTGCCGATCTGGTTGACCTTGATGAGGATTGAATTACCGACGCCCTCGTCGATGCCGCGCTTGAGAATCTCGGCATTGGTGACGAACACGTCGTCACCCACCAGCTGCACGGTCTTCGCCAGCCGGCCGGTCAGAAGCTTCCAGCCGCTCCAGTCCTCTTCGGCCATGCCGTCTTCGATGGACAGCACCGGGTATTTGCGCACCCAGTCGGCGAGAAAGTCGGCGAACTGCTCAGAACTCAGAGTCCTGTCTTCGGCGTCGAGGCGGTAGTTACCTTCACTATAGAACTCGGAACTCGCCGCATCGACGCCCAGATAGATGTCCTTGCCCGGCCGGTATCCCGCCAGCTCGATGGCGCGCATGAGGATGTCGAGCGCCTCTTCGTTGGACGACAGATTCGGCGCGAAGCCGCCTTCGTCGCCCACCGCCGTGCTCAGGCCGTGGTCATGCAGCAGGCGCTTCAGCGCATGAAAGACCTCGGTGCCGTAGCGCAATGCTTCGCTGAAGCTCGGCGCACCCACCGGCAAAATCAGAAACTCCTGCACGTCCACCTTGTTGTCGGCGTGAGCACCACCGTTGATCACGTTCATCATCGGCACCGGCAAGAGCGGTTCCCGATCGCGGCCAAGGTAACGATAGAGCGGCTGTCCCGCGTCGGCCGCGGCGGCGTGAGCCGTCGCCAGCGAAACCGCGAGGATCGCGTTGGCGCCGAGACTCGACTTGGTGGACGTGCCGTCCAGCTCGATCATCGTCTGGTCGATGCCGGCCTGGTCAGCCGGGTTGCGCCCTTTTAGCGCGCTGCGGATCTCGTTGCTCACGTGTGCGACTGCCTTTTGAACGCCCTTGCCGCCGTAGCGCTTGGGGTCACCGTCGCGCAGCTCGAGCGCCTCGCGCTTACCGGTCGAGGCGCCGGACGGAACCGCCGCTACGCCACGCGCACCGGAATCGAGCAAGACTTCCGCGGCCACCGTTGGGTTGCCGCGCGAATCGAGAATCTCGTAGCCGCGGATATCCTGGATCTTTGCCATTGACATTTCTTCCTCAGAAGCAAGTTAAGCCACCATTCACTACCGTTCTAGATCTGCGCAATGCGCAGCAGGTTGGTCGTGCCGGACGTGCCGAAGGGCATGCCCGCGGAGATGACGATGGTCTGGCCGGCCTCGCCGAAACCCTCCTTCACCGCGGTCTGGCAGGCGAGATCGCTCATCTCGGGGACGCTCTCCACTTCGTTGCACAGCACCGAATGCACGCCCCACACGAGGGCGAGGCGTCGTGCGGTGGCGAGCCGCGGCGTCATGCCGATGATCGGCGCCTCAGGGCGTTCGCGCGCCATGCGCAGCGCGGAATAGCCGGAGCTGGTATAGGCGACCGTGGCGGCCACATGCAGCAGTCCCGCCACCCGCCGCATCGCGCAGCCGATGGCGTCCGCCAGATCCGCACGCGGCGCCGAATGCGACGCCTCGATCGCTTCCCGGTAGTGCGGGTCCGCCTCGGTCTGGGTGATGATGCTGTTCATCATGCTCACCGCCTCCACTGGATATTTGCCGGAAGCCGATTCGGCCGACAGCATCACCGCGTCGGCGCCGTCATAGATGGCGGTGGCCACGTCGGAGGCTTCGGCGCGCGTGGGCACCGGCGCGCTGACCATCGACTCGAGCATCTGCGTGGCCACGATCACCGGCTTGCCGGCCTTGCGGCAGGCCCGCACGATCCGTTTCTGAATCGCCGGCACCTGCTCGGCGGGCATCTCCACGCCCAGGTCGCCGCGCGCCACCATCACGGCATCGGTCTCCGCGACGATCTCATCCAGACTCAGGATCGCCGCCGGTTTCTCCAGCTTGGCGCAGATCCCGGCGCGGCCCTTAACGATCTCCTTGATCTCGCGAATGTCCTCCGGACGCTGCACGAAAGACAGCGCGATCCAGTCGATCCCCAGCGTGAGGCCGAAGTCGAGGTCCTTGCGATCCTTCTCGGTCAGCGCGGACAGCGGCAACACCACGCCGGGGACGTTGACGCCCTTGCGATCCGACAGCGGGCCGCCGTTGATGACCCGCGTCTCCGCAAAATCGGCACCGCAGCGCTCGACGCGCAGGCGCACCCGGCCATCGTCGAGCAGCAGATCCGTGCCCTCGGTGAGCGCGGCGAAGATTTCAGGGTGTGGCAGCGAGGCGCGAGTCTTGTCACCCGCCTTGTTGCGGTCGAGATCGAGCCGGAAGCTGTCTCCAGCCGCCAGTTGGATCGGCCCGTCGGCAAAGGTGCCGACCCGCAGCTTGGGTCCCTGCAGATCGAGCAGCACGCTGATCGGCCGGCCCAGATCGCGCTCGATCTCGCGGATGGTATCGAGGCGCTGCTTGTGGTCTTCGTGCGTTCCGTGACTGAAGTTGAGGCGAAAAACATCTGCGCCAGCATGGAACAGGGCTTCTATGGTTGCCCGGTCTGCACTCGCCGGCCCCAGTGTGGCGACGATCTTGGCATTGCGGTTGCGGCGCGTGTCGGTGCTCATATCAGTTCTCTCTTGCGACGTTTTCAGTGAGGAGGATGGCGCGGAAATCGTTCACGTTGGTCAGTGTCGGCCCGGTCACCATCGAGTCGCCGAGCGCCTCGAAGAAACCATGGCCGTCGTTCTCGGTGAGCGCATCGCGAGGTTTGATACCCTGGGCCCAGGCGCGGGCGAGCGTATCGGGGGCAACAAAAGCGCCGGCAATTTCCTCCAGGCCGTCCACGCCGTCGGTGTCTCCAGCCACCGCGTGGATGCCGGGCTGAGCGCCGAGCGCAATGGCGAGCGAAAGAAGAAACTCGACGTTGCGTCCACCGCGCCCTTCGCCGCGCACGGTTACCGTGGTTTCACCGCCTGAGAGCAGCACACACGGCGGTTGGAACGGCTGCTTGCGCTGCGCGACCTGCAACGCGATGCCGGCCATCACCTTGCCGACGTCGCTTGCCTCGCCCTCGATGCTGTCGCCCAGGATATGGCTGGCGAAGCCGGCTTCGCGCGCGATTTGCGCGGCGGCTTCCAGCGCCATTTGCGGCGTGGCGATCATGCGCGTATCGATGCCCGCGAGGCGCGGGTCGCCGGGTTTGACGGTTTCGCTTGCGCCGCTTTCGAGCAGCGCGCGCACCCTCGCCGGCACGTCGATGCCATAGCGCTTGATGATGCCCAGCGCGTCGGCGCAGGTGGTCGAATCGGGTACCGTAGGACCGGAAGCGATGTCCATCGGGTTGTCGCCCGGTACATCGGAAATCAGCAGCGTGACGACCTTCGCAGGATGGCAGGCGGCAGCAAGCCGCCCGCCCTTCACCGCCGACAGGTGCCGGCGCACGCAGTTCATCTCGCTGATGGTGGCGCCCGATTTGAGCAGCGCGCGCACAACCTGCTGCTTGTCCTCCAGCGTGATGCCCTCATGGGGAAGTGCGAGCAACGCCGAGCCCCCGCCGGAAATCAGACACAGCACCAGGTCGTCGGGAGTGAGACCCCTCACCCGTTCCACGATGCGCGTGGCCGCAGCGAGTCCGGCCGCATCGGGCACCGGATGCGCCGCTTCGACGATCTCGATGCGCTGGCACGGCACGGCGTAGCCGTAGCGCGTCACCACCAGGCCTTCCAGCGGACCGTCCCAGTGATC
>NZ_WOEZ01000024.1 GCF_013177735.1 Paraburkholderia elongata | reverse complement strand
GGGTTCGCGGCCTGGTGGAACGCAATACCATGCGTTACTACCTCGCGATAGACGCCTATCTTGGCGCGCTGTCCAGTACGCCTGACAAGCGTCTGGAGCAACGCCTGACTACCTGGTTCGATGCTACAGAGCAATATCCGCGACAACTGCATGAGGTGGATCGGCAGGCATACATGCAGATGAAATACAAGGAATACGAGCGCCAGCAGGCGGCACAGTAGGTGACGCACCGGGCCGACGTGGCGCTCTATTGATGGTCGGCGTCATTGGCCGAACCCAGCCCCATAATGAACTTCCGTAGTCGGCCAGTAGCTGTCGTTGGCTGCGTCGGTGATGTCGCCATTCGAGCGACTGTTCGGCTCATGAAGCGGCCATTAACTTGGCTTCGTTCCGCGTGGCGGTATTGGGTCGGGGGTGTGTGAAAACCCACGTCAAGCGGGCCGATCGAAAAACTCGACCTTCAGATCGCGCTGTGTTGGCTTGGTGACGACTCGGGAAGGGTGAAGCGACACCCTAAAACCGGGTGATTTCGCGTTTTCACACACCCTCGGTCGCGAACCGCCGATCGAGGACAGGCGACAGCCATTCGATGTTGTTCAGCATCGGACCGCGTTAGGATGCCTTCGGCCATTCATCCTCGCGAATACAGATATTCAACCCGCTTGTCATTGAGCCCGCCCGTTTGCACGCGATTCGACACCGGGCCAATATCGAGCAGAGCACGGTCTTCACTCAGCCATGCAAGTGCTTTCCCCGGCAAAGGCGTCGCCGTTGAGAACATAACATTCTTGTTCTCAAGGCGCGCCAGTGCAGTCAAAGGATGCGGTTGGACTCAAACATTAATGTCCTTCTTCTTCCACTGTCAAATTGTTCTTGACCGACGTAACTCCAGGAACACTCTCAGCAACTTTCCCTGCGAGATCTATCTGCGCCTGATCTGGAACCATTCCTACAAGCGTAATCTTGCCGCTACGAGCGATGGCGTGAAGATCAGTCGTCTCCAAGCCCTTTTGCTTGTACAACGCCGTCTGAACTCGCTTCGCCAACTCCCTATTTGCTGCTCTAATCGACGAACGAGAGGGAGCTGTTGCTGAAGTTGCCGCAGTCGTCTCTTGTGCATTAACAACGGGCACGATCGCAACAATGGCGCTGACGGCGATCGCTGTGGCAACGTAGGTCTTTATGGATTTCATCTCTTCTCCTTCAGGTGGGTAGCAAAACTGGGTGGGAGAGACTCGAAAAGATCGCTGGTCAATCAAAGTGCGGCGAAAAATGAGCACCCCGACGTTGATGACCAGCGGCCACGACGTTCGGCAATCGAATTGTAGACTTTTCCTCATCGGATGCGCACTTCAAGCGCGTCTAGAACCGCTGGAGAGTCCTTTCCGCCGGACCTTCGACTAGTGGGTCAGGGCCAACCCTTTGTGTGAATGAGGGTAAGGGAACCCGATGACTCGTCGTTCGGCGTGCCTAGGCGAACGGTCGCTGTCAATTGGAAGCCGCCGTTGACTTCGGACTGACTCGAAGGGCCGTTGAGGGTCG
>NZ_WOEZ01000237.1 GCF_013177735.1 Paraburkholderia elongata | reverse complement strand
GTCTGGGTCGAAAACTGTCAGTAGCTCACAATAATCCCCGCTTGTGCGAACTCATTTTCTCCCACCCATTTTCTGACCAGGGGCTACGGAATTCCCACGTCCGACTACGAGCAGTTCGCGCTAACGGCGCGTATCGGCCGCTGTTCTCTACGTACGGCAGCACCCGGCCAGGAACGGTCCATCGTCGTTGGCTCGTGAAGGTCCGATGTCGAGGGCCAATCTGCCGTTAGGCAATACCAGGTCAACCAGGTATGGGATCGATGGCGCGCACCCACCTGTGCCCGGTCGAAAAAAAGCCCATCCAGACGGACGGGCCAAATTATTGCTCGGAGAAAGTCGCGTCAGCGCAAGTGTCCGCGGACTCTCGCTCCGCATTCACTGCGCCGTGACCGCCGTTTCGTCTGGACCAGCGACGAGAGTCCCGACACATCTGGACGCGACCTCTTCAGGCAAGCTGTATCGGTCGTGCCCAGATGAATTTGCGCCGGCGGGTGCTTTTGCCGGCGCACACTGCTGTTGCGCCCTGAGACAGGGCTAAACCGGTTCGGTTTCAGGCTTCGTTAGAAGCGCGTGCGCAATCCGACCGTGCCGACCACCTGGTTCGCCGTCGACGAGGCGCCACCCGACGTATTGATGAAGGCGACAACGTTTTGGCCGATTGCGTGCTGATACATGGCTTCGGCGTAAACATCCGTACGCTTGGAAAACGCGTAGACAGCTTGCAAGTTGACCTGATTCCACTTTGGATCCGTGCCGTACTGCGTACCGGTCGCATTGAACGCGCCTGACAGATGGGCATCGGTGTACGTGTCAGTGATACCCAGCGTAATCGCTGGTGTTAGCGTGTACTTGGCGTTCAGTTCATAGTTGTTGAAGCGCTGCGAACCATTGTTGAGGTTGAACGATTGCGTGCCCTGATAAAAGCTGTTCGTATACACGAAGCCGACCACTGCCGGGCCGAAGGTGTAGTTCAGACCCGCGCCGATCGTGCGCTGAACGTTCGCCCCGAACCTGAAGCCAGCCGTCTGGGCAGGCGCTTCGCCGAGGTCAACTGCGCCGCTGGTATTCACTTGGGGGGCCGCGCCGTTGCCGTTGATCTGCAGGTAGCCGGCGGCCATCTTGAACGGGCCAAACTCGTAGCTTGCGCCCGCGCTGTAAGCACGGTTCAGCGTGAAGTCAGTGTTGTTCGAGAACGCGTAGAGGCCGCCGAACTTCAGGCCTGCAAAGTTGCTGCTCATGTACTTGACCGCGTTGCTCATCCGGAGCGTGTGGTTCAGGTTGTCGTTGTCAAACGGGTGCGCGAAGCCCGTGTCGCCGAACGTGCCGGCCGTACCGGACAGCGGTGCCACGAAGTCCACCAGTGAGTCATACTGGCGGCCCAGCGTCACCGTACCGAAATCGCTGCTGCTCAGGCCGACAAACGCCTGACGACCAAACATCCGGCTGTTCTGGCCGAGCTTGCCGTTCTGCACGTTGAAGCCGTTTTCCAGCACGAAAATGGCCTTCAGGCCGCCACCGAGGTCTTCGGCGCCGCGCAGACCGAACCGGCTGCCGTTAATGGTGCCGCTGGTTGCCTGAAACAGGCCGCCGTGCGAAGTGGCGGAGGTCTTGACGTTGTTGGTATACATCAGGCCGGCATCGATCAGGCCGTACAGGGTGACCGAACTCTGTGCATGGGCGGCCGATGCGGCAAGTGCAGCGGATACGGCGAGGGCTACGGGGATCTTTTTCATGAATTAACTCCAGCGGATTGCGATTCAGGCGGAAAAAAGCGGCGCGAGTATAAAAGGCAGGTAGCCTCATGATGTCATTTCCGGGCTGGATTGCACCGTTACGTCTTGCTGAGATAATTCGTCATAAATCCGAAATAATTCTGGTGAAATCCCTGCCAGAAAAGGCGCAGTGCTGTATTTCGTCCCATCCGGGACGCATCCGGGACGCATCGCCGTTGTATTGATGCGACGGCATCAGGTTAGCCGGCATCCCACGACTGACATGACAGCTGACAGCGCCCATCTGTGTCTGGCTTTGACACAACGACACGCACGCCGACACCTCGATCTGGCCTCGACATGTTGCCGGCACGTTTTGACAAACCGAGGTACAGACGCATCGGCTGTTCGCCGGCACGACCGTTCGTCGAGATAGAGCTAAACGTTAGACAAATGGTCGTTCAGGCTTCGCTGGCCGCGCGTAGTCGGGATGGTGAGCGGCCGCTTTTTTGCGAGGTTGGGACATTCGGAGAAGCTCACCGAAGGGCAGTAACGGGTCGAGTGCTGCCGATCGCCGTCAGGCAGTGACCGGTAGAGTCGAGTTGTGGCGCGGTAGCATTAGGTTCGGTTTGTCTGTTTCCGCCCCTTTCGTCTGGCGGTGCCCGAATATCCTTGCCTTAACCCCGTTTCCACAACCCGCTCATCGAACCGGACAT
>NZ_WOEZ01000236.1 GCF_013177735.1 Paraburkholderia elongata | reverse complement strand
GCACCGCGGATGAACCGCTGAGCAGCCAGATCGCGCGCAATTGTCTGCTGACGCGCGCCCGGCAGATCTCCCGCGTCTTGACTTCCGTCTATGACGATGCGTTGCGTCCGTTCGGCATCGTGGCGCCACAGTTCTCATTGCTCGTGCTGATCGCGGAGTTCGGGCCTATCAGCCGCTCAGATCTTGGCCGACGGAATCATCACGAGCGCTCGACGCTGACAAGGAATCTGCAGCCGCTGATCGCGCAGGGCTGGGTTGCCGAGGGCGTCCTGGCAAGCGATGGTCGAGGGGCGGCCGGGATTCGCAAAAAATCCGCCACATCTCGGCCTAAGCGGCTGATTTAAATGCGAAATCGATGGTCGGATCGAGCGGCGGCACGGGGCGCTGGAGATCCAGCAGATAGTCGCCGAGCCGGTTGATGTGCTCCCGCCGGTATGGCGACAGCACCTTGAGAACATCGGCGTCGACCGGATGCCCCTTCTGCTGCAACTCCTTCAGCTTGCGCGACATCCACTGTACGTTGTACAGGATCACCATGTTCGCGACGAGGTGGTTGTACTTGATCACCTTGCGCTGCTCGTGCCGGACGTTTTCGGCGATGACGCCTTCGCCGCCGAACATCAGCCACTGCGCGAAGTCGTTGAACTGCTCGCTCTTGTTGGTCGCCGCGTGAATCGTGCGGCGTAACTCCGGGTCATTGAGATATTTCAGCAGGAACAGTGTCCGGATCACGCGCCCGAGTTCCCGAAACGCAAAGTACAGCTTGTTCTTCGTGCTCTCCGAGCCGAGGCGGCGAAGGATTGTCGAGGGCGTCATCGTGCCCGCCTTGATCGACACCGCGACGCGCATCATGTCAGGATAGTGTCGCTCGATCAGCGTCCAGTCAATGGCCTGGCGACAAAGGCTGTCGATGTGCTCATACTTGCGACGCCTGTCGGCCTTGTACAGCACGAGATCCTTGATGTTGCGCATGCGCGGCATCAGGCTGATGCCCGTCACGTAGGACAGGCCGAACACCGGACCGCTCTGCGCCTGCGTATCGCCGTGGATCGTGTCGGGCTTGATGTCGGCGCCATTCTGGATCAGCCCGTCGAGGATATAGACGGCTTCGTGAACGCCGCATGGGATGAAGTGGCTGAACAGCGCGATGTACATGTCGGACACGTGGTAGTAGCCAATCCCGCCGTATCCGCCATAGCGGACGTGATACTCGGACAGCAGGTTCTGCTCATACAGGCTCCATTTGGTACCGTCCGCCGACGCGCGCTTGCCGCTACCCCAGTATTTCGGCAACGCGAACTGGTTGTACGCGTTGATCACTTTCACGTTCGCCTTGTCGAGCCGCTCCTCAGTGACATGTTTCAGGTTCAGCCAGGCGACCTGCTTGCGGCTGAGCCCTTTCACCGAGCGCGCCGTCTGGCTGGGGCCAAGATTGCAGCCGTAGCAGAACAGCGTCGTGATGAAGCGCTTGCGCGGATCGTCGACCTTCGCGTCGAACCCGGACAGCGGGCCGAACAGTTTATGCAGGTCCAGCCACTGCTCGGTTTCGGTGAGGAGATCCAGGATGCTGATCTGTGGCATCGATGCCGTGATCGCCTGATCGATCAGCGTCCGGTTCGGTGGTTCGGGCTCCTTGTCCGGTTTGTGAATGACGAGTTCCTGATCGACGAACTCGATGCTGTCGTTCGCCGGGAAGTTCGCATCGGTCTCGTCGAGCGCCGCGTTCAGACGGTCCCGCAGATCCTTCGCAAAGCTCTTGCCGTCCGTGGGCAATCCCACGATCTCACAATAGCGCGGCAGCTCACGCTGGAATTCCTCGTCGGAGACCTGGTGCATGCGATAGTCGTCGAAGCGATCGCTGCCCTCGACGTAGAGATCGCCAGAGTTGAGTTCCCGCATGATCTGGCTGAAGACGCCCAGTTCAAAGAACCGGCGGTGCAGCATCCGGCTGTCCCGACCATGCGGGAACACCGCGCGCCCCCATTTTTCCGGTAGCCAGTCCAGCGGCAGGTTTGCGAGGTCGTTCTCCGTGAGCAGCAGGTATTCGCGGTGGGCGTTCCGGGAGCCCTGCAGCCAGGCAAGCGCGACCAGCACCGCGCGGTCCTGCGAGCTCGATCGCAACGGCAGCACGTCCAGGCACTGAAACAGCAGTGAGCGCTGGTTGCGGTACGGCACGAGCATGAACGGCAGGTCGAACTGGCCGGCATAGGCGATGTGCTCGTTGCATTGTGCAAGCGCTGCGGATGGATCGCCGAGCGCCTCACGGATTTTCGGCAGCCGTTGGCGTTCCGATAACCCTTCATCCTGAAGGATCTGCAGGACGTCCCGGAACTGCCCGACCAGTCCCTCCAGCACGCCGGTATGTTCAAGCTGGTATTTTTGAAGCCGGACCTTCGCGTACGTCTCGAACTTGCGCATGACCTTGATGAAGATCTCGGCAACATCGTCAAGTGCCTTCTGCAACTGCGCCTGGATGAAGAGTACCGCGAGCGCGTGACGCTTCGCTACCTTGAGCGCACGCAGTTCCGCAACGTCGAGCGCCCGCGCTTCAGTGACTAGCTGGGCCCGCTTGCTGACGGACAGGATCGCGGGCGGCGCCGGCAAGCCTTCCGCCAGTTTCCTGATCCCGTTGATATGCTTGAGGAAGCTCGCGATCGCTCGCGCAGCTGGCCTCTTCGGCTCCTGCTTCAGATCGTCCCAGCCCGACTTGCCGGCCCTGATGACGAGGAGCCCATCGATCCTTTCGATCATGGCCGCGTCCAGTGCGCCGGAAATCGTCTTCCAGATCGTTTCGTTGAGGTCGTTGCGCGCCTGCGTGGCGATGCGCTGAAGCGTCGACAGCGGCGGTAGTTCGTAACGGCGGCGGACCAGTTCCTCGATCAGCACGTTGATGATGTCGGGCAGCTCGACTTTGGTCCTTGCTTCCCCTGACGCGAGATCGGCGAGCCACGCCGTCTCGTCCGCGTCGAACGGCCGGATGTCGAGCCAGGGGCGCAGCAGCTTCTGGTGCCGGATGCGAGTGCCGGATATGTCGTACCGCGCGATCGCCGTCCGGGACAACGCCCGGGCTCGCATCGCGGTCCGGATGTGATCGATGATGACCGGCGGCACGTCCGAGAGCATCGGGAAGTAGCCGAGACGCTGCAGCAGTTTCAGCTGGACCATGATCAGTACGGCGGTAGCTTCCTGCCGGGATTGCCGGCGCACAAAGCGGATTTCCGCGGCGGTCGGGGTGAACGCCGCTTTCAGTTCCGCCGTGCCCGGTTCGGCGGGCAGAACCGGGTAGATGGTCTCGTGGACGGTGCTCATGCTGGTGGCCGTCTCGCGAAGATCCGCTCGATCTGCCGGGTACGCTGGACCTCGTCGTCGTCCAGGTAAATCGACGTGGTCGTGATCGACGCGTGACGCAGGTTGTCGCGTACGATGGTCAGCGTCGCGCCGTTGGCCAGCGCGTGTGTTGCGTGCGTATGCCTCAGCCAGTGTGGCGTCGCGCGCTGCAGTTTGCCGGCGAGTGCTGGGTGGTCGGCCTGGATGGCGTCTGCGGCGATGCCGAAGAAGCGGCGCAGCACTTCCCTCAGGCGCGGTGTGGTGATGCCGCCGGGCTCGTCCAGCCGGCCGAGCAGCGGCACGTCCGGCATCCATCGTGCCGGGCTCACGGGCAGACCGCGCTGTACCAGATACTGGTCCAGTGCAAAGCGCGCGAGCGGCGGCAGGACCACCTTGCCAACCTTCGCGCCCTTGCCGGTGAGGTGAAGCCACCGCTCACCACGTGCACCGCTTTCGATGCCGCCGAGTGTGACGCCGACCAGCTCGCCTGCGCGCAGGCCGGTTGCATAACCGAAATCGAGCAGAAAGCGCAGACGCTGCGCGGCGGGAAGTGCCCAGCCATGCGACCATTCGAGGCCATCGGCAATCGTGCGGATCAGTTCCCACTCTCCGGCCGTAAATGCACGCAAAATATCCAGTTCGCCATTGCGCTGCGCGCCGCGTACCCTGAGGCCGGCGAACGGATTCGCGAGCACGTAACGCTGTTCGATCAGCCAACGAAACATTGCGCTCAGAACCGACAGCGCATAGGCGATGGAATCCGGCGACAGCGCACCCGTGAACGGCCGCCACTCCGGCGATAAGCGCGGTCGCGCCGGCGCGACCCATCGGGCGCGCGGTGCTGGATGGCGCAGGAAGGCGCGATAAGCGGTCGCGTCCTCGCTCGCGAGCGAAGACAGCGCCTTGCCGCGCTCGACAATCGCCCACAGCAGCAGCCGCTCCGCTTCCCGGCGATAGGCGCGCTGCGTTTCGGCGGCCTCGTGCCGATCAAGCCAGGCGCTGATCGCCTGATAGTCGTTATCGGCCTC
The DNA here is from genome assembly GCF_013177735.1 of Paraburkholderia elongata. Lineage (GTDB taxonomy): Bacteria > Pseudomonadota > Gammaproteobacteria > Burkholderiales > Burkholderiaceae > Paraburkholderia > Paraburkholderia elongata. The sequence goes on along the minus strand of NZ_WOEZ01000236.1, from coordinate 11,487 downwards.
GAGCGCGCACATGGGCTTCGGCGCACGGAAGCCGCCGTGCGAACCGTCGACGTCATGCGGCACGCGGATGTTTTCCCACGGCACCACGGGCTCCGGCGTCGCCGCCACGATCAGCGCGCGAGCGCGTTCGGTGAGCGCCGGGTGGGCGCCAAAGAAGCTTTCAATATGACGTGCACTGCGCACGCCGAGCCCGGGAATGGTGCGCCACCAGCGCCGGCGACGGGGGATGCGCACGGTCAGATCCGCCAGCGTCTTGATGCCGTGCTGATGCAGCACGGGGACGACGCGAGGCAACAGCCAGGCACCGATCGCATCGCTGACCTGCGGTTGCGGGATCGGAATCGACGGCAGGATGTCCAGCGCCCGGGTTGCGGCCTTACGGTGACGGGTCCGCTCGCCGGCCACGCACTGGAACAGTCGGGCGAGATCGGCGCGATGACGGCTGAGGGCGAAATCGGCGAGCTGCCGGCGAACGCGCCCGATCACGCCGCGCGCCGACCGGCCGCCTTCGAGCGCGTAGGGGCAATAACGCTCGACCGCCTCGCGCGAGCCGACGCCCGCGTACCACGCGCGTAGCGCGGACAGGGACGCGGTGTCCGGAAAGGGTAGCGAACTCAGAAGATCAGGCATCCGAAAATTATAAACAGCAGGATGACAGCGGCGTGACGGTCGGGTGTGGCGCGTTCCGCAAATTGGTAGTTTCATTAAAAAACGCGCCTCTATCGATAATATCTGTTAGCGATAGGGTTGCATCTTGATTGCACGTCGGATTTTCAATCTCGTGCGTGCGTCATGGGGTGCCCTCAGGCTCCGGATTTTTTCGTACGCCAAGCGTCCGCAATGCAACACATTGCGGACGTACGTTCTACCTAGACGGGCACCCAACGCATTGCGCACAAGATTGATGTCGCGCAATGGCGGCGCGCCGTAGAGCCGGGCATATTCCTGAACGAATCGCGAGGGGCTTTCGTCCAAAGGGAGTTGCTACATCGTGTTTTGCGCGGGTCACGGGCATCGTCCAGTAGTGCATGGCGCCGGCTCTGCACCGTCCGGGCGATGGCTCGCAACCGGTAGGCAAGTGAACGGACGCTGTTCACTATTGGGCTTGGTCGACGAACGACGCGGGTTTCTGCGCCGCGACGTTCGGCCGCTTGCCAGCGACATCGCGCTGATCGCCCACAGATAGGCCGGCAAACCTGCCATGTTCCTGACCGCACTGCAGTACGTGGGTCGGAATGACTGTCGCCAGCAGGAACGTGGCACCGGCACCTGAAGTCATCAGGACGATGCCAATCTCAATCAACTGTGCAATGCTCATTTGCGGTCCTTTGCCTCAATCAGTTTTCGTTGATCATCCTAGTTGTCGGCTGTCCTTCGATTGGCCATCCGAATCCCATGTTCTGCACGGCGTGTAGCTGTAACGGCTTGCAATCGACGCCGGCCGTGCTCGCAATCAACGCACCTACCGGCTCAGATTAATTGCGACTAACGCACCCCGCCAGCTCACATTATTTGCGACTGAGCTTGCAATCATCCGCGTCGGCTCGCAATCCATCGACGCGCTTTTGGCGCCAACCTTATAAATGCACTATCCGTTGTGAAACAGACAGTGCCGCAGTACAACAAAAAATTTAAATGCGGGCGCTCTGCTAACGGCGCCCTAGCAATTTATGCAAGCTTGCCTTTAGGCAGGAACGCGTTTTGCATTTGTATCCACCGATGCAGCGGCGCTGTTAGCGATGAAGCGTTTGCGCATTGGTGCCAAGATCAGTTTTGCCGAAATACCGGCAACAATCGTGATGACGGATGCGACAATAAATACGAGGTTCCATCCACCACTTGCCGACAAGACGGATGCCAGCGGCACCAGCAACGCAGCCGTACCTTTTGCCGAATAGAGCGTGCCTGAATTGCCTGCTGCGAATTTGCTGCCGAACGTGTCCGCGCAAATCGCCGGGAAAATCGAGAAAATCTCGCCCCAGCACAGGAAAACCAGCGCTGCAAACGTCACGAATGCAATCGGGTCATGGCCGTATTTCATCAATCCCAACAATGCTAGACCTTCGCCGATAAACAAGATGAACATGCTGTTTTCACGACCGATTTTGTCGGAGATAAAGCCACACAAAGGACGAGTAAAGCCATTTGCCAAATTGTCGATCGACAGCGTCATCGTCAACAATGGCAGGGTTGCGCCAAACAAGGTAATTGGCAGCGAAGCAAGACCGAAATCCTTCGCAATCGGCCCGATTTGCGCCGTTGCCATCAGACCGCCAGCAGCGACCATGACAAACATGATGTAAAGAACCCAGAATATCGGCGTTTTGAGCATTTGCTTGGTGGAGTAATCGATCTTGGTTGACGCATTTGCTTTGCATGCCATGCTTTTTCGTGCAACTGGCCGTATCAGCAGCATCCCTAAGATGAAAATACCAACACCTTGGATAATGCCAAAGGTCAGGAATGTCTGTTCGTATCCGGAACTTTTGATCATGTTCGCGATCGGAATCACGGTAACTGCGGCACCGGCACCAAAACCTCCTGCGGTCAAACCGGCTGCCAGACCACGGCGATCCGGGAACCATTTCAGCGCATTACCAACGCATGTACCATAAACACAGCCTGCGCCAACACCTGAAATAAACGCTGCAAAGTACAACATAGGCAGCGATGTCGCATAGCTGTTAAGCACCCAGCCCAGACCGGCACAGATTGCGCCGGCGGATACGACCGGACGTGGGCCGAACTTATCAACCAGGAAGCCTTCAATCGGTATAAGCCAGGTTTCAGTCAGAACGAAAATCGAGAAGGCGACCTGAATAGCAGCCTTGCCCCAGTGATGCGCATTGTCAATCGGTGTCACAAACAGAGTCCAGCCGTATTGCAAATTGGCCACCAGGGCCACACAAATAATACCGATAAAAAGTTGTGCCCAACGGTTTTTATATCCTATGGCGCTTGCATCCTGCGCACTCATTTGATTGCTGTTCATTTTTTTACTACCTCTCAAGAAGTCGTAATGTTTTAAAACGGACGAGATCAATACAATGGTTTCGCGTGTTTCAAGTGATTTGTCGATGCAGGCATTCGGACAGAAAGTGCAAAATTAACTAGATGCGATCAAAGCTATCTCACGACATTAACAGCCGTCGTGGATCGTTTTTTATGATGACGTTGACCTGCGATGACTAACGCAATGCGTAGTAGTTGGGACCCGTCTTCTATTCACTTAACTGCGCGATATCACACTGGTGCACCATTACTTAGGGTAGTGGCCACATAGCCGTACTTGTACAAATTGGCCTGCCGAGCTTTCTCTTGCGCCAGCGTTGACAGAATGTTTACGGTAGGGGTCGGAACGTTCGTTAGTTGTCCAAACTCTTGAACTGCTGTGACTAGTGCATCGATTTCCATCGAGCGGTGGCGTTCAAGATCCTGAAGCATCGACATCTTGTGACCAACCGCTTGACTAGCCGCGTTTAGGCGGCGCTCAATCATATCCTCGCCAATATGCACATTAAGTGCATCTGTCACAGCCTTGGCTTCATACATCGCTTGTTTGCATAGCGCACTTAAGGCCGGGGCAGTCGTCATGCGATCAAGTGTTGCGGAAGTCAGGGCGCTGATCGGATTAAAACAGACGTTCCCCCAAAGCTTGAGCCAGACATTCCAGCGAATCGCATCGCCGATGGGGGCATCAAAATTGGCATTCTTCAGCGCCTGTGACAACTTGAGTACTCGTTCAGAGTGACTGCCATCCGGCTCGCCAATGATAAAACGGTTGAATTCATGGTGCTCGATAACGCCGGGAGCAATTACCTCGCAGGCTGGATCAACTACGCATCCGATTGCGCGCTCAGGTCCGAGCAAATTCCACTGCTTGCCGCCCGGATCTACAGATTCCAGTGTGCGATTTTCGAATGTTCCGCCTTCCTTGTAGAAATACCACCACGGAATCCCGTTCATCGCGGTCACAATTGCCGTATTGGGCCCCAGTAGCGAAGTGAAATCGCTGGCGCATTCGTACGACTGATGCGCTTTCATTGTGCATAGCACGTAATCTTGGGGACCGAAATCGCTCGGGTTGTCGCTGGCTGAAACTTTGGCAATTTTTTCCTGCCCGCCAATCAGCAATTTCAAACCATTCCTTCGGATTGCCTTTAGATGCTCACCGCGCGCAATGATACAAACCTCCTGGCCGGATAACGCGAGTTCTACTGCCAGATAGCCGCCGATAGCGCCCGCCCCAAAAATACAGAACTTCATAAGGCCTCCTACTTAGCAAGCGTTCGCTGACCAGACACGGGATTGATCTGCAGCAGCATCGAGGCGCTGGCAAAGGCGAGCCCAACGCCGCACACGCCCGGCCAGTGCCACACGCTCCACGCATAGTTGCCAAGCGCCGCGCCGATCGCCCCACCCGCAAAGCGGATCGTCATATAAAGCGTGTTGGCGCGGCTCATCGCAGTGCTCCGAACCGCCAGGTTGCGCGCCATGTTCGAGACATGCGCGCTTTGCAAGCCGAGGTCGAGCAGGATCACGCCGGCGATTAGCCCGCCGATGCTCGCGCCTTTCCAGGCAAGCAGCGCATACGAGGCGACGAAGACGATGCTGGCGGCGAGGATGACACGACGCGGATCGCGCGCATCGGTCAGCTTTCCCGCGGCATAAGACGCGCTCGCGCCGGCGACGCCGACGAGCCCGAACAATCCGGCCGTCTCGCTGCCGTAACGGGCGTCGAGGCCATGCAGCTGAAACGCGAGCGTCGTCCAGAAGGCGCTGAATGCCGCGAATTGCAACGCCGCGATCGAAGCGGTCTGCCGTACGACGGGCTCCTCGCGCAGCAACGCAAGCAGCGAACGGATCAACGCGCCATAGCTGCCCGAGAAGGTCGGCTCGACGCGTGGAAGCACGCGCGCAAGCATGGCGGCAACGGCCACCGTCGCAACTGCCGCGAAGGCGTAGACGGCACGCCATCCGAAATGCGCAGCAATCATGCCCGATACCGTGCGAGAGACGAGGATCCCGCAAAGCAGGCCGAACATCACGATTCCGACGGCCTTGCCGCGGCCTTGGGGTCCTGCAATCTTCGCCGCATAAGGCGTGAGCAGTTGCGGTGCCACACTCGACATGCCCGCGGCAAAGCTCGCCGCCACGGCCCAAGGCAGCGTGGGCGCCGCCGCCATCGCGACGAGCGCGACGACGGCCGCCGCCAACGTGAGCGCGAAGAGCTTGCGAAGCTCGACCTTGTCGCCAAGCGGAATGAACAACAGCAGGCCGAGCGCATAACCAGCCTGCGCGGCGATGGAGACCGCGCCGACCTGAGGTTCGGTAGCGCCGAACGTATGCGCGAAATCGACGAGCAGCGGCTGGTTGTAATAGTTGTTGGCGACGACGAGCCCGGCTGCGAGCGCCATAACCCAATAGATCGACTGCTTCATTGCGCCCGTCCTTTGCCGGAAATGTTCGAAGTGCTCGCGCGCTCGAGGCGTGGCGCGCGGGCTTTTGCGGTTTGCTCAAAGGGGAATGTAGACTATTTCTAAAATCGGGAGTAGCGTCATACAACGGCAATGACTCTTGCGATTTAAGGAAGGGTGACCGATGGACCGATTCGACGCGATGAACGTGTTTGTCCGAGTGGTGGAAACCGGCAGTCTGTCTGCGGCCGCCCGTGCGATTCCGATGTCGCTGACTTCGGTGAGCCGCCACTTGTCGGCGCTCGAAAAGCAATTCGGCATGCAGCTGCTGCGCCGCACGACACGGAACATAGCGCTGACGAACGAGGGGCGCCTCTTTTTCGAGCGCGCGAAGTCGATCCTTGCGGAGCTGGACGAAGTGGGCGCGTTGCTCAGCGCGGGCCGCAGCGAGCCGGCGGGCCGTTTGCGCATCGCTGCGCCCACGCTGCTCGGCCGAACCGTCATCGCACCGCTCATGCCGTGCTTCCTTGCGCGCCACACCGCAGTTTCGGTCGAGCTGCTGCTGATCGACCGCGCCGTGAATCTCGTCGAGGAGGACATCCACCTCGCGATTCGCGTGGGCCGCCTGCCCGATTCGGCGCTCGTGGCACGCAAGCTCGGAGACGTGCGCATGATCGTTTGCGCCGCGCCGTCTTATATCGAGCGCCGCGGTGCGCCTTGCTCGCCTGACGAGCTGCGCCGGCACGACTGCCTCGTTTTCTCCGACCGGCCTGGCCCCGTCGATTGGCGCTTCAAGTCCGTAGGCACTCGTCATTCCGCCCGCATTACAGGCCGCCTCTGGGCCAACGCGCTCGACGTGCTCGCGGCCGCGGCGATCGACGGTGCGGGCATCGTGCGCGCCCCATCATGGCAAGTGGCTGAAGACATCGAGCGCGGGCGGCTTCGACGAATCCTTCAGGACTACGAGACAATGCCCGCGCCCGTGAATGTGCTTTTCGAACGCGCGCGACGCACGTCGCCCTCTGTGCGGGCCTTCCTCGACTACCTGGTCGAATCGACGGAAACGGGCCCGCTCGCGGGCATGTCCCGCTTCGGCGAAGCGCTCGGCGCGGCAAACGGGTGATACCGCATTACGCCGGGCGCCTATGCAACATGTTCGTTTGTGAGTCTTAGCTCCCACGCTTTCGCACCCTGAGCGCGTGCCAGCGTCAACGCTTGTTGCAGAATCAACGACCGTGGTGCTCGCCGAGATGACTTCTTCTCCGATAGCGTCCGAGACTTGACCCTCATAAGTTCAGGGGCGTTCCAAAGCTGTCCAGTGGCGTCGCCTGCCAGCCTGGCATTAATAAGACTGGCTGCTTCTCGCGTACGCCCTTGTTCCAGCATTGCGTTCGCAAAGTCGGATAAGAATACGGAATAAGCGGGATCAAATCCATGGACTTGTAGCGTCTCCAGTGTCGATTGAAGCTCCCGGAAGCAGACAGCGTTGGGATCCTGGAATACTTTCGCCCAAAGTGAAAAAGCCGAACCATAGAGTCCCCAAAAGTCCAGACCGTGATTTCCTGCCACCTGGTTAAGCTGCTGCGACACGCGCTTGACCCCTTCGACGTCTCCTGAAAGCGCTGCCACGGTACAGCTTCCCTCCGCAAGGGCACAGCACAGGGTGCAGGCGTGATCCAGTGCCATAGCCTCGTCAATCGCTACCTGGGCAGCCCGTCGAGCTTTGGTCGTATTACCCATTAACCACAGAATGCGAGAAAGAAAGGCCCAACCCGCTACGCGCTGGTCCATTCCGAATCTGAAATGGGAGCCGTGACGTTCGTCGCGTGTATAGCTGTCGAGCATGGATTCAATTTCAATCAAAGCTTCAGTGTGATTACCCAAAAAATGATGAGATGTTCCGATCAGACGACGTGCTGTCAGAAGTGCTGCTTGATCGCGATGCCTCAGAGCTAAATCTGCCATGCTTTTCCCGTGCCGCAGTGCCTGTGCGTAGCACCCGCTACGGAGATGATAAAGCCATAGACCGTATTCAGCCTGCAGTTGCGTTTCCTTGTCGTCCAGTCGGAGCGCGAGATCACTGGCCCTGGTCCAAGCCCGCCCATTAGCCGGAACTGGTCCGCGTGACCAGGTCAGCGAAGTGGCCAGTGCGGCCTGAATCATCATCTCCTGGTGCTCTTCAACGGGAAGAACTTTCGTTTCTTCCAGTACGTTCGTAATCCGCTGGCGACACTCGTCGTGAAGTGATAGTTGTATCCAGAATGGGGCGGAGTTCGCGAGGATGCGCAGTCCCAGGGCACGGCGCTTACTATCTAACAATGACCAGTCAAGAGCGGCCCTGATATCGTCAATGTGGTGTTCGTATTGTCGCTTCCATTGTGTCGTGGGTAGCGACATCCAATCCCGTTGGGCTTGAGAAACCAATTGCTCAACAAAGCTGGCATGCTTTTCAGTCATGGCCGCTGTGCGGTTCGCAAGCTGCTCCAAGGCGTACGCCCGCAGCATGGTTAGATAGCGATAGCGAATCGGCTGGGTTCCGGTCTGCAACGTGATTAGCGACTTTTCAACGAGGCTGCAAAGAACATCAACCAGTCTGGTGGGCCTTTCCAGCTTGGTGGATGCGATACGTTCTGCGGCAGTGACGGTGAAATCACCAGGGAAAATGGCCAGTTCCTGGAACACCGCTTGTTCTACGGAGTCGAGTAATTGGTAACTCCACTGCAGGGCGTCACCAAGAGTCCGATGGCGACCCGGGGCCTGGCGTTTCTGAGCGGCAAGCAATCCGGATGAAAGGGCTAAATCCTCGGTGACCGCTGCGAGACCCAGCGATGGCACGCGAGCTGCGGCGATTTCCAATGCCAGTGGAACCCCATCGAGCGCTCTGCATAACGTCGTAACCTGCTCTACGTTCTTTTCCGTAAGCTCGAAATGATAGTCTGCGGAAGTGACACGGCGAACAAACAGTTCAACCGCACTATAGCTTCTTGCGTTTGCTGCGTTGATGGTGCGCGGAGGTAACGTGAGAGGACTGAGCCGGTAGACCTGCTCACCATCCAGCCCCAATGGGGTCTGGCTGGTGAGCAGCACGCACAGTTGATGATCAGATTCCAGAAGCCGGTCAAGGGCCGCTGCACAGGCCAACGTAACGTGTTCGCAGTTATCAACGACCAGTAGCGCCCTTTCCGGGTGAGATGCTAACGATGTGCTTGTCCCGGCAAGCCCCGCCAACGCGCTCGAAATAGCTGGCGATACTGAGGCTGCGCTCAGTTGCGACAGGTCGGCGAAGTAAACCCCATCGGGAAAACAAGGACTGGATTCTGACGCGGCCTCTATCGCCAGGCGAGTCTTACCTATGCCGGCAGGGCCCGTGAGCGTGCATAGCGTTTGGGTAGCCAACAGCCGGTTTAATTCCAGTAGCTCGTTATCGCGGCCGATCAAAGGAGACCGTGGGCTCGGTAAGCCGACTCGCGGTTGAGGTGCTCCTATCGACGACGTTACAGCCCGATGCGCCTGCACTGAACCTGTAAAACGATAGCCCCGGCCAAATTCCGTTGCAATAAGGTCCCTGTCATCCCCCAGTATTTTTCGCAATGACGAGATCTGCGCCTGCAAGCTGTTTTCCTCGATGACTTCCTTCGACCATATCCGGGAAAGAAGCGAATCTTTGGATACTACCTGGCCCGCCGTACTTACAAGCTGGACTAGCACCTCCAGCGCACGCTCACCTACGTCCAGTCGTACTCCGTCTCTTAACAATAGCCGCAGACGTGGGAACAACTGGTAGCGGCCGAAAGCAACCATATCGTCGTCGCGGGAGTCGGGGCTCTTCGACGGCCTTTCACGGCGAGTCTTTGTACCTGCAGGCATTTTTCGTGTCACACGGCAAGATTGCGGGGATCAACAGGAATTTCAGACGTCTGAAATTGTAGGCCAAAGACTTCTCGTGTGCACTACATCACCATGAAGGTCCCTGTACTTCGTCGTGAGTCTAGACATGTCACAAGATACGGCTGGTAGTGAATCTCTGGCGCAGTCCTCCGCCCTTGAAGAGCCTGCGTTAACACCTCACCTGGATACTTCACTGCTGATGGTGATGGCGGTTGCCTGCGGTGTCTTTGTCGCGAACATTTACTACAACCAGCCGATCCTGGAACTATTGCAGCAGGCTTTCCCGCGATCGGTCGGCCTGGTCAATCTGGTTCCGACGGCTACACAACTGGGTTTCGCCTGCGGTCTGTTTTTTCTGGTCCCCCTGGGAGACCGAATTGATCGGAGGAAATTGATTCTTTGGCAAGCTGCCGTGTTAATCGTGGCATTGGTATGCCTTGCCGCAGCCCCGAATGTCTGGTCGCTGGTAATCGCTTCAGCGGTGGTAGGTATTTCAGGATCCGTTGCCCAACAAGTCGTACCGTTTGCGGCAGAACTTGCCGCATCCAGTCGCCGTGGCCAGGTCGTCGGTACAGTGATGAGCGGCGTGCTTTGCGGCATTCTGCTGGGTAGGGCAGTCGGCGGATTTACTGGCGATCATTGGGGCTGGCGTGCCACGTTCTGGCTAGGGGTCGCGATGACCGCCATTGTCTGGTTAATGTTGCTAGTCAAACTCCCACCCAGCGAACCCAAGACAAGCCACAGCTACTTTGGTCTCATGAAGTCACTCATCGAGTTGTGGCGAGAAGAACGGTCACTGCGCCGTGCAACGTGCATTCAAGCCGCGCTGTTTGGTTCCTTTATTGGGCTATGGACAATTCTGGCATTGCGTCTGCACGAGGCCTTCGGCTTGGGGGCTGATGTGGCGGGCCTCATGGGGATCGTTGGTGCGGCCGGTATTCTGATTGCCCCACTTGCTGGCCGTGTCGCTGATCATCGTGGACCCCATGCTGTTATCGGGCTTGGTTGCCTGATCATGCTGCTGTCATACGCGGTTCTGGGCCTTTGGGGCAGCCTCGTTGGCCTGATCGTCGGCATCATCCTGTTGGACTTCGGTGAGCAGTCGGCTCTCATCTCCAACCAACATGTGGTGTACGCACTTCGACCGGAGGCAAGAAGTCGAATCAACACGCTATTCATGAGCGGCATGTTCGTAGGCGGCGCCGCGGGTTCTTGGGGAGCAAGTATCAGTTGGCGACTAGGTGGATGGCATACAGCGTGCATATTCGGTGGCACATTGGCGTTGCTCGGGTTTGTTCTTCATTTCTCCGGGAGACTGGCTGCTTACGCACACACCAGGAGTTGAAACGTCGACAGTGGCTGGAAGCCTGAGGCAGTCGTGCACAGCCGCGGTCATGCCAAGAACAAGCCCGAGGGAATTGGGCGATCGGGCTTTCAACGCTGTGTTTCGCGATAACGAGGCGATCGCAAATCCGCACTGGTGAACACTTATTAGGCAACTTTCATTCATGGACTCCCCGCACTTTTCTGGTGCTCATGGCACGTTGTCGTTGCTGACGGAAATTGATCCGCAAACAGAGACGATTACCCGTACGATGCGCCTCGAAGCTTCAACCGATGGCCGCAGCGTGCTCCTGGTCGCTTTAGATGCGCGCAAGCTTGGAAGCCAGCGGGAATGGCGTGTCGAAATTACGCCTGAAGAGCTTATCGCGCTGATTCGCGCGCACGGTACGGAGGTATCGGGATACCTTGTCGATTTCGAGATTCAGGTGCGATAAGCAGGCACGATCAATCAAGTCAAGGGCTTGGACTATTGTCGAGAGCCAATCGCCACGTACTACCGGATTTCGCTCGATGAACGGCTGCGCAAGCAGCGCGTTGCCAGATCGAGCTGGCCGCGACGACGTTTCGAACGACCGCTTGCGGCTTTCAATGGGTCGTTGGGAGCTGATTGGTCAGCGGCCGCTTCTGGCCGATGGACTAGCGACATCGCTTGGCGTGCGAAAAAATCCGAATCTTGAGGACACCCCGTACCGGCGGGAGCACATTAACCGGCTCGGGGACTATCTGCTGGATCTTCAACGCCCCGTTCCACCGCTCGATCCGACCATCGATTTTTTATTTAAATCAGCCGCTTAGACGGAGATGTGGCGGATTTTTTACGAATCCCGGCCAGACCTCT
>NZ_WOEZ01000235.1 GCF_013177735.1 Paraburkholderia elongata | reverse complement strand
GCCCAGCAGCAACAGGCCCAGCCGGCACCGCAGTACGCTCAGCAACAGCCGTCGCAACCGGCCTACTGCTCGACCTGCGGCACGGTCGAAGGCATCTCGGCGGTACGTCAGGAAGGCCATGGCACGGGTATCGGTGCGGTCGGCGGCGCCGTGGCCGGTGGCGTCGTAGGCAACCAGTTCGGTAGCGGCAACGGCCGGACCGCGATGACGGTGCTGGGCGCCCTCGGCGGCGGCCTGGCCGGTAACTCGGTTGAAAAGCACATCCGCAGCACGACGTCCTACTCCGTGCGGGTGCGAATGGAAAACGGCAAGACGCGCTACTTCACCTATCACGAAGCGCCGCCGTTCCAGCAAGGTCAGCGAGTGCGGGTCGAAAACGGCACGCTGGTAGCAGCCTGACCGCTGGCAGCCTGAAGATTCTCCAGGCGTTAAAAAAGGCGATTCCAATGGAATCGCCTTTTTCTTTGCCGCAGCCGAAGCGAAATCAATCGCGCCCCGCCGCCAGCGGAAAACGCCGCAATGCGCTCAGTAATCCGCGTCTTCGATCCATGCAGCCTGAATCGCTTCCAGGATCTTTTCGTTCGACCGGTTAGGGTCGTCGTCGAAACCTTCCAGCTCGGTGACCCAGCGGTGCAAATCAGTGAAGCGCACCTGCTGCGGATCGATGCCCTGGTGCTTGTCAGTCAGGGCCATCGCGATGTCTTGCGTATCGGTCCACTTCATGGCTGCATCCTCCAGTTAATGATTTTCCTTCGCGTGATTGATCGAGTAGCGCGGGATTTCGACGACCAGATCCTGCTCGGCCGGCACCATCGCCTGGCACGACAGACGCGAGGCCGGCTCGAGCCCCCACGCCTTGTCCAACAGATCGTCCTCGTCATCCTCGGACGGCGTCAAGGCGGCGAAACCCTCACGCACGATCACATGACAGGTCGTGCACGCGCAAGACTTCTCGCACGCGTGCTCGATTTCGATGCCATGTTCGAGCAGACTGTCGCAGATGCTCTTGCCGGGCACGGCATCGATCACCGCGCCTTCCGGGCACAGTTCGACGTGAGGCAGCACAACGATTTGAGGCATACATTTTCCGTTTGGGTCTGCGGCACGGCTGCCGCAAACAGGCTCCGTACCATTTTACTGGCCCCGCGCGGACTTTTTAAGTCTACGCGGCGCGGTTCATTGCCGGCTGGCGCGCATGGCGCCGCCACGCCGCAAGACGCTCAGATCTCGTCGAGCTTGCGGCCGGCCAGCGCGCGGCGAATGCCCTTGTTCATGCGGCGGGCGGCGAATTCGTCGGTGCCTTCGGCGAGCGTTTTGGTTGCGGCTTCGATCGCGTCGGTGTCGTCGCTTTGCGCGATGTTGCGCAACGCGGTGAGCAGCGTGTCGAGTTCGGCGCGTTCGCTGTCGTCGAGCAATTCGGCGTCGGCGGCGAGCGCGGCGTCGGTCGCTTCCACGAGACGGCGCGCTTCCACTTGCGCTTCACGCAGCGCGCGCGCGCGCATGTCGACTTCGGCGGTCGAAAAGCTCTCTTCGAGCATTCTGGCGATGTCGTCGTCGGCGAGACCGTAGGATGGCTTGACCACCACCGACGCTTCCACGCCCGAGCCCTGTTCGCGCGCGAACACGGACAGCAAGCCGTCCGCGTCGACCTGATACGTGACGCGAATCCGTGCCGCGCCGGCCGCCATCGGCGGAATGCCGCGCAGTTCGAAACGCGCGAGCGAACGGCAATCGCTGACGAGTTCGCGCTCGCCTTGCACGACGTGGATCGCCATCGCCGTCTGGCCGTCCTTGAAGGTCGTGAAATCCTGCGCACGGGCGACCGGGATCGTCGAATTGCGCGGGATGATCTTCTCGGTCAAACCGCCCATCGTTTCGACGCCGAGCGACAGCGGAATCACGTCGAGCAACAACCAGTCGTCACCGTCGGCACCGCGATTGCCCGCGAGCAGATCGGCCTGGATCGCCGCGCCGAGCGCGACGACCTGATCCGGGTCGAGGTTGATCAAAGGCGGCTGCCCGAAAAACGACTCGACCGCGCGGCGAATCACCGGCATGCGCGTCGCGCCGCCGACCAGCACCACGCCTTTGATGTCCTTCGTCGCCACTTTGGCATCGCGCAGCGCTTTCTTCGTGGGGCCGAGCGTACGTTGAACCAGCGCCTGAGTGATGGCCTCGAAAGTGGCCTCGTCGAGCGTCAGATCGATCTGGGTGCCGTTCGAGAGCGTTGCCTGCACCTTCGCATTCGGCGCGTCGGACAACGCCTCCTTGGTCACGCGTACGCTGTCGAGCAGCAAGCGGACGTCTTCCGCTGCGAGCGTGTGCGGCGCGATGCCCGCCTGCTCCAGCACGTGGCGATACAGGGCATGGTCGAAATCGTCGCCGCCGAGCGCGGAATCGCCGCCCGCCGCGAGCACTTCGAACACACCCTTGGTGAGCTTCAGAATCGACAGATCGAAGGTGCCGCCGCCGAGATCGTAGACCGCGTAAAGGCCTTCGGAACCGTTATCGAGGCCGTAGGCGATCGCAGCCGCAGTGGGCTCGTTCAGCAGACGCAGCACGTTCAGGCCGGCCAGACGCGCCGCATCTTTGGTCGCCTGGCGCTGCGCTTCGTCGAAATACGCGGGCACGGTAATGACTGCGCCGACCAGCTCGTCGCCGAGCGAGTCTTCGGCGCGCTGGCGCAGCGTCGCAAGAATTTCCGCCGAGACTTCAACCGGGCTCTTCACGCCGTCGACAGTACGGATCTGCACCATGCCGGGCGCGTCGACGAAATCGTACGGTGCGTTTTCTGCGCCTTCCACTTCCGCCTTGCCGCGACCCATGAAGCGCTTGACCGACACGATCGTGTTAAGCGGATCGGTCGCGGCTTCAGCCTTGGCCGTGCGGCCGATACGGCGGCCGCCCTCTTCCAGGTATCGCACCACCGACGGCAGCAGCACATGGCCATCTTCGTCGGGCAGCACGTCGGGCACGCCGCTGCGCACGGCGGCAACGAGGGAATTGGTGGTGCCGAGATCGATACCGACCGCCAGACGCCGCTGATGGGGTGCCGGCGCCATGCCGGGTTCGGAGATTTGCAGTAAGGCCATCTGGATCTTCTCGGAGCCGCTGGGCCCCGTCCTGAATTTTCGCGTTGCTGGATGCGTTGCTAAATGCGTTGCTACGGTTGCTATGGCTGCATTTTCATGCACGGCGCCGGTGCGTGCCGGGCCTCCGGACCGCTAGTTCTCGAGCCGCTCGATCTGCGTGCCGATTTCCGACGCCACCCGTTCGATGAACATCAACTGCCGCACCGCCTCGCCCGCCGCCTGATTCGAGCCGCTGTCGAGCAGCGCGCCGAGCTTGTCGAAACGCATGCGTTCTTCGTCGCGCAGTTCGGTCAGCAAGACGTCGAGCGCGTCGACGTTCTTCGCCGCGGCCGCGTCTTCAATACCTTCGCGCCACTCCATCTGCTGCATCAGGAACGCCGGCTCCATCGCCGTGTTGTTCTGCGCGCCGACGTCGATGCCGCGCAGGTGCAGCAGATAAGTCGCGCGCTTCAACGGATCGCGCAGCGTCTGATACGCCTCGTTGGTGCGCGTCGCCCATTGCATCGCGATACGCTTTTGCGCGTCGCCGGCCGCCGCGAAGCGGTCCGGATGCACTTGCGCCTGCACCGTGCGGTAGGCGTGATCGAGCACCGCTGCGTCGAGCGCGAATTGCGCCGGCAGATCGAACAGGTCGAAGTGGCTGTCGTTCAGCGAGGCCATCGGATAAAAGGAGTCCGTTCAGGAAAGCGCACCGGAGTGCAGGCTAAAAACGCGGATCGAAAGCGCCGCGGAGATTCAGCGGTAAAGGTCAGCCGCAAGGGAACAACCCGAATGCGCGGATGAAACTAAAAAGGCGGCCCGCGCCGCCTTTGATCCGCTGCACGCGGAATGAGCCGATTTACACGCGGAACGATTCGCCGCAACCGCACTCGTCCTTCACGTTCGGGTTGTTGAACTTGAAGCCTTCGTTCAACCCTTCGCGTGCGAAGTCGAGTTCGGTGCCGTCGATATAGGCGAGGCTCTTCGGGTCGACAATGATCTTCACGCCGTTGCAGTCGAACACTTCGTCTTCGGGCGCGAGTTCATCCACGTACTCGAGCTTGTAAGCCAAACCCGAGCAACCCGTGGTGCGCACGCCTACGCGCAACCCGACACCCTTGCCGCGGCGAGTCAGATACTTCTGGACGTGCTGTGCTGCCTTTTCGGTCAACGTAATTGCCATAGCGTTTCTCATTGCGCCGCACGCGTTCGGCATTTATCTGCCTACTGACACGCCGCCACCCTGCCTGCATCAAATATCGCTCATGCCCGACGGTGCTTTTCTACCTGCACCGCCCGCTTCGAGTCACCTAAATGAGCACCCCAACGAGCACTCAACCACGCGCTCGACTGCCGCTTACGCGTGTTGCTTCTCGCCTTCGACGACCGCTTCACCGTGACGTTGCTTGTAATCGGCGACCGCTGCCTTGATCGCGTCTTCCGCGAGGATCGAGCAGTGGATCTTCACCGGCGGCAGCGCCAGTTCTTCGGCGATCTGCGTGTTCTTGATCGACATTGCCTGATCGAGCGTCTTGCCCTTCACCCATTCGGTGACGAGCGAGCTCGACGCAATCGCCGAACCGCAGCCGTACGTCTTGAACTTTGCGTCTTCGATGATGCCGTCCGCGCCCACGCGGATCTGCAGCTTCATCACGTCGCCGCATGCCGGTGCGCCGACCATGCCGGTGCCGACCGCATCGTCGTCTTTCTCGAAGGAACCGACGTTGCGCGGATTTTCGTAGTGGTCCAGAACCTTTGCGCTGTAAGACATGATTACACTCCTTGTTTCGTTTCAACCTGCATTCGTTGCGTTTTCGACGCTAAGCGTTGGCGCGTCAGTGCGCAGCCCACTTGATCGTCGAAATATCGATCCCGTCCTGGTGCATTTCCCAAAGCGGCGACAGATCGCGCAGCTTCGAAATCTTGTTCTTCAGCAGGTTGATCACGTAATCGACGTCCTGCTCGGTCGTAAAACGGCCGACTGTAAAGCGAATCGAGCTGTGCGCCAGTTCGTCGTTACGGCCCAGTGCGCGCAACACATACGACGGCTCCAGCGAAGCCGACGTGCACGCCGAACCCGACGACACCGCCACATCCTTCACAGCCATGATCAGCGACTCGCCTTCGACGAAGTTGAAGCTGATGTTCAGGTTGTGCGGCACACGCTTTTCCATGTGGCCGTTCACATACACTTCTTCGATGTCTGACAGGCCGCGCAGCAGACGGTCACGCAACATACGGATGCGTTCGTTTTCCGTCGCCATTTCTTCGCGCGCGATACGGAACGCCTCGCCCATGCCGACGATCTGGTGCGTAGCCAGCGTGCCCGAGCGCATGCCGCGCTCGTGACCGCCGCCGTGCATCTGCGCTTCGATACGGATACGCGGCTTGCGGCGCACGTACAGCGCGCCGATGCCCTTCGGGCCATACGTCTTGTGCGCCGAGAACGACATCAGGTCGACCTTCAGCTTTTGCAGATCGATCTCGATCTTGCCCGTGGCTTGCGCCGCGTCGACGTGAAAAATGATGCCCTTTTCACGGGTGATCTCGCCGATCGCCTCGATGTCCTGGACCACGCCAATTTCGTTGTTCACCGACATCACCGAGACCAGAATCGTATCCGGGCGCAGCGCGGCCTTGAACTTCTCGAGGTCGATCAGACCGTCGTCCTTCACATCCAGATACGTGACTTCAAAGCCTTCGCGTTCGAGTTCGCGGCAGGTATCGAGCACAGCCTTGTGCTCGGTCTTCACCGTGATGATGTGCTTGCCCTTGCTCTTGTAGAAGTGCGCGGCACCCTTGATCGCGAGGTTGTCCGACTCCGTTGCGCCCGAGGTCCAGATGATTTCGCGCGGATCGGCATTCACCAGCGCAGCGACGTTCTCGCGCGCTTCTTCGACCGCACGTTCCGCGTCCCAGCCATACTTGTGGCTGCGCGATGCGGGGTTGCCGAACTGCTCACGCAGGTACGGAATCATCTTGTCCACCACACGCGGATCGATCGGCGTCGTCGCGCTGTAGTCCATGTAAATGGGCAGGTGGAGAGTGTCGTTGTTCATCAATTGCTCCGGGGACGTCATTGCTCTGGCTTCTGGGTTCCTGATCAGGCTGCGGTGCGTTCAGATTGCCGCGCCTAGGAACCGGCCATGTTGAAAACAGAATTAGGCCCTTTCGGCACGACGCGGGCGGGTTCGACCGCCGGCGACTCGTTGCGACGGTCACGCAACACCGCCGGCGCACCTTCGCGCGAACGCTGCTGATCGACCAGGTCTTTCAGGGAGACCGAATCCAGGTACTCGACCATTTTCTGGTTCAGCGTCGACCACAATTCGTGCGTCATGCAGTGGCCGTCGTGCTGTTTGGTGCCCTCGCACGAGCCCTTGCCGCCGCATTGGGTGGCGTCGAGCGGCTCGTCGACAGCAATGATGATGTCGGCGACGGTCACGTCTTCAGCGCGGCGGGCCAGATTGTAGCCGCCGCCCGGTCCGCGCACGGACTCGACGATTTCGTGACGACGCAGCTTGCCAAACAGCTGCTCGAGATAAGACAGGGAGATATGTTGGCGCTGGCTGATACCCGCAAGCGTCACCGGGCCCTGCTCCTGGCGCAGTGCCAGGTCAATCATCGCCGTGACGGCGAAACGGCCTTTCGTGGTGAGTCTCATATAGTGTGGGAACCGCAATTCTCGACAAGTTTGGTCAAGTATAAATACATGAGTGAATTAGTCAAGTATCCCTATCGCAATTTGGGTTATTTGCTTAATTCCAAGATAAGCGGGCCGAGGGTCGCCAATGATCGGCCGGCTTATTTATGCAACCAGCTGGGGACGCAACGCCGCGATCAGGCCACGGCAGGCTGCTTCGCATTGATCCAGCACCTGTTCGAACCCTTCGGCGCCGCCGAAATAGGGGTCGACGACTTCGCGGGCGCCGTCCCAGCGGCCATCCGCCTCAGGGACGAACTCCATCAGCAGGCGGATTTTGTCACGCTGCTCCGCCGGACAAACCTGGCGCAGTGCGGCGACGTTTTTGTCGTCCATCGCGATCAGCAGATCGAAGCGCTCGAAGTCGGCTACCGAGATCTGACGTCCACGCAAGGCGGCAAGCTCATAACCTCGCCGGCCGGCCGCAAGTTGCGCGCGGTCGTCAGGCGGCTGGCCGATGTGCCAGTCGCCCGTGCCGGCGGAATCGATCAGAATGCGCTCCGCAAGCTTCGCCTCGCCGACCAGACGGCGCATCACGCCTTCCGCGGTTGGCGAACGGCAGATGTTCCCCAGGCAGACAAAGCAAACGGATACGGTTTTCATCAGAGGCTTTCGGGCGTCAAACGCGCGTGAATCGGCAGTTAGGAAACAGTGCCGCGATTATACAAAGCTCAACCAAATCGCGCCGGAGGCTGCGCGCTTCTGCCGGCGCCCGGATTCGGCCATGAATGCCGGGCAACGCCAACAAGGGTCAGGTTCGGCCACGGATGCCGCCGCGCCCCAACCCGCCCCTGTTTCGGCAGCGGCTAAGGCGATGGAATCACGACGCACTATCCGGCTCCGCCGCGCTTAAGATGCTTCAGCCAGCGGCATTGCCGTCACGGCGCGCATCGGTTTGGCCGGCAACGTCGCCGCGTTGTCGACCATGCCGTACGAGACGGCACGCGCCAGTTCCGCGGTCAGTTGATCAGCAGCGAGCGGGGCTTGCGAGGAACGCAAAGCGGCGTCGCCGCAAATGTGCAGATAGCCTGCCGCGGCAAGCGGCACAACGATGGCAAGGGGCCAGTACACCGATATTATCTTTTTCATGATGTCGTTTCTTCCGATTAGGGGCTCGTGCGCTCGTGACGCACTATGCCTAGTCGAAATGCTATAGGAATTCACAATCGGGAAAAACCCACAGGCGCGAGATACAGCGTTGCGCTGGGTGGAACAGTCCAGTGACCGTTTTGCCGTGCACGACGTTGACATGCGTCGTGGCATGAAAAAGAAATCCTTACAAACACATACAAAGCTGGCGCGACGGTTGGCGATAATAGCTGTCTTACAGACATGAATTATTCGCACTGGTCCTCCAAATGAAACGTATTGCTCCACTTGCCGGCCTCACGCTCGCTGCTGCCTTGCTAGGCGGCTGCGCAGTCTATCCGGACGGCACGCCGATGGTCGGCAACGGCTATGGCGGCGATTACAGCGGCTATGACGGTTACGACGGCTACGCCACCGGCGTGCCGGTCGTGCCGCAAACCAACGTCTACATGGGCTACGGCAATTACTCGGGCCCGGGTTACTACGACGGGCCGGGCCGCTATTACGGGCCGGGGCCGGGTTATCGGGGCTACCCGGGTTATCCGGATCGGGGACGGCCGGATCACGGCAACTATGGAAACAACGGTAACCACGGAGACGACGGCGGCTGGCATGGTCAGCCGAACGGCGGCCCGCGCGGGGGACCGCCGCCTCAAGGCGCGGTTGGCGGGCCGAGAGGACCGAGTGGGTCTAATGCGCCGCGACCGGGGGCAGGCAGCCCGCCGCCTCCGCCACAGCAGGCAGGCAGGCAACAATAGCGGTGGGCGCGGCAACGGAGGCAACGCGTCAGCCAGAGGCAGTTACAGCCGCCAGCCAGGGGTGACGGACCATTGATCCTTCGAGGATGGGGGCAGGCGCAGCCCCGCCAACTACAACAACTGTGCCGCTCGCTCAGCCAATATGGCTGCGCTGTGCGGCGTACAGCTCTCTGAACGTACGGCCAACCGGAGCCGGCATATCGCGCGTGTTGGTCCAACCCGCGCCGCCCAACGGCAGCTTGGCGATCGAACGATTTCGCCCGCCCATTCGCTCCAGCACGCGAACCGCCAGCTTGGTGAATAGCGCATAGGCGTCCGGATGCAGCGCGAGGAAACCCCACACTGCGAGCCCTGCCCGTTCGCGCCACGGCCGCAGGCGCCGTTCGACCTGCTTCTCGCGCAGCTTGCGCAGCAGATCGGATAAGGGAATTCCCACCGGACATACGCTGTTGCACTCGCCGCACAAAGTCGCCGCCTGAGGCAGATCCAACGCTTTGTCGATCCCGACGTAGCTCGGCGTCAGCACCGACCCCATCGGCCCCGGATAAACCCAGCCGTAGGCATGACCACCCACCTTCTGATACACGGGGCAGTGGTTCATGCAAGCGCCGCAACGGATACAGCGCAGCATTTCCTGGAAGTCGCCGCCGATCAGCCCCGTGCGCCCGCCGTCGACCAGCACTACATACATATGCTCGGGACCGTCCTGATCGCCCACGCCGCGCGGCCCGGTCAGCACGGAAAAATAGTTCGACGTCGCCTGGCCGGTCGCCGAGCGCGGCAAAAGACGCATCGCGGTCGCCAGATCTTCCAGCGTAGGCAACACTTTCTCGATGCCGGTCACGGCCACATGCACGCGCGGCATCACCGTGCACATGCCCTCGTTGCCCTCGTTCGTGACCAGTACGACCGACCCCGTCTCCGCCACCACGAAGTTGCCACCAGTCACGCCCATGTCCGCGGTCATGAAGTGCGGGCGCAGCATCTCGCGCGCTTCGCGGGTCATGTCGGTGATCTCGGTCAGACGCGGCCGGTCGTGCGTTTTCGCGAAAAGGTCGGCGATCTCGTCCTTATCTTTATGGACGACCGGCGCGATGATGTGGCTGGGCGGCTCGTTGTCGTTGATCTGCAGAATGTACTCGCCCAGATCGGTTTCGATCGATTGCACACCCATCTGCCCGAGCACTTCGTTCAGGCGCATTTCCTCGGTGACCATCGACTTGGTCTTGATCACCTTCCTCACCTCGTGCCGGCGCGCGATATCGCCGACGAGGCGCGCGGCCTCCTGTGTCGTCTCGGCGAACAGGACCGTCACGCCGCGCCGGGCCGCTTCACGTTCGAAGGTCTCGAGCCAGACATCGAGATTGTCCAGCGCACGATTGCGGCGCTCCTTGAGCGCGGCGCGGGTGGCGGGAAAATCGATCGCGGTCATGGCCGCGGCGCGGGCCGACACGAACTTGGTCGACAGCTTGGTGAGGTTCTGCTGCAGACGCTGGTCGGCGAGTTTCTGGCCCGCGCGGGCCTTGAAATGCATCGATTGGACTTGCATGGCGGCCTTGAGCGTATTCGGTTAAATGCGCGAGTGGAATGCGCAGTTGAAATGCGCGAACGAAATGCGAGTGAAATTCACGAGTGAAGCGCACGGGTGAAGCGCGCGAACTGGAGCGCGCCGAATCGAGTGCGCCGGTTTGGGCGCCGCAGTAACTCTAAGCGTCGCCGGCCAACACCTGGGCAATGTGCAGCACGCGGGTGGTGGTATCGCCGGTGCGCCGCAAGCGGCCTTCGATATTAAGCATGCAGCCGAGGTCGCCGAGCACCACCGTGCCGGCGCCGCTCGCGCCGATATTCGCGCATTTCTCGTCGACGATCGCCGTCGAGATGTCGCCGTACTTGATTGCGAAGGTGCCGCCAAAGCCGCAGCAGTGCTCGCAATCCTTCATTTCGGTCACCGCCACGCCCACCTGCGCCAGCAACGCGCGCGGCTGCGCCTTGACGCCGAGTTCGCGCAGCCCCGAACAGGAATCGTGGTAAGTCACCTGGTCCGCGAACTCGCCTGGCTGTAATTGCACCTTGGCCACATTGACGAGGAAGTCGGTCAACTCGAACACTTTGGGCCGCAACCGGCCGAAGCGGTTCATCAACTCCGGATCGTCCGCGAACAGGTCGCCGTAATGCGCGCGGATCATGCCGCCGCAGGAACCGGACGGCACCACGACGTAGTCGAACTGCTCGAACTCGCGCAAGGTTTTCTCGGCCAGGTCACGCGCGATGCGCCGCTCGCCCGAGTTGTACGCGGGTTGCCCGCAACAGGTTTGCGCGGGCGGCACCACCACCTCGAAACCGGCGCCTTCGATCAGCTTGATAACCGAAAATCCGATCTCCGGACGCATCAGATCGATCAGGCAGGTGACGAACAATCCGACTCGCATGAGCCCTCCTTCGGGAAAACGTCCCTGATTATCCGCTGTTTGCCGCACAATACCAACGGCCGGAAGGCATAGGACGAGTACCACGTTAATTTGGAATAGGCCTTCCAAGCGCTTCCCTTCTTTTCACAATACGGGATACAATCAATTTCCGCTGTTTGACGCGTCAACCGATTCCTCCCATGAGCGATACGAACCCGGATCCCAAAACTTCGATCCAGGTGATCGAACGCATGATGCGCTTGCTCGATGCACTCGCTGCGCATAGCGACCCGGTCAGCCTGAAAGAACTCGCCATCCGCACGGAGCTGCACCCGTCCACCGCGCACCGCATCCTGAACGACATGGTGATGTGCCGGCTGGTCGACCGGTCGGATCCCGGCACTTACCGTCTCGGTATGCGCCTGCTCGAACTGGGCAATCTGGTGAAGGCACGGCTGTCGGTACGCGACGCGGCGCTCACGCCGATGCGCGAACTGCACCGTCAAACCGGGCAGACAGTGAACCTGTCGGTGCGTCAGGGCGACGAGATCGTCTATATAGAGCGCGCCTACTCTGAGCGCTCCGGCATGCAGGTGGTGCGAGCGATTGGCGGGCGCGCGCCGCTGCATCTGACCTCGGTGGGCAAGCTCTTCCTCGCCGCGGACGAATCGACCCGCGTGCGGGCCTACGCCACGCGCACCGGCCTGTCCGGTCACACGCAGAACAGCATCACCGATCTGACCAAGCTCGAACGCGAGTTGTCGCACGTGCGCCAGCAGGCGTGCGCGCGCGATAACGAAGAACTGGAACTGGGCGTGCGCTGCATCGCAGCGGGGATTTACGACGACACTGGCAAGCTGGTTGCGGGCCTGTCGCTGTCCGCCCCGGCGGATCGCTTGCAGGACTCGTGGCTGGGGCAACTCAGCCAAACGGCGTTGCTGATTTCCGAGTCGCTGGGTTATCGCCCGCAGACACCGCAGCAGCACTCGCATTCCCAGCACGCATAAGCTGGCGGCTGCGTCCTCCTCCGACTCAATAAAAAAGCCTCGCAGATGCGAGGCTTTTTTGCTGGCCGGTCCAAAAACCGGCCGCTAGAGCAGGCTAGCGCACTTCAGGTGCCCGGGCCGCCGGCATCCGCGCTGGTGATGCGGGGCTGATCGCCACCGTTGTCGAGCCACGTGCGCAGGCGCGTTGCGTCCGCGAAGCGCGAGTACTTACCCGACGAGTCGAGCAGCACGATGATCATCGGACGGCCGTGAATGGTCGCCTGCATCACGAGGCACTCGCCCGCTTCGTTGATAAAGCCGGTCTTTTGCAGACCGATGTCCCATGTCGGGTTACGCACCAATGCGTTCGTGCTGTTGTACGCCAGCGAACGCTTGCCGGTGTACACCTCGTAGCTGTGATCGGTCGAGAACTTGCGGATCATCGGATACTGATACGCCGCGTTGACCATCTTCACGAGGTCACGCGCGCTCGACACGTTCTGGCTCGTCAAACCCGTGGGGTTTTCGAAGTGCGTGTCGGTCATGCCGAGTTGCTTGGCCTTCGCGTTCATGGCCGCGAGGAACGCCGGACGGCCGCCCGGGAAATAACGCGACAGCGACGCGGCCGCGCGGTTTTCCGAGGCCATCAGCGCGATGTGCAGCATGTCTTCACGCGAAAGCACCGAGCCCACCGACAGACGCGAGCCCGTGTTCTTCTCGTAGTCGCGGTCTTCGTCGGTGACTTCGATCTGGTCGGTCATCGGCTCTTTCGAATCGAGCACGACCATCGCCGTCATCAGCTTGGTGATCGACGCGATCGGCACCACGGCGCGCGAATTCTTGTCGAACAGCGATTCGCCGGAATTCTGATCGATCACGTAGGCAACGCTCGAACGCAGCATCAGCGCGTCCGGCGTTTCGTGCAGACCGAAAGCCTGGCCGACGGTAGGCTGACGCGGTTCGTACGCGACGCGGCGCATCACCGAGTGGTGGCGACCGTTCGACGTGTACGTCACGCGCTTGCGCTTGACACCCGCGCGCGGTGCGTCGTCACCTGCGGCGGCCACGGGCTTCGCAGCGGCGGTGGCCGCGGCGGGCTTTTTGGCTGCTTTCGCGTGTTTGGAGGTTTTTGCCGTTGTGGCGGGCGTGGCGGCAAAAGTGCTGACAGGCGCGGCGAACGCCGCTGCGATGACCATGGAGGCGGCCACCGACAGAGCGGTGCTGCGGGCCGCGCCGTGGATCACTTTTAGCGACGAAAACATGTCGGTTTTCATGGGTGTTCGGTAGGGAGCGGCGAGAGGTTTCCGCAAGTGTAGTAAAACAACGAAAAATTAGCAATTTGAAGCACTTATACGCGCTACTTAAACCGGCTTGTAAGCTCCGATCGCAAAAACACGAATAAGTGCCGCGCTTCGATCGAAAAAAACGATCGCCAACGCGCTTCGCCTCGCCTTCGCCGCCATAAGCCGGAATCGAGGTGATTCTTTCAGCATAACGGCAATTTCGAGACAACCTTGATAAGGGGAAATACGGTCAGAGCGCAGGCGTGTAAAGCCTTGCCAGTACAGCGTGCCGACACAACGTGCCGACGCACCGGAACGTCGCAAGGGTCTCGCCGCAGGCTGTTAAACAGCTGCTGGAGACCGCCAACGCGCATTCGACCGGCATAGAGCATTAACGTTCCGTGACACTTTCTGGTTTACATCGGAATGCCCAATTGATGGATTTTTTGTCAAACGCCGACGTTGCTTTCTCGCCAGCGCCGCGCCTCACCGGGCAGTCAAAACCTCTCCTGGAATCGGTAACAAATACAGATTTCTCCCGCACCAGCACAGTGCAACGAACAAATTAACTTGCGTCACACGAATGTCATGCCCACTGCATAACGTATTGTTTTATCGGCAATTTCTCAGCATTGTGCGACGCACAAAAAGTACTTGACATTCGTTGTGACCATCCTAAAATGGGAACCATTGCTGCGATGCACAATACATCGCGGTCCGGGGAGACGACCTTAAAGCGTCTCGCCACTAACCCAATGCGGTCCGCACAGACAGGCCGCAATCCAGGAGCGTAAACCATGACTCTGCTGACCCCTGAGCAATTCGCTGCAGCCCAGAAAGCCAACTTTGAAACGTTGTTCGGCCTGACGACCAAAGCATTTGAAGGCGTCGAAAAGCTGGTTGAACTGAACCTGCAAGTCGTGAAATCGACGCTCGCGGAAAGCCAGGAAAATGCCCAGCGCGCACTGTCGGTGAAGGACGCGCAGGAACTGCTGGCGCTGCAGGCAAGCCTCGCACAGCCGGTGGCTGAAAAGGCGCTGTCGTACGGCCGTCACGTGTATGAGATCGTTTCGGCAACGCAAGGTGAATTTACCCGCGTCGCGGAAGCTCAATTCGAAGAGCAAAACCGCAAGGTCCAGGCGCTCGTCGAAAACGTTGCAAAGAACGCTCCGGCCGGTTCGGAAACTGCTGTCGCCGTGATGAAGTCGGCTATCACCGCCGCCAACACCACGTACGAAACGGTCCACAAGGCGACCAAGCAAGCTGTCGAAATCGCCGAAAGCAACTTCAATGCAGCCGCAACGGCCGCATCGAAGGCAGCATCGCAAGCTGCTGCACAAGCATCGCGCTCGGCAAAGAAGGCAGTCTAAGTTTCAGGCACCACTTCAGGCATCACATTAGGCCGGCCCGCCTCACGGCTGGGCCGGCGTTATCGCAAGCAACAGCGTCGTGCCGTTGCCGCTCACACGGTTTTACCTGGCCGAACGCTCCGATACGTTGAATAGCGTATCGTTTGCCCGGCGAAAGGCCGGGATTTTTTTTCCCGCTGCCTGAGATGCACGGCGCATGTTTCATGCGTCGCTTCACGACAAACGCTGCTTGCCACAATAAAAACGGCGCGCCCTATTACGGGGCGCGCCGTTTTTTTTTTGCATCTGCATCATCGAGCCCACCTGCATGCAGGCGGACCCAGCGGCATTTACTTCTTTTTCTGCGGCGGCAGGTCGGTGCAGACGCCTTCGTACAACTCGGCGGCCATACCGATCGATTCGCCGAGCGTCGGATGCGGGTGAATCGTCTTACCGATATCCGTTGCATCCGCACCCATTTCGATCGCGAGACAGACTTCGCTGATCAGGTCGCCGGCGTTCAGACCAACGATCCCGCCGCCGATCACGCGATGGGTTTCTTCGTCGAACAGCAGCTTGGTGAAACCTTCGTCGCGGCCGTTGGCGATTGCGCGGCCCGAAGCGGCCCACGGGAACACCGCCTTGCCGTACTTGATGCCCTCGGCCTTCAGCTGGTCTTCCGTCTTGCCGGCCCACGCCACTTCCGGATCGGTGTAGGCCACCGACGGAATCTGCAGCGCATCGAAGTACGCCTTCTCGCCGTGTGCGACTTCAGCGGCGACGTGAGCCTCATGCACGGCTTTGTGCGCGAGCATCGGCTGACCGACGATATCGCCGATTGCAAAGATGTGCGGCACGTTGGTGCGCATCTGCTTGTCGACGTCGATGAAGCCGCGATCCGTTACCGCGACGCCGGCCTTGTCCGCGCCGATCCTCTTGCCGTTCGGCGTACGGCCGACGGCGACCAGGACGAGGTCATAGCGTTGCGCTTCGGGCGGGGCCTTTTCGCCTTCGAACGACACGTAGATGCCGTCGTCTTTCGCTTCGGCCCCGGTGGTTTTGGTCTTCAGCATGACGTTGGCAAAACGCTTGCTGTTGTACTTCTCCCAGACCTTGACCAGATCGCGATCCGCACCGGTCATCAGACCGTCGAGCATTTCGACCACATCGATCTGCGCGCCGAGGGTCGCATAGACCGTCGCCATTTCGAGGCCGATGATGCCGCCGCCGATCACCAGCATGCGTTGCGGAATCTGACGCAGTTCGAGCGCGCCGGTCGAATCGACCACACGCGGATCTTCCGGGATGAACGGCAGCTTCACCGCTTCCGAGCCTGCGGCGATGATTGCCTGCTTGAACTTGACGACCTTCTTGCCGCCTTCGGTCTGCACTTCCATGTGATGCGGATCGACGAACGAGCCGTTACCCGTCACGACTTCGACCTTGCGCATCTTGGCCATACCGGCGAGGCCGCCGGTGAGCTTCTTGACGACGCCCGACTTGAAGTCGCGCAGCTTGTCGAGATCGATCTGCGGCTTAGCGAACGTAATGCCATGCGCGCCCAGCGCTTCCGCCTCGTCGATAACGAGAGCAGTGTGCAACAGCGCCTTCGACGGGATGCAGCCGACGTTCAGACACACGCCGCCGAGCGTGGCATAACGTTCGACGAGCACCGTCTTCATGCCGAGGTCGGCCGAACGGAACGCAGCCGAGTAACCGCCGGGGCCCGAACCGAGCACGAGCATGTCGCACTCGATATCCGCGCTACCGGAAAAGCTGCCGGCTTGCGGAGCGGGAGCAGCCGCCTTAGGTGCAGTTGCGGGCGCTGCTGCCACCGGAGCGGGCGCTTTCTCAGGCGCCTTAGCCGGCGCTGCGTCCGCAGACGTTTCGACGAGCGCGATGATCGTGCCTTGCGAGACTTTGTCGCCGGCTTTGACGCGCACTTCCTTGACTGTGCCGGCGGTATCGCTTGGCACTTCGATGGAGGCCTTATCGGACTCGAGCGTCATCAGCGCCTGTTCGTTCTCGATGACATCGCCCGGTTTGATATTGACTTCGATGACATCGACGTCTTTGAAGTCACCGATATCCGGCACTTTTACTTCGACGAGACTCATTAGTGTCCCCTTCTCTTATTGATCGTGACGAGGCGAAGAACCCGCTCCAAAAACAGCCCAAAAGCTAGCAGCGCGGCGAACAGAAACATCCTTTGCCGTCCGCCCAAGGACGCGCCTTTCTTTTGCTTACTTTTCTTTGGAAGACAAAGAAAAGTAAGTGCCGCCCCGCACAGGGGCGACACTAATAGACCGATAAGAAAGCAAGTTCAACAGAGAGACGCGGATAACCAACCAACAAAGAAAGCAATCCGCGCCACAGGCAATCATCAACAGATCAAAGAATCACACGCCGAAAATCGGCAAGAATCGCACCCAGATACGCATTGAACCGAGCCGCCGCAGCACCATCAATCACCCGATGGTCATACGACAACGACAGCGGCAGAGTCAGACGCGGCACAAATTGCTTACCATCCCAAACCGGCTTCATCGCGCCACGCGACAATCCAAGAATGGCAACTTCAGGCGCATTAATAATCGGCGTGAAGTTAGTCCCGCCAATCCCACCCAGGGAAGAAATCGAGAAGCACCCACCTTGCATCTGATCCGGCTTCAGCTTGCCATCACGCGCGGCCTTCGAAAGCTCGGCCATTTCCTTCGCGATATCGATCAAACCCTTCTTATCCGCATCGCGAATCACCGGCACGACCAGACCATTCGGCGTATCAGCAGCAAACCCAATGTGGTAGTACTGCTTGAACACGAGGTTATCGCCATCGAGGCTCGCGTTGAACGTCGGGAACTGCTTCAACGCAGCAACCACCGCCTTGATCACGAACGCCAGCATCGTGATCTTCACGCCGGCCTTTTCGTTTTCCTTGTTCAACTGCACGCGCAGCGCTTCGAGATCGGTGATGTCCGCTTCGTCGTTGTTCGTGACGTGCGGAATCATGACCCAGTTGCGATGCAGATTCGCGCCCGAGATCTTCTTGATGCGCGACAGCGGCTTCGGATCGACCGGGCCGAACTTGGTGAAGTCGACCTTGGGCCACGGCAGCAGATTCAACTCGCCGCCACCCGCGGCAGCCGGTGCGGCAGCGCCGGCCGGCGCAGCACGCTGGCCGGTCATCACGCCCTTGATGAAGCCGGTCACGTCCGCTTGCGTAATACGGCCCTTCGGACCCGTGCCCTGCACTTGCGCCACGTCGACACCGAGTTCGCGCGCGAACTTGCGCACGGACGGTGAAGCGTGGCTCGCATGGCGAGCACCGCCTTCGCCAGCCGGAATCACCGGCGCTTGTGCAAGCGCGGACGGCGAAACCGGAGCGGGCGACGGAGTCGCCGGAGCGTCCGACGGCTTCTCGAGCGCTGCCGGTTTTGCCGCAGGCGCCGGAGCCGGCGCAGCAGCACCGCCTCGGTTTCCACCACGACGATCACCGAGCCTTCCGACACGGTATCGCCC
The DNA here is from genome assembly GCF_013177735.1 of Paraburkholderia elongata. Lineage (GTDB taxonomy): Bacteria > Pseudomonadota > Gammaproteobacteria > Burkholderiales > Burkholderiaceae > Paraburkholderia > Paraburkholderia elongata. The sequence continues at coordinate 14,029 of NZ_WOEZ01000235.1, read as the reverse complement.
ACCTTGACCTTCAATTCCTTGACGATACCGGCGGCCGAGCTCGGCACGTCCATGGTCGCCTTGTCGGATTCGAGCGTCACAAGCGACTGCTCTTTCTCGACGCGATCGCCGACCTTCACCGCGACTTCGATCACGGGAATGTCTTTGTAGTCGCCGATATCCGGCACTTTGACTTCTTGCAAACCGCCACCGGCGGCAGCAGGCGCCGGCGCAGCGGCGGGCGCGGGGGCCGGTGCAGCAGCAGGCGCCGGAGCCGGCGCGGCAGCAGCACCGCCCGCCCCATCCAGCACGACGATCAGCGAGCCTTCCGACACGTTGTCGCCAACCTTGACCCTCACTTCCTTGACGACGCCGGCAGCCGAGCTCGGCACGTCCATGGTCGCCTTGTCGGATTCCAGCGTAACGAGCGACTGCTCTTTCTCGACGGTGTCACCCGCCTTCACCAGCACCTCGATCACAGGAATGTCCTTGTAATCGCCGATGTCCGGCACCTTGACTTCGATCGCTTGACTCATTGTTAGTGTCTCCTGGGCCGCGCACGCCACCCGCTCCTGTCGATCAGGAGCAGGCGCGCACGCCGTGGCACACGGGGAAGGATGCCTTAGACGGTCATCGGGTTGGGTTTGGCGGGATCAAGGTTGTACTTCTTGAGCGCCTCGGCGACGACCTTGCGCTCGATCGTGCCTTCATCTGCCAGTGCATTCAACGCGGCAACCGTGACCCAGTAGCGGTCGACTTCAAAGAAGTGGCGCAGCTTTTCACGCGTGTCCGAACGGCCGTAGCCATCCGTGCCCAGCACGACGAACTTCTGCGGCACGAACGCGCGGATCTGCTCGGTCAGCGCGCGCACGTAGTCGGTCGAAGCGATGACCGGACCTTGTGCGTCCTTCAGCAGCTTCTCGACGTGCGAGACCTTCTTCTCTTCCGTCGGGTGCAGCAGGTTCCAGCGCTGCACTTCGTGACCTTCGCGAGCGAGTTCGGTGAAGCTCGGCACGCTCCAGAGGTCGGCAGCGACGCCCCAGTCGTTCTTCAGAAGATCAGCAGCGGCGATCACTTCGTTGAAGATCGTGCCCGCGCCCATCAGCTGAACGCGCGGCGCTTTCTTATCAGCGTCGGCCTTCTTGAACGAGTACATACCCTTGATGATGTCGGCCGCTACAGCATCGCCCTGCGGAATCGCCGGGTGCTCGTAGTTCTCGTTCATCACCGTGATGTAGTAGTACACGTCTTCCTGGTCGGCGACCATGCGGCGCAGACCGTCCTGCATGATGACCGCGAGTTCGTAACCGAACGTCGGGTCGTAGCTGATGCAGTTCGGTACCGATGCCGCCCACAAGAGCGAGTGGCCGTCTTCGTGTTGCAGACCTTCGCCGTTCAGCGTGGTGCGGCCAGCGGTGCCGCCCAGCAGGAAGCCGCGCGAACGCATGTCGCCCGCCGCCCATGCCAGATCGCCGATACGCTGGAAGCCGAACATCGAGTAGAAGATGTAGAACGGGATCATGATCTCGCCGTGCGTCGAGTACGACGTCGCAGCTGCGATCCAGTCACACATCCCGCCGGCTTCGTTGATCCCTTCCTGCAGGATCTGACCGGTTTCCGATTCGCGGTAGAACATCAGTTGATCGGAATCTTCCGGCACGTACTTCTGGCCTTCCTGATTCCAGATACCGATCTGGCGGAACAGGCCTTCCATACCGAAGGTACGCGACTCGTCCGGCACGATCGGCACGATGCGCTTACCGAGTGCCTTGTCTTTCAGCAGGATGTTCAGGATCCGCACGAACGCCATCGTCGTGGAGATCTCGCGGCCTTCGCCCGTGCCCTTCAGCAGTGGCTCGAACGCGTCGAGCGCCGGCACCGGCAGCGACTCGGCCTTCTGGCGACGCGCCGGCAGATAGCCGCCGAGGTCCTGACGGCGAGCGCGCATGTACTCGAGTTCCTTCGAACCTTCTTCGAACTTGAGGTACGGCACGTTGACGAGGTCTTCGTCGGGGATCGGCAGACGGAACTGGTCGCGGAATTTCTTCAGCTGATCCACGTGCAGCTTCTTCTGCTGGTGGGTGATGTTCATCGCCTGGCCGGCTTCGCCCATGCCGTAGCCCTTGATCGTCTTCGCGAGGATGACGGTCGGCTGGCCTTGCGAGTTCGATGCTTCCTGGAACGCCGCATAAATCTTGTGCGGATCGTGGCCGCCGCGGTTCAGGTTCCAGATATCTTCGTCGGACCAGTCGGCAACCAGTGCCTTCAGTTCCGGCGTATTGAAGAAGTGCTCGCGAACGTATGCGCCGGACTCCGACTTGTACGTCTGATATTCGCCGTCCACGACTTCCATCATCCGGCGCATCAGCACGCCCGACTTGTCGCGTTGGAACAGCGCATCCCAGCGGCTGCCCCAGACGACCTTGATGACGTTCCAGCCGGCGCCGCGGAATTCGCTTTCGAGTTCCTGGATGATCTTGCCGTTACCGCGCACCGGGCCATCCAGGCGCTGCAGATTGCAGTTGATCACGAACACGAGGTTGTCGAGGCGTTCGCGACCGGCCATGCCGATTGCGCCGAGCGATTCCGGTTCATCCGTTTCGCCGTCGCCGAGGAAGGCCCAGACCTTGCGGCCTTCGGTCTTCGCAATGCCGCGCGCCTGCAGGTACTTCATGAAGCGCGCCTGGTAGATCGCCATGATCGGGCCGAGGCCCATCGAGACGGTCGGGAATTGCCAGAAGTCCGGCATCAGCCAAGGGTGTGGGTACGACGAGATGCCCTCTCCGCCCACTTCCTGACGGAAGTTGTCGAGCTGGTTCTCGGTCAGACGGCCGAGCAGGAACGCGCGCGAGTACACACCCGGCGACGAATGGCCCTGCACGAACACGAGGTCACCGCCATGTTCGGCCGACGGTGCGTGCCAGAAATGGTTGTAGCCAACGTCGTACAGCGTGGCGGCCGACGCGAACGATGCGATGTGGCCGCCGACGTTCGTGTCCTTGCCCGCGCGCAGCACCATGGCGATGGCGTTCCAGCGCGTGTACGAGCGAATCCGGTGTTCGAGGTCCTGGTCGCCGGGAATCGGCGCCTGACGCGACACAGGAATCGTATTGATGTAGGGGGTGTTTGCAGAGAACGGCAGATGTTCGCCATGTACGCGAGCGAATTCGATCTGTTTCTCGATGAGGTAGTGAGCGCGATCGGGGCCCACAGCAGAAATCACGCCATCCAGCGCTTCCAGCCATTCGCCGGTTTCCTGGGGATCGTCGTCTTTTTCAGCGGCGACATATTTCATGACTTCGTCGGGTACAGCGGACATGCTCGTCTCCTGGATATAGAGGAACGCTCTTTGAACAGACGACGCGGACGAAGCACGACCGCGGCAGCTTCGGCCGATTGTAAAAGGGGTCCCGACGTCCGCGCAACAAAATTTTCGAATTACGAGATCGATTCTCATAATGCGAAAAATTGTTGCGGCGCAACCTGATTTGACTGCCGATCGACGGATACGTCGGCTAGTTTGCGCCGAATAACAGTTCTTTCAGCGCTTTTTTGCGCCATTTGCTAGTGACTCGCTGCGCTACAATGCCACGCATGTTGACCGAACGGCTTTTCGCTCGCTCGGCGCGCACCGCTGGTTCGCCGGCGGATTCGACGCCGTCCTCCCGCTGGCACCACGGACCGTGGTGGTCCAACTCCTATTTGCTCACGCCGCTGCTCTCGATCCTGGTTTTCCTGGTCGTCATGAGCCTGATTCTGTGGAGCCTGAACCGGCGCGAACAACAGCAGCAGGAAGACACGCTCTACCGCAATGTCGCGTGGGCGCAGCAGCAGATCCGCCTGTCCATGACCGGCGCGCAGGAACAGATTCAGGCCCTCGGCCGCGATCTGGTCGCCGGCCACGCCGATCCGCATTCATTCCAGGTGTCCACCACAGACATCATGCAGGGGCATCCCGAGATCCTCTACATGAACTGGTACACGAGCCAGCAGCAGCCGCGCTGGCCCAATACCGCACTCCCCGTGTTCGGCCAGCGCCTCGCCAAGCCGAACGACGCGCAGATGGACGAAGCCGTCAAAGCCGCTTTCAATGAGGCACGCAATACGCGCCGCCAGGTGTACTCGCCGCTGATCTACGACGACCTCGGCAATGGCTATATCACGCTGCAGACGCCGGTCTACCGCGACCGCGACTTCCTCGGCACGATTGCCGCCGTGTTCTCGGTGGAAGGGATCCTGAAGCACGACATTCCGCCCGAGTTGTCGGCCAAATACAAAATCTCGATCATCGACGTGAACAACCGCGAGTTGACCACCACGTCGACCCGTCCGCGCCTGCCGCGCGACATGTTCTACGATCTGCCGCTCGACCCGCCGGGCCAGGGCGTCTCGGTACGCGTCTACGCGTTCCCGCAGATGACCAACTTCACCAACAACACGCTGGTCTGGCTGGTGGCCGGCCTGTCGTGCTTCGTGTTGTGGAGTCTGTGGAGCTTGTGGAAACACACGCGGCAGCGCTTCGAAGCGCAGCAGGCGCTCTACGCCGAAGCGTTCTTTCGCCGTGCAATGGAAAACTCGGTGCTGATCGGCATGCGCGTGCTCGACATGCACGGCCGCATCACCCACGTCAATCCGGCCTTTTGCCGCATGACCGGTTGGGACGAAAGCGATCTGGTCGGCAAGAACGCGCCGTTCGCTTACTGGCCGCGCGACGCCTACCCTGAAATGCAACGCCAGCTCGATATGACGCTGCGCGGCAAGGCCCCCTCTTCCGGTTTCGAATTGCGGGTGCGCCGCAAGGACGGTTCGCTGTTCCATGCGCGGCTCTATGTGTCGCCGCTGATCGACAGTTCGGGCCGCCAGACCGGCTGGATGTCGTCGATGACCGACATCACCGAGCCGAAGCGCGCGCGCGAAGAACTCGCCGCCGCCCACGAACGCTTCACGACCGTGCTCGAAAGTCTCGACGCCGCCGTCTCCGTGCTGGCCGCCGACGAAGCCGAGCTGCTGTTCGCCAACCGCTACTACCGGCACCTCTTCGGCATTCGCCCGGACGGTCATCTGGAATTGGCGGGCGGCGGGTTCGATAGCGCACAGGCGTCGTCCGATTCGATCGATATGGTGGATACCTACGCGGGTCTGCCCGCTGCCGCGTTGACCGAAAGCACGGCCGATGCGCAGGAAATCTATGTGCAAAGCATCCAGAAATGGTTCGAAGTGCGCCGCCAATACATCCAGTGGGTGGACGGCCATCTCGCGCAGATGCAGATCGCGACCGACATCACCACGCGCAAGCAGGCTCAGGAACTCTCGCGTCAACAGGACGAGAAGCTGCAGTTCACCAGCCGACTGATGACGATGGGCGAAATGGCCTCGTCGCTCGCGCACGAACTGAACCAGCCGCTCGCCGCGATCAATAACTATTGCTCAGGAACGGTGGCACTGGTTAAATCCGGTCGGACGACGCCTGACAATCTGCTGCCCGTGCTCGAGAAAACCGCCCAACAGGCGGTGCGGGCGGGCATGATCATCAAGCGCATTCGCGAGTTCGTGAAACGCAGCGAGCCGAAACGCCAGGCCACGCGCGTGGCCGATATCGTCGCCGACGCCGTGGGCCTCGCCGAACTCGAAGCGCGCAAGCGCAAGATTCGCATCGTGACCGATCTGCGTTCGCGCCTGCCGGTAATCTACGTCGACCCGGTGCTGATCGAGCAGGTGCTTGTGAACCTGCTGAAGAACGGCGTCGAAGCGATGCACGATGCGCGCCCGAATGCGGTCGACCCCGTGATTCGCGTGGTCGTGCGACTGGAGAGCGGGTTCGTCTGCATTAGCGTCGTCGACCAGGGACCGGGCGTCGACGAAGCGACAGCCGAGCGTCTCTTTGAACCGTTTTACAGCACCAAGTCCGATGGTATGGGCATGGGGCTGAACATTTGCCGTTCGATTATCGAATCGCACCGCGGCCGTCTGTGGGTGGTCAACAACGTCGAATCCGACGGCCACATCACAGGCGCCACGTTCCATTGCAGTCTGCCTATTGGAGAGCCTGACGGCCCGAGCAACGGCGGGTCAGAGGCGCCGACACCACAAACCGTTACGGGAGAGCTATGAACAGCCCAGTCACCACACAGGAAACTGTCTTTGTCGTCGACGACGACGAGGCCGTGCGAGATTCGCTGCGCTGGCTGCTGGAGGCGAACGGCTACCGCGTGCAATGCTTCTCCAGCGCCGAGCAGTTCATCGACGCATGGCAGCCGCATACGCATCCGGGCCAGATCGCTTGTCTGATCCTCGATGTGCGGATGTCCGGCATGAGCGGCCTCGAGTTGCAGGAACGCCTGATCGCCGACAACGCGTCGCTGCCGATCATCTTCGTGACGGGCCACGGCGACGTGCCGATGGCCGTGTCGACGATGAAGAAAGGCGCGATGGACTTCATCGAAAAACCGTTCGACGAAGCCGAACTGCGCAAGCTGGTCGAGCGCATGCTCGACAAGGCGCGCACCGAAAGCACCAGCGTGCAGCAGCAACGCGCCGCCGCCGAACGTCTGGGCAAGCTGACCGCGCGTGAGCACCAGGTGCTCGAGCGCATCATCGCCGGCCGCCTGAACAAGCAGATCGCCGACGACCTCGGCATCAGCATCAAGACGGTTGAAGCGCACCGCGCGAACATCATGGAAAAGCTCAACGTCAACACGGTCGCCGATCTGCTGCGCCTCGCGTTGTCGAACAAGCCGCAACCGGCGCAATAAACATAACGACCGCGGCGGCGCACAAGCCCGTCCGCGGCGTTCCCGCGCGCCAGCAATCCCTACGTGGCACCCCATGCCGGGCCGGTATAATGTCGGACTTTGCAGCGCCGCTTATCCCTGATTCGCGCCGCGCGCTTTTCATGTGCCGACCCGTTTCCGATGAAAAGCGCCATCGCATGTGCCGCACGTGCCACGCACGCGCGCCTGCGCCCTGCTCCGCTTTCCAAACTGCCCATCTCGACCGACCATGACTGCCAAACTGATCGACGGCCTAGCCCTTTCCAAGACCCTGCGCGCCGAAGTCGCCACGCGTGCCGCCGCCCTCACCGCTCGCGGCCATCAGCCGGGTCTCGCCGTGGTGCTGGTCGGCGACAATCCGGCCAGCGAAGTCTATGTGCGCAACAAGGTCAAGGCGTGCAATGACAACGGCCTCGGTTCGTCGTTCGACCGCTATCCGGCCGATCTGCCGGAAGCCGATCTGCTGGCGCGCATCGACGAACTGAATCGCGACCCGCGCATCCACGGCATTCTGGTGCAACTGCCGCTGCCGCCGCATATCGACAGCCACAAGGTGATCGAGGCGATTGCCCCGGAAAAGGATGTCGACGGTTTTCACGTCGCCAATGCCGGCGCACTGTTGACCGGCCGGCCGCTGTTCCGCCCGTGCACGCCGTACGGCGTAATGAAGATGCTGGCAGCCTACGATATTCCGCTGCAAGGCGCGAACGCGGTGGTGATCGGCCGCTCGAACATTGTCGGCAAGCCGATGGCGTTGCTGCTGCTCGAAGCCGGCGCAACCGTCACGATCTGTCATAGCAAGACGCGCGATCTGGCCGCCCATACACGTAACGCCGACGTGGTCGTCGCCGCCACCGGCCTGCGCAACATTCTCACGGCGGACATGGTGAAGCCGGGCGCAGCCGTGATCGACGTCGGCATGAATCGCGACGAAGCCGGCAAGCTGTGCGGCGATGTCGATTTCGCGGGTGTCAAGGAAGTGGCCGGCTACATCACGCCGGTGCCGGGTGGCGTCGGTCCGATGACCATCACCATGCTGCTCGTCAACACGATCGAAGCCGCCGAGCGCGAAGCGGCAGCACAGGCTTAAGGATGCGAGCGCATGCCGGCGAAGCGGTTTCGCCGGCATGCAAGGCTTCAATGCTTGTCGCCAGGGCTCCACGCCAACCATCCTCCTCAGCGCGCCGCCTGATCCCCAGCCGCCATACCCGCGCCAAGCGGCGTCGGCTGACGCGCAAGACGCCCCCGGCACCACTTCAGCACCGGTCGTTCCACGAAGTGCCATGACAGCGCCGCGCATGCCAGGATGAACGGTGCGGCGATCAGCACCGCCGTCATATGGCTCAACTGCGGCGCGATATTCGCAACGCATTGCTGCACCATGAAGCCGTACAGATAAATCCCATACGAGTAATCGTGGCGCGGCACGAAGCGTCGCAAGAGCGGCGTCGTGCCCACCCACAGCACGCCGCACACAAAAGCCAGATAGAACAACGTTTGAGCGCCGGCCGTGTCGCGGAACACCAGAAACACCATCGCCAGCGCGAAAGCCGTCAGGCCGTTGATGTCGATCCGTTCGCGCCAGCCGTACAGCAGCATCCCCAGCATGAAAAACGGCTCCGGCCAGAACGAAAAACCGACGGGCGCTTCGCTGAAGTCACGCAGCTCGATCTGCAGATGCGGCAGATGCACCCGCAGAACGAATGCGGCGCCCCCGAGCGCCGTCGCCAGCGCCACGCCGCGCGCGCTGGACAGCAGCCCCAGCATGCCGGTCAACATCACGATCAGATAGCAGCGCACTTCGAGCGGCAGCGTCCACAGCGGCCAGCAGACGTCAACCGGAAAGCGGTTGTGCTCGAATACACCAGGCAGCGCCCAGCCGGTTTTGAGCACGATGGTGGAGAAGTTGTCGAAGTTGGCCCACGTCATACCGGAGGCGAAATAGTCGCGCAGCGGCAGTGTTGTAAACAGCGGTCCGAGAATGAACACCGTCACCAGCGAACCGCCCGCCACTGCCGGCCACAGCCGCGCGATGCGCAACGCGGCGAAACGGGGCACCGAGCGTTGCCGGTCGAAACTGGCGGTCACCAGCATGCCGCTCAGCAGAAAAAACGCATACACGCCGAGTGCACCGAAACCGTCGAAGCCGAGCGCGTTCCGGACCCAATCCGTGGTGCCGTCGGGCGCTTGCAGCAGATACGAGTGGCCGTACACGACAGCAACGGCAGCGAGCAGGCGCACAAGGTCGAAGTTATTACCGTTGCGCGATAGAGCATGCGAAAGCGGGTTCATCCATACCTCTTGCAGAAAGCGTCGCTGACGGGTTGCGCCACGCCAGAATGCGGCATGGCAGCAATTCCCACCGTTCGCTTTCGCACAGAGCGCAGCGGCGCAGCAGGAGCGGCGAGTCGGGAGCCACATCGCGGCGCATTACGGCCACCCGAACACTGTCCGAACCGCGTGCGGTATTCGCTCTCCCGCACATAGTCGCGCGACATCTGATAATTTGTCTGCCGACGGATTGGAATCGGCGCGCCCTGCCCCAATAATGTCCACATGGAGTGTTATCGGGGCGTCATCGCGCGCCCGTCGATGCACCGATTACCCGTTCACCCGCGTCAGACAGGAAGCCTTATGTCCACTACCCCCTCGAAGCACGACAATCCGCTCCTCGATTTCTCCGACCTGCCGCGCTTTGGCGAAATCCGCCCCGAACACGTCACGCCCGCCCTCGATGTCCTGCTCGCCGATGCGGCTGCCGCTGTCGAGCGCGCCGCCCAGCCCATTACGCCCGCTTCGTGGGCCGACGTGGTCGAGCCGGTCGAGCGCGCCACCGAACCGCTGTCGCGCGCCTGGAGCGTGGTCGGCCATCTGAACGCCGTGGCGGATACGCCGGAACTGCGCGCGGTGTACGGCGAGAATCTGCCGCGCGTCACCGAATTCTGGTCGAGCGTCGGCCAGAATCTCGCGCTGTATGAGAAGTACAAGGCGCTTAACGCCAGCAGCGATTTCTCGTCGCTGACCGGCGAGCGCAAGAAGATCCTCGGCAATGCGCTGCGCGATTTCCGCCTGTCGGGCGCGGAATTGCCGGAAGACCAGAAGCCGCATTTCGCCGAATTGCAGGAACGCCAGGCGGGGTTGTCGAAAGCGTTTTCGGATCACGTGCTCGATGCGACGAACGCGTATTCCTATATCGTCGAAGCCGGCGATGAGGCGCAACTGGCGGGCCTGCCGGAAGACGTGATCGAAGCCGCGAAGGAAGCAGCCGAACGCGAAGGCAAGACCGGCTACAAATTCACGTTGCACTTCCCGTCGTATTTCCCGGTCATGCAGTACTCGGAAAATCGCGCGATGCGCGAAGCGATCTACCGCGCGTATGTGACGCGTGCCTCGGAGCTCGGTCCGCAATACGGCAGCGGCAAGGCCGAGTGGGACAATACGGCGGTACTCGCCGATCAGTTGAAACTGCGCGCGGAAGAAGCGCACATGCTTGGCTACAACAACTTCGCCGAAGTCTCGCTCGCGCCGAAGATGGCCGAGTCGCCGGCGCAAGTGATGGCCTTCCTCGAAGACCTCGCCACACGCGCGCGTCCGCACGCTGAACAGGACTGGAAGGAACTGCGCGAATTTGCAGCGAGCGAACTCGGCATGACCGACCTGCAGCCGTGGGACATGACGTTCGCCGCTGAACGTCTGCGCCAGAAGCGCTATTCGTTCTCCGAGAACGAAGTCAAACAATACTTCCCGGAAGACGTCGTATTCAAAGGCCTCTTCAAGGTCACCGAAACGCTGTTCGGCGTGCGCATCCGTCGCGACGAAGCGGCCGTCTGGCATCCGGACGTGCGCTTTTTCCGCGTCGAGAATCAGGACGGCGGCCTCGTCGCCCAGTTCTATCTTGATCTGTATGCGCGCGAAGGCAAACGCGGCGGCGCATGGATGGACGATGCGCGTGGCCGTCACAAGCACACGCATGGCGGCGTGCAAACGCCGGTCGCTTATCTGACCTGCAACTTCTCGGCACCCGTCGGCGGCAAGCCCGCCTGCTTCACGCATGATGAAGTGATCACGCTGTTCCACGAGTTCGGCCACGGCTTGCATCACATGCTCACGCGTGTCGATGAACTGGGCGTGTCGGGCATCAACGGCGTCGAGTGGGACGCGGTTGAATTGCCGTCGCAATTCATGGAGAACTTCTGCTGGGAGTGGGACGTGCTGAGCGACATGACCTCGCACGTCGACACCGCCAAGCCGCTGCCGCGCGATCTGTTCGACAAGATGCTCGCCGCGAAGAATTTCCAGAGCGGTCTCGGCACGTTGCGCCAGATCGTGTTCTCGATGTTCGACATGCAACTGCACACCGGCTTCGATGCATCCGGCACGAAGAACGCGACCGAACTTGCGAGCGAGATCAACGAGCGTTTCCACGTGGTGCCGCAAGCTCCGTTCTCGCGTTGGCCGAATACGTTCAGCCATATTTTCGCGGGCGGTTATGCGGCGGGCTACTACAGCTACAAGTGGGCAGAAGTGCTGTCCGCCGATGCGTATGCTGCCTTCGAAGAAGCCGCACAAGCCGCAAGCGGCAGCGTGCTCGATCAGGCGACCGGCATGCGTTATCGCACGGAGATTCTGGAAGTGGGCGGCAGCCGTCCCGCGATGGAATCGTTCAAAGCGTTCCGCGGCCGCGAGCCGAATATCGACGCCTTGTTGCGGCACAACGGCATGACCCCTGCCGCGGCGCATTGATCTTGCGTTGAAGCAGCAGTCGGCGTTGCAAATAGCGCCGACATCGAAAAAAACCGGTGACTTGCGTGAGCAGGCACCGGTTTTTTTCATGCACGCGTGTGTCGCGAGCGGCGCGCCGCGGCTAACCGCGATGCAGCTTGAAGTCCACCTGCGCAGGACGCCCCTCCAGAGACAACGCCGCGCGCGCAGCAGGCGCACGGCTCACCACCTTGCCCCGGCTCACCACCGCGAGCCGCGCGGCGCGCAAGCGAATCGCCTCGACCGGATCGCGTGCGTCGAGCAACACGAGATTGGCCGCACAACCCGGCGCGATGCCATAGCCCTCCAGGCCGAGAATACGCGCGGCATTCACCGTGACCGCGTCGAAGCACGCATGCATGCCGTCGACGCCCGTCATCTGCGCAACATGCAAGCCCATGTGCGCGACTTCGAGCATGTCGCCCGAGCCGAGGCTATACCACGGGTCCATCACGCAATCGTGACCGAACGCGACGTTGATGCCCGCCGCCATCATCTCCGGCACACGTGTCATGCCACGCCGTTTCGGATACGTGTCGCTGCGGCCTTGCAACGTGATGTTGATCAGCGGATTGGCGATCGCCGCAACGCCCGACTCGCGCATCAGCGGCAAGAGCTTGCTGACGTAGTAGTTGTCCATCGAATGCATCGAGGTCAAGTGCGAACCGGTGACGCGCCCATGCAAACCGAGCCGGTGCGTTTCGGCTGCGAGCGTTTCGATATGGCGCGACATCGGATCGTCCGACTCGTCGCAATGCATGTCGACGCGCAAGCCCTGCTCCGCCGCGAACTCGCACAAGATGCGCACGGACTGCGCGCCGTCGGCCATCGTGCGTTCGAAATGCGGAATCCCGCCGACCACGTCGACGCCCATCGCAATCGCCCGCTTGAGATTCTCGAATGCGCCTGCGCTGCGCAAGACGCCGTCCTGCGGAAACGCAACCAGTTGCAGGTCGAGATACGGTGCGACGCGGCGCTTCACTTCGAGCAATGCCTCGACTGCGAGCAAGCGCGGATCACATACATCCACGTGACTGCGAATCGCCAGCAGACCGCGCGCGACAGCCCAATCGCAGTACTGCAGCGCGCGCTCGATCAGCGCCTCCTGCGTGAGAGTCGGCTTCAGTTCGCCCCACAGCGCGATGCCTTCCAGCAAGGTGCCCGACGCGTTCACGCGTGGCAGACCGTACGACAGCGTCGCGTCCATGTGGAAATGCGGATCGACGAATGGCGGCGTGACGAGCAAACCGTCGGCGTCGATTTCTTCGCGCGCGCTCGCGGCCAGATTCGGTTCGACGGCGATGATGCGGCCCGCTTCAATGCCGATGTCGACCGGCAGCTTTTGCTGCGGCGCGGCGCTCGGCGGCAGCATCGCGCGGCGGATGATCAGATCCATGGTTCGCTCCCTGTTGACCGCTCTTTGAGTGACTACGATTCTATCGGCGTCAGAAAGTGCGTGCCGGCGTTTTAACAAGACGCCGTACCGGTGGGCAGAGGGGAATCCGTACCGGCTGCGGGCACTGACGCCCGCCTATACTCGCTTTTCGAACGTTCGATGCTTGGGCGTTCCGAGTTGGCTTCGGCATTCTGCTTCGACGCACAACGGCCTGCATCACCCACCAACGGAGCAAGACCATGAAAACCATCGGCGTGATCGGCGGAATGAGTTGGGAATCGTCGACCGAGTACTACACGCTCATGAACCGCCACGCCAAGGCGCGCCTCGGCGGCCATCACAACGCCCGCAGCCTGATGCTGACGGTCGACTTCGCGTCGATCGAGGCCAACCAGCGCGCCGGCGACTGGACCGCTCTCGGCAAACAGATGGCCGACGCCGCCCGTCAACTCGAACGAGGCGGCGCCGACCTGGTGATACTGGCGACCAACACCATGCATCGCGTCTATGAATCGATCGAACAGGCAATCGACGTGCCGTTCCTGCACATCGCCGATCCGACCGGCATGGCACTACGCGCCGCTGGAATCGAGCGGGTGGGCTTGCTGGGTACACGCTATACGATGGAGCAGACGTTCTACACCGGGCGCTTACGCGAGCGCTACGACCTCGAGACACTGGTTCCCGATGAAGCCGAACGCGCGGATGTGCATCGCATCATCTACGACGAGCTGTGCCACGGCAAAGTGAATGACGCCTCGCGTGCGGTGTATCAGCGTGCGATCGAAGGACTCGCTGCGCGCGGGGCGCAAGCGGTGATTCTCGGCTGCACGGAAATCACCCTGCTGATCAAGCCGGAAGATTCGGCGTTACCCGTGTTCGACACGACCGCGTTGCATGCGCAAGCGGCGGTGGAATGGGCGATCGAGTCGGATTGAATGCCGAACTGAATGCAAGCGCGCGTGACGCACACATGAGGAAACAGGGAGCGCCACAAGTCAAATACCACCGGCAAAGCCGGTGGCTTGAAATTGTGAGCGCCTCAAAGGCGCCCATAAAACCTTGAGCCGCCCTTGGCGGCCTACTCCATGGCCAACTTCATCTGGTCGTACCGCTCGTCCTC
>NZ_WOEZ01000234.1 GCF_013177735.1 Paraburkholderia elongata | reverse complement strand
GGCTTTGATACTCTTTCATCGTGAATCTCCTTCTCTTGGCGGAGATAGGAAATTCGCGCTGACCGTCGTAAAGGTCAAACCTTGGTGAGTCCCCCGGCAGAGCCGGGGGCTTACCTCACTGAGTTAAAAAGCCCGCGTAGCTTGCGCTAGCGGGCTTTCAACAATGCTTGGTTGCGGGGGTAGGATTTGAACCTACGACCTTCGGGTTATGAGCCCGACGAGCTGCCAGACTGCTCCACCCCGCGTCAGAGAAAAGCGATTGTATAGGGCCGTTCGCAAGACGTCAAACAATCGGGTGAAATAATTTCAGACGAGGCGCAGCGCGTGTCCGCACTCATGCAGCACGTGAAAGCAGTAAATGAGTGCAGCAAACGAGCGGACAACTCAGAGATCCTCGACCGTCGAGCCTTCGACTTTGCCGTCGATGATGTCCGCGCCGTACTGACTCGCGCTGCGTTTCGCGACGCCGAAATCGGAGAACGTGGACGGCAGCACGAGACGAAATACGCGGCTTGCCTTCGAGCCGCTGATGGCGCCCGGCCGGCAGACGCGTACCGCAACGTCGTAACCTTCGGCATGACGCTTGTGACCGTCGAACTTGTCGAACTGCCGCGAAAACACCAGCGGATGCACTTCGAAGTCCTTATAAAGGGCTGGATAGGATTGGGCCATGATGCATCCCCGATGCGCGTAAATGTGATCCCACTATACGCCGCGCAATGAAGGGATCGCGCTTTTATTTTTCACGGCCGCCGAGGCAATTTTCACCGTCGCTCGTCTCGCGCGATAAGATGCGGAACTATCGGAATCAACCCGATCCCGCCAACCCGAATCCGGGTCGCAAGACGGGTAGTCGCTGAAGCAAAATAAAGCAAAAACGCGGGGTCAGCACCCCACAAAGCCTTGCCCGGCAAGAATGTGAGAATTTCATGAAAATCGCCACCTGGAACGTCAACTCCCTCAAAGTCCGCCTGCAGCACGTCATCGACTGGCTCGAAACCAGCCACGCCGATGTGCTGTGCCTGCAGGAATTGAAGCTGACCGACGACAAATTCCCCCGCGCCGAACTCGAAGAAAAAGGCTACCGGAGCTGGTTCGCGGGCCAGAAGACCTATAACGGCGTCGCCATTCTGGTGCGCGAACGCCTGAACGTCGACGAAAGCAGCATCGTGCGCAATATCCCCGGTTTTGAAGACCCGCAGCAACGCGTGATCGCCGCGACCATCGAAGGCGTGCGCATCGTCTCCGCGTACTTCCCTAACGGCCAGGCGCCGGGTACCGACAAATTCGCCTACAAGCTGCGCTGGCTCGCTGCACTGCACGACTGGATCGCGAGCGAAATGGCGCTGTATCCGAAGCTCGCGCTGCTCGGCGATTACAACATCGCGCCGGAAGATCGCGACGTGCACGATCCGAAAGCATGGGAAGGCCAGAATCTGGTGTCGCCTGAAGAGCGCGCCGAGTTCGTGCGGCTGATCGAACTCGGTCTTATCGACGCGTTCCGCCAGTTCGAGCAGCCGGAGAAAATCTACTCGTGGTGGGACTACCGGATGATGGCGTTCCGCCGCAATGCGGGGATGCGTATCGACCACATTCTGTTGTCGAAAGCGCTCTCCCAACTATGCTCGTCGTGCGATGTCGACAAGGTGCCGCGCAAATGGGATCAGCCGTCGGACCACGCACCGGTCGTCGCGCAGATCGGCTGAACGCGCGGCGCACGCGTGGCCTTAAGCGAGGCCCGAGCGAAGCAGCAACCGGTCTGGTTAAAAAGCCTACGCCGGCTCGTTCAAACAGCGCCACAGGAACTCGAACACCATTGCATCATGCTCGGCCTGCTCCAGCTCATCGGAGCCGCCGTGGCCCCCTTCCGTGTTCTCGCGATACCAGACCCTTTCTGCACCCAGCGCCTGCATGCGCGCGGCCATCTTGCGCGCGTGTCCGGGATGCACGCGGTCGTCCGCAGTCGACGTGGTGAACAGAACTGGCGGATACGCCACGTCCGCACTCACGCGATGATAGGGCGAGTAAGCTGCCAGCACGCGCGCTTCGTCGGGCTCGTCCGGATCGCCGTATTCATCGATCCATGACGCGCCCGCGTGCAGAAGGTGATAGCGGCTCATGTCGAGCAGCGGCACTTCGCACACCACGGCCCCGAA
This sequence comes from Paraburkholderia elongata, assembly GCF_013177735.1. Lineage (GTDB taxonomy): Bacteria > Pseudomonadota > Gammaproteobacteria > Burkholderiales > Burkholderiaceae > Paraburkholderia > Paraburkholderia elongata. Next base: position 12,245 of record NZ_WOEZ01000234.1, on the reverse strand, counting down.
CAGTTCGGGCCGCTGCACCATGCACGCCGCGACCAGCAGGCCGCCATTGCTGCCGCCCTGAATACCGAGTTGCGCGGCGCTGGTCACGCCTGTGCTGATGAGCGCCTCGGCCACCGCGATGAAATCGTCGAATGCGCGCTGCCGATGCTCGCCCTGCGCCGCCGTATGCCACTGCGTGCCGAACTCGCCGCCGCCGCGAATATGCGCCACGACATACACGCCGCCCCGCTCCAGCCAGCCGATGCCCGGCCCGGTCAGATAACTCGGCAGCAACGGAATTGAGAAGCCGCCGTAACCGTTGAGCAGGCATGGGCGCGGTTGGTCGTGCGGTTGGTCGTGCGGTTGGTCGTGCGTCGGCTGCGCCGTCTGCCCTTGCACAGCATGTTGCGCAACCCGCGGTCCGATCACGGTGTACGGCACCCGCGTGCCGTCCGCGGATACCGCATGCCCACGCGTCACCGCGAACGGCGTGGCGTCAAGCTGAGTCGGCCAACGGTCGAGCAACGTCCAATCAGTCAGGTCGTCCTGAGCAAGATCGGTGAGCCAGTATGCTGGCGGCTGCAAATAATCGTCGGTATCGACGAACACTTCGTCGTTCAGCGTCGGCTCGACGGGTGACACGTCGGCTTGCACATCGTCACGCGACGGAAAGAGGCGTTGATGCCAATGCCAGGCTTGATCGTCCGCTTGCGACGGGATCCACAGCGAGGTCTTGCTCTGCACATCCTCCAAGTATGACACGATCAGGTGATTGCACGTGTGCGTCCACTCGCAGGCGGAGGTTTGCGATGTCGGCGTGAAAAGCGGCACCACGTCACGCTCGCCACGCAAAAACGCGGCTTCGCGGATCGCCAGCAACGCGCCGCCCAGATAGCGCGCTCCGTTGCAGTCCCAATCGAGGCGCGGCTCCAGCAGCAGCCAGCCCTGCCAGCCGCCGACCGCGACGTGCGATGGCACGTCGTACTGGTGCCAGGCGATCGCACTGTTGGCCGCATTGGCACTGCTGGCACTGCTGGCACTGTTGGCACTGTTGGCACTGTTGGCAGCACCGGCACGATTGGTGGCATTGGCACCGTCTGCAGCGCCATCGGTGTTATCGAGGTAATACGTATGCGAATCGAAGAAATCGACGCTGCTTATCACCGTGTGGCGCTGGTCGATCGGATCGTAGTGCGCTTCCACACCGATGTCGCCGAACGCGCCCTTGAAGACCACCGGCGCGTCGGCCAGCGCACTGCCCCGCGTCCAGCGCCGCACTTCGCGCGGATAGCCGGAGCGCGTCAGCGTCTTGCGGCCGTTGTCCCAGCCAACGTACAGCGTATCCCGGTCGATCCACGAAGCCGTGTGCTTGCCGGCCTTCGCAATTACGAAACCGTCGTCGACAAAACGTTGCGCGTCGATGTCGAACTCGCGCACCACCAGCGCATCCGAGCCGCCCGGCGACAGTGTGATCAGCGCGCGATCGCCATCCGGATAAAGAATGTCGAGTTCGGCACAGACCCATGGCGTGCCTTCGGCTGCACCGAGCGCGTCGAAGTCGAGCAGGTTCTGCCAGACGGGTGCGCCGCTACGCCAAGCCGCCCAGGTCGTGCGCCGCCAGATGCCTTTGGGATTGCGTTCGTCCTGCCACAGATCGTAGGCGCAGTCCTTCCAGCGATCGGGGATGACCGGGCGCTCGCGCGGCAGATAAGCGTCGGCAAGCCGCCGTTTGAGCGACTCGAATTCCGCGCTACTGCACCATGCGGCGCGCGTGCGGGCGTTCTGCGCTTCGACCCACGCGAGCGCGTCAGGGTCGTCGAGCGCCTCGAGCGACAGAAAGGGATCGGGGGAAAGCGGCCAGGAGAAAGGCGTGGGAGCAGCGGGAGAATCGGGCATCGTCAGCTGTCGAATGAAAACAGCGTCGATTATGCCTTGCGCGAGCCCGCTGACCCTGCAAACCTCAGGGCTCGAGATTGAGCTCCTGAATCTTGCGCGTAATCGTATTGCGACCGATGCCGAGGCGCTCCGCCGCCTCCACCTTGCGTCCGCGCGTGAAATCCAGCGCCTCGCGAATCACCGCCGCTTCGAAACGGCGCGCGAGTTCGTCCATGACGTCGGCCGCATTCTCACGCAACATCCGCGCGACTTCGGTGCGCAAGCCGCCTTCCCAGGCACTTACGGTGGTCGCTGCCGGCATGCCGGCAGCGGTAGCCGGATGCGTGGCCGCACTGGTGCCGTTGATCGGCGCACCGCCGGCGAGGCCTGCTTCGCCCGTGCCGATCAAGCCACTGCCACCGCCCGCGAGATCGGTCACGCCTGCTTGCGCAGGACCCAGATCGGGCGGCAAGTCCTTGATCTCGATGGTCTGCGCCGGCGCCATCACCGTGAGCCAGTTGGCGAGATTCTCCAGTTGACGCACATTGCCCGGAAACGGCAGCGATGCCAGGTAAGCGAGTGCCTCTTCGGACACGCGCTTCGGCTCCACGCCCAGATCGCGCGCGCTCTTTTGCAGGAAGTGGCGAGTGAGCAGCGGAATGTCTTCGCTGCGTTCGCGCAACGCCGGCAAGCGCAAGCGGATCACATTGAGCCGGTGATACAAGTCCTCGCGGAACAGGCCCTGACGTACGCGCGATTCGAGATTCTGGTGCGTCGCCGCAATCACGCGCACGTTGGCGCGCAACGGATTGTGGCCGCCGACGCGATAGAACTGCCCGTCCGAGAGCACACGCAACAGGCGTGTCTGCAAATCGAACGGCATGTCGCCGATTTCATCGAGAAACAGCGTGCCATTCTCGGCCTGCTCGAAGCGCCCCTGGCGCATGGCCTGCGCGCCGGTGAACGCGCCGCGCTCGTGACCGAACAGTTCGGATTCCAGCAGATCCTTCGGAATCGCTGCCGTATTCAGTGCGATGAAGGGACCGTTCGCGCGTGGGCTATGTCGGTGCAACGCACGCGCGACCAGTTCCTTCCCGGTGCCTGATTCGCCGGTAATGAGCACGGTGGCCGCGGAATGCGACAGCCGGCCGATCGCGCGAAACATGTCCTGCATCGCCGGCGCCTGGCCGAGCATCTCCGGTGCTTCGGCGACGCGGTCGTCCCACGTCTGTTCGCCGCGCATGCTTTCGTCCACCGCGCGACGGATCAACTCGACCGCCTTGTCGACGTCGAACGGTTTAGCGAGGTATTCGAACGCACCGCCCTGGAATGCGGCAACCGCGCTGTCCAGGTCCGAGAACGCCGTCATGATGATGACGGGCAAGCCCGGCACCTTGTCACGGACGGTTTGCAGCAATTCGAGGCCGGAGCCGCCAGGCATCCGGATGTCGGACACCAGCACCTGAGGGCTGTCGTGATCGAGCGCCGCGGAAGCCTCGCGCACGTTCGCGAAGCTGCGTGTCGCGAAGTTTTCGCGAGCAAGCGCTTTTTCGAGCACCCAGCGAATCGATTGATCGTCGTCTACTATCCAGATCGGCTTCATATAGGTCGTTCAGAAGTCTTAAGAGGCGTTTGGTGTTAGCAGTCGAGCGGCAGCAGAATCTGAAACTCGGTATGGCCCGGCCGGCTTTCCACTTCGATCAGCCCGTCGTGCTGCTGCACGAAGGTCTGCGCGAGCGTCAGGCCGAGACCGCTGCCGTCTTCGCGCCCCGACACGAGCGGATAGAAAATGCGGTCACGGATTTCCTCGGGAATGCCTGGGCCGTTGTCAGTGATATGCAAGTCCAGTGCCAGCTTACATAAGCGTTTCGACACGGTGATCTTGCGCGCAACGCGAGTGCGCAATTCGATGCGCGCGTCGCCTTGCGAAATGCGTTCACGCAATGCTTCTGCAGCATTACGCACGATGTTCAGAAGCGCCTGGATCAGTTGCTCCTTGTCGCCGCGCAGGTCCGGCACGCTCACGTCGTAATCGCGCTCGATCGTGAGACCACGCGGGAACTCCGCGAGAATCACCTGGCGCACGCGCTCGCATACTTCGTGGATGTTCACGTCGCCGACGATATGCGGATGGCGGTGCGGCTCCAGCAAGCGATCGACCAGCGTTTGCAGCCGGTCCGATTCCTTGATGATGACCTGCGTGTACTCGCGCAACTCGTCGCGCTGACGCTCGCCGAGTTCGAACTCGAGCAGTTGCGCCGCGCCGCGAATCCCGCCGAGCGGGTTCTTGATCTCGTGCGCGAGATTGCGGATCAGTTGTTTATTGACTGCCGTGAGGTCATTGATGCGCTCCTCACGGTCAGAGCGTAAATGCCGCTCGTTCTCGAACAGTTCGAGCAGCACGTAGTCTTGCACGCTCTCCAGGAAGCCGACGATCGCATGCACATGCAGTGGCTCGTGGCCCGGGCGCTCGAGTACGGCGTCCAGATGCGTCGCGTGAAAACGGTGGGCAGCGATCGCGGAGATGGTCGCGACCAGTTCGTCGGCATTCGAGAAGATGTCTTGCCATGCCATCTGCGTCAGTTGCTTGCGCGAAAGCTCAAGCATCGATTCCGCCGACGGGTTCGCAAACACCACGCGCAGTGTGCGCTTTTCGAGCACCAGCACAACCGTCGGCAATGCCTCGAAGCCCGGCAGCAAACCGGAACTCACCAGCTGAGCGTCGTCCGACAGCGTCTGCTCGTGTCCTTTTCTTGCCTTCATCAGATTCTTCAGAACCATCTTGCAGTCTGGCCGATAGGAGATGGTGATAAATCAGGTGTACCGCTTGTTGTCCTGCTTGTTGTCCTGCCTACTGCCCTGCTTCATTGCCCCCACGCCGCGAACGTCGCGAGTGGACTCATTCGGGTCTAACAAAAAAGGGACGGCGCCGCCGTCCCTTCGTGACCGATCGCGAGCGTCGGGCAAAGCGCTTCGCCGTTTGAAGGGCGAAGCACCATTGCCGCTTACAGCGAGTAGTACATTTCGAATTCGATCGGGTGCACCGACTGGCGATAGCGTTGCAGCTCGCCCGTCTTCAGTTCGATGTACGCGTCGAGCATCGAATCCGTGAACACGCCACCGCGCGTCAGGAACTCGCGGTCCGCGTCAAGTGCGTCCAGCGCCTGGTCGAGGCCGGCACACACGGTCGGGATCTTTGCATCCTCTTCCGGCGGCAGGTCGTACAGGTTCTTGTCGGCAGCTTCGCCCGGGTGAATCTTGTTCTGCACGCCGTCCAGACCCGCCATCATCAGCGCGGAGAAGCACAGGTACGGATTCGCCATCGGATCCGGGAAACGCGTTTCGATACGGCGGCCCTTCGGGTTCGACACGTGCGGAATGCGGATCGATGCCGAACGGTTGCGAGCCGAGTAAGCCAGCTTCACCGGCGCTTCGAAGTGCGGCACGAGGCGCTTGTACGAGTTCGTCGACGGGTTCGTGATCGCGTTCAGCGCGCGAGCATGCTTGATGATGCCGCCGATGTAGAACAGCGCGAATTCCGACAGACCTGCGTAACCGTTGCCTGCGAACAGGTTCGTGCCGTCTTTCCAGATCGACTGGTGAACGTGCATGCCCGAACCGTTATCGCCGACCACCGGCTTCGGCATAAACGTCGCCGTCTTGCCGTACGTGTGCGCGACGTTCTGGATGATGTACTTCATTTGCTGCAGCCAGTCGGCGCGTTGTACCAGCGTCGAGAACTTCGTGCCGATTTCGTTCTGGCCCTGGCCCGCGACTTCGTGGTGATGCACTTCGACCGGGATGCCGATCTGTTCGAGCAACAGACACATTTCCGAACGGATATCCTGGAACGTGTCGACCGGAGCGACCGGGAAGTAGCCGCCCTTCGTGCCCGGACGGTGGCCGGTGTTGCCGCCTTCGAAGTCCATCGCCGACGACCACGGCGCTTCTTCCGAACCGATCTTGACGAACGTGCCCGACTGGTCCGTGCCCCACTTGACCGAGTCGAAAATGAAGAATTCCGGTTCCGGACCGAAGAAGGCCGTGTCGCCGAGGCCCGTGCTCTTCAGATACGCTTCAGCGCGCTTCGCGAGCGATCGCGGGTCGCGTTCGTAGCCCTTGCCGTCAGCCGGTTCGACGACGTCGCAGGTCAGCACGAGGGTCGACTCTTCGTAGAACGGGTCGATGAAGGCGGTGTTCGCGTCCGGGATCAGCAACATGTCCGATGCTTCGATGCCCTTCCAGCCGGCAATCGACGAACCGTCAAACGCATGGCCGCTTTCGAACTTGTCTTCATCGAATGCCGACACCGGCACCGAAACGTGTTGCTCTTTGCCGCGCGTGTCGGTGAAACGGAAGTCGACAAACTTGACGTCTTCGTCTTTGACGAGTTGAACGACGTCGGCCACGGATTTACTCATAACCTATCTCCTGATTAACGAATTCGGCGGATTCAGCCGCCGCCCAATCTAGCTGACCCGTCCCGGCGCGTCCACCCCTCAATCGTTGAGGATGAACATAAAAGCCTGCTGGGACAAATCGATCGGGACCAATAAAGCAGCTTCTGTGCCATGTATGCGCCAACCCGGCGCAAGAGCACACTGCGCGCGCGTTTGCGGGGAATGGGCGCACCGAACAGCATGCGGCCCCGAAAACTTTGCGCCACATCACGCACCGTGTTAGTGCATTCGCAAAATCAACAACGAATGACATCTCTATTTTGGTGCATTTATAGAAATATGCACCACCATCGAGCGCTCGCCCCCTTGCTTTGTGCGGACGAGACGCTGCCTCCGAACCGCATGCGCACCGCACGCTACGCGCTAGATTGAACACGCGTCCTCTTGCTTCGCGCGGACGCACCGCCTCTCAACCGCATGCGCACCCTACTCCACGCGCTAGAATGTTAATTTGGTCCGAAAGAGGATTGCGCTCATGAGCACGCTCGAACAGTTGTACGCTCAGGCGGACAAGCGCCGCACCGAGAACCAGTTGCCCTATGCGGGCGCGATCTCGCCCGCCGAGGCGTTCGAACTGCTGCAACTCGATCCGCGCACGCGTCTCGTCGACGTGCGCACCCGTGCCGAACTTGATTGGGTCGGCCGGCCAGTTATCGGCGACGGACAATACGTGCATGTGGAATGGACACGCTATCCAGGCGCCGTGCCGAACCAGGAATTCCTTCAGCAACTGAGCCAGGCCGCCACGCCCGATACGCCGGTGCTGTTTTTGTGCCGCAGCGCCGCGCGCTCGAAGCTCGCCGCGATCGCCGCCACCCAGGCGGGCTATACCAAGGCGTACGACCTCCTGGAAGGCTTCGAAGGCGATAAGGACGGCCAGGGGCATCGGAAGACAGTGTCGGGCTGGTGTTTTCGCGGGTTGCCGTGGCTCGGCGCCTGATAGCTGAGCGGGTGCCTGCCTGAGCGGGTGCCTGCCTGAGCGGTTGCCCGCTCAGCTGCTCGATCGCTGCTGACCGCTTCAGCGGCGCCTGCGTGGAAGTAACGCTGCCGGCTCGGAGCGACGAATAGCGTTCACCGGCAGCGCGTGCAAGCCGACGCGCGTGGACACTTGATGGCCCCTCCGCCGGTTAGACGGGACGATTAGATGCATCGTCGGCGCTGCATGTGACAGGCCGATGATGCGTTGAGTCTTAGGTCAGGCATGGGCGTGAACGCGCCCAAACAAAGGTTAGCGTGTGTGGAACCGCTTAACCGCGGCTCGACTAGGGCTCAGCGACGAATTAAACGCGGCTCAACCGCGCGGCTTGGCCGCAGCCGCCTCAGGCTCAACAATGTCGCCGCCCAACAGATGCACACCCTCGCGCAGCTTCACGAAGGCCGCCGCCACCGCTTCCGGTTCGCCCTTCACACCGAGATCGATGTGATGCCGTGCATACACGCCGCCGCGCTCCGCATCGCCCACGCTCGGCAGGCTGAACACCCGCACGCCCGGAAAATCCTGTTCGATCTTTTCCATCAACGGCGTAAGGCGCGACTCCGGCAGTTCGAAGACCAGCAATGACTTTTCCGCGTGCGGCATCGCGTGATGCAGATGCGCGTACTGCGTATCCAGCACCCACTCGATCATCGGCCACGCCATCACCGGAAAGCCCGGCACGAAGTAATGCTGTTTGATCGAGAAGCCCGGAATCTTGTTGTAGCCGTTGGGAATGATCGACGCGCCCTGCGGAAACGTGCCCATATTCAGACGATGCCGGTTCTCCGGCGTTTCCAGATCGAGCGGCGTAGTCGCGTTCGCCGGATACATATCGCGAATGCGCTCCTGGATCAGCTTCGCGGCCTCCAGATGCAACTCGAGCGGCACGCCGAGCGCGGCTGCCGCGCACTGGCGGGTGTGATCGTCCGGCGTGGCGCCGATGCCGCCCGTGGAAAACACGATGTCGCCCGACGCGAACGTGCGTCGCAGCGTTGCCGTGATGCGCTCCGGCTCGTCGCCGATATATTCCGCCCAGCCGAGCGACAGCCCGCGCGCGCCCAGCAACTCGATGACCTTCGGCAGATGCTTGTCGATGCGTCTGCCCGACAGGATTTCGTCGCCGATGATGATGACGCCAAATGCCATTGCCGCCTCTTTCATTTAATCAGTAAGGAACCGGCGCCGCGTGCCGCGGGCCGTGCTCTTCCGCGCGCATGCGTTGCAGCGCGCGCAGACAGTAGTAGCCGAACCACAGCGCCGAGAACACGAGGATGAACGCGTAAATCCAGATGGTCACCGCAGTGATCACCGGGAACAGCACGATCAGCCAGACCGACGACGCCCACAACAGGGTAGGCAGCGAACCCAGCAGTCCGCTCGCGATGCCGATCAACAGCAGCGGCAACCGGAAGCGCCGCACCAACGCGCGCCGTTCGTCGCGCGTGGCATGCAGCGCGAGCGCGTCGTAACTCATCACGCGATACGTCAGCCAGCCCCACAGGAGCGGCGGAATCAGCGCGAAGAACGGCGGCACCAGCCAGAGCGGCAACGTGACGATCAGCAGCACGAGACAGACCAGCGTGGTCCACAACGCCTGACCGAGGCTACCGTACCACGTTCCGCCGTGGCGCATCTCAAGGCTGGCGAATTGCCGCGCCGACAGAAAGCGGATCACCGCCGGCATCGACAGCGTGGCGATCAACAGCAACACCGTGACGACGATCAACGGAATCGCCATCGCAATCACGATGAACGGCGCGATCGCCGCGTGCAGCGCCGAAAAGCCGAGCCAGTCGAACAGACGATAAAGCGTGACCGTGAACGACCAGTTGTCGAGCCACGTGCGGGTGGCGCCGATCAGCGTCTGCCAGGAAAACCACAGGATCACGCCCCACCCGACCGTCGCCGCCAGAAACGGCAGGAAGGTCAACCAGAGCATGCGCGGGTGGAGCGCGCTTGCGAGCGCGCGCCCAAACGAGCGCAACAGATCATTCATGCGAGCCAGTGCCGGTGAACAAAACGATGGAATAAGGGAAGCGGCGCGACAAACCGGCGAAAAGTGCAGCGACCGGATCGGGATACGGACCGGAAAGCCGAACAGAAAACGAACCAGGAACGTGCGCGCAAACGGGAACAGGATAAACCACGTGACGCGCCACCGGGAAAACCGGCGGCGCGAGAGGAAGAATGCTCAAACTGAGGCGGCGTCGCTGCCCTCGGTGCGACGCCTCGGCGAAAGCCGCTCGGCGATGCGTACGAAGGCGAGCCAGTGCTGCGCCCAGAAACCGTCACCGTAGCACCGGCCTTCGAGTTGGTCACGGATGCCAGTCGGCTCCATCTCCCGGCTCCACGACACGCTGCGAAACAGCATGTCCCACCAGGGGAACAACACACCGAAATTGCAACCGTACTTCAGGCCTTCGTGACCATAACCGACTGCATGGTGACGGCGATGGAAAGTCGGGCTGACCAACAGGCGCTCGCCGAGCCAGCCGAAGTAGACGCGGATATTCGCGTGCTGAACGCTCTGTGCGAGGTTCGTGATCGCCACCAGCACGACGAATTGTGACGGCGGCACGCCGATCACCAGCGCGATCGCTGCGAAAAACGACGCCAGCAACAAACTGTCGAGCAGATGGTTACGGTTGTCCGACCATAACGACATCTGCTGCTGGCTGTGATGCACCGCGTGTAGCTCCCACCACACGCCGAACCGATGCCCCCAGCGGTGATACCAGTAACCGGCGAAATCGAGCACCAGCAGATACATCACGAACGTGACAAGCGGCTGCGTAGTGACGCCCGGCCACAGGTTGTCGAAGTCGATACTCGCGATGTTGTGCAGTCGCAGCCAGGCCTGCACGTTGTCGAAAAACGGCTGCAGCGCGAAAAAGAAGAACAGGTTGAGGATGCCCAGCCTGGCGATCCAGGTGTAGAGAATGTCGACCCGCACCGCCTTGCGGTTTTCCCACTGCTCGACCGGGCGGAGCGCCTCGAACGGGCGCAGGATCGCGTACATTGCCAGCACCTCGAAGACGCCGACGATCACCCAATACAGGCTGTCGAAAGTGTCTTCGTCATGCTCCATCAGATCGAAGTGGAACAGCAAAGGCTGCACCACGTCGACGTACAGCAGCGTCTGCACAGCTGAGACGACGCTGCTGAAAGAAGAAAAAATCAGATCGAACATGGTGCTGGCCTGTTACTTCATTCCTGACGGTTTGCCGATTACAGCGTCAAGCGCCGTTCGGCGCCGTGACCGGCGCGCGATTGAAGAAATAGATACCGTGTGGCGAACGGCCGACGGCAATCGTCTGGATCAGCTTGCGCGTGTTCAGGTCGATGATGCCGACGTGCTTCGCGAAGCGGAAGGTAACCCACAGATAGCGTTTGTCGGCCGAAAGTTCCATATCGTCCGGCCCCGACATCAAACCGGTGATGTCGCCGACATTGGTGAGCGTGTCTTCGTCAATGATGCTGATCGTGCTCGCGACGCGGTTCGACACCGCCACGTGCTTGCCGTCGGCCAGCGAACGGAAGTTGTGCGCGCCCTTGCCTGTCTGGATCGTCTTGACGATTTTCTGGTTGCGCCAGTCGACCACCGCGACGTAATCCGCCCCGGTCATGCCGATCAGCAGGTACTTCTCGCCCGGCGTCATCCACAGACCGGCCGGCACCTTGCCAACCTTCATCTTCCACTTGACGGTTTGCGTGGCCAGGTCGATAGCGGCCAGCTCGCCCGAGACCTGCAGCGTGACGAAAACCGTCTTGTTGTCATTGCTGAACGCCATGTGGCTCGGCATCACCGCGAGCGGCAGACGCGAGGCCAGCGTCATCTGGTTCTTCTGGCTGTCGAAATGATAGATGTCGAGACGGTCCAGACGCAGCCCGGTGGTGACGAGCCACTTGCGGTCAGGCGAAAAACCGATCTGATACGGATCCTCGATGTTCTCGACCCAGCGTTGAACCTGGCCCGACTTCGGATCGACGAACATCAGGTTGTTCGACACCGAGTTAGCGACGATCAACGACGAATTGTCCGGCGTGGCCATCAGGTGGTGGGGTTCCTTGCCCGTCGGCACCGTGCCGACGACCTGGTGGGTCGTTTCGTCGATCAGGCTCAGCGTGGCTTCAGCTGAATTGAGCACGATCACGTTGTTGGCGTGGACCGCCGGAGAAAAAAAGCCTGCGGCGGAGAACAGCGCGATGCCTGCGGCGAACGTGGCATTCAAGCCGGGAAGAAAAAATTTACGCATGAAAACTCACTTCGGAGAACAGCCGACATTGTAGAACGTTTGCCAAGGCCAGCGGTTGATGTGGATACGGGTGCAGCGTGCGAAAAAGCGGAAACCAAGAGGGATGCGAGCACGGCAGTGTCGGTGTATTCCGTTGCACTACTGACATAACGCCGGCTTCACGTAAGAAAATCCCCATTCGATTTTCACAGTGCCATTGCTTTAATCAAAACGACGGATTATTACATTCTTAGATTTTTGAATTCCACATAAGACAAATAAAGACTATTCTTTATATTTCCTAATTTTATACACTTATATAACAATTAATCAAAATAAATTACAAGCGATTATTTATTTTCAACCGTTTAGGAATTTGCCTATTCCGCCTCTTCCCCGCCACGCCCGACAATCCCGCCGATCATCGCCCATGCACTTAATCCAGTGGACTCAAGAGCGTGAAGCAGGCGATTCGGACGCGCGAAAAATTCAGCAGGACACGGAAAACAGACGACGGAGAAAACCGCGGTCTATATGTTCTTATTTTGTGCGCGACAAATCGGGGCGATGACGCCTTATCCGAATCGCTGCGCCTTCACGTGCAGTCCACGTACGCAATAACCGCGGAGTTTCTGAAAAAATGAATAAGATTTACAAATCGGTTTGGTGTGAAGCGACGGGAACGTGGGTGGCCACGTCGGAAACGGCTCGGTCGAAGAC
>NZ_WOEZ01000233.1 GCF_013177735.1 Paraburkholderia elongata | reverse complement strand
GTTCTGGCGCTGGTGCTGGTGCTGGTGCTGGTGCTGATCGTGCGGGACAACCCGAAGCACATCAAGCAGCAAAGCGTCCGTTTGGCAGCGGTCTTCGGCAAACGCTCAAATCCTGGTACATCTTCTTCTTTCACCTGCCGTTACTGCCGGAGCTGGTGTGGCGCGCGGGCGGCGCACGCATGTGGCCGTTATGGTTGCGCCTGACCGAACGGGTGCGCCCTGAACGCGATCCTGCGCAAACACGCAATGCGATCAATGGCCTGAATCTCTACCGCGCCAATTTCATCGACAGGTTGCTGCACCCGCGCGCACGCCATGCGCACGCGCCGGTGCAATTCATCGTGCCGCTGCGCGATCGCTACGTCGGGCCCGAGCTCTCCATTGGGCTCGAAGGCTGGCTCGGTGCGTATAGCCGCACTGAAATCGATACCGGCCATTGGGTCGTATTGCGCGAACCCGAACGTATCGCGGCAGGCATCGAGCGCTTTGTCGAGCTGCACCGGGCGCAGCGGCCAGCAGACAGCGGCGGCCCCGGCACCTCGACGATCAACGCACAAGCGGCAGGCGCGTGAACAGCGTCGGATAGTCGATCACGAGGCCGTCTTCATCCACTGTCAGGTCCGCGGTGAAATTGCGGAAGATGCCCTCATAGCGATACACGCGATTCAACTCGATGCACGAATACGCCTGCTCGGCACGCGTGACCTGCAAATCCGGCGTTGAAATATAGGCCACGGAAATCGGCTGGCGCTCGCCTTCAGCCAGTTGCAGACGCCGGATCGGCAACGTGTTCGTATAGGGTGTGGCGGCGATATCGATATCGATGCATCCTTCAATCGCATTTAGCGCGAGGCCATGGCCGTCGTGCCAATGGCCGGCGCCGTCGCCGTGCAATTCCAGCTCACCGCCGCCGACGATCTTCAGCCACGCATAGGTGGTGCGCCATTGCGCATCGCAACGCACCTTGTAGTGAAGGCCATAGGCTTTGCCGTAGCGCTGCCCGACGAGGACGCTTTCCACCGCAAAGCCGTCCGCGCGCGCGTCGAACGCCAGATGTTCGAAACCGTTGCCCTCTTCCGATGCCCATCGTAATTCACGCATCAGCCTGCCTCCTTGTGAAACGGCACGGCAAGCGCGCCGGATTCCTATCGTAGCGCGAAAGCTTTCGGTTCGCCGACACGCTGCGTTTCGGCGTTTCGGCGTTTCGGCGTTTCGGCGTTCGGCTCACGGCCTACGGCCTACGGCCTACGGCTCATGGTATGCATGTGTCGCAAATAGCCACTATCAACGGGCGGCGATGCCCGGCGCGGCGCCGGTAGCCTATCCTCGCGGTTTATTCTCAACCTGACCCGCTGCGTGCGCCTGACTTGCACGCGGCAAAGTCGCGCCGCATCGAATTCGCCGCCCTCAAACCATGCACGCCGCCGCAACCGAAGCACAATCCGCCGCCTTGCGCACCTTGTTGCGCAGTCTCGGCCAGATCGTGCTGCAGTCGAACGCTTTCACCGGCGCGTGCCTGCTCGCCGCGTGGCTGCTATGCGATCCGCGCCTCGCCTGCGCGGCGCTGATAGGCGCAATCGCGGCCAACGTGAGCGCGGTGCTGGCCGGTTACCGGGAGGACGAGACGCGCGCCGGCCTGCACGGCTTTAACGGCGCGCTGGCCGGTCTCGCCGCGTTCAGCTTCATCGCCGACAACGCGACGGCCGCCGCCGTGGCGATTCTGGCCGCGACGGGCACTGCGTGGCTGCTGGAACCGTGGTCGCGCTGGCTGCGCGCGCGTGGGCTCGGCTATTTCTCAAGCCCCTGTCTGATCGTCACGTGGCTTTGGCTTCCGCTGGTGACGCGCGTCGCTCAGCAAGCGAGCCTCATCACTGAGCACACGCTCGGCGCGGCGCAATTGAGCGGCGGCGTACTCGCCGGATTCGCGCAAACCGGCTTTGCGTCCGGCGCGATGCCGGGTTTGCTCGTGTTGATCGGAATCGCCGTGTCGTCACGGCGGCATGCGCTATGGGCGCTGGTCGGCGCGAGCCTCGCGAGCGCCGCGCACCTGCTGCTCGGCGCGAGTGCAAGCTCGTTCGACGCGGGCCTGTTAGGATTCAACGGCGTGCTGACCGCGATCGCGCTGGCCGATTGCAGCATCGCGGCGACGCTCGGCGGTGTTGTGCTCTCGGTCGTGCTGCAAGCGGCGGCCACTTACTATGCGTTACCCGTCATGACTGCGCCGTTCGTACTCGCGACGTGGAGCATGCAGCGGCTCGCTGGCCGGCTTACGCGTGGTGCGGCAGTGCCCCGGACCAGCAGAGCGTGCCGAAGGTGGACGGCGCGTCACGTCGCCAGCATCGGCCAGATCGTCAGCGTCGGTCAGGCGCGCGGGTTAGGCGGCAGGTTTGGGCCGCGGGTTTAAGCCGTGAATTTAAACCGAAGATTTGGGCACAGACTCAGACCGCAGGTATAGTCCGCAAACTCAGGCCGCAGTCACAGCCCACCAGGCAATCTCAGGAGACAGACATGTCCTTCACCCACACGCCCGCCGGCCGTGTCGCCGAGGCGGGGCCGATGTCCGAAGCCGAACAACAGACCCGCGTCGATCTGGCCGCTGCCTATCGCCTCGCGGCGCTCAACGGCTGGGACGATCTGATCTACACGCATATCTCGGCCAGCGTTCCCGGCGAACCCGGCCACTTTCTGATCAATCCGTTCGGCCTCTCGTTCGACGAAGTGTGCGCGTCGAACCTGGTGAAGATCGATATCGAAGGCAACATCGTCGGCACGAGCGAGCATCCGGTCAACGCCACCGGTTTCGCGCTGCACGCCGCCGTGCACGCGGCCCGCGCCGATGCTTTCTGCGTGATGCACTTGCACAATACGGCGGGTGTGGCGGTTTCCGCGCAACCAGCCGGTTTGCTGCCGGCGTCGCAACACGCGTTGCGTTTTTACGGCCACCTCGCGTATCACGATTACGAAGGCCTCGCCTTTACGCCGACCGAGGGTGAACGCCTCGTCGCGCATCTCGCCGACAAACCGGCCATGCTGTTGCGCAATCACGGCACGCTCACTGCCGGCCGCACCGTTGCCGAAGCCTATGTACTGATGGCGACACTGATCAAGGCCTGCGAAATCCAGTTGCAGGCGCAAGCGTGCGGCAGCGAGCTCGTCGTGCCGAGCGATGCCGTAGCCGCACGCACAGCTGACCAACTGTATGACGGCGGTGCAATCGAAGGCGCGCTGGAATGGCCCGCCTTGCTCCGCAAGCTTGACCGGCTCGATCGCACGTACCGCGATTAAATTCACTTATTAACGTCACTTAGCAACGTCACTTCTCAACGTCACTCATCACGGAGTCGCGCAATGCCCACGTTTCATATCGAACTCTTCGAGGGCCGCTCGCTGGAACAGAAACGCCAGTTCGTCGAAGCCATCACCAAAGCAACCTGCGAATCGCTCGGCGTCGAGCCGAACTCGGTGGACATCATCCTCACCGACGTCAAACGGGAAAACTGGGCAACGGGTGGGCGTTTGTGGTCCGAAACGGACGCGTGAGTGCGCATGGCAATCGGCCAATACCTAAACTCTGTCCGATTGGCACCACAGATTCGCACCCTGTGAGCTGAAAAAACCGCCACGGGGCCCGTCAGCGGGCGGTAACGCGAGATGGATCGCATCACGACTGAACCGAGGGCCATGCGCCGCCGGAAATGCTGCGCGCGTTGCGCGCGCAGCGAATATTTCTGGGCGACGCGTATCTGAAACGCGTCGCCGTGGCGGCGTCGACAGACGCCGCCACGCCACCAGGCAATTAGAACCGGTGGATGATGCCGACGCCTGCGGCAAACTGGCTGCGTGACGAGGACGGCGCGCTGTTCTGGCCGTCGCCGATATCGGCCGTTGCGTTGATGATGCTCTTGCCGTTCGTCCCGAGCGTCTGGCCACCCGCACGCTGATAGGCTTCCAGCGCGTACAGACCGGTGCGCTTGGAAAGACTGTAGTACTGCGAGAGGTTGAACTGCTGATAGCTAGCCGCGCTCGTAATGCCGTTTGACTTTGTTGCGCGGGTATAGCTATAGCCGGCAGCCAGGTCCAACGCCGACAGCGGCTTGAAGTGCAGCACTGCGCCAGCCGTGTTGAAGATCGCCTCGCCGTGGAAGAACGAGTTGACGCCAGGGATGTATTGCACGTTCGAGTACGAGAACGAGACGTCCCATTGCGAGCTGAACGCATACCCGCCCGTCACCGCAACCCGCTGCTGCGCCTGCGCCGTCTGGTAGCCGTTATTGATGCCCGACACACCTGCCTGCGCGCCGTTATTCGACGTCGTGGAGTCAGCGCCCCACGCACCGCCGCCAAGCGTCGAGTTATTGATGCGCTGGTAGCCTGCTGCGATCCCGAACGGACCGTTCAGGTACTGGATCGCCCCGCTATACGTCGAACCGGCATTGGTTCTGCCCGCCACGCCGCCCAGCGCATACGAACCGCTCACCGTCAGGCCATACATGCTCGGCGACGTGTACACCAGCGAGTTATTCACGCGATACAGCGTATCCAGCGAATCGATATCGCCCGGGTGTGCGCCGTACGCGCCCGTCAGCCACGTGGTCGGGCTATAGGGCGACAGCAGCGAGTAGTACGACGTGTACTGGCGGCCTGC
The DNA here is from genome assembly GCF_013177735.1 of Paraburkholderia elongata. Taxonomy (GTDB): domain Bacteria; phylum Pseudomonadota; class Gammaproteobacteria; order Burkholderiales; family Burkholderiaceae; genus Paraburkholderia; species Paraburkholderia elongata. The sequence goes on along the minus strand of NZ_WOEZ01000233.1, from coordinate 16,892 downwards.
GGTCAGCGAGCCGTAGGTGGCATTAGCCACGCCGACATACGCTTGCCGGTTGAACGCCAGACCGGAGACGGATTGCGCGCCGGTTGCGCTGTTAAAGCCCTCTTCCAACTGGAAGATCGCCTTCGTGCCGCCGCCCAGGTCCTCGGCGCCCTTCAGGCCGAAGCGGCTGCCTGCCCAGATGCCGTTGATCATCTTGACCACCGAGCGACCGCCAGTCGTCGAACCGAGTGACGTCTGGCTGCTCTGATAACCAATCCCCGTGTCGACGATCCCGTATAGCGTCACGCTGCTTTGAGCGTGCGCGCCGAGGGCGACCAACCCAAGGGCCGAGGTTGCTATTACCTTTTTCATTTCTGCTCCTCTGTAAAAAAATTATTCTTTATAGCTGGCAGTGCCTCACCGGCGCCGACTCTTAATCAAGCGTTCAAAACACCGGGTGGCCATTGATCAGGCTAGGCAACCACGTCGAAAACATCGGTACGTAAGTCACGATGTTGATCGCGCTGAAGATAGCCAGGTAATACGGCCACGCCACCTTGGTAGTTTCACCTATCGACACATTGCCAATCGCGCAGCCGATGAACTGCACCGACCCGATTGGCGGATGCACGAGACCCAATGCGCAGTTCAGCAGAATCATGATCCCGAACTGCACCGGGCCAACGCCGGCGTGCATCGCCATCGGCAGGAACAACGGCGTGGTGATCAGGATGTGTGCCGCCATGTCGACGAACGTGCCGAGGAAGATCTGGATGACGTTGATGTAAAGCAGCATCAACCAGGGCAAGCTCGTCGCACCGTCGAGCATGTGTTCGATGGCGTCGGGAATCTCCAGATAGGCCATCTGGTAGCGCAGCATGTTCGACACGCCGATCAGCAGCAGCACCACGCCGGTGGTTTTCGCCGCCTTGGACAGCGCATGAAAGAGCTTCTTCATCGTCATCGAGCGATACACGACGATGGTCAACACCAGCGAATAAGCCACCGCAATGGCCGCTGCTTCCGTCGCGGTGGCAATACCCCTCGCCACGCAGAACAGAATGATCGCGATCACCATCAAGCCGGGCAACGCGCCGAGGAACGTGCGGGCCACCGCGAACCAGCCGGGAAAGCGCTGCAATTCGCTCGAGCCGTCAGCGCGGCGCGGATAGCCGTACTTGACCGCCTGCCAGTACGCGGCGATGAGCACGAAACCCATCACCCACAGAACCGGCAAGAGACCAGAAAACAACAGATCGCCGATCGACACGCCGCTCATTTGGTGACCGTTCAACGTCCCGGTGATGCCTTGAGCCGCGAACGCATAGATGATCATGTTCGTCGACGTGGGCATCAACGCGCCCGCCAGCGACGAATGGGTCGTCACATTGACCGCATAGGCCGCGCTGTAGCCTTCGCGCTTCATCAGCGGAATGACGACGCCGCCCATGGCGGACGTGTCTGCCGTCGGCGAACCGGACACGCCGCCGAACAAGGTGCACGCGACCACGTTAGCCATGCCGAGCCCACCGCGGAAGTGGCCCACCGTGGCCTGCGCGAAACGCAGGATACGGTCGGCGATACCGCCGTGCAGCATCAACTCGCCGGAGAAAATGAAGAACGGGACCGCGAGGAACGAAAACGCGTTCATTCCCGAAATCATCGACTGCATGGCGGTGGCCGCCGGCAAACCTTCATACAGATACGTCAGGACGCACGAGAGTCCTAGCGCAAACGAAACAGGAACCCCGAATACGAGGAAAACGAGGAAACTGACTGAGAGGATGGCAAGTTCCATGATTCTTCTATTTTTGTTTCTGTGCGAAAAGCCCCAGCAGGTTCTCAAGCGAGAACAGAGCGATGCAGGCGCTGGCAATGACCGGGATCAAATAACGAAGCGCTTCCGGAAGGCCCAGGATCGGAATCTTGTCGTCCATCGTCGTCTCCGCCATCTGCCAGCAGCCGAAGAAAATCGCCACGGCCAACACGATCAGGCAAAGATGCTGGAACGCATGGGCAACCACTTGACCTTTCGGCGGCAATTTCTTGACTAGCGAGTCAAGCCCAATATGGCCGCCTTCGCGAACTTTGAGCGCGGCGCCGAACATGGCGATCACAATCACCAGCAAGAGGGCAATGGGCTCGACGAAATCCGGTGCATCGCTGAATACATAGCGCATCACAACGCTGTAGATCACCAACAGGCACAGCGCGGCAAGACTCGCCGACGCCACGACAACGAGCACGCGGAAGAGAAAATCATTTGGGCGCTTCATGAATCTCATTGACCCCATCCTTGCCTACATCGGACTTATATTTAATCTTCAGGAATCCTGCTAACCACCACCGGCTCAGGAAACCGCACGGCGCGAAAAGCCGGCAGCGCTTGCTGCGAGGCCTCTCGCCACCGCGTTACTGCCGAACTTATTTAACTGCCTGGATTTCGTCGACGAGCTGCTTCATTTGCGGGGTCTTTTCGTACTTCGCCCAGACCGGCTGCATCGCCTTCACGAAAGCAGGACGGTCGATCTGCGACGCGGTGACGATCGTCGCGCCGCCCTTGGTGACCGTCTTTGCCGCGTCGCTTTCGCGCGCGGTCCACAGCTTCGTGTAGTAAGGCACGGAGTCAGCCGCGGCCTTCTTGATGATGTCCTGTTCCTGCGGCGTCAGCGTGTCCCACACCTTCTTGGAGAACACCAGGACTTCCGGCGTCATCGAATGCTGGGTTTCCGAATAGAACTGCGCGACTTCGAAGTGCTTGGTCTCTTCGTACGACGGCAGGTTGTTTTCCGCGCCATCCACGAGACCCGTCTTCAAGCCCGTATAGACTTCGGCGAACGGCATCGGCGTCGGCGTGCCGCCCATCGCCTTGATTTCGTCGACCATCAGATCCGAAGGCTGCACGCGTACCTTGAGGCCCTTCATGTCGGCGGGCGAATGGATCGCCTTCTTCGCGTACATCGAGCGCGCGCCGCTCTCATAGAACGTCAGCGCGATCATGCCCTTCGCCTTGAAGGCGTCGAGAATCTTCTGGCCTTCCGGGCCATACATCACCTTGCGGAAATGGTCGATGTCGCGAAACAGGAACGGCAGCGACGGAATCATCGATTCAGGAACGATCTCGTTGAACGCAGCACCGTTGGCGCGCGCCATGTCCAGTGCGCCGATGCGCACCTGATCGATGGTGTCGTTTTCGGAGCCCAGCGCACTGTTGCCGAAGACCTTCACGGAATCCTTGCCACCGGTTGCCTTGCTGATTTCTTCACCCATGTACTTCACGGCCATATTGGTCGGATAGGTGTCGCCATGCACGTCCGACACACGGAACACGCGAGCGTGTGCCGACACGGTGCTGAACGCCAGCACGGAGGCCGCGACAATCATCGAAACACGGGAAGAGGCGAGCTTGTTTTTCATCGTGACATTCCTTGAAATTAGATCATCCAATCGATTGCGGAGGGCCGCTGGCGGATGGCCGATTGCGGAGGGCCGCTGACGGATGCTGCGACATGGTTTTAATGCGTCTCCCGGCTTCAGAAAAATGCCGCGCCTTTTTTCTCTGCCGTACGATCACCGCCCTTTCGGGTGGCGAGAGTTTTAACGTGCTGGCCTGCGCGATATCCCCGGCACAGATCCTCAGCACTCCTCTCTGACAACTCGACTTCTTTGCTTCGACTGCATCGGCTTGCCCCCGCGCGAGTTGGTCACACGCGCAGAGAACGCCGCCCTCTTTGTCCTGCCGCCAAAACTATCTTGAAATGAATTTGTTTGGGCTCATACGTTGTACGACGACATATGAAGTCTATAAAACGTAATTTGAGTTGTACAGCCGGTATTTACCCGCACCACAGCGGGTTGGACGTAAGAGTTTCCGGATTGAAATCAGGCGATAAATCAATACAGGAGGGAAAGCGAACCGAATCTGCGCCTCGTGGATTTATATTTTTCGTAGAGGGGAAGATGGCCCGAAAGTGGCATTTATGCCACTATGTTGTACGACGAGTGACGAATAAAAGGCTGCGACTGTTGGGCGTCGACGTGCTAAACCCCCGACGCCCCGTCTCATGCACGTCACTTGTTCAGAGTTCGCCCGCGTATTCAGGCTCAGGCAGTCCGGTCACGCCGGGGCGAACCGCAAAGAGATGGCCGTCGTGTTCGCTCGCGCCAGTCGCGGGACGAATCGACGTCACGAACAGCGTATCCAGATTGTTGCCACCGAACGCGCACATCGCAGGCTTCACGGCCGGCACGGCAATCTGCCGGTCGAGCTTGCCTTGCGGTGTAAAGCGAAGCAACAGGCCCGCGTCGTTCGCGCAGATCCAGTAGCAGCCATCCGCATCCACTGCGGCGCCGTCCGGCCGGCCCGCATAGTGATGCAGATCGGCGAATACGCGCCGGTTATGCGGCTCGCCCGCCTCGATGTCGTAATCGAATGCCCAGATTTGCCGACGCAGAGGATGCGAGTCCGAAAGATACATCGTGGCCCCATCGGGCGACCACGCCAGACCGTTTTGCGTGATCAAGGCGTCGACGACCGGGCCTGACAGCACACCTTGTGCATCGAACCGATACAGCGCGCCTGCGGGATTCGCCGCCGCCATGTCCTGCACCATCGTGCCGGACCAGAAGCGCCCTTGCCGATCGCAACGGCCGTCGTTGAACCGCATATCGTCGAATGCGAAGACCGGCGCGGCGAGCTTTCTGCCCGTCACCCTCATCGGTTCGCCGCGGGGCGCGCCTTCTGCGCCTTCAGTCAGCGTGACCGCGAAGAGCCCCGTCTCACAGCCCGCCAGCACCGTGCCGCGGTGATCGAACGCCAGACAAGCCACCTTCTCCGGCAATTGCCACTCGGAGCGTTCTGCCGTTTCGAGCCGTAGCCGCACGATCTTTTGCGCCGGAATATCCACCCAGTAGAGCGCCTGTTCCGCGGCGCGCCATACCGGGCTCTCGCCAACCGACGCGGGCGCCTGCCCTGCCGCCTCAACACGCTCCACCCGCGGGTTCGCCACGGCGCTCATCGCTTCGGCTCCATCGGACCGGCCAGCACGAACGGGCCGCCCTGGAAATGCTGCGTCGGATCCTCGAGCTCGGCGGTGGGCGCCGTGACCGGGAAAAGATGCTCGAATTCGATCGAACTGTCCTGCGGACGAAAGCCGAGGAACGCCGCCTTGGTGTTATCGACCCACTTGGTCTGGTTATCCGAGACGCCATAAACGATCGCGTGCCCGACCCGGTTGGTGAACAGCGAGCAGCGCACCAGTTCAATAAAGTCGCGGAAGCTCAGGTAGGTGACGAGCATGCGCGGATTCTTCGGCTGCTCGAACGACGAGCCGATCCGCAAGCACACCGTCTCGAGACCGAAGCGGTCGAAGTAATAGCGCGACAGCGATTCGCCGAAGCACTTCGTCACGCCATACAGGCTGTCGGGCCGCAGCGGCGCGTCGATATCGAGTACCGATGTCGTGGGATGAAAACCCACAGCATGATTCGAACTCGCGTACACGATGCGCTTCACGCCCTGCTTCTGCGCGGCCGAATAGAGGTTGTACAGGCCACGGATATTCGCTTCGAGCAGATCTTCGAACGGCGCCTCGACGGAAATGCCGCCGAGATGAACGACCGCATCCACGCCTTCGAGCAGCGCGTGAACGGCGGCTTCATCCGCGAGATCGACGATCGATGCTTCTTCATGCGCCGCCACTTCGCCCAGCGGCGCGATATCGGTGACGCGCACGACATCGGCCCCCGCGGCGAGCGCACCGCGCAACTGCTGGCCGAGGTTGCCGGCAGCGCCGGTGAGCAGAAGACGGCGGAAAGGTTTCTGCGCCGCCGGGCGCTCAAGGTTCGAGTCAGTCATGTCTCAGTCTTTGTGGTGTTTGCTGCCAGTACTATCTATCAGGTCCATCAGGTCACCGGCGCCGGATTGAACAGCACCAACGCATTGTGGAGTTTGAGTTTCTCCGCGCAGGTTTCTTTACGTCCGCTTGCGACGTCGAGCATCAGGCGGAACAGTTCCCAACCCACGTCTTCGATCGTCGCGGCCCCGGTTGCGATGGTGCCGGCGTTGATGTCCATCAGATCATGCCAGCGGCGCGCGAGATCGGAGCGCGTCGCGACCTTGATGACGGGCACTTCCGCGAGGCTGTACGGCGTGCCGCGCCCGGTCGTGAATACATGCAGGTTGATACCCGCGGCGACCTGCAGCGTGCCACAGATGAAATCGCTCGCCGGCGTGGCCGCGTAAATCAGGCCTTTCTGCTTGACCTTTTCACCGGGCGACAACACGCCGGAGATGGCCGAGTTACCCGACTTGATAATCGAACCCATCGCCTTTTCAACAATGTTCGACAAGCCGCCCTTCTTGTTGCCCGGCGTGGTGTTGGCACTGCGGTCCGCGCCGCCGCGCTTCAGATAATCGTCGTACCACTGCATCTCGCGGATGATCGCGGCAGCCACATCCGCGTTGGCCGCGCGCGCCGTCAGTTGATCGACCCCGTCGCGCACTTCGGTCACTTCGGAGAACATCACCGTCGCACCGGCGCGCACCAGCAAATCGGTGGCAAAGCCCACGGCGGGATTCGCGGTCAGCCCGGAAAATGCATCGCTGCCGCCGCATTGCACGCCGACTACCAGATCCGAGGCCGGGCAGGTCTCGCGGCGGCGATTGTTCAGCCGCTTCAAATGACCGTCGGCCATTCTCATGATCGACTCGATCATCGACTGGAAGCCGACATGCGCTTCATCCTGAAGCACCACCACGTCACCATTCAGATCCGCCTCGATGTCGCCAATGTCGGCCACTTCGGCGACATTCGCAGCAGCGGCAATCGGAATCGTGCCCGGCGGCATCAGGCGTTCAGGCTGCAGCTTCTCGCAACCGAGGCTGACCATCATCACTTCGCCGCCGAAGTTCGGATTCAGGCTGATATTGCGCACGGTGCGGATCGGCACCATCGCGTCCGGCGCGTCGATCGCGACGCCGCAACCGTAGGTATGCCCGAGGCTCACGACATCGTCGACGTTCGGGTAGTGCGGCAGCAGTTCGGCCTTGATGCGCGTGACCGCGTGCTGAACGACGTCGGCGACGCATTGCACCGTGGTCGTGATCGCCAGAATGTTGCGCGAGCCGACCGAGCCGTCGGCATTGCGATAACCCTCGAACGTAAAGCCTTCCAGCGGCGGCATGTCCGGCGCCTTGATGGTGGCGATCGGCAGATCTTCCAGTCCGGGCGGACTCGGCACGCGGATCACGTGTTCGTTGATCCAGCTGCCCTTCGGCAAAGCCTTGAGCGCGTAACCGATCACCACGTTATAGCGGATGACCTCGTCGCCTTCCGCGAGATCGGCCAGCGCGACTTTGTGCCCTTGCGGAACACGCTCGCGCAGCGCAAGGCCATCGGGAAATACGGCGCCCTCACCCAGACCGCCGTCGTTGACGACGATCGCGACATTGTCATTGGGGTGAACGCGAATGTAGAGCGGGGTTTGTTCCATTACATCGATCCTTGTGGCGATTTCACGCCTGCTGCGCCAATCGCTGCGTCAATCATTCATACGTCATCCTACAACATGAAAGATTACCCAGACGTTCCGTATTTACCCTATGGCGTGCATTATGCCGTGAAAACACCGTTGAGTTAGCCAAATTGTTGTTGTACGATGACGTATAAGAAATCTCCATTTCTCAATACCGACCCTATTCGACGCCCTGGATACTCATCATGACGACACCGCAGGAACTGAAGCAGATCGTTTCCGAAGGCCTTCTCTCCTTCCCCGTTACCGACTTCGACGAACAAGGCGATTTCCGCGCCGACACCTATGCCGAGCGCCTCGAATGGCTCGCTCCTTACGGCGCTTCGGCATTGTTCGTCGCTGGCGGCACGGGCGAATTCTTCTCGCTCACGCATAACGATTACTCGAACGTCGTGCGTACGGCAACTGAAGTCTGCAAAGGCAAGGTACCGATTCTCGCCGGCGCCGGCGGCCCGACCCGCGTGGCGATCGCGTATGCCCAGGAAGCCGAACGTCACGGCGCGAACGGCATTCTGCTGATGCCCCACTACCTGACCGAAGCCTGCCAGGAAGGCATCGCGGCGCACGCGGAAGAAGTCTGCAAGTCCGTGCCGAACATGGGCGTGATCATCTACAACCGCGCGAACTCCAAGCTTAACGCCGACATGCTCGAAGGGCTGGCCGAGCGCTGCCCCAACCTGATCGGCTTCAAGGACGGCGTGGGCGAGATCGAGAACATGGTGTCGATCCGCCGCCGTCTCGGCGATCGCTTCTCGTACCTCGGCGGCCTGCCGACCGCTGAAGTCTATGCCGCGGCCTACAAGGCGCTGGGCGTGCCGGTGTACTCGTCGGCAGTCTTCAACTTCATCCCGAAGACCGCGATGGATTTCTACCGCGCGATTGCCGCGGACGACCACGCTACCGTCGGCAAGCTGATCGACGAATTCTTCCTGCCGTATCTGGCGATCCGCAACCGCCGCCAGGGCTACGCGGTCAGCATCGTGAAGGCCGGCGCGAAGCTGGTCGGCCACAGCGCAGGTCCGGTCCGCGCACCGCTGACCGATCTGACCGAAGAAGAAATGGCGCAACTCGACGTGCTGATCAAGAAGCTCGGCGCGCAATAACGCACGCAGTAAGGCAGTAAGGCGCCAAGCCGTGCGAAGCTGGGTCGCGCACACGGCACCACAAAGAGCGCCCGGGACGGCAACGTCGCCGGGCGCTTTTTAGCTGATAAATATTCAGGAGATGACGATGGAAATGAGCCGCACCGCGAGCCCCGCCCACGTCGCAAAGCGCACCAAAGTCCGCTACGCGATTCTGCTGCTGATCTTTCTGATCACGACATTCAATTACGCGGACCGCGCCACGCTCTCGGTAACCGGATCCGCGATGCGCGCCGAGTTCGGCTTCGATGCGATCAAGATGGGCTACATCTTCTCCGCATTCAGCTGGGCCTATGTTCTGTCGCAATTGCCGGCGGGCTGGCTGCTCGACCGTTTCGGCGCGCGGCGCGTCTACGCGGCGAGCATTTTCCTGTGGTCGCTGTTTACGCTGCTGCAAAGCTCGATCGGTCTGCTGGGCAGCGCAGCCGCCGCCGTCACCGCGCTGTTCGTGCTGCGCTTCGCGATGGGCGCGGCGGAATCGCCGGCGTTTCCAGCCAATGCCAAGGTCGTGGCCAGCTGGTTTCCGACCAACGAACGCGGCACCGCCTCCGCCATTTTCAATTCAGCGCAATACTTCGCGGCGGTCATTTTCACGCCGCTGATGGCATGGCTGACCCATGCGTTCGGCTGGCACACGGTGTACCTCGTGATGGGCGTGGCCGGACTATTTCTTTCCCTCACCTGGCTGAAGGTGATGAAGAACCCCGCCGATCACCCACGCGTCTCGCCCGCCGAACTCGACTACATCGAACAGGGCGGCGGCGTGGTGAACGGGCACCAGAAAGCAGCCCGGGCGGAGGACATCGCCAGCGCCGGCGGCTGGTCGCTGGTGCGTCAACTGCTGACCAACCGCATGCTGCTCGGCGTCTACCTCGCCCAGTACTGCATCAACGTGCTGACCTACTTCTTCCTGACGTGGTTTCCGATCTACCTCGTGCAGGCGCGCGGCATGACGATTCTGCAAGCGGGTCTGGTTGCGTCGCTGCCGGCGATTTGCGGATTCTCCGGTGGCGTGCTCGGCGGCATCCTGTCCGACGGGCTGATCCGGCGCGGGCATTCGCTCACCATCGCGCGCAAGGTGCCGATTGTCGGCGGCATGCTGCTGTCGGTGTGCATCATCGGCTGCAACTACGTGTCGACCGACTGGATCGTCGTCGCGCTCATGTCGCTCGCGTTCTTCGGCAAAGGCATCGGGGCGCTCGGCTGGGCCGTGGTGGCGGATACGTCGCCGAAGGAGGCCCTCGGTCTGTCGGGCGCCATCTTCAATATGTTCGGCAACGTCGCCGGCATCGTGACGCCGATTGTGATCGGCTACCTCGTCGCGAAGACTGGGTCGTTCAACGGCGCACTGGTTTTCGTCGGCCTGAATGCCTTGCTGACGGTGTTCAGCTACCTCGTAATCGTAAAAGACATCAAACGGGTCGAACTGCGCCAAGGCTAGCAGTCAGGCTGTTATCGTACTTCCCGGGGCGTCGCCAAAACAAAGCGGCTTGCGCGCCTCGCGCCTGAAACCGGGCATCGACGTCGAGTCTGACGTCGATGCCGAAAATGATGCGGCGTTTATATAATCAGTCGTCAGACGACGGTATAATGAATCGCGGGAAGTATCTGCAACTATCTGATTCAAGGGGCGTTTTCGATGGCTACACCACTGGCATCCGCGGCACCGCCACGACGCGCGCGCAATCTTGCCGAGTTTGTCGTCAGCTACGTCACCGAGCAAATTGCGTCTAACGCCTTGAAGCCCGGCGACAAACTGCCGACCGAATCGCAATTGATGGTCACGCTGAGCGTGAGCCGCACTGTCATCCGCGAAGCGATTTCACGCTTGCAGGCGGGCAAGATCATCGAGACGCGCCACGGCATCGGCAGCTTCGTGCTGGAGCCGCAGCGGGAAAAGCTGGGCATCGACATGGTGCCCGCCACCACCTTGCGCGACGTGCTGTCGATCCTGGAACTGCGCATCAGCCTCGAAACGGAATGCGCCGGTCTCGCCGCTCAACGAGCCAAGCCGGACGACCTCGCGCGCATGCGCGCCGCGCTCGATGCGATCGAAGCCACCCGCCACAACGGGCTGGATAGCGTCGACGCCGACCTGCAATTCCATATCTCTGTGGCGCGTGCAACCGGCAACCGGTATTTCGTCGACATCCTCACGCAAATGGGTAGCGCGCTGATCCCGCGCAACCGGCTCGATTCGGCGGGAATCGCGCGTGCCGAGCCCGATGCGTATCTGTCGCTCGTCAATCTGGAGCACGCAAGCATTCTCGAGGCGATCACGCGGCACGATGCCGAAGGCGCGCGCGCGGCGATGCGCATGCATCTTTCCAATAGCCGCGAGCGGCTGCGGCGCGCCAACGAAAGCGCAGAAGCAAATAGCTGATTCTTTGCGCTGAGCAAGCGCTGATTCGTCGCGCTGGACGCAAAAAAATGGCCGGGATATCCCGGCCATTTTTTTGTCTTGTGCGGCGCCTACTTCGGCGCCGCTCATGCATCACTCACGCATCGCTTAGCTGCGCGTGATCTCACCATCGCGGCGGCGCCACAAGTCCAGCGGATTACCGTCGGCCAGCGACGCCGGCAGCAGATCGGCCGGGAAATCCTGATAGCACACCGGACGCAGGAAGCGCTCGATCGACGTCGTCCCCACTGACGTCGCCCGGCTATCGGACGTGGCCGGGAACGGGCCGCCGTGCACCATCGCATGCGAAACCTCGACGCCCGTCGGGAAACCGTTGATCAGAATCCGACCGGCCTTGCGCTCGAGAATCGGCACCAGCTTCTTCGCTGCCGCCAGATCAGCGCTATCCATTTGCACCGTGGCGGTCAACTGACCTGCAAAGTGCTCGGCAACGGCGAGCATTTCCTGCTCGTCCTTGCAGCGCACGATGGTCGACGCCGGTCCGAAAACCTCGTCCTCCAGTGCCGGCGTGGACAGGAAGGTCAGCGCGTCGGTCACGAACAAAGCGGCGCGCGCTTGCGTCGGGCCCGTCACGTCAACGCCTTGCGCAACCGTTTCGACACCCCGGGTTGCCGCCAGTTTGCCTTCGCCCTCTTCATAGGCCGCGTGAATGCCGGCCGTGAGCATGGTCTGGGCCGGCTTGCCGCTCAGCGCCTCGGACGCCGTTGCAACGAAGCCTTTGAGTGCGTCACTGTCGACGGCGATCGCGAGCCCCGGATTGGTACAGAACTGCCCGGCGCCGAGCACCAGCGAATCGACGAAGCCACACGCGATGGTCTCACCGCGTTGCGACAGCGCATTCGACAGGAGAAACACCGGGTTGATGCTGCTCATTTCCGCGTAGACCGGAATCGGCTCGGCCCGGGCGGCCGCGACACGCATCAGCGACGTGCCGCCAGCGCGCGAACCCGTGAAGCCCACCGCCTTGATTGCCGGATGCGCGACCAGCGCTTCGCCGACGGAATTGCCGGCGCCGACGATCATCGAGAACACGCCTTCAGGTAGGTCCATCTCCTGCGCAACCTGTTGAATCACACGGCCGACCATCTCCGAGGTGCCCAGGTGTGCGCGATGCGCCTTCACCACCACCGGGCAGCCCGCCGCGAGCGCCGCTGCGGTGTCGCCGCCCGCCACCGAAAACGCGAGCGGGAAGTTGCTTGCGCCGAAAACCGCGACCGGACCCAGCGGAATCTTTTGCATCCGCAGGTCGGAACGCGGCAAAGGCTTGCGTTCGGGCAGCGGCGAATCGAGCGTGGCGGCGAGCCATTGGCCGGCGCGCACGACTTGCGCGAACAGTTTGAGCTGACCAGTCGTTCGGCCGCGCTCGCCTTCGAGACGCGCTTTCGGCAGGCCTGACTCTTCGTGCGCACGCTGGATCAGCGCGTCGCCGAGCGCCGTGATGCCGTCCGCGATACGCTCTAGAAACTCGGCGCGCACCGTGAGCGGCAGATGCCGGTACGGGTCGAACGCTTTCTGCGCGAGTTCGCAGGCGAGTTCGACATTCGCGACCGAGCCGCTGCCGAACACCGGCTCGGCGATGTCGGATCCCGTGGTGGGATTGAACGCACGCAAGGGTTTTTCCTCGCCGCGCACTGCGTTGCGACCAATCAGCATTTCGCCGGTAATAGACATTTCGCTTTCCTTGGATGGACGTCTCAGATATAGGTCATCCTACAACATAGAATGACCTACATGCAACCTCAAACCCTTACTCCGCGAGGAATTCGGGTTTACGTGGCAGTTACAAGGAGGTGCACCGATGCTAACCTTCATAAAGACATACGATGACTTATAACATTTAGCTCAGCAATCGTCAGAGCCTGCCCGGTTAATTGCAGTTCGAGGAGACATCCCCATGACAGCCGTCACGCCTTACCAGCCCTTACCCAATAGCTTTCGCCGCGCCGTCTGCGGCGGTGAAACCCTGATCGGCTGCTGGGCTTCGCTCGCCAGCCCGATTGTCACGGAATTGCTCGGCATCGTCGGCTTCGACTGGATGCTGCTCGATGCGGAACACGCGCCGAACGACGTTCTGACACTGATCCCCCAGTTGATGGCGCTCAAGGACAGCCCGAGCGCGCCGGTGGTGCGCCCGCCGGCCAACGACAGCGTGTTCATCAAGCGGCTCCTGGATAGCGGTTTCTCGAACTTTCTGGTGCCGTTCGTCGATAGCGCCGACGACGCGGCGCGCGCTGTCGCCGCGACGCGCTACCCACCGCAGGGTATCCGCGGCGTTTCGGTGAGCCAGCGGGGTAATCGCTATGCGACGGTCGCCGACTACTTCGACATCGCTAACGACAACGTCTGCGTCATCGTTCAGATCGAAAGCCGCAAGGCCGTCGACAACATTGACGAAATTCTCGCCGTGGACGGCGTCGATGCCGTTTTCGTCGGACCGTCCGATCTCGCAGCCGCCCATGGCCACATCGGCAACCCGAACCATCCCGACGTGCAACAGGCAATTGCACGCGTCTTCGAGCGCGCACAGGCCGCCGGCAAGCCGAGCGGCATCCTCGCCCCCGTGCAGGCCGACGCGGAGCGCTATATTTCAATGGGCTGCCGCGTCATCGCGGTGTGTGCGGATATGGGGCTGCTGAAAGCCGCCGCGCAGACGGTTCAAAAACACTTCATGCAGAAACAGGCGGACCGGAAGTAGAGATGGCCGCCATGACATCTACGGAGAATTCCATGCAAAAAGCAGGCTTTATCGGACTCGGCATCATGGGCAAGCCCATGAGTGCCAACCTTCTCAAGAACGGCGTCGCCCTTGCTGCGTTTACGCGCAGCGGTGTGCCCGACGATCTCATCCAGGCCGGCGCTGTCGCGTGTGACAGCCCGGCCGCCGTGGCCGCGCATGCCGACGTGATCTTCGTCATGGTGCCGGACACGCCGGACGTCGAACGCGTGCTGTTTGGCGAACAGGGACTCGCCGACGCCTTGCGCCCGGGACAAATCGTGGTCGACATGAGCTCGATTTCGCCGATGGCCACACGCGACTTCGCGGCCCGCGTGCGCGAGCGCGGCGCGGACTATCTGGATGCACCGGTTTCAGGTGGCGAGGTCGGCGCCAAAGCCGGCTCGCTGACCATCATGGTGGGCGGCGAAACAGCCACCTTCGAGAGCGTCAAGCCGCTCTTCGACATGATGGGCAAGAACGTCACGCTGATCGGCGCTGTAGGCGCGGGCCAGGTGTGCAAGGTGGCCAATCAGGTGATCGTCGCCGCGACGATCGAGACCGTCGGCGAAGCGTTGCTGCTCGCCTCCAAAGCCGGCGTCGATCCGGCGCGCGTGCGCGAAGCACTGATGGGCGGCTTTGCATCTTCGCGCATTCTCGAAGTGCACGGTGAACGGATGACGAAGCGCACCTTCGATCCGGGCTTCCGAATCGAGCTTCACCAGAAGGATCTGAATCTCGCGCTCTCGACGGCGCAGGCGCTCGGCGTCTCCATGCCTAATACGGCCACCTGCCAGCAGCTCTTCAACGCCTGCGTGGCGCATGGCGGCACGGCATGGGATCACTCCGCCATGGTGCGCGCACTCGAAATACTCGCCAATCACGAAATCGGCCAGCAGACCGCCTAAGTCCGCAGGCCCGACTCCAGGCGCCGCTCCACCCGCTCTATGCAGATAGAGAAGAGGGAGCGGCGCATCCGCGCATTCACGGCCTGAGCGAGCCAGTCTCAACGACAACGGCCTCCCGCTCACCTCTAGTGTTTTATTACAAATATTAAGGATGACTGACGACTAGAGAATCCGTTTCGATATCCGCTGCTTATTCAGTCGATGGATTGAAGAACCGCGTTCCATCAGGCGCTGACCGGTGAAGATGCCACGTCGATTCTCAACGGCCAGGCGATGACGCCGTTCGCCGGAACCGGCAACACCAGCACCTGCTGGTGGACCTACAAGGGATCTAACGGGGCGTACGGCTGCGTGAATTCGTCGACACCGTCGCAGGCCTACATCAATCCGAAGAACGTCGACCTGAAGATCGCCGCGCCCGGTATTTCCGACACGCTCTATGCGCTGCTGACCAGCCCGACGACGCCCTGGCAAGAAGATCAGAATTACCTGCCCGCCCTGTCCGAAGCGGGCGTGCCGATCGCGCAACGGATTTTCGGCATCGGGCATTATCTGCGTCCGTGCATGGTCGAGATGATTGGCTGTACCAACGTGCTGATGGAGAACTATCACACCAACAACACGCCGTTCTGGCAGCACCACCCGACCGATTGCAAGAACGTCGTGATTCGCGGCGTGATGGCCGATAGCATCGGCCCGAACAACGATGGATTCGATCCGGACGCGTGCAACAACGTGCTCTGCGACAGCGTCACGTTCAATACCGGCGACGATTGCATTGCGATCAAGTCGGGCAAGGACCTCGATACGCAGTATGGTCCCGCGCAGAATCACGTAATCCAGAACTGCACGATGAACAGCGGCCACGGCGGCATCACGCTCGGCAGCGAAATGGGCGGCGGCGTGCAGAATATCTACGCGCGCAATCTGCAGATGCTGAATCAGAACTGGGCTACCAATCCGTTGAACATCGCGATCCGTATCAAGACGAATATGAATCGCGGCGGCTTCGTGAAGAACTTCTATGTCGATACGGTTACGCTGCCCAATGGCGTCAATCTGAAAGGCGGCGGCTACGGCAGCGCATTGCTGAGCGGCAGTCCGATCAATAGCACGGTGCCGGTGGGTGTCGTCACGGCGACGGCGGGCAATCCGTCCGCGTCACAGGGCGGCCTGATCACGTTCGACTGCGACTATCAACCGGCTAACGACGCCATTCGCACTCGCCCAGCGGTTGTACAGAACGTGAACATTTCCAATGTGCAGGCGAACAACGTCACGCTCAACGGTGTGACGGGTTCATGTTTTCAGGCGATCGTGGCTCAGGGACCTGTCGCCTTCGACTACAACGGGCCCGCCCCGACGCCGACCATTCCGCCGATCAGCGGCGTCACGATCACGAACTGCAACCTGGGAACTGCGGTCAACGCTGGACCCGCGAGCGCGACGACGCCAGGGCCGATCTATGCCTACAACGTCAATGGAATCACGCTGAACAACGTGATCATCGGCTCGACGACTTACAACACGACGGTCGTCGACCAACGTTAAGCGGGAGGGAATCGGGATAGGGGCAGGCCTCGCGGCCCGACCCCTCCCACACCACCGTGCGTACGGGTCCGTACACGGCGGTTCGGATCAGTTGATCGGCGAGGGACCCACCGACGGAAGACCCAACGAGCGGAAGTAACGATTCGACAGCGCCTTGCTCAGTGCCGGGCTATTGCTTAGGCGCCAGACACCGTGGGGCGAACCCGCCGTTTGTGCGGCAAGGTTTCGGTCCACGCCTCGCGCAACTAGCTCCCGGAATCGGGTCCGGCCACGCTTCCACTGCTTCCAGAAGAAGCAGCGCAGGCGGCGTCGGGTCCATTTATCCAGTTGCTTGAGCACGCTGGGTGTTTCACAGAAACCAAAGTAGCCACGCCAGCCCGTCAGATATCGTTTCAGCGTGCCGATCAACTGGTCGACGCTGATCCCGCGCGAGCGTTGCGTCAGTTCTCGGACCCGATCCTTGAAGCGAGCCAGTGCCTTGGGCGCAATGCGCCGTCTGACCTGTGCCTGCGCAGAGAAGGGGAGAGTAGCCCGGAGGAGTCGCACCCCCAGGCTCTCGTAGAACGGTGCGTGAGCCTCTCGACTCACACCGCTCCTATCAGGCAAACGTACCGACCATACCGCGTCGCCAGTGCACGAAG
>NZ_WOEZ01000232.1 GCF_013177735.1 Paraburkholderia elongata | reverse complement strand
GTTCCACGCTTCTTTCAGACCCCGCCTCGCGACGACGCCCTTACGCTTCACTAATCCTTCGCCACCATCAGGCTGGATAGGGGACTTTCACCCCCGAGCTGTTGAGCATGCTCGGCACACAAGCAAATGGCGGCGCCCTCGGGCGCCGCCATTTTCCTTTTCATTCCCCGGCGCGATTCGCGGCCCGGGCCTAACCGTTACTCAAGATTACTCACTTGGCCGCAGCACTCGCCACCACCCAGCGCGGGTCAGGTGCCTTGTCGCCGCTTCGGGCCAGCAGGCACACCACAGCAGCCGCGATGATGTCGAACACCGCCAGCACCACAAACAACGGGCTGTAGCCGATCTGCGTGACCAGCACGCCGAACAGCGCCGTGAACGCCGCCGCGCCCAGGTAGCCCGCCATGCCGCCCATGCCCGTGGCGGTGGCGACTTCGTTCTTGCCGAACATGTCGGAGGTGATCGCGTACAGCGCACCCGACAGGGTCTGGTGGGCAAAGCCGCCGACGCACAAGAGCGCAACGGCCGCGTAAGGACTCGCCACCAGCCCGACGCAGGCCGGCCCGATCATACACAGCGCACCAACGACGAAGACCATCTTGCGCGACGTGAACAGCGAGACCTTCGCGTACTTATGAAACAGCGGGCTGAGGTAGCCGCCGAGCACACAGCCGATATCCGCAGCCAGAAAAGGCATCCATGCGTACAACGCGACTTCCTTCAGGTTCATGTGCCGCTCGGTCATCATGTACAGCGGGATCCACGCGTTGAAGGTCTGCCAGGCCGGCTCGGAAAGAATCCGGGGAATGCCGATTGCCCAGAAGTCGCGGCTGCCGAGCATGGCAGTCCAACTGCGTTTGACCGCGCCGGCTTCGCTGTGCTTCGCCTCCTGCCCACTGAGGATGTAATCGCGCTCAGCGTCGCTCAATAGCTTCTGTTTCTGCGGGTGCTTGTAAAGCAGCATCCACAGCACGCTCCAGACGATCCCGGCCACGCCGACGATCAGAAAAGCCCATTGCCATTGGCCGTGCAACAACGCCCAAACGACCAGCGGCGGCGCCAGCAGCGCGCCGATGGACGAGCCGATATTGAACCAGCCGATCGCAACGGAACGCTCCTTGGCCGGGAACCATTCACTCGTCGCCTTGACGCCGGCCGGGATGCCCGCCGCTTCGGCGATACCGAGCACGCCGCGGAAGAACGCCAGGCTGCGCCAGCCCGTCGACCATGCCGCCGCAGCGCAAGCCAGCGACCAGGCCAGCGCGAACGCCGCAAAGCCGATCTTGGTGCCGACGGTGTCGAGTACGTAGCCCGCAACCGGCTGCATGAACGCATAGCAAAGTTGCCACGCCACCACGACATGCGAATACTGCGCGGTCGTGATGTTGAGGTCTTTCATCAGCGTCGGCGCCGCCACCGACAACGTATTGCGCGCGAGGTAATTGATGATGAGCCCGGCCGCGACCAGGCTGACCATCCACCAGCGGATGCCCTTGATTTTCATAACTGTGTCTCCTCGTATTCCTTAACCAATCAGAACGGCCGGCCCGCGGTGTCGTTGCCCGCGGAGTCGTCGCGCGAGTAATCGATGCCGACGAAGCTGCCGCCCTGGTAACGCTGACCCAAGGCATCGAGCGGGTTCGGCCGCACCAGTATTTCTACGGCGTAGACCTCGGCGTCCTGCGTCGGTCGATAACCCAAACGCTCGGCGCCGCTGTTGTCCCACCAGCTACGTTTGTTGGCCGAGACGCCCCACACGGTGATAAACCCGACGTCCTCTGCCTCGACACAACGGTCGAGGAAATGCATCAGGTCGCGATGACCGAACCAGGTGCTCAGGTGCCTCTGCTCGGTCGGCCGTTCGAGGCAGCTGCCGATACGCACGCAAATACTCTCGATACCGTGCTTGTCCCAATACATGCGCGCGAGTGCTTCGCCCCACACCTTGCTCAGGCCGTAGAAACCGTCCGGACGCAGCGCGCAGTCGAGACTGAGATGGTCGGTGACCGGATACATGCCGATCGCATGGTTGGAGCTGGCGAACACCACGCGCCGAACGCCTTGCCGGCGCGCGCCTTCGTATACCTCGACCAGCGCGCGCAGGTTGTTGTCGATGATTTCTGGCAGCGGACGCTCCACGCTCGTGCCGGCGAAGTGAATCAGCACGTCGACACCCTCCAGCAGGCGATCCACGACGGCGGGATCGCGCAGGTCGCCGTGCATCACGTCCTCGCCTTCCACCAGGGGCATCAGGGCTTTCGAGCCCGCGGCCGACCGCAAGGGGATCCCGCGCGCAATCAACGCCGCGCGCACTACCGAGCCGAGCTGGCCGCCGGCCCCACTCAGAGCAATCTTCTTCATAAGGTTCCTTTACAGCGCCGCGCGCAATTAGAGCCGGAGGACGGCAAGCAGTTGAGCCGTGGCGGCAACGGACCGAGAATGGTCCGTTAGTTGTACGATAACGTACTATTACCGATGAGAGGACGGTTTTCAACTAGGCACTTACCCGCTGGCTTTGCTGTCCGGTGAATTACCCATAAAAACAAGCGTGTTCGGCTGATATTTTTATATGACGTCATATAACTTCAAACAAAAATTCACACCGATTCATACGCCATCCAGCGCACACGCCCGATTGGCTCGATTGGCACCGACGCTCGAGCGCGCGTAGACTTGACGCGCACGCGCGCGATCGAACTGCGGTGCGCCCGCGGCGAAGTCACCCTTCCCTCCACGATCTATTTTCAGCGCGGCGCCCTCTCATGCCAGACACCAACCGTTCCGTGTTTTCCGTCGCCGTGCCTGCCGAATCCGGCGTGGCCCGCCTGTACGATGCCCCGGACCTTGCGGACGCGTACGCCGTCCGCTTGCCGGACAATGCAATCGACGACCCGGAATTGCTCGCGCGTTTTCTGTTCGCGCACCAGGCGGGATGGGTCGCGAAACTGCTGGCGCTGCGCGATGCACTAGTTGCCCGCTTCGGAATCAAGACGTCGAAACAGTTGCGCATAGCGGATTCGCGCGGTTCGAGGGAACGGGTCGACATCTTCAGAATCTACACGCGCAGCGCGCGCGAGATCATCCTCGGCGAGAACGACAGCCATCTCGACTTCCGGGTTTCGGTGTTGCAACAAACGCGCGATACGCGCGAGGGCAGCGCGCGCTATTTGACCCTGTCCACCGTCGTGCACTGCCACAATCGGCTCGGGCGTTTCTATATCCTCGTCATCTCGCCGTTCCATCGGTTGGTGGTTCGCTCGGCGTTGCGTCGAGCGGCGCGTATCGGCTGGCCAACTGCTTGACCGGCGCAGCGATACGCAGGCACAGGGCGTGGCGGGCGCAAGGCAATCGCCGCACCCCGCCGTACTCGCTGCGCCAACGCCGTTGTAACCGTTCATCGCGGTCCTGCTTTCGCCCTCTTCCCGTCGTTCGATTCCCTGCCAGGCAACGGCTCCAGTTTTTGCTGATTTAAAGCAACAACGGGCAAGGTCGCTTGCTTGTACGAAAATAACATATTTGTTATCATGAATCCCAATGGCATTTACGATCGGTTTCTACAACGAAAAGGTCAAAGTGAACGCTGCCTCATTGCCGAAAACGCTGCTTGCGCGCTTTATCGCGCTGGCCGATCGCATGGAGGAATACGGCCCGAATCTCGGCGAGCCGCACACTGCATCAATGGGTGGCGGCTTGTTCGAGATGCGCCTCAAAGGCGCCGAGGGTTTCGCCAGAGTGTTCTACTGCGCGATCGTGGAACGGAAAATCGTCATGCTTCACAGTTTCGTGAAGAAGAAGTCGCAACAAACGCGGCGTAACGAACTGGACGTGGCGCGCAAAAGACTGCTGGAGATCAGAAATGGCAACCTATAAGGCAATGCGCGAACGGGCGCTCGCCGATCCCGAAGTACGCGCCGAATACGAGCGGCTGAACCGTGAAGAATTCGCGCTGCTCGATCAGATGCTCGCCGCGCGGCGCGAAGCCGGCTTGACGCAGGCGCAAGTCGCCGAGCGCATGGGCACGAAAGCGCCTGCCATCACACGGCTCGAACGGGCGCTTGCTTCGGGGCAGCACTCGCCTTCTATCGACACGTTGCGCAGATACGCGGCTGCATGCGGCAAGCAACTGTTTATCTCGATCGCCTAGGCTTCGTCCCCGCGGCGTTGAGCGCTCGCGCCGCCTATTGTGGCGATCGCCGACTGACATGACTGGAATGCGGCGTCCGCAGTGAGGGACCTCGCGGCGAAAGCGCCGGAGCCGCATTGCTGCAGCGCGGTCTATTGCCGCAGTTCCGCGCCGACCACGAGAAACACGCGCAAACGCGTAATAAGGAAAACTTGATACCTATCAAGCATTTGCCATCTCAAAATCGAAAATCCGCGCGAAACAACGTGGTTTTTTGACGCACGTCGCGTCGCAGCAAAAAGCCGTGTCTTGCCCTACTCTTCCGCCATCTGCCCAGCGCAGTGCGCACCGACAACAGTCGACGCGCGTAGCCCGCCTCCGGGCATGACGCACCTAAAGCACTTCACGATCATGAACTCCGCAATTTCGGCATTCGATCTCGCCCGCATTCAGTTTGCGTTCACCGTTTCGTTCCACATTGTTTTCCCGGCGCTCAGCATCGGCCTCGCCAGCTTCATCGCCGTCCTCGAATGGCGCTGGCTGAAAACCGGCAAGGCGTACTACAAAGATCTTTGCCTGTTCTGGTCGAGGATCTTCGCAGTCGCCTTCGGTATGGGCGTCGTGTCCGGCGTCGTGATGAGCTATCAGTTCGGCACCAACTGGTCAGGCTTCTCCAGTTTCGCCGGGCCCATCACCGGACCTCTTCTCATGTACGAGGTCATGACCGCGTTCTTCCTCGAAGCAGGCTTCCTCGGCATCATGCTGTTCGGCTGGCAGCGCGTGAGCCCACGCGCCCACTTCGGCGCGACGCTGATGGTGGCGATCGGCACGCTGATCTCGACCTTCTGGATTCTCGCCTCCAATAGCTGGATGCAAACACCGCAAGGCTTCGAAGTCGTGAACGGCCATGTCGTACCGCTTGATTGGTTCAAGATCATTTTCAATCCGTCGTTCCCGTACCGGCTCGCGCATATGGCGCTGGCGGCATTCATCGTTGGGGGGCTGGTGGTGTCGGCGGTGGGCGCGTGGCATCTGCTGCACGGCCGGCGCGATCCGGCGGTCAAGAAGATGTTCTCGATGGCGCTCTGGCTGCTCCTGATCCTCACGCCGATTCAGGCATTCGTCGGCGATCAGCATGGTCTGAACACGCGCAAGTATCAGCCGGCCAAGATCGCGGCGATCGAAGGTCTGTGGGAAACCGAGAAAGGCGGCACCGCGCTGAATCTGTTCGGCATTCCTGATATGCAAGCGGAGACCACGCGTTATGCCGTGTCGATTCCGCACCTCGGCAGCCTGATCCTCACGCATAGCTGGGACGGCGAGATTCGCGGCCTGAAGGAATTCCCGCCGCAAGACCGGCCGGACTCGACGGTGGTGTTCTGGAGCTTCCGCATCATGGCCGGGCTCGGCGTGCTGATGATCCTGATGTCTGTGGCCGCATGGACGCTGCGCCGCCGCGAACGCCTGTTCGAAGCGAAGTGGTTCCAGCGCTTCGCCGTGGCAATGGGCCCGACCGGCTTCATCACGCTGCTGGCGGGTTGGGTCACCACTGAAGCAGGCCGTCAGCCGTGGGTGGTGTACGGCGTGATGCGCACCTCGCAGGCGGTATCGCCGCTCACCACGCAGCAGGTCGGCATCTCGCTGATGGCGTTCGTGGTCGTCTACTTCCTCGTGTTCGGCACCGGCGTCTACTACATGCTCAAGCTGATGCGCTCGGGTCCGGCGCTGCCGGGACACACGCCGCACGGCGTGCCTGAGCACACCCCGAATCAGACCGCGCGCCGCCCGCTGTCCGCCGCCGATCACGTGATCGACGCCGCCTAACCTCTCTGCTTGCGAGAAAGAAAATGGACGTAACCGTAGCGTGGGCCGCGATCATCGCGCTAGGCCTATTCATGTACGTGGTGCTCGACGGCTTCGATCTGGGCATCGGCATCGTCTTCCCGTTCTTCCCCGATGAGAAAGAACGCGACCTGATGATGAACACCGTCGCGCCCGTGTGGGACGGCAACGAAACCTGGCTGGTGCTGGGTGGCGCCGCGCTGTTCGCGGTGTTTCCGGTGGTCTACTCGACCGTGCTGTCCGCGCTGTATCTGCCGCTGATCTTCATGCTCGTATGCCTGATTTTCCGCGGCGTGTCGTTCGAGATTCGCGCCAAGGCCAAGCGCACGAAACATCTGTGGGATCTGGCGTTCATCGGCGGCTCGGCGGGCGCAGCCTTCTTTCAGGGCATCGCGCTGGGCACGTTCCTGCAAGGCATCCCGGTGATCGACGGCGGCTATGCGGGCGACGCCTTCGGCTGGCTTACGCCGTTCAGTCTGCTGACAGGCCTCGGTCTGGTTATCACCTACGCACTGCTCGGCTGCTGCTGGCTAGTCGCGAAAACCGAAGGCGATCTGCAACGCCGCCTGCATCGCGTGGTGTGGCCGCTGACGCTCGTGCTGCTCGGGTTCATCGCGATGGTCAGTCTGTGGACGCCGCTGCAAGATCCGAATATCGCGCAACGCTGGTTCCACGACAACCTGTTCTACCGTCTGCTGCCGGTGCCGTTCCTCGTGGCGATCTGCGCGTTCTTCATGCACCGCGCGGTGCGTGCGCGGCATCACAACACACCGTTCGTGCTCGCGCTCCTGCTGGTGCTGCTCGGTTACGCCGGGCTGCTGGTGAGCCTGTGGCCGTATGCGATTCCGTCGAGCATGACGCTCTGGGAAGCCGCCGCGCCGCGCTCGAGCCAGATGTTCACGCTGGTCGGCGCCGCGGTGATTCTGCCGGTCATCATCGCCTATACGACGATGGGTTATTGGGTATTTCGTGGCAAGGTGCGTCATGGCGACCAACATCACTATCATTAAGGACGCAGACGCGGGCGCCAACGCCGCCCGCGGCGCGTCTCAACCGCCGGCGCGCCGACTGCCCGGCTGGCTGTGGTTCGTCGCACTGTGGTGCTTCGGCGTGGCCTCGGCGATGTCGCTCGGTTTCGCATTCAAGCTTCTGATGAATGCGACATTATTCGCGATCAAATGAATCATACGTTTGCGTGATTTCACCCGGTGCGCATAACCTTCGGAATCCTGCGTGGACGGCTTCAAAAATTGCGGCGTGCGGCTCGTCTTCGTAACAAGCCGGAACCTATGCGCGGGAGACCTACCTTACACATAATGCTGGTGCAGCGAACCAGCCGGCGATCATACAAATAGATGTTTACTTATGCGGCGAACCGGAAGGCGCGCCGCGCTACGATCGGCATATGATCGCGGGGTAGCCGGCAATGACGCGAATCGAAAATAGAAGTAAAACGGGAAGTAAAGCCAGAAGCACGGCGGGGGTAGTCCACAACGCGCAGGCCCGACTCGCGGAGACATCATGAAGTTTCTTGTGGCCGACGACCATGAACTGATCCGGCAAGGCGTCAAAGGCCTGCTGCGCGGTCTCGATCCCGACGCGCAATTCGACGAAGCCGATAGCTGGGAAACACTCGCGGCCGCCGCGCGGCCCGATGCCGACCACGACCTTGCCATCGTCGATTTGCATATGCCGGGCATGAGCGGCGCTTCGTCGCTTGAAGTTCTGTTGAAGGCGAACCCTGCGTTGCCGGTCGTCGTGCTCTCCGCGGAAGAATCGCCCGACGAAATGCGCGCGGTGCTGGCCGCCGGCGCGCTCGGCTTCGTGCCCAAGCGGCAGCCGGCCAGCGTCATGCTCAAGGCGATCGAACTGGTCCTGTCAGGCGGCGCCTATGTCCCGATGGAAGCGCTCAGCCTGCTGGGCTCGCGTGAGACGCACGCCGCACCGGCGCACGCCGAAGCGGCCGAGCTTGCCGCTCAGGGCGCCGCCCACGCCTCGACTCAGGGCGGAGCCGCGCTCACCGAACCGATCGTGCAGATCCAGGCGCTGCAGCCGCACCAGCAACATTTGCTGGAGAACCTGTCGCCAAGACAGCAGGACATCATGCGGCTCGTGCATCGCGGCTGGACCAACAAGATGATCGCGCGTGAACTGGGCGTCGCGGAAGGGACGGTCAAGGTGCATCTGTCGGTAATCTTCCGGGCGCTCGGCGTGCACAACCGCTCCACGGCGATCGCCGTGATCAACGGCTGGCTCGAGGCCGGGAAAACCCTGTAACGACGGGTCGATGGGCGGCGCTCATGCCGCCGCTCACGCCGCCCGCCCTTTATCCAGTTCCGCCTGCTGCCACAGCATTTCCAGGGTGCGCCGCAAGCGCGCCGGCGCGACCGGTTTGTGCAGTACCGGAATCCCCTGCAAGGCCAGCGCCGCCAGTTCCGCCGACGCCATGTCGCCCGTGATCAGCAAGGTCACCACGCCTTCGTGCCCCGCCCGCCCGAGCACATTGCGCACGGCCGACAGCGCCTGCGCGCCGGTTCGGTGATTGGCCAGCTGGTAGTCGCATAGCACGGCATCCGGCACGAAGCCGTCTTCCAGCGCGACGAGCGCGTCGACCTCGTCGCGCGCGGCACGCACGATGCAACCCCAGCGTCCCAGCAGACTCGTGAGGCCTTCGAGAATCGACGGTTCGTCGTCGATGCACAGTACGCGCCGCCCTTGCGCCGACGGCCCGCCCGCCACCGCCTCGTTCAGGCTCGCGACAATCCCGCCGGCGTCGCCCGCCTGCACCGGAAAGCGGAACACCGAGCCACGGCCGGGCGCCGAGCGCAGTTGCAACTCGCCGCCGAGCATCTCGATGAGACGCTTCACCGTCGGCAAGCCCAAACCGTGACCCTGGCGCGCGTCGCGCTGCGGATTGGCGACCTGATAGAACTCTTCGAAGATGCGCTCATGTTCTTCGGCCGGAATGCCGATACCGGAATCGCGCACCTCGATATAGCCGCCCGAACGACGCCCGGCGCGGCGATAGCCCACCCAGATCGCGCCTTCCTCGGTATAGCGCACCGCGTTCGAGACCAGGTTGCTCAGCACGCGTTCGAGCAGCACCGGATCGTCATGCAGGACCACCGAGGCCGGCGCGATCCGCAGCGCCAGCCCTTTTGCCGCGGCTTGCGGGCGGTACTGGCTGCCGACCCGCTCGAACAGCTCCGACAGCCGGAAATGCAACCGAATCACCTGAGTCACGCCGCTTTCGAGCCTGGCGAGATCGAGCACCTGGTTGAACAGCTGGTTCAACGCCTCGACGTTATAAACGATGTGCTGGGCCGTCTTCGCATGCTGCACGGGCGTCGCCGCCGTGTCGTTGAGCGAAGCCGCCAGCAGGCCGATCGCATGCAGCGGCTGGCGCAAATCGTGGCTCGCGGCGGCAAAAAAGCGCGTTTTAGCGAGACTGGCCTCTTCGGCGACCCGCTTTTGCGCCGCCAGCGACTCCGCCAGGTACTGCTGATCGACGCGTGCCTGCACGACCTGCTGGAACAGCTTGCGATAGCTCAGCGCATAGACGTTGATCGCGCAGAAGAAGAACGCGAGGACGATCGCGAGAATCGTGCGGTCGAACGTATGCGTGCCGAAATGCAGCACGATGGTCGGAAAGAGCAGAAACGGAATCGCGGTCGAAAAGTTCAGCAGATCGAAGCCATTCGACATGAACACGCCGGCCGCCAGCGTGACGAGCATCACCGTGTGCAGCAGCGGCAAATCGGTTTGCGGGCTCTGGAACGCGAACCAAACCGCCAGGCCCGGCGCGCTATACAGCAGCACGCCGCGCACCGCGTGCAGGTTGATCCAGCCGCGCGGCGTGACGAGGTGCGGGTACCGGCGATTGCAGACCCACAGCGCAAGGCCGCCGCAATTGGCCACCGCATAAAACCCGAAACACGCCACGAACAGCCGCGGCGACGGGACGTTCGGCCAGTAAATCGCCAC
Source organism: Paraburkholderia elongata (assembly GCF_013177735.1). Classification (GTDB taxonomy): domain Bacteria; phylum Pseudomonadota; class Gammaproteobacteria; order Burkholderiales; family Burkholderiaceae; genus Paraburkholderia; species Paraburkholderia elongata. The sequence goes on along the minus strand of NZ_WOEZ01000232.1, from coordinate 28,588 downwards.
CAGCACCGCGATCGAAAACCAGTGCGAAAAGAAGGCGATCGGGTCTTGCGCGTACAGCACGCGCACCAGGTCTTCGTCGATTGCACGCTGGATAGGGTCGGCCCGCATCATGCGGTCTCCTTTGTCCGGCACGGCAGATTGTTCTGACCGGATGGTTTACCCGGCAGTTTACCCATCAGCTACCACTTAATCCATATAGGCGAAGCCGGCGCTGGAAACCATACTGAGTTCACATTCCAGCGCGGCTTAAAAGTTCCAACACCCCCTTCTTTGCCTGCAGTCGAGGCTCCCCGCGCTCCTTGCTTTACCCCTTATGGAGGTTTTCATGGGCGCAGTTCCGAGCCACGCGTTCGTCCGCAATCTCGACGATGCGATCCTGCCCGATCTGTGGCGCCGGCGTACCCAGTTGTCCGCCGACGAAATGGTGTCGATGGTCGACCTGGTCAAGCGGGCGCTGCGCACCTATCACCCGTTTGAATTGCAGGCGCTCGGCGAGGACAAGGAAGAACTGGTCGCGCAGTTCATCTACTCGAAAGTGCTGCGCCTCGCGCCCGGCCACACCGAAACCCATGCCTGCGCCGACAGCGCGCCGTCCAACGGCTTCGCACTGTGCGCGTATTTTCGCCGTTACTTGATCGACTGCCTGCGCAGCGCCGGCCATCAACGCAATGTGTCGATGGAAAACGAAGGCATGGCGCAGGAAATCGACCTGCACGCGCAAGCGCTGGAAGACCCCGTCGAAAGCGTGTTGCTGCAATACGGCCTCGACGAACAACGCGTGCGGCTCGCAGCGCGCGCCTTTATCGACAGTCTCGACGAACCGGAGCGCATCGTGCTGGCCGGCAGCCTCGGCTGGTGCTCGGAAGGAAAAGGCGGCCTGTCGGCAGTCGCGGCTCAGCATCGTGTGCCCTCGTATCACTATCGCGCCGTCAAACTTGGCGTCACCATGAAAAAGACGGCCGGTGCCGACGAATTTTCCAATACCAAGATCGGCCGCTGGCTGACTGACGTGCTCGGTATCGAGATCGACCTCGACAATCGCGCGGCGATTCTGCTCGCGTTGAACCTGCTTGCCGCCGAATCGAGCGACAGCGAAATGAATGAAGTGGCCGCGTAATAGCGCATTGACAGGCTGCTTGGGCTGCCGGCGGCTTTTTCCCCTTTTCGCAAATCGAGCACGCCCCATACAGGCGCCACGCGCCCCGTACGATGCGCCTTTTTTTGTCATCGCGCACCGCCTACGATAAAAAAGCCGTAGGCGCACGCCGTCTTCCTTCCGAAGTCCGGGTTCCCCTACCCGGCATCCCATTCCTGACGAGGTGGTCCTGATGAACCGCTTATCGAGCGCCCTGACAGCAATGCAGCCGCACTACGATGTCGTGGTGGTGGGTTCGGGCTATGGCGGTGCGATTGCCGCGAGCCGTATGGCGCGCGCCGGCAGAAGCGTGTGCGTGCTGGAACGCGGGCGCGAATTCATGGCCGGCGACTTTCCGCGCACGCCGATCGAAGGCGCCGCGCAGATGCAATACAACACCGCCCTCGCACAGGTCGGCTCGCCGCTCGCGCTGCTCGAAGTACACGTGAACGAAGACGTGAATGCGGTGGTGGGCTGCGGACTGGGCGGCACGTCGCTGATCAACGCGAACGTCGCGCTCGAAGCCGAACCGCGGTTATGGAACGACGACCGCTGGCCCGAGGCGCTACGCGCCGACAAGACGGGACGCGACAAGGGCTACGAACTTGCCCGCGCCATGCTGCAGCCGTCGCCGGTGTCGGGCGATTTTCTGCAGCTGCCGAAACTGCAGGCGCTCAAACAATCCGCGCAAGCGCTCGGCATGGAAGATCGCTTTTACCCCCCGCCGGTCACCGTCACCTTCGAGGACCGCACCAACGCTGCGGGTGTCGAACAGCAAGCCTGCGTCGGATGCGGCGATTGCAACTCAGGCTGCAATTACGGTGCGAAAAATTCCACGCACATGAACTATCTGCCCGACGCAGTCGCGCACGGCGCAGATATTTTCACGGGCGCAGCGGTGCATTCGGTGTTGCGCGACGCAGCCACGCAAAAGTGGATCGTGCACTTTCAGGAGGTCGAACTGGGCCGCGAGAGTTATCACGCGCCCGATCTGTTCGTGAGCGCCGATATCGTCATCGTGTCGGCCGGCACGATCGGCTCGACCGCCCTTCTGCAGCGCTCGCACAAGGAGGGGCTGAGCGTTTCGGACATGCTCGGCAAACACTTCACCGGAAACGGCGACGTCCTGGCTTTTGCGTACAACACCGAGGAGGTGATCAACGGCGTCGGCTGGGGTGCGCACAAGAAAGGCGACATCCCGCCGGTCGGGCCGACCATTACCGGCATCATCGACCACCGCAATACCCCTAACGTGAAAGACGGCTTCGTGATCGAAGAGGGTTCGCTCGCCGGGCCGGTCGGCGCCGCGATGGTCGCCATGCTCGGCGGCGCCGCGCCGCTCGAAGGCGTCGACATTCCCGCCCCGCGCGCCGCCGGGGAACCGCTCGATTACGACGCGCGCGTGATCGAGAGCTTCCTGCGCGGGCCCTATTACGGTGCCCTCAACCACACGCAAACCTACCTGGTGATGGCGCGTGACGACGAAAGCGGCCAGATCAGCGTGAATGATGAAGGCAGGCCGCGCATCGACTGGCCGAACGCCGGCAAGCAGCCGATCTTCCAAACCGTCGAAGAAACGCTCGAGAAGGCGCAGGCGCCGCTCGGCGGCAAATATGTGCGCAACCCGATTTCGACCAGGATGCTCAAGAACCGTACCGTCACCGTGCATCCGCTCGGCGGCTGCGGGATGGGCGAGGACGCGGAGCGCGGCGTCGTCGACCATCAGGGCCGGGTTTTCAGCGGCACGACAGGAAATGCGGTGCACGAAGGTCTGTATGTGATGGATGGCGCGGTCATGCCGATGTCGCTCGGCGTCAATCCGCTGCTGACGATTTCCGCGCTAGCGGAACGTAATTGCGCGCTGCTCGCCGACGCGCGAGGCTGGAACATCGACTACCTGGCCAAGGGCACGGCTGATGCACCGGCGCCCCAACAGATCGGCCTGCACTTCACCGAGACGATGATCGGCACCTATACGCCGGCCGTCGCAGGCGTTGCCGCCACCAGTCCGATCGAATTTACGCTGACGGTGGAATCGGACGATCTTGCCGATATGCTGAGCAATCCGCAACATCTGGCCCACACCACCGGCACGCTGACTTGCCCCGCGCTTTCCGCACAACCTATGACGATCGCCGACGGCACCTTCAACCTGTTCGTGGTCAATGAATCGGACGTGGATGAGCGCAATATGAATTACCGCATGACGCTCAACTCTACTGAAGGCAAGACGTACTACCTGAGCGGACAGAAGATCATCACGCGTACGTCGCCGATCAATCTGTGGGAACAGACCAACACGCTCTACGCGGAAATCCGCGAGGCCGCACAAGCGGATGCGCCGGCGATCGGCAAAGCAACGCTGATCATCACGCCCGAGAATTTCCTCAAGCAGCAACGTACGCTTGCAGTCACCAATGCGCCCGATCTGAAAACGCGCCTTGAATGGACCCTGAAGTTCGGCAAGTTTTTTGCGGGCGTGCTGTTCACCGAATACGGCGGCGTGGCCGCGCCCTTGCAGTTTTATGATCCGAAAGCGCCGCCGCGCCTGAAGCGCGTGCTGCGCGCACCCGTGCCGCAAGTGACCTTCTTCGGCACGCCCGACGGGACCACCCTGCGACTCACGCGCTACGCCGGGCCGCCCAACAAGCCGCTGCGTCCCGTGCTGCTGATCCACGGCTCGGGCGTGTCGAGCCGCATCTACTCCACCGACCTGATCGGGACCAACCTGGTGGAATATCTCAGCGCGGCCGGCTATGACGTGTGGCTCGTCGATCTGCGCGTCAGCATCGAAATGCCGAGCGTGCTGGTGCCGACCAACGTCGACAAGGTCGCTCGCGAGGACATTCCGGCCGCGGTCGCCACAGTGCGGGAGTTGACCGGCGCGCCGGAGATTCAGGTGCTGGGCCACTGCATGGGTGGGTTGGCGCTCACGATGTCGCTGCTGGCCGGCCTCGAGGGCGTGCGCTCGGCGGTCATATCGCAGGTCTCGGCGCATCCGGTGCCGGGCACGCTGGAAAAGATCAAGTGCGGGCTGCACGTCCCGGACATCATGAAGCATCTCGGCGTACTCGACCTGACCGCTTTTACAGAGCACAGGTCGTGGCCCCATAACCTGCTCGATGAAGCGTTGCGGCTCTACCCGCTCAATCACAAACAGGGCTGCGGCAGCCCGATCTGCCATCGGGCGACCTTCCTTTACGGCCTGCTCTACGAGCATGAACAATTGAACGAGACCCTTCACTCGAACCTGCAGGAATTGCTTGGCGTGCACGACATCGAAGTGTTCAAGCATCTGGCCGCCATGGTACGAGCGGGCAAGGTTGTCGATGCCGAGGGCAAAGACGTTTACCTGACGGGTATGGACGGCATGAAAGGTCTGGAAGGCATGCGCCTGCCGATCGGCTTCATCCACGGCGATAAAAACGAAACCTATCTGCCGAAGAGTACCGAGCTCACGTACGACATGCTGATCAATCGCTTCCCGGAGCAGCCGTATGAGCGGCATCTGATTCCCGGCTACGGGCATATCGACTGCATCTTCGGCAAGAACGCGGCGGTGGATGTTTATCCGGTGATTGCCAGGTATCTGAATGCGCACTGAGGCGCACGCGCTCGCTCGCTAACTGCTGAGAGTCCATGAACCCCGCGGAGGAAGACCCGAAGGTGGCTCCCTTAAGTCGGAACACTCTTTTACGTTCGATTCGCAAAGCGGCATAGAATCTGCCCGGCGGGATGACAACATAAACGAACAATACGAGTGACCGACATGCGGCAGATGAGTTTCGGCGAGTGCGCCGGCAAATCGTGGTTGAGTACGTGGCAAATCGTGACAACGATGCCGTTTTTCTTGCTGAGCTTCATGGCAGCACTGGCCTGCACGTTCGCTTTTCCTGACATTCTCGCCGCCGCAGCGGCGCCGCCGGATGCAGGCGCTCACGAGGCGATACGCGCTGCGCCCGGATCGAGCCTGATGAACCTCGCGCGCGTATTCATCGGCGCCCTGCTATCCATCAAGATTCATCGCGCGGTGCTGCTAGGCGAAGGAGAAAAGCCGCTGTTTCCCGCCCAAAGCCGTGTGGTGCCACGCTATGCTGGACTCTACCTGGTGATCGGCGTAGCGACGTTGTTGCTTGCCATCGCCATCATGCTGGCCGGCAAGTTCGTATTCAATCTGCCTATTGCTTCGGCAGTCACGCTCCTGCTTTCATTCGCAGCCGGCCTGTTCATCGCGGTACGGCTCAGTCTTCTGTTCCCCGCCTTGTCGCTTGGCAGCCGCTTTGCGTTGAAGGCCGCCTGGCGCGACAGCCGAACGCATTTCTGGCAAATCGCCGGCATGATGTTCGTCGTATCAGCGCCGCTGATGCTGATCGGCATTGCCGTCGCGCTCGTCCTCAAACCGCTCCTCGAAGGATTGCATCCCGTGCAGCAGATCATGCTGATCGCGGCGGGTCAGGCGTTTCTCAGTACGCTGTTCTCCGTGCTGAGTGCCGCCACGCTGTCGTGGCTCTACGCCCGTTTCGCTTGCGAGCTGCGCACGCTTGTCAGCGAACAGCCCATCGGCGAGCCCGCAGCGCCCTGAACGGGCCGCGCACGCGCCACTTAACTCAAAACAGCTTGCCCGGATTCAGAATGCCGTGCGGGTCCAGCGCGTGTTTGATTGCAGCCATTGCGGCCAATTCAGCAGGCGAGCGCGAGATCGGCAAGAACTCGCGCTTAAGCAAACCGATCCCGTGTTCCGCCGACACCGAACCGTGCAAGGGTCTAAGCATCTCGTAGACGAACGCATACACCGCATGGTGATCGACGCCGGGGATCGAATGGCCGTCGACGGTGACATGCAGATTCGAATCGCCGATATGGCCGAAGAAATACGACGCGTTGCCCGGCCAGCGCTGATCGAGCGCCGCGCGGCAACGCTCGACGAAAGCGCCGATCTCGCCGATGGGCAAGCTCACGTCGAAGTTGATCGGATCCAGCCGTACCGGAAACTCGGCGGTGCATTCGCGAATCGCCCATAACGCGCGCACGTCGGCCACCGATTGCGCGATCACCGCGTCGCGGATCGCTTCTGAGTCGAGCGCTTCGGTCAGCGCGGCGGAGAAGCGTTCGCCGTCGTCGCTTGCGTCGAAGCTTGCGTGTTCGATCAGTGCATAGAGCGGGTGCGAGTCGGCGAACGGCGAACGCGTGCCCGTCAACTTCACGCCGAAATCGTAGAAATCCGGCCACATGATCTCAAACGCGCCGATGTCATTGCCAAAGCGCGTAGACAGGCGGCGCAGCAGGTTCACGGCGGCGGCGTAACCGTCGAGTGCGACGAGCGCTGTGTGGCGCGCCGCGCGTGGCGGATGGAGCCGCAGCACCGCGCGCGTGATCACGCCGAGCGTGCCTTCCGAACCGATAAACCAGTGCTTCAGGTCGTAGCCCGTATTGTTCTTGACCATCTTGCCGAGCGAAGTCAGCACGTCGCCGTTGGCGAGCACGACTTCCAGGCCGAGCACTTGGTCGCGCGCGGTGCCTGACTGGATCACGCGATTGCCGCCCGCGTTAGTCGCCAGATTGCCGCCGATCTGGCACGAGCCGCGTGCGCCGAGATCGAGGGCGAGTTCGAAGCCGGCTTCGGCGGCGGCCTCCTGTGCCGTTTGCAAAGTGGTGCCGGCGCGCACGGTTAGCGTGGCCGAGGCGGTGTCGATCTCTTCGACGCCGGCGAGTTGTTCGAGCGACAGCGCAACATCGGTTGCGCGGGCAATCGCGCCGCCTGCGAGGCCGGTCATGCCGCCCTGCGGCACCACCGGTTGATGCGCTGCGTGGCAAATTGCCAGCGCGCGCGAGACTTCTTCCGTGCTGCGCGGCAAGAGCAGCGCGGCGGGACGCGTCGGATCGTGGCGCGTCCAGTCGGTCATCGCGCGTTCGCCGATCTGCTCGCCGATGCGCACGGCGTCGGCACCGAGCGCGGCACGCAGCGCATCGAGCGTTGCGGAAAGCGGCGCTGCGGCGTGGGTTGCGCTGCTGCCTGCGCCGTTTGCCAAACTGTTATCTGTCATGCAGTGGTTCCTTGCTTTCCTTCAGCTGCTGCTTTCTTCCGATAACCCATCGAATCATTGATCCGCCCGAGGATGTAATCACCCGCGGCGACCGGTTGGTACTTGAGGTCAGCGTCGCTCGTGCCGAGTTCACGCGGATCGACCATCGCACCGTAAGTTGGATCATAAAACGTCGCGATCGAATAGCGCTCGCGCCCCGACGCATTGATCACGCGATGCAAGGTGGAACGGAAGCGGTCATTGGTCCAGCGCGCCAGCAAGTCGCCTACGTTCACCACGAAGCTGCCTTCGATCGGCGGCGCATCGACCCACGTATTGTTGGCGATCTCACGCACCTGCAAGCCGCCCACCTGATCCTGCCAGAGCAAGGTAATGCAGCCATAGTCGGTATGTGGCGCGACGCCGAATTGATCCGCGTCCGACTGGGGCGGCTGCGGCGGATAGTAGACCATCTGCGTGCGCTGCATCCGCTTCGTATAGCGCGGCACGAAGAAATGCTCGTCGACGCCGAGACTCACCGCCACCGCCCGCAGCAGATCGGCGCCGCATGCCGCGACCGCTTCGTAATAACCGTAAAGCGCGGGCCGCAACTCAGGCATGAAATCCGGCCAGTTGTTCGGCCCACGCAGCGCCTGCCCCGCGAGCACATCGGGATCGTCCTCCGGCAACTCGAGGCCGATGCTGAAGAACTCCTTGTAGTCGGGGCGCTTCGCTTGATACATGGTGGCGTCGCCGAGTGCGTTGAAACCCCGATGCCGTTGATTGACCGCCGCGCGCCGCTTCGTCTCAACAGGAAACGCAAAGAACGTGCGCGCGGCCTGTTCGGCTGCATCGATTGCCATTTGCGACACGCCGTGATTGACGATGTAGAAGAAGCCGATCGTCGTGCACGCTTCGCGGATTTCATGCGCCACGCGCGTCAAAGCCTGCGGGTCGCCCGCGCGAACGCCGGCAAGATCGATGATCGGAATGCGGGTCACGGGCATTGAGCTGCTCCCTGGAAGGCCGGTCAATTCAACTGAGGAAAGAGGCTTATATACGGAGGCTTACGAATCACGCACGACACGCTCGCGCGCCTCGTGCGTCCTCATGCATCTTCGTTGTATATACCGCCAAAAGCGTACCCGCAAGTTGCTTCGCGGGGCTTCACGTAAGGGCTTTTCTCTACTCGCGCGTTTATTTATTTCGCGCGGAAACTGCGGTATATACTGCCTCGCATGACTCGCGCAGGGTCCGCTCGCGAACCGCTTTCGCGCGACACCGCTTTGCCAACCGGAGAATCCCATGAGCATCCTTGCAGGCTGGAAGTGTCGTTTGGTCATGCTGGCGTTGTGCGCGGCAAGCGTCACCGCCCACGCGGAAGATCAGCTCGCCAAAGTGAAGAAAGCAGGCGAACTGGTGGTCGGCACCGAGATGCAGTTCGCGCCCTTCGACTTTCTTGAAAACGGCCAGCAAGCGGGCTTCAATAAGGATCTGTTCGCCGAGATCGGCAAGGAAATCGGCGTGAAGGTGCGCTTCATCGACTTGCCGTGGCCGAGCGTGCTGCCGGGTCTCGAAGCCGGCAAGTTCGATATGGTCGGCGGCCCGCTGACGGTCACCAAGGCGCGCATGGAACGTTACACGTACACCCTGCCGATCGCGGACGCCACCGATGCGCTACTCAAGCGCGCCAACGACGCCTCCGTCAAGCAATCGTCGGATATCGCCGGCAAGACTGTCGGCGCGGGCAAAGGCTCGGCCCAGCTCGACCAGTTGAAGACGTACGTCGCCACCTTGCCGAAGCCGCCTGAAATCCGCGAATACGTCGACAACAATCAGGCCTACGCCGACCTCGCCGCCGGGCGCATTGCGGCGGTCGCGAACTCGATGACCAACATCGCGTACGTCGCCAAGCAACGCCCCGAAACCTTCGCCGTCGTGCAGCCGCCGTTCGGTGCAAAGGTGTACTTTGCTTACTGCCTGCGTAAAGACGCGGATAGCAAGCCGCTCGCCGATGCCTTCAACGCGGCGCTCGTGAAAATGCACAACGACGGGCGCCTCGCGATCTTGCAGAAAAAGTGGTTCGGTGTCGCGATGGATGCGCCGACTACGATGCCGACGCCGAACTATTGATGCGTTGATTTAGCGAGTGCGACGCTTATGTTCAGCACGACCGTCTTCGTCCAGGGGTTGCCGCTGCTGCTGCATGCGGCGCTCGCCACCATCGGCATTTCGCTGACCGGTCTGCTGATCGGTTTCTTCGTCGCGATCGGCGTGTGCGCGGCGCGCCTCTCGCCGAAGCGCGCTTGGCGCATGTTCGGCGGCGCTTACGTGTTCTTTTTTCGCGGCGTGCCGATGCTGGTGCAACTGTTGCTGGTGTACTACCTGCTGCCGTTTGCCGGGATCAATGTATCGCCCATCGTCGCGGCGATCAGCGCCGTGTCGCTGTGTTCCGCTTCCTATATCGCCGAGATTCTGCGTGGTGGTTTCCTCAGCATTCCGCCGGGTCATATCGAAGCGGCGCGCATGCTCGGACTTTCACCGTTCGATATGCTGCGGCGCATTCTGGTGCCGCAGGCGTTTCGCTTGACACTGCCCTCGCTCGTCAATGAAATGGTGCTGCTGATCAAGGCTTCGTCGCTGATCTCGGTGGTGGGCGTGGCCGAATTGACGCGCACCGCGCAGAACATTGCGGCCAGTACCTATCGGCCGCTCGAAGCCTACTTCGCCGCCGGGCTAATTTACTTCGTGATCTGCGGAAGCCTGGCGCTCGTCGCGCACGCCGCCGAATACCGTTTGCAGCACGCCTGAGCGGCCCTGAGCTTGAGATCGGATAAGCCATGCAACAGCTCGACCCCACCGTCATCACGCACAATCTGCAGCCGATTGCCGCCGGTCTCGCGACTACGCTCGGCACCTGGGCCGCGGGCGTAGCGATCGGCATCCTGATCGGTTTTCTGATCGCCGTGCTGCAGCTTTTTTGCGGACGCTGGGTGCGCGGCGCATTGCGCTTCTATATCGAAGTATTTCGCGGCACACCATTTCTGGTGCAACTGTTTTTGCTGTACTACGGTGGCCCTTCCTTCGGCCTCACGCTTGAACCGATGACGGCCGGCGTGCTCGGCTTAGGCCTCTACGGCAGCGCGTATTTCGCGGAAGCATTCCGCTCGGGCTTTCAATCGGTGCCGCCGGGCCATCTCGAAGCAGCATCCTGTCTCGGACTCACCCGCTGGCAAGCCGTCCTGCGCATTCAGATGCCGCAAATGCTGGTGCTGATCGTGCCCGCGCTGACCAATCTGATTATCGTGCTGAGCAAGGAAACCGCCGTGCTGTCGATCGTCACCGTCCCCGAACTCACGTTCGTGCTGACCGGCATCGGCTCGGCCACCTTCGCTTTCGTCGAAACGCTGCTGGTGCTGTGCGTGTGCTATCTCGCGCTGGTTGAACTGACCTCGCGCGTGGGCATGTGGGCCGAAACCCGCATCGCGCGCTTCATGGCATGAACGGAACCCGGACCACCTTATGAACGCCATCGCCGACATGCCCTCCTCCGCGTCCACCGCTGCCTTCGATACGCCGCCCGGCGCGCCGCTGATCGAAGTGCGCGACCTGAAGAAACGCTTCGGCGAAGTTGAAGTGTTGCGCGGCGTCGATCTCGAGATCGCCCGCTCCGAAGTGGTCTGCATCATCGGCCCGTCGGGCTCGGGCAAGAGCACACTGCTGCGCTGCCTCGCCGCGCTCGAGACCTACGATCAGGGCGACGTGCGCATCGAAGGCGAACTGCTCGGCTACAGCGAGCGCAATGGAAAACGCGTGCGAGCGGCGCAAGGCGAGATCAATCGCGTGCGGCGCAACGTCGGCATGGTGTTTCAGCAATTCAATCTGTGGCCGCACATGACGGCGCTCGGCAACGTGATGGAAGCCTTGCTGCGCGTGCGCCATCTGTCGCGTGACGAAGCGCGCCGCCGCGCCAATGCGATGCTGGAAACAGTCGGCCTCGCGCATAAGGGCGATGCCTACCCGTCGAAACTCTCGGGCGGCCAGCAGCAGCGCGTGGCCATTGCACGCGCGCTGGCGATGGAGCCCCACATCATGCTGTTCGACGAGCCGACTTCGGCGCTCGATCCCGAGCTGGTCGGCGAAGTGCTGCAAGTGATGAAGCAGCTGGCGCGCGACGGCATGACGATGGCCGTGGTCACGCACGAAATGGGCTTTGCCGCGCGGGTCGCCGACAAGGTCATGTTCATCGACCAGGGGCGCATCGCCGTGCAAGGCAAGCCGCGCGAAGTCTTTCACGATGCGGGGCAGCCGCGTTTGCGGCAGTTCCTGCAAAACTATTTCGACCGCAATGCGTTCTGGGCGCGCGGTCCTGACGATGTAGAGCAGCGATGAAAACCGCGCATGTGTCGACCGACGCACCAGCCGCCCGCTACGAACAGGTCAAAGACCACGTCCGCCAGATCATCGAATCGGGCGCGCGGCAAGCGGGCGACCGTCTGCCGTCCGAGCAGGACCTGGTCACGGCGTTAGGCGTGTCGCGCATGACGGCGAACCGCGCGCTGCGCGAACTCGCCGATGAAGGCCTCGTCACCCGCGTGTCCGGCGTCGGCACCTTCGTTGCGCAAACCAAGCCGCAATCCACACTACTGATGATCGCCCATATCGGCGACGAGATCCGCTCGCGCGGTCACGAATACAGCTACGACACGGTCCTCTCGCAACGCGAAACCGCGCCGGTGACGGTGTCGAACGCGTTAGGGCTCGCGCCTGGCGCTTCCGTGTTTCATGTGATTTGCGTGCATCGCGAGAATGGCTTGCCGGTGCAGCTCGAAGACCGCTACGTCAATCCGGCAACGGCACCTGACTTCCTCAAGCAGGATTTCTCCACGACGAGGCCGTCCGAGTATCTGTTCGAGACCGTCCCGGCGCACGACGTCGAGCATGTTGTCGACGCGGGCCTGCCGACGCGCGCCGAAGCCGAGTTATTGGAAATTCACGCCGACGAACCGTGCCTGACGCTGATGCGCCGCACATGGACGAGCGGCGTTGGGGTCACGTTCGCGCGTTTCGTGCATCCGGGCTCGCGGTATCGGCTGGGTTGCCGGTTCACGCCGGATCTGTCGCAGCGCCAGGGCTAGCGGCGCGCACGCCGTGCCCTCACCCTCGCCCGCGCCTTGCCGCTCACACGTTGCCCGCCAGATGAAAACGCGATGCCGGATGCCACAACTGCACCGACGTCGCCACATCCTCACCCACCCATGTGCGGCGCCATAGCTGCAAGCAGGGTTCGCCGATATCCATCATCAGATGCCGCCGCACATATGCGTCGGGCTTCTGCGCATAGATGCGAAACTCCGCGCGCTGGATCGGCGCGAGCCGCACCATGTAGTGATTCGGCGTCTCGACGGTGAAGTCCTGTTGCAGGTAGTCGGGAAACACCTTCGGATTGACGTAGCGATCTTCGTACTGAATCGGCTCGCCTTCTTCGCTGTGCACGATGCACGAGTGAAACGCCGGGCCGCTGGCGAGGCCGAGCGCTTCGAGCGCGTGCGGATCGTCGCTCGGTTCGAGCGTCAGTACACGCGCTGAATGGCGATGGCCGCGCGCGGCGATTTCGTCGGCAATATTGCGGATTTCCAGCACCGTCGATTCGTAGCGCTGCGGCGCGACGAACGTACCGGAACCTTGCACGCGCGTTAGCACGCGTTCGGTGGTGAGTTCGCGCAGTGCGCGCGATACCGTCATGCGCGCAACGCCGAATTCCTTGACGAGCTCCGTTTCGGATGGGATCAAGCCGCCCGGCTTCCAGTCCCCTTCGCTGATGCGCCTGATCACGTAGCGCTTGATCTGCTCATAGGCGGGCATCGCCTTGGCGGGTGTCTCCTGGGTACGTCCAGGGGGGTCCTGCGTGTCTGCGGTTTGCGCGTTTGTAATAGTGTTCACGTCGACCTCGTGGGTGGTACGCGGGTGGTACGCGGGTGGTACGCGGGTGGTACGCGGGTGGTACGCGGGTGGTACGCGGGTGGTACACGGGTGGTACACGGGTGGTGCACATTCCGCCGGTTCACCGGCGGGTAAGCCCGCTCACCGGCTTTGTCTCCATCAATTCAGGTCCATCAATTCAGTCCGGCAATTCGAGTCCATCAACATAAGCCCGGCAACTGAGTCCCTCAACCTGCGTGGGCAGCCGCCCGGCCATCATTGGCCGCCGGGTCGGCGCCGAGCTTGTCCACGCCGGCAACGCTCGTCACGCTCGTCAATGTGGAAAGACCTATGCCGCTGACTGAAGCGTCCGGCCCGGGCCGAATATTACCCGGGTTTGGCAGCGGCGGCGGGTTTCCATCGGCGATCATGCGAAACGCGATCGTCATGTCGTCCGCGAGCGGGCGGTCGTCGCGATAGGTCGGCACGACGCGGCGTACGCGTTGCCAAAGCGCGTCGGTGTGCGGTGCGCGCGATGCATCGATGCTTTGCAGATCGTAGGCTTGTGCCGCCGCCAGCAATTCGATCGCGACGATGCGCCCGGCGTTGTCGACGATCTCCAGCGCTTTCAGCGCAGCGGGCGTGGCATGGCACAGGTGGTCCTCCTGGAGGCCGGACGTGATGCCGCCGTCGAGACTCGCGGGCATCGCGAGGCGACGATTCTGCGCAACCAGCGAGGCCGCCGTGTACTGCGCGATCATGAAACCGGAACAGGTGCCGCCCGGCTTCGCGAGAAATGCCGGCAAGCCGCTCACGAGCGGATTGACGAGGCGGTCGAGGCGCCGCTCGGCCATCGCCGCGACTTGCGCGATCGCTGTGGCGAGGCTGTCCATTGCCAGTGCGATCGAAGCCCCCACCGCGTGCGCCTGCGAATAGACGCGTGGTTCCTCCGGCGTGCCGGCGACGATCGGGTTGTCGGTAATCGATGCGAGTTCGCGATTGACCACGTCGGCGGTCGCGGCGAGCACGTCGCGGGCGGCGCCATGTACGTGCGGAATGGTTCGCATGCTCAGCGGGTCTTGCGTACGCTGGCCGACCACCGCGGCGAGAATGCCGCTATCGGCGAGCGCGGTACGCATGCGTTCGCCGACCAGGTTCAGGCCCGGCGAAATGCGCAGCGCCAGCGAGTCTTCATCGAAGGCCGCGAGCTGGCCGCGCAGATTCTCGAAGCTCATTGCGGCGACCACGTCGGTCCAGTCGAGCAGACGTGCGGCGCGCGCCAGCGCCAACGCGGCAAGACCCGTCACGCACGGCGTGCCGTTGATAAGGCTTAAACCCTCTTTCGCTTCGAGCACCAACGGCTCGAGGCCGAGCAGTTGCAACGCGTCACGCCCTTTGAGGCGTTCGCCGCGATAGCGCACATGTCCTTCGCCGATACAGACGAGCGCGATATGCGCCATATGGCTCAGATATCCGACCGAGCCGAACGCCGGCACTTCCGGCAGGCAATCGGCATTGAGCAACGCGACCAGTTGATCCGCGACTTCGAGGCGAATCCCCGAATGCCCGTGCGCAAAATTGTTGACGGCTGCCGCCATGATCGCGCGCGTCTCGGCAACACCGAGCGGCGCGCCCACGCCTACCGCATGGCTCATCAGAATGTTGCGCGACAGCGTGCGCTGTTCGGCCGGCGACACGATCACATCGCACAACGCGCCGACGCCGGTATTCACGCCATACGCGCGAATCCCGCGCTCGACGATCTGTTCGACAAGCACGCGCGCCGCCCCGATACGCGAGCGGGCATCGACGGAAAGCTCGAGCGGTTCGCCAGCGGCGATGGCCGCCACCTGAACCCAGTCGAGAGGACGATCGGAACGGATCACGGCCATGATAGTGCTCTGCCCGGTGAAGTGACGAAAGGGGTGACCAGCCAATGCTGATCGATTAGTTAGTCGTACGATCCTGATGGCTCGACACGAATTGACGGAAGCGGTCCGACTTGCATTCGACGAACACTTCGTCTGGTGTACCGTCGGCTTCGACCTGACCTTGATGCAGGAACATCACACGATTCGACACATGCCGCGCAAACCCCATCTCGTGCGTGACAACCAGCATCGTACGGCCTTCTTCGGCGAGCGAGCGCATCACGCGCAGCACTTCGCCGACCAGTTCGGGGTCGAGCGCCGAGGTCGGTTCGTCGAACAGCATCACCTTCGGATGCATCGCCAAAGCACGCGCGATCGCCACGCGCTGCTGCTGACCGCCAGACAAATGTGCCGGATAGTGACCGCGCTTTTCCGCGAGACCGACTTTCGCGAGCAGCGCTTCCGCTTCTTCGACCGATTCGGCGCGGCTGCGCTTTTGTACGCGCATTGGCCCTTCGATCAGATTTTCCAGCACGGTCATATGCGACCACAGATTGAAGTTCTGAAACACCATGCCGAGCTGCGAGCGCACCCGGTCCACCTGGCGGCGGTCGCTCGGCTGCAGCTTGCCGTCGCCGCGCCGCTTCATTTTCAGCTCTTCGCCGCCGAGCGCCACCGAGCCGTCATCCGGCGTTTCGAGCAGATTCAGGCAACGCAGGAAAGTGCTCTTGCCGGAGCCGCTCGCGCCGAGAATCGAAATCACGTCGCCTTGATGGGCGTCGAGCGAAATGCCTTTGAGCACGTGGTGGTCGCCGAACGACTTATGGATGTTCTTGACCGAAAGTGCAACAGGTGCCGTAGCGTTCATGAGATTCTCCAGATTCTGCAAGATGTGCGATCGTTCAGGGCGTAGCGCGGCGTGCTTCAGTCGTGGTTGAAACCGGCCGGCTCGGCGAGCTTTGCGCGGGTGCCGCACGCAGATGGCGCGACAGGCGCGTCTCGAGGAAACCGAGCAAACGCACGATGACAAAATTCAGGAACAGATAGATCAACGCGGCGCAGATGAATACTTCAGTGGTGCGATACGTTTGCTGAATGATCTGCTGCGCGACGCCGGTCACTTCCCACACGGTGACGAGACTCGCGAGCGCGGTGGATTTGACGAGCAGCACGGCCTCAGTCGAATACGCGGGCAAACACTGGCGCAACGCAATCGGACCGATCACGCGGCGCAGCAGCGCGAAACCCGACAGGCCGATCGAATAACCCGCTTCGATCTGACCGACCGGCACGGCCATCAAACCACCGCGGATAATCTCGGCGGTATATCCAGCGGTGCACAGCGCCAACGATAATACCGCGCACATGTACGGCTCGCGCAACACCGGCCACAGGAAGCTTTCGCGAATCACGCCGAACTGGCCCATGCCGTAGTAGACGAGGAACATCTGGATCAGCAGCGGCGAGCCGCGGAACACGAGAATATATGCACGCGCGAAGCGATTCGGCAGCCAGTGCGGCGACACGCGCATCGTGACGATCACGAGCGAGAGCAAGCCGCCGAGAATCAACGAGCAGAAAAACAGCCCGAGTGTGGTCGGCACAGCCGCGATCAGTTGCCGCAGCGTGTCGAGCAGGAAATCGAAGTCGAAATGCATGATGTCCAGTCCTCGTCAGTTGCGCGCGAAATTGCGCTTGAAGGATCGGCCCACGCGCGCTTCGGCGCGGTTGAAGACCCGGTTCGAGATGCTGGTCATCAGCAGATACAGCGCGCCACCCACCACGAAGAACGTGAAGTACTGATGCGTCGAACCCGCCGCCACCTGGCTGGCGCGCAACAGTTCGGCCAGCCCCGTGACGGAAATCAGCGCCGAGTCTTTCAGGCTCAATTGCCAAACGTTGCCGATGCCCGGCAAGGCGAAACGCAACACTTGCGGAATCAGGATGCGGCGCGCCATGGTCATGGTGGGCATGCCGATCGAACGCGCCGCTTCGAGTTCGCCACGCGATACCGCGAGCACCGCCGAGCGATACACCTCGGCCTGATACGCGCCGGAAATCATGCCGACCGCGAGCGCGCCGATCACGAACGGCGGCACGCCGACAAAACCGTCCGCGCCGAACCATTGACCAATCGTGGTCACGAGCGTCGAGCCGCCGAAATAGAACAGATAGATGACGAGCAGTTCAGGTACGCCGCGAAACACAGTGGTGTACACATCGCCGATCACGCGCAGCGTGCGAAACCGCGACAGCTTGGCCGCCGCGATCAGTGCGCCGAACACGGCGCCCACCGCGAGCGCTGCGAGCGTGAGCGCGACCGTCATCAATGCCGCGAGCAGCAACACGCCGCCCCAGCCCTCCGGCCCGAAGCCGAGCATCTCTATCAGAGCCATTCCCTATCCCTCATCCATAACGGCGGATCGAACCAGCCGGTCTGCGCGGCGTGACACCGCGCAGACCGCTACAGCGGAATGCTTAGGCGAATCAAGGCGTGACGTCGGTCTTGAACCACTTGGCGGAGAGTTTCTTGACAGTGCCATCGGCAAGCGCAGCACTGATCGCGGTATCGAACTTCGCTTTCAGGTCGGCGTCCTGCTTGCGGAACGCGAGGCCTTCACCCGGACCCCAGATCGGGCCGCCGATCTTCGGGCCGGCCATGACGATCGACGCGGTCTCTTTCTTGTCGATGTTGGCGGCGTAGTAGGTCACGTCGTCGAACGAGGCGTCGATACGGCCGTTGGCCAGATCGAGGTCGCGCTCAGGCGAGGTTTTGTAGACGCGGATCGTGGCGACGTCCTTGAAGCCGTCGTTGATGAACTTGGTGTAGACCGTGCCCGACTGAATGCCGATGGTCTTGCCCTTCAGCTGCTTGCGCAAAGCGTCGACTGTGGGTTGATCGGTTTTCGGATCACCCGACAGCTTGACGACGCCTGCGGTCGGCACGGCCTTGGGCAGCACTTTCGCGTCAGTCACGGCGAACGTGGCAGGCGTGGCGGCGTACGGTTTCGAGAACGCGATGATTTTTTCGCGCTCCGGGGTGATCGAGATCGCGTCCATCAGAACGTCGAACTTGCCCGCTTGCAGACCGGGGATCATGCCGTCCCAGTCTTGCGCCACGAGGTTGCACTGCAGCTTGATGCGCTCGCACAGATTGGCGACCAGCTCAGGTTCGAAGCCGCCCAGCTTGCCGCCCGGCAAGGTCAGGTTCCATGGTGCGTAACCGCCTTCCAGCGCGATCGTCACCGTCTTCCAGTCTTTAGCCTGCACCGGTGCCGCGAAAATCGTCGCGGCGCCGAGAACGGCGCCCATCAATGCTTTTGCTAACGTCGTGCGCTTCACTTTCACGTCGAAACTCCTTGGATTGAGGAAACCGTCGAGCTGGATTTTTTAACCGTCACTTAATTTGTATAGACAAGTCTGCATCAGTCAAAAAGCCGTCGCAAGAGGATTTGCTCGAAATTGCGGGGATCATCGGGTAAGCCCCTATAAGCCACCGCGCGACAAGGCTTTTAAGGGAGTTTTGAAAGCGTAAAGACGACGCACCGATCATGACCGCGTGCGCCAGAATGGTGTGCTTTGTCTAGACAGGTTGGTGCCTGAAGCGCTGACGCGCTTCGAGTTGGCGCATTGCGCGCCCTACCAGATGAACGGCACGAAGCGGTAACGCACGCGCGAGGTGTAGTCGATATAGCCGTCGAGTTGTTCTGCCAGTACGCGCTCCTCGCGTACCGCGCGCCAGCCGATACCGATCACCAGCAACGGCACGCAGGCAAGACCCCACCACGAGCCGAGCAGTAACGGCGTGCCGACGAACAACAGCAACGCGGCCGAGTACATCGGATGACGGACGTGGGCATACGGGCCGGTGTCGATGACTTTATGACCGCGGCTTGCCTGGATCTTCACGACAGGCGCGGCATAACTATTGGCCCGGAAGACGATCAGGCACATGACAATACAGAGGAAGATGCAGAGCGAGCCAAGGCTCACCAGCCAAACCGGCAACGGCGCAGACCAGCGATAGCGCATTGCGTCGAGAGCCATCAGGACGAGCCAGGCGCACCACATCACCGCCACGCCCACCATGAAGAAGCGGTCCCAGCGGCTTTGTTGCGCCTGAACGATCGGCGCGAGACGCTCGGCAAGCAGACCGGGATCGTGGCGCGCCAGCCAGAAACCGACCCATAAACTCAGCCCGCCGGTCTCGATCAGATACCACCACCCCGCAGGCCACGCGAGCGTGCCCGCGGCGCCGAACAACAGCGCGCCCGTGCATGCCAGCCAGACCACCGTTTGCAGAATGAGGCGTGTGATCATAGTTGGGTTGCGGCTCTCGTTGGTGGTCGTTTGATGGTTGTTGGTGCCCGTTACGCTCTTGTCTCAGGCGGAAGCCGCCGCGGCTGAGCGCACGCGCCCGAATACGTCTGTAATGTCGATGTTGCCCGTGTTCAGACCGAATTGATCGCGCAGGCAGGTCGCGAGTTCGTTTGCGGTTTTTAGTTGCCGCTCGCTAATGAGCTGGCCATCCGCCGCGCGTTCGTTCAGTTGGTCGTTGAGCAATGTCAGGCGCGATTCCGGCAGGACCCGGCAAACGATCAGGTTGTTCAGGAAGACCGAATCTGGTGCGGTCGAGGTGTACCAGTTCGAGGTCTCGTAGTCGATCCATTCGACCGGATGCAGGTCGAAACGGTAGACGCGAGCCCAGGTTTCATCGCGAGATTGCACTTCGAGATAGAGCGCGCCGTGCGATGCATCGGCCAGGCGGAACGTGCCTAGCTGCGTGGGCTGCGCGGTGCCGGCGATCAGGCGCAGCGGTGCTGTTAGCGTCACGCTGCCGAAACCGACGTCGGCGATCCATGCTTCGCTCTTGATGTCGACACGCAAGACCATGTGCGTGCGAGGGGGGATCGCGCCGGATTCGCGGCCCCAAAGGACTCGGCCTAGCAGGGGTGTTACGTTGAAGCCTAGCTGCATCAGGACGTTCGCGAAGAGTGCGTTCTGTTCGAAGCAGTAGCCACCGCGTTTTTGCGTTATCAGCTTGTGTTCGACTGATTCGAGATCGAGTTTTACCGCGCGGCCCGTGAGCGGGTTCAGGTTCTCGAAGGGGATCGATCTGGGGTGCAGCTTGTGGAGTTCCTGGAGTACTTCCAACGTCGCCGCACGGGGCCCGTTGTAGCCTATGCGGGTGAAGTAATTTTCCAGATTCACTGAGTGTGGCATCGGTGTCGTCCCGGTATAGTTTGGGGGCTGGGCGCTTAAGGGCTTCCCGGTACGGCGCGGCATCGGGAGATGATCATAGCTTCTTTTGTTGTCTGCCCAGCACGCCGACCTTCCTTGTTTCCGTAGTGGCCCATATCGGTCTATTGGCGTTGAACTATTGGCGCCGCCCTGCACAGGGGCGACGCCAATTTCAGAAAACGCTCACTACTGCCCGCCCTTCAACGCCGACGTCGCGATCGACGGCACACTGATCCCATGGCTCGACGCGAACTGCACCGCCGAGCTCAGCGTTGACATCAACGACTGCAATTGCCCGGGCGCCGATTGCACGATATATGACGCGCTCTGCGCCGTCTGTGGATTCATCCCCGCCTGCAACAGCGACGATGGATTCATCTGGCCGATACTGCCCAGCCCCGACTGCAAACTCGAATACTGGCTCACGCCTTTGCCCAACGACGACAATCCATCCGTGAACGCCTGCTTGTTCACCGGCGTTGCCGACGCGCCGCCACTCGCGCGGCTCGCGAATGCCTGGGTCAACGTCTGCGATAACGACTGCTGCGTGCTGCCCATCTGCGTCAACTGACTCACCGACGGCGTTCCGCCGCTCAGCAATCCCGCCGCCTGCTGCGCCTGCCCTGCAGCACTGCTCATGCCCATCGCCGATGCAAGACTCGATTGGCCGCTCAGCACCTGCTGGTTCGCGCCCACGTAGGTCTGCAACAGCTGCGATACGCCGCCCGACGAAGCCGTTGCGCCTGCATCCGCCGCTATCGCCGCCGCCGATGCCGAACTGCTTCAGATTCAGCTGCGCGTTCGATACGCCACTCACCAGCAAACCGACGCTTGCCAGCAACGTAAGCAAAAGGATGCGTTTATTCATATCTATCTCCTGACATTGGCCTTTCGGGGTACTCGTGCCCTTCGACATCTCGCTGCAGTACCGGTTCGATATGATCACAACCATACTAATTCATTACATTTGTATTCCATTTTATTTACATACAAAAAGCCTTTAGCAGCGGTTCGTAAAACTCAGAATTACACCCTAGTAATATTGATGCGAATCGTTCTCATTTGTGTTGACGCACCCATTCCGCATGCGTACGATCTCGCCATCTGCTGCATCTGGAGTCGCGAACCGATGCGGCAAATCGGAGGCACACGGCAACGTAACGCCGCGATAGTTAGATCAGTCGATACAACACAAACAAGGATTTCGATGCAGTTCGCCCAATCAACTGAACCCGCCGGCCGGGCGCGTTCGCTTCGCGACTCCGCAGCCTGCGTCGGCGCCATGCGCCGTCCGCGTTTGCCTTCGATGCGGCGCGCCGCGCTATGCACGGCTTTCGCCTGGGCCTCGTTGACCGCCGGCGTAGCCATGGCCGACGCCAATCCCGATGCCGCACCCGAAGCGCCGGAAGCAGACCTGAACATCAAGGCGACTCAAACGAATCAATGGACCGGCTTCTGGAATCGCCAGACGATGCTCGGCGACATCGGAGGTCTGCGCCCCTGGCTCGGCAAATATGGCGTGACGTTCGCGCTCACCGAAACCAGTGAAGTGCTGGCCAATCTCCGCGGCGGTCTGGCGCGCGGCGCGGACTACGACGGCCTGACGACAGCGACCGTGCAAATGGATACGCAAAAAGCGTTCGGTTTGCCGGGCGGCCTGTTCAATGTCAGCGCCTTGCAGATCCACGGCGCCAACCTCAGCGCCAATAAGCTCGGCACGCTGAATACGGCGAGCGGCATCGAAGCCGAAGACACGACCCGCCTGTGGGAACTGTGGTATCAGCAGTCGTTCCTGAACAAGCGCGTCGACGTCAAGATCGGTCAGCAAAGTATCGACCAGGAATTCATCACCAGCACGAATTCGGCACTGTTCGTGAATACGATGTTCGGCTGGCCTGCCCTGCCGTCCTACGACATGCCGTCCGGCGGTCCCGCTTATCCGCTGGCCGATCTCGGCGTGCGTGTGCGCGGACAGATCACGCCTTCGTTGACGGCGCTCGCCGGCGTCTTCGACGGCGATCCGCTCGGCAACAATCCGAACAACAAGAGCGGCACCAACTTCAACCTGCATAACGGCACGCTGTTCATCGGCGAGCTGCAGTACGCGATCAACCAGCCGGCCGACGGCGAAATGGTCGGTGCGGGTGGCGGCGGAATGCCTGGCACCTACAAGCTCGGCGTCTGGTACAACAACGGCAGCTTCGCTGATCAGCGCTTCGACAATACCGGCCTCTCGCTAGCGAACCCGGCGAGTACCGGTGTTGCGCAGAATCATCATGGCGACTACAGCTTCTACGCGGTAGCCGACCAGATGATCTGGCGCCCGGATCCGGACGGGCCGCGCAGCCTCAACGTCTTCGCACGTGTGATGGGCGCGCCGGGCGACCGTAACCTGGTGAGCGTCGCCACCAACCTCGGCGTCGTGCTGAAAGCGCCGTTCGCCGGCCGCGACAACGACAGCGCCGGCCTCGCCCTCACCTACATCAAGATCGGCAACCACACGAATGGTCTCGATCAGGACAACCTGGCATTCAGCGGCGGCCCCTACGGCGTGCGCACCAGCGAAACCACGCTCGAAGCGACCTACCAGTATCAGGTCAACCCGTGGTGGCAGCTGCAAGCCGATGCGCAATACACGTTCAATGCCGGCGCCGGCCAGAACCCGAGCGATCCGACGCAGCCGCTGCGCAACACGTTCGTCGTCGGCGTGCGGACGAACATCACGTTCTGATGCCGTTCGCCATGACTACATACGCACGTTCGCACGCAAATTCGCACGCTCAAGATAAATCGAATCCCATGCTTTCGATCATGACCACAACTATCGCTTTGTGCGCAAGCAAGGAGGCTCACTCATGAACCACCCCACGCGCCCCTTTTCGCCGCGCGCCGCGCGGGCCCTGATTGCCGCAACCGTTAGCGCCGCCGCATTCGCGACGGCCGGCGTCGTGCACGCCGAGCCGCAAGGTTTCCTCGAAACCGTCAAGCATCACACCACGCTGATCAACACCGTGCCGGAAAACGGCGACCAGAATCCGTACGCAGTGGTGGTCGCGCCGGTCACGGCAGGCACCGTCAAGCAAGGCGACGTGCTGGTCGGCAACTTCAATAACTCGACCAATCTGCAAGGCACCGGCAGCACGATCATCAACTATCACCCGGACACCAAACAGATGACGGTGTTCGGGACGGTGCCGCGCGATCTGAAGGAGTGCCCGGGTGGCATCGGTCTCTCGACCGCGATGACGATGCTCAAGTCGGGCTACGTGATCGTCGGCAGCACGCCGAGCAATGACGGCACCACCGGCACCAAGGGCGCCGGCTGCCTGATCGTGATCGATCCGAACGGCAAGGTCGCGTCGACCATCACCAGCCCGAACATCAACGATCCGTGGGGCAACATGGCGGTCGTCGACAACGGCACGAGCGCGACGCTGTTCGTCAGCAACGCCGGCTTCGGCGTGGGCGGTGCGGACGGCAATCCGCCAGTGTTCAAGCAGGCCACCGTGCTGCGTCTGGACCTCGACGTGCCTACGGCCAAGCCGCCGGTCGTGAAGAAGGAAACCGTGATCGGCAGCGGCTTCGGCGCGCAGGCGGACAAGGGCGTGTTCCTCGTCGGTCCGACCGGCCTCGCGCTCTCGGGCGATCAGAAACTGCTGTATGTGTCTGACGCAATCGGCAACCGGGTCACCGAAATCGACGACCCGATGACGCGCGACACTAGCGCGGGCGTGGGCCGCCAACTCACCGCCGACGGTCTGCTGCATCGCCCGCTCGCGATGGTCACCGCACCGAACGGTCATCTGCTCGTCACCAACGCACTGAACGGCCAGATCGTCGAAATCGACCCTGCCAGCGGCAAGCAGATCTACGCGCGCTGGATCGACACCGACAAGGCGCAATCGCCCCCGGGCAACGGCGACCTGTTCGGTCTCGCGATGACACCCGAAGGCGACGGTTTCTATTACGTGCAAGACGACGTGAACACGCTGGTGCTCGCGAAGTAAGCCAGATAACTAAGGGCGCAAAACCGGTCACCGAGCCGGACGCGCTTCCAGCACACCCCACGGCCAAATGAAGGTGAAGTGACCATGGCAAGCGATCAACCCCCGCGGCCCTCACGGCGCGGTTTTCTGAAGGCCGGCAGTGCGGCGGTCGCAGCGGGCGCGAGCCTCGGTGCGACCGGCGTCGCGCAGGCCGCGCTCGGCAAGACGCCCGCGCACAATGCCGATCCGCAGATGGCGGTCGAGCCGTTCTACGGCTTGCATCAAGGCGGCATCGTCACGCCGCAGCAGAGTCACACGTACATTGCCGCGCTCGATCTGACCACCGACAAACGCGACGACGTGATCGCCTTGCTGCGCGCCTGGACCGAGGCCGCTGCGCGTCTGACCCAAGGCGGCACGGCGGCGCCTTTGCCCTCCGGCGACACGAGCGACAATAAAGCCGCACCCGATTCCGGCGATGTGCTCGGCCTCGGCCCCTGCGGCCTGACGATCACCTTCGGCTTCGGCCCCGGCCTCTTCACGCATGAAGGCAAGGACCGCTACGGGCTGGCCTCGCGCCGCCCGGCCGCGCTCGTCGATTTGCCGCGCTTTAACGGCGACCAGCTGATCGCCCAGAAAACCGGCGGCGACCTGTACATCCAGGCCTGCGCGAACGACCAGCAAGTTGCGTTTCACGCGGTACGTCAACTGTCGCGCCTCGCTTACGGCGTCGCGACGATGCGTTGGGGCCAGTCCGGTTTCCTGTCCGGTCCGCGCGGTCAGACGCCGCGCAATCTGATGGGTTTCAAGGACGGCACCAACAATCCGTCGACCGCGAAGCCGCAGTTGATGAACGAATTCGTCTGGGCCGGCGCCACCGCCGACGCGCCGTGGATGGAAGGCGGCACCTACACCGTCGTACGGCGCATCCGCATCACGCTGGAGCACTGGGACAACACTGAACTGGGCTTCCAGGAACAGGTGTTCGGCCGTCACAAATACAGCGGCGCGCCGATCGGCAAGAAGAACGAGTTCGACGCCGTGGACCTGAAGGAAGAGGACAAGGACGGCAATCCGGTGATTCCGGAGAACTCGCACGTGCGCTTGTCGAATCAGGCCAGCAACAACGGCGCGCAGATTCTGCGCCGCTCCTACTCGTACAACGACAGCACGAACTTCTACATCGAGCGCTGGCCGCCATGGCGCCAGGAGACCGAATACGACGCGGGGCTGATTTTCGTGGCTCACCAGAGCGACCCGCGGACCGGCTTCATTCCGATCAACGATAAACTCGCGAAGTTCGACATGATGAACCAGTTCACGACGCACGTCGGCAGCGCGGTGTTCGCGGTGCCGCCGGGCGCGAAGCCGGGTTCGTATATCGGTGCGGGGCTGTTCGAGACGTAATGCAAGCCGCGAGGTAAGCCGCCAGCTGCGAGGCAGGCGGCGCATCAAAGTTCAACAACAACATCTATTAACGGATTTTAGGATCATGGCTCATTCCTGGTTTGGCACCCGCCTGCGCCTCGTCAGCAGCGCTGCCGCCCTCACGCTGGCCGCATTCGCGACCGTGCCGTCGACGGCTCACGCTGCTTCGATCACGCTGTACAACGCGCAGCACGAACAGGTCGTCAATGTGCTCGCCAAAGACTTCGAGAAGCAGTCGGGCATTTCGGTGAAGATCCGCAACGGCGAAGGCCCGGCGATGGCTGCGCAAATCGTCGCGGAAGGCGCAGCGACGCCCGCCGACGTGTACTTCACGGAAAACTCGCCCGAGCTGACGCTGCTCGAAGAGAAAGGCCTCTTGAACAAGGTCGACGGTTCGACCCTCGCTACCGTGCCGGCGCGTTTCAACTCGCCGACCGGCGCATGGGTCGGCGTGACCGCGCGTGAAAGCGTGCTGGCCTACAACACGGCCAAGCTGCAAGCATCGCAACTGCCGCAATCGCTGTTCGACCTGGCCAAGCCGGAATGGAAAGGCAAGGTCGGCATTGCACCGAGCGACGCCGACTTCCTGCCGCTCGTGAGCGCCGTACTCGCGCTGAAGGGCGAAGCGCAAACCGTGCAATGGCTGAAGGGCCTGAAAGCCAACGCGCAGATTTTCGACGACGAAGAAGGCGTGGTCGCCGCGGTCAATCGTGGCGGCGTGGCGACCGGTGTGATCAACAACTACTACTGGGACCGTCTGCACGCCGAACTCGGCGACGCGAAAACCCGCAGCGCGGTTCATCACTTCGGCAACGGCGATGTCGGCGCGCTGGTGAACGTGTCGGGCGCGGCAGTGCTGAAGTCCGCGCACAACACGGACGGCGCGCAGAAGTTTCTCGCCTATCTGGTCAGCGAACGCGCGCAAAAGTTGATGGCGAACAGCCACGTCATGTTCGAATATCCGCTGCACGCAGGCGTCGCACCGGACCCGATCCTCAAGCCGTTCGCTGAACTGAACCCGCCGGCGTTGACGATCCAACAACTCGGCGACGACAGCCAGGCAGGCAAGTTGCTGCGCCAGGCAGGTTTGCTATAAATGAGCGATGCCGTGTCAGCCGGGCCCCCGGCTGTGCCCCCCACCCCGGCGCGCGCCCATTCGCGCGCGCCGCGCGGTTTGTTCGCGGCAGCAGCACTCAGCGCTTTGCTGGTGTTGCTGCCGATTGCGTTTACCTTCTGGCGCGCGGCTAGCTTCGGCATCGGCGAGGCGGCCGATCTGATCTTCCGGCCACTCGTCGGCGAACTGCTGGTCAACACGCTGCTGATCACCGTATCGACCACGCTCGTCTGCGCCGCTGTCGGCACGGCGGCCGCATGGTTTGTCGAACGCACGCATTTGCCGGGGCGTCGCATCTGGGCCGTGCTCACTGCCGCACCGCTTGCGATGCCGGCCTTCATCTCGAGCTATGCCTGGGTGTCGCTGAGTCTGGATTTGCAGGACTTCAACGGCGCGCTGCTGGTGCTGAGTTCCGCGTATTTCCCGCTCGTTTATCTGCCGGTGGCCGCGGCGTTGCGCAGCATGGACCCGGCACTCGAAGAAAGCGCGCGCGCGCTCGGCTGCAACCGCTGGACCACGTTCATTCGCGTCGTGCTGCCGCAACTGCGTCCGGCGCTGCTCGGCGGCATGCTGCTGGTGGCGCTCGGCGTGCTGTCTGAATTCGGCGCGTTTACGCTGCTGCGCTTTCGCACCTTCACCACGCAAATCTACGCGGAATACCGCACCAGTTTCGATGGCGGTGGCGCTTCGCTGCTCGCGTGTCTGCTGATTGTGATCTGCCTGATCGTGCTGGCGTTCGAATTTCGGGTACGCGGCGCGGCGCGTTATGAACGCGTCGATCGCGGCACACGTCGCGCGGTGTTGCGCTACGACCTCGGCGCATGGCGCTGGGCCGTCGTCGCCGGCTTCGCCGCGCTGGCGATCGCAACGCTCGGCGTGCCGCTCGGCATGATCGGCTACTGGCTTACGCAACCGGGCGCGGCTGCCGTCACACCGGCCGACGTGTCGCCCGTACTGCTGTTCAACGCGACGATCTCGTCGCTCGGCTTCGGGCTCGCCGCCGCGCTGCTGACCACGCTGCTGGTCGTGCCGCTCGCGTTCCTGCTGGTGCGCTATCCGACGCGTTTCGCGACGCTGTTCGAACGCACCGTGTTTCTGGCGCAAGGCATACCGGGGCTGGTGATCGCGCTGGCCATCGTGTCGCTCGCGGTGCATGCGCTGCAACCGCTTTATCAAAGCGCGACGCTGCTGGTGATCGCATACGCGATGCTCTTCATGCCGGTGGCGCTGGTGAGCGTGCGCGCCGCCTTCATGCAGGCGCAGCCGCGCCTCGAAGAGACTGCACGCGCGCTCGGCCTGACCTGGTCGCAGACTCTGTTCCGCGTGGTGTTGCCGCTGGCGGGCCCCGGACTCGGCGCGGCAGCGGCGATGGTGTTCATCTCGGTTGTCACCGAGTTAAACGCCACACTGCTGCTCTCCCCGATCGACACGCAAACACTCGCAACGCAGGTCTGGGCCGACACGTCGACGATGGCGTTCGCCGCCGCAGCGCCCTATGCGGCATTGCTCACCGGCATTTCGCTGTTCGCCTCCGGCCTTCTGTTCGCGCTGCTCGGCAAATCGGCGTTACTCGGCGAACGTGGCTGAACGTCGCGCACTATCGCCCGCTTTTTCCATCGGATTTTTATGAGCGAACTTCGTATCCGCGGACTGCAAAAATCGTTCGACGGCCATTCGGTGCTACACGGCATCGATCTCTCCGTCGAGCGCGGCACGCTGCTCGCGCTGCTCGGACCGTCCGGCAGCGGCAAGACCACCTTGCTGCGCCTGTTGTGCGGCTTCGAACGCGCGGATCACGGCAGCGTCGAAATCGACGGCCGCCTCGTCGCCGGCGACAACCTGCATGTGCCTTCAGAGCAGCGCCACAT
>NZ_WOEZ01000231.1 GCF_013177735.1 Paraburkholderia elongata | reverse complement strand
TCACGCACACCGGTGCCTGCTGCTCGAAATGCTTCATCACCTCGTCAAACACTACCTGGCCCCTGCCGTTGAACAGGTCGCCAGGTTACCAGGTTTCTGTCCCCAAGACCTTGAAAGGGCTGGGTCTCACGCCGCACCTAACCGCTTGATAGCAAATCCACCTTTTGCGGCACATATAACACGCGAATTTCCAATCACACAGCACGGAGCTATACACATGAAAAGAACGCTGCTCGCCACGGCCTTACTCGGCGCCTTCGCTATTTCAGCTCACGCGCAAAGCAGCGTGACGCTCTATGGTCTTATCGATGCGGGATTGATCTACACGAACAATCAGGCCGGACATAGCAACTGGCAGGAAGTGACCAGCTCGACGCAAAACACGGTCTTCGGCCTCAAAGGCTCGGAGGATCTCGGTGGTGGCTTGCATGCGGTCTTCAAGCTGGAGCAAGGGTTCCTTCTGAATAACGGCGCTCAGGCTTTCTCCGGCGATGGATTCGGCTCACAGGCGTGGGTCGGTTTGCAGAGCGATGCATACGGCACCTTGACGTTCGGCCGCCAGTTTGACGTGATGAACGACCTCGTCGGACCGCTCACGGCAGGGTCCAACACGTGGGGCGGCAACATGGCTGCGCATCCGTTCGAAAACGACAATCTTGCTGCGGACTCGGTCGTTGTCAACAATACGGTCAAGTACGCGAGCCCGACTTACCACGGCGTCACGTTCGAAACGATGTATGCCTTCAGCAACAAGGCAGGCAGCTTCGCGAACAACCGCTCATACGGCTTCGGCGTTTCCTATACGCAAGGGCCTGTCAATCTTGCCGCCGGATACCTGCAGTTCAACAACGCAGGCAGCGCAGGCGGTGCCGTTACCACGGGCGATACCAGCGCGAACTTCCTTGCACAACGCCAGCGTGTCTGGTCGCTTGGCGGTAACTACACGTTCGGACCGGCTACCGTTGGCTTCGTCTGGAGCCATACGCAGATGGACAATGCGTCGGGCGTCTTCTCGTTCGGAACCGGGACTTATCTCGGTGCAGGCGACTCTTCTGCCGGAAGCTTGAGCGGCTCGCTTCGCCTCGACAACTACGAAGCGAACGTAAAGTATGCGCTCACGCCTGCGTTGAGCGTATCGGGCGCGTATACCTACACGCATGGCGCCTATAACGGCTCGTCGCCGG
The DNA here is from genome assembly GCF_013177735.1 of Paraburkholderia elongata. Taxonomy (GTDB): domain Bacteria; phylum Pseudomonadota; class Gammaproteobacteria; order Burkholderiales; family Burkholderiaceae; genus Paraburkholderia; species Paraburkholderia elongata. The sequence continues at coordinate 8,481 of NZ_WOEZ01000231.1, read as the reverse complement.
GATGGAATACGGCGATGCTCCAGACCGATTATTCGATCAGCAAGCGCACCGACTTCTATCTTGAAGGCGTCTATCAGAACGTGCACGGTGCACCTGCGGACTCGGTGCTCTCGCATGCCATGATCAACACGCTCTCGCCTTCGTCGTCGAACTCGCAAGTGGCGGTCACTGTAGGCATGCGTCACACGTTCTGACAGGTCTCCATCACGCTACCAGCGATGACGCACGCCTGCGCACGATCAGGTGTACGTCTCCGTTCCACCGCGTCAAGACGTCTCCCGGCGTGCGTTCACGCCGGGTCTCGCAGCGTTTTCGTGTTCTCACGCTAGCGTGAATCTGTACGCTTTGCATGACAGCTCTCCTCGACTGAGAATGGCTACTGTCAGCGGACGTTCGCCCCGACGGTTCATTCGCTACGAATGGCATGGCGCTCGAGAACCAAGCCGTCCGACCACTTTCTCCTGAGCCCTGCGGCGCGCGTACCAGCCGCAGCGCGTGAATCCCGAATCGCCACACCTTTGGCAACGAGCGCTCCCCTCCTGCCAGCGTGAGGCCATGGGCACCTAACCGCAATAGTCCGCTTTCTACCTGTGCCGCTCCCTTGCATTCCTCCGCGAGTTACTCAGCTAATTCAAGCGAGGAATAGCTAGCCGCCCCTGCAAAATTCATTTTGCGAATTGAAGCAAGCCGCGCGATGGATGTAAAGACGGCCTCATGGGTGCGAAGTCGACGAACGGACGCAAGACCGGAAAAAGGAAAAAGACGGGCCTGACGCCCAGGCGGCCGATCGCACGCAGCCACCAGCTCAGGTTGTAGCCGCGGCGCACCGTACGGCATATAACGGCCTCGGTCACAGAACATCGATTTTGTTGCCGGGAACAAAATCGAGGACGATCTCTCTGGTGACGCCGCCAAATGCCTCGAATGCCCGCACATGGCAAGCCAGCAGCGTTTCGATACGCATGTCGGTGACAAACTCCGCGTAGCTGACGCGGTTGTAGCCCAACGTCGCAACGAACTCCGCGAGCATGCCGAGCTTGTGTCCCGGCTTACGAAACTCAATTCAGTCCATCTGCATCTGATGGCCCGGTTCTGTCTCGAATCTGACCACTGGGTCGGGGCGTGCAGCGGGTCGAAGCTTCTGCAGATACTCCTGCACCCGGCGTAACCCGCCCGTGTAACCGCGCTTCTCAATCTCCCGCTTGAGCACCGTCGCCGGAATCCAGTCCAGCTTCGCTGCTTCGACGCGACCCTGTAGATAGGCCTTGAACGGCGCAAGCTTGCCGACAACTGGCTGATGGGCTTTACGTTGCGGCGGACCCGATTCCAGATACTTCCTGACTGTGTTGACTGCCACGCCGGTCTCGACAGCGATGTCCCGGAGGCTGTTTCCCTGGCGACGCAGAATCTCGATTTCTGTGTAGTCCTCATAGCTGATCACGGGTCGCCCAATAGGAGCGACCCTACAACGAGGTGTATCAATTCCTAAGCCGGACGAGCCGGAACCAAACAGGTAGTACGATCCGTAGCCATATAGCCAGCCGATGCCGAAGTGAACCATGAAGGCAGATCTGATTGAGCGTTACGCGGAGAATCTGCACGGCGTGCTGTCGTGCTTTGACCGGATCCTGATCACGGGCACGCTGCCCGGTGCGTGCTACGCGCTGGGCATGACGGGTTTTCTGAACGCCCACCGGATTCGCATATTCGACTACGCCGGGTTCGCCGAGCCCCTGCGCGAACGCATCCGTGAGCGCGCGCAAGAGGTTTGCGCCGCCGCCGGCATCGGGATCGAGCACGTCAGCAAGAGCCACATCCGCAAGGAAGACCTGGTGGCGCGCGTGCTGCAGGCGCGTGGTGATGCGCCCGGGCTGGTGCATGTCATCTCGGCAATGGAGGCCTGCCCGAGCTACAAGCCGTGGCACGACAAGAACAGCGGCAAGACCTACCTGCGCCCCGAGACGGGCAAGTGCCTGCACTACTACTTCTACTTCATCGATGACGAACTCGGGCTGTGCTACCTCAGGGTCCCGACCTGGGCACCGTTCGGCTTGCAGTTCTACTGCAATGGCCACGGCGCCGTGGCCCGTGCGCTCAGGCGCGACGGCATCGGGTTCGTGCAGGCCGACAACGCCTTTTTACGCATTGCCGATGTGGACCGTGCACAGGCCATCGCCGATGCGCTGAGACCCGACATGCTGCATGAACGGCTGGACCGCTACGCGCAGTGGCTGTGCCCGGTGCTCGACGTGTTCGGCCAGACCTACCACTGGAGCCTGCGGCAGGCCGAGTATTCCACTGACCTGATGTTCCGTAGCGAACAGACGCTGGTGCCGCTGTACGACGTGCTGTCGCGTCAAGCGGTGCTGGCCGCGCACGCCGCGAAAGTAGCCAGCTTCCTGGGCAAGAAGATCTCGCCGCAACTGGCGCAGGAGATCGGCTCGCGGCTGTCCACCCGCATCGAGGGGCGCTGCATCAAGCACCACATGGGCGTTGCCAGCGTCAAGGTCTACGACAAGTTCTCCCATGTGTTGCGCATCGAGACCACCATCAACGACGTGAGCTTCTTCAAACACCACCGCAAGGTGGAACACAGGAACGGCCGAAGCACCTACGAACTCGCAGCGTTGAGGAAAACCATCTACAGCCTGATCGACCTGCGTGAGATCATGCTGGGCTGCAACCAGCGCTACCTCGCGTTTCTGTCGAGTCTCGAGGACCCCAGCGCAGGTGAGCGCGACCTTCAACGTTTGAGCCAGTCCCGCGTGGGCAGTGATGAGCGCAAGGTCAAAGGCCTGAACTTCTTCGACGGCTGCGAGCAGGCACTGCTGCGTGCCCTGCAGCGCGGCGAGTTCAACGTGCATGGCCTGCGCCGTGCCGATCTGGCCAGGCATGTGGACATGAGCGCCCCGGCGCTGTCCCGACAGCTCTCGCGACTGCGCACACTCGGTTTGATCAAGAAGGTGGCTCATACCTTCTACCGCTACTACCTCACACGTCTGGGCCGTGCCGCCATCGCTGCTGCCTGTTCTCTCACCCGTTTCAGCATCGTTCCCGTTCTGGCCGCAGCACACTGAAGTCTTCTCACAAATCGCGAAGACTTAACTCCTTAGCGACTAACTGCGTTGCTGTATCAATTTACAACTGCGCGCGACATCGGCCGGCGCAGAAAGCTCCGGTACGCGATTGCGTCTTCCGCGGTTAGTGACGACAGCGCCCGCCCGCGTTCGATGATTGCACACAGGATCAGACGTTCGGGCTCCTTGCGATAGGCGCGCTGGGTGTAGACGTCTCGTGCAGCGCGAGCCAGGCCTGCACCGCCTGGTAGTTGTTGGATGCTGATCTTTGCTGCTGTTTGATCGTTCGCTCGGTCACCATGGCTCGCGGAAGGGGCGCAGCTCCGCGAGGAAGGACCAGCCATCGCGGCATTGATGGGCGAGATGAAAGACTTCTTCATTCAGCTGGCTGAATGAAGAAGTTGTCGGAAGCATCCGGAAGGCGCTCGCGCGCCCAAGGAACCTCGATCACCGCATCAATGACGAGATAAGCGACATGCACACGCCCTTGGGCCTGAGATCGCTGCGAGAATCCTTTGCGCAGCCTTGGTGGGCGCGAAGCCCGCGAAGTTCGCCTTTCCACGCAGCGCCGCCGTGTTGCAGGTCACGATCAACGCGCCATCGCCAGCCTTGACCATGGCCGGCGTCGTGAGCTGGGCAAGGTTCAGAAGCGCCAAGGTGTTCGTCGCGAAATTGCGCGCAAATGCTTCGGGCTCCACCTCCATGAAGGTGCCGAATGCAGCGCTGACCGCATTGTGCACCACCACCCTGGGATCACCGACCGGGGCGATCGCCACCTCAAGCGCCGCCCGATCCGCATCGCGCGCCAGCATCGCCACACGATAGCCGCTCTCGGAAAACCGACTCGCGATCGCGGCGCCGGTTCCCGGACCGACGCCGGTGACAAGCGCAAGGGGCGTTACCGCACCCACCACAGTCAGGCTTTTGCCCCTCCGATATAGGCGCCGAGGTTGAGTTCAATCTCGACCAGCCCCTTTTCGGCGATCCGCTGCCCGAAGCCTTGCATCCGAGCTTGGAAGCCCGGCCAGGAGAGGGAGTCCACATATTCGCCATAGGCTGCGAGCAGATCGCCCGGCGGTGGGAGCGATGCCCGGTTGATCTGAGCCTTGCCTGCTGCCAGCGCCTGCCGGTCGAACGAAGCTAGGCGGGCAGCCAGCTTCTCGACGTACCCGTCAAGCTCGGCGTCGGGAAGGGCGCGCGTCACCCATCCCCACTTCTCCGCCAGATCGGCATCATAGTCGGCGCTGCTCAGGATTGCTTCTAGGGCGCGATCCCGGCCGACGAAACGAGGCAACCGTTCGCTGCCGCCACCGCCCGGAAGAATACCGGTGCCGACCTCAGGCTGGCCGAAGATCGCCTTCTCGCGACTGGCGTAGCGAAGATCGAAAGCAAGCGTCAGTTCGTTGCCGCCGCCTCGGGTCCCGCCCCGGATGGACGCGATGCTGATGAACGGCGCCTCGGTCAAACGCACGACGAGATCGGTCCATGCCGGCCGGGCATCGGTACCCGGCAGAACCGGGAAGTCCGTGGCATGGGCCAAGTCGAAGTGGTTGAAGAAGAACTCGGCCAGACTGCTGGTGAACAGCACGACCTTTATGTCGGGATCCTCGCTCAACTCGACGACGATGTCGTGCAGCCGTGAGACGGTCTCGGGCACGATCAGGTTCGCGGGCGGGTTCGAGAATGTGACCCTGGCGATATGGGGGATCAGCCGTTCCAGGCTGACGGTGCTAGCTTGTGTCATCTTCCGCTCCTGTCAAACTGTTTGCGGCGGCCGCCGCCTTAGGTTCACGCCGCGGCGAAGAAACGTGCTGCCTCTTCGGCGAATTCTTTAGGAAACTGGAAGTGCGCGCCGTGGCCGGAATCCGGGTAGAGGATCAACCGCGCATCCGGCAGATGCTGCTGAAGGATGTAGGCGTTGATGGTCGGGACCATGATGTCGTTCTTGCCATTGACGACGAGCGTGCGCTGTTTGATCTTCTTCAAATCGCCGTAGCGGTCTGTCGCGGGAATCGCGCCCCATTTGGCGAGGGCGACGAGCTGGGCCTCGGCGACCTGGGGCTTTGCTTCTGGTTCGCGGTCCACCTTTCGCGCCGCGATCCGTTCGAGCCAGGCCTTGCCCGCCGCGTAGCTCGTCGGACTCTTCGAAAAGAACAGGTCGAGCGTGCGCTCCTGCGGGGTGCTGTTGGGTCTATCGACGATCGCCTGCACCTCGGGCGTATACTCCTGCATGCCTTCGCCGCCCGACGGGCCGGTGCCGGCGAGGAGGATGCGCCGCACCAGTTCGGGTGCATCAAGCACCACCTGCTGCGCCACCATGCCGCCGAGCGAGAAGCCGAACAGATCAATCTCCTTGAGACCGAGCGCCTTGACGAAGGCGATGATGTCGGCCGCAGTAGCGGGGATCGAGTCCGGCATTTCGCCACCCGAGCGGCCAACACCCCGATAATCGACCAGAATCACCGGGCGGTCTTGCGCCAAGCGGTTGGTGTGGATCGGATCGAAATTGTTGATCGTGCCGGTGAAATGCTGAAAGCACACCACCGGCGGGGCGCCTTCCTTGCCGAAACGCCGGTAGGCGAGGCTCACACCGCCGATATCCTGGAACTGGGTCCGCGCGCTGCCATACAGATTGCTACTCATCTTGCCCTCCTGACTATCTCTGACCTGTATTCATGATCGTTATCATGAATACAGGTTTTATACTTTATAGTTAATCTAAGAGTCAATGAAGGTGTTGGAGAATTTTCCGAGATGAAAGTCAGTCGTGATCAGATGGCCAAGAACCGTGGCAAGATCCTGGAGGTGGCAGGTCACCTTTTCCGCGAAAAGGGCTTCGAGGCGGTCAGCGTGGCAGAGGTGATGAACGCCGCCGGCCTTACCCATGGCGGTTTCTATGGCCACTTCAGTTCCAAGGACGACCTGATCGCCCAGACGCTCGCTAATCTCATGACTGGCGACGCGACAGGCGATTTCGACCTGTCTTGCTACATCGATGAATACCTTTCGCCGCGTCATCGGGACAACCCCGGCGCTGGCTGCCCGACCGCCGCGCTGGTCGCGGACACAACCCGTCAAGCCCAGGCCGCGCGTGCGGCGTTGACCGCCGGCATGCGCGCCCAGATCGACCGGATCAGCAAGAGCTCACCGGGTTCCGACAGTGCGCAAAAGCGTCGCGCAGCGATTGGCACTTGGGCGGCGATGGTCGGGGCGATGGTCCTGGCCCGGGCGAGCGACGATCCGGTGCTTTCCGACGAACTGCTCGAACAGACGCGCGTATGGATCGAGGCGTGATCGGCATAGGGAGCGGCCATCAGGCCGCGCCCCTGCCACGACGGCATCGTGGGGCGCATCGGCAATGAGGCAGATGCCCATCGATAAACCGGTTGACCAGCGTCTCGCTGAGATCGCAAAGGGCAACATCCTGTCGCGAGACCCAGCGGACGAAGTGGACGACACTCCTGAAGTAGCGCTCCAATGTCTCCCAGGCATAACCGCGTTCAGTCAGATATTGGACGTACGCATCTGGATGCGCTTCCAATGCGGTCCTGGCAAACCATCGTTGGGCAAGAATATGCCCGGGTTTAAGGCGCGAGTACGTGGACATGGCAACTCTCCTCGAAAACACGAAACAGCACGAGGAAAGTACTCCAAGTTATGGAAGCTCGTGAGAGGTCGGATACCACTGAAAACAGGTGCTATGCCCCATATCCGGCGCTCAACCTTCCATAACTTCAAACTGACGATAAGCTCTCTCTGGGGTGTCCATTTAACCGGAGTCAGCGATTTGCCTCCACGGGCGGCTCGGCAAAGGTCGCTCCAAGCTGGGCGGATATCCGCGTTGCCGCGGCGGCTTTGGAGGAACAGCGTTTGGGCTCTGGTTCATAACAAGGTCCTGGTAACGAACCGGCCAGGGGCGACAGCAAGCTCTATGACCCGGTGGAACAGCATCCCTGGGCTACGTGAGCTGCGGCTTCGTCTGCCCGTCCTGTGGGCATTCGTGAGGATGGCGGCTTGGGGACGACAGAATCGCCCGGGTCTACGCTCAGCTCCGGTTAAATGGACACCCCAGAGCTCTCTTATAGAATCGTTTCTATAAAAGGGCCAACTGGATGTTCGCCGGCTCGCCGCGTGATGCTCGAGCGGCCGCCACGATGTATTCACTGATCGGCACAGCACGTCTGAACAGAATCGAGCCCTATGCGTGGCTTGAGCGCACGCTTGAGCAGTTACCATCGTACCCTGTCAACCGCTTACACGAACTGTTGCCGCTCGCCGGATAAACACCTCCCCACCCATGGACATTCTCGACTCGCTTCGGCAGGCGCCCAGCGCCGAGTTGTATCGCCTCTATCTCGCCATCGGCAAAATGTTGGACGACCCGCGGCGTATTCTCGAAGTACGCCAACGCTTGCACCTGGGAATGGAGGTCAGTTATATCGGCGGCGATCCGCTCGCACCGCCTTCACACGGAACGGTGGTGGAGCTGCGGCAAACCCAGGCGGTGATCCAGGACAACCAGAGCCGTCAGCGCTGGTCGGTGCTATACGCGGCGGTTATCCCCGACACTGCGAGCGGCCCAACTCGCGCTCCCCCGTCGCCGCCACCGCGAGTACAACGGGAGGAATTCTTCATTGGCGACACCGTTGGCTTCACCGACAAACATCTGAGTGAGCGGGTCGGCATCATCGTCAGGCTCAACGCGAAAACCGCGTCTATCGCCGTCAATGATTCGGAAGGCCATTGGAGGGTCTCGTACGCGCTGTTGCGAAAGATTGTCGACATCTAACCGCGCGATACCGTCAACACTGGTTCCGCTGACGGATACGATTTGTCCGCAACGGCATCCGTTGATGCGCCGCCGATTTACGAATTTACCAGAATCGATGGAACGAAAACCCGCGTCGTTATCGACGAGCGCCGCGCGACCGGCATCCGCAAGATGGGCAGGTGGCCCTCGTTGTTGCTGAGCGGTTTTGACATTGAGGGTTGATGTTTCCAACATCGACGTTAGTTGCGTTAAACAGTCCATTTTGTTAACGCCTGCGCGCAACGCCAGCCACCAGAGCAACCCGCACCGTCCACTCTCAAGTGGGCAATCGCCTTGCGCCTGCGTGACTGGTCGCCAGGGCCACTTCCGGAGGGATATTGCAGAACGCACACCGAGTCGAGACCCACCGAAGTCCGCGCCCCCGGGCTTGCGCTCCGGCATATCCTCATGGCGGCAGGGGTCGGCCGGCGCCCACGAAGCGGCCAGCCGTGACTCCGAGGCTTCGTCTGGTAGCTGGCGGCAACATGGGAAACATGATTTCGCGCCCTCCTACCGAAGTCGAAGCACAGCAAGCTGTTCCCTCACCCCGCACGGAAAAATATTTCCCAAATATTGATCTTTTGCTCATCTCAA
>NZ_WOEZ01000230.1 GCF_013177735.1 Paraburkholderia elongata | reverse complement strand
GTCGTACGCTGCAACACGCACGGAAGGCAGTGAACGTCTGCCGCGCGCGTCGCGCGATAAGCGGTCCGGCGATCCGGCGGTCCGGTGATCCGGTGATCCGGCGATCCGGCGATCCGGCGATAAAACGTCAGACCGGCAGATCCGCGGCCTGAATCAGGAACACGTTGTCGTCGCCGGCGCTCGTCGACAGCCAGACCAGATCGAGGCCGCCGAATGCCGCTTCGACGTTCGCGCGCTCGTTGCCGATCTCGACCACCAGCACGCCGTCTTCGGTCAGCCAGTTGCGCGCTTCGGCGATTATCCGGCGCACGATATCCATGCCGTCCGCGCCGCCTGCCAGTGCCATGTCGGGCTCGTGCTTGTATTCGGCAGGCAGTTCCTGCATCGAGGCGGCGTTCACATACGGCGGATTGCTGATGATCACGTCGTACCGACGCTCGGCGAGCGGCGCGTAAAGATCGCCTTCGAAGAGGGCGACGCGGTCGTCGAGCCGGTAGTCCGTCACGTTGCGCGTGGCGACTTCGAGGGCGGGTGCGGAGAGATCGACCGCGTCGATATCCGCGTTCGGGAATGCGTGCGCCGCGAGGATCGCAAGGCAGCCTGAGCCGGTGCACAGCTCAAGCACGGCGCCCACCTGTTCGGGATCTTCCACGTACGGCTGCAGGCCGTCCTGCAGCAACTCGCCGATGAACGAGCGCGGCACGATCACGCGTTCATCCACGTAGAAGCGGAAGCCGTGCATCCACGCTTCCTGCGTGATGTAGGCCGCCGGCACGCGCTGGGCGGCGCGGCGCTCGATCACGTTCAGCACGGCATCGATTTCAGCCGCGGAGAGACGTGCGTCGAGGAACGGCTCCAGCAGATCGAGCGGCAGATGCAGGGTGTGCAGGATCAGATAAGCGGCTTCGTCGTAGGCGTTGGCCGAGCCGTGGCCGAACGACAACTCGGCCTGGTTGAAGCGCGACACCGCGAAACGCAGCAGGTCGCGGACGGTGGAGAACGGGAGCGTCATCGCGGAAATTCCTTGGTCAGGCGATCAGTTGTTCGAGCACGCGGCGATACACGTTCTTCAGCGGCTCGATGTGTGCGACTTCGATATGTTCGTCGATCTTGTGGATGCTGGCGTTCAGCGGGCCGAATTCGATCACCTGCTCGCAGATGCGGGCAATGAAGCGGCCATCCGAGGTACCGCCGGTGGTTGACAGTTCAGTCGTGACGCCGGTTTCGTCCTTGATCGCTTGAGCCAGCGCGTTCGACAGATCGCCGCGCGGCGTGAGGAACGGCAGGCCGCTCACGGTCCATTGCAGGTCGTATTCGAGACCGTGCTTGTCGAGGATCGCATGGACGCGAGCCTGCAGGCCTTCCACCGTGCTGGCCGTCGAGAAGCGGAAATTGAACATCACGTCCGCATGGCCGGGAATCACGTTCGTCGCGCCGGTGCCGCCATGGATGTTCGAAACCTGCCAGGTGGTGGGCGGGAAGTACTCGTTGCCGTCGTCCCAGCGTTCGGCAACCAGTTCGGCCAACGCGGGCGCGAGCAGATGCACCGGATTTTTCGCCAGATGCGGATAGGCGATATGGCCTTGCACGCCCTTGACGATCAGCTTGCCAGACATTGAACCGCGCCGGCCGTTCTTCACCATGTCGCCGAACTGCGCGCTCGAGGTCGGTTCGCCGACGACGCAGTAGTCCATGCGCTCGCCGCGCGCCTGCAGCGCTTCGACGACTTTGACGGTGCCGTCGGTAGCGGGACCTTCTTCGTCGCTCGTAATCAGGAATGCGATCGAGCCGCGATGCGCGGGGTGCGCCGCGACGAACTCCTCGCTTGCCACTACGAAGCCGGCGATCGACGCCTTCATGTCCGCCGCGCCGCGGCCGTAGAGCTTGCCGTCACGGTGGGTCGGCTCGAACGGTGCCGAGTGCCATTGCTCGAGCGGGCCGGTCGGCACGACGTCAGTGTGGCCGGCGAATGCGAGCAGCTTGCCGTGCGTGCCGTCGACGCCGCGTTTGACGGCCCACAGGTTGGTCACGCCGTTCGATTCGATCGTCTCGTGCTCGAAGCCGAGCGCGGACAGGCGTTTGATCAGCAGGCGCTGGCAATGCTGGTCGTCGGGCGTGACAGACGCGCGCGCAATCAGTTGTTCGGTAAGAGCGAGGGTGCCGGACATGGATTCAGTACAAGCCACATTGGAATGAAAAAATGCCGGCTGGCGGTTGGACACCGCAGCCGGCAACAGCTTTTAAGCAACGCGGCGAGGCCACGTTTTACTGCTTGTTGCGTTCGATCTTCGCGCCTGGTCCTGGTGCCTGGTGCTGCGTTCGACCTGCGCGCTTGAACTTTGCTTCCGGTCTTGCGCGTCAGATCAGGCAAACAGGCACTCAGACAATCAGGCAAACAGCGCCGAGTATTCGTCCGCGGAGAAACCGAGCGACTTGACCCTTCCGTTGACCACCAGCACCGGCCGCTTGATTACCGACGGCTTGTGGATCATCAACGCGATCGCGCCCGATTGCGTGTCCGCCGCCGCCTTCATGTCGTCGGACAGGGCGCGCCAGGTCGTGCCGCGACGGTTCAGCAACGCGTCGAGCTTCACGTCCTTCAGCCAGTCCTGAACGAGCGGCTCGGTCACGCCGTGTTTCTTGAAGTCGTGGAATTCGAACTCGACATCATGCTCTTCGAGCCATACACGGGCCTTCTTCACGGTGTCGCAGTTCGGGATGCCGTAGACGACGGTCTTGGTGCCGCGTGCCATCAATCGCCTCGCAGCAGCTCGTTCAGGCCGACCTTTGCGCGCGTCTTGGCGTCGACTTTCTTGACGATCACGGCGCAGTAGAGGCTATGCGAGCCGTCTTTCGACGGCAGGTTGCCCGCCACCACCACCGAGCCCGCCGGAATGCGGCCGTACGTGACTTCACCGGTTTCGCGGTCGTAAATCTTGGTGCTCTGGCCGAGGTACACGCCCATCGAGATCACCGAGTTTTCTTCGACGATAACACCTTCCACCACTTCCGAACGCGCGCCGATGAAGCAGTTGTCTTCGATGATGACCGGGTTGGCCTGCAGCGGCTCCAGCACGCCGCCGATGCCCACGCCGCCCGACAGGTGGACGTTCTTGCCGATCTGCGCGCACGAACCGACGGTCGCCCACGTGTCGACCATCGTGCCTTCGTCCACATACGCGCCGATGTTGGTGTACGACGGCATCAGCACGACGTTCTTCGCGATGAACGAGCCGCGGCGCGCGATGGCGGGCGGCACGACGCGGAAGCCGCCAGCGGCGAAGTCTTCAGCGGTGTAGTTGGCGAACTTCGACGGCACCTTGTCGTAGAACTGGGAGTAACCGCCAGCCGGCATCGGCTGGTTGTCTTCCAGGCGGAACGACAGCAGCACGGCTTTCTTCAGCCATTGATTGACGATCCAGTCGCCGTCCTTCTTTTCGGCCACGCGCAGCGCGCCCTTGTCCAGTTGCTCGATCGCGTGGGCGACGGCTTCGCGCACGTCGGCCGGCGCGGCCTTCGGCGACAGTTCGGCGCGGTTTTCCCAGGCGGTATCGATGATCTGCTGAAGTTGTTGCGACATATGCGTGCTTCTCTGAAGAGTTGAAATCTGAAGAAGGGAATGCGGTGCGCGGGGTTGCTGAATGCGAAAAACTCAGCCCGCGAGCGCGCGGCAAAAATCGACGATTCGTTGTGCGCCTTGCGTGCATTCGTCGACATCGGCGACCAGCGCCATGCGCACGAAATTGCGGCCGGGGTTCGTACCGTGCGCAGTGCGCGCGAGGAACGAGCCCGGCAGAACCGTCACATTATAGTCGGCGTAGAGGCGCTGGGCGAACTCGGTGTCCGACAGGCCCGTGTGCGAGACGTCCGCCCACAGGTAGAACGCGGCGTCCGGCAGGCGTACGTCGAGTACCTCAGCGAGCATCGGCGTCACGGTGGAAAACTTCTGCACGTACTTCGCGCGGTTCTCGCGCACGTGCGTTTCGTCATTCCAGGCCGCGATGCTGGCACTCTGGAACACCGTCGACAAGGCCGCGCCGTGGTATGTCCGGTATAGCAGGAAGTCTTTCAGGATCGCCGCGTCGCCCGCCACGAAGCCCGAGCGCATGCCCGGCACGTTCGAGCGCTTGGACAGACTCGACAGCATCACGAGGCGCTCGAAGCCGCGGCCGAGCTTGTGGGCCGCTTCCAGGCCGCCGAGCGGCGGATTGGCTTCGTCGAAGTAGATTTCCGAGTAGCACTCGTCCGAGGCGATCACGAAGCCGTAACGGTCGGACAGCGCGAACAGTTCGCGCCAGTCGTCGAGCGTGAACACGGCGCCGGTGGGATTGCCCGGCGAGCACACGTACAGCAGCTGCGTGCGCGCCCAGATGTCGGCTGGGACCGCCGAATAGTCGCAGGCGAAGTTGCGCGCCGGGTCGCTATTGACGAAGTACGGCTGCGCGCCGGCGAGAATCGCCGCGCCCTCGTAGATTTGGTAGAACGGGTTCGGACAGAGTACGATCGCAGGCTCGCCGTCAGCATTGCGCTTTGGGTCGATGACCGTTTGTGCGAGCGCAAAAAGCGCCTCGCGCGAACCCGACACCGGCAGCACCTGGGTGGCCGGATCGACCGGCGGCAGGTTGTAGCGCTGCGTCACCCATTTCGCGATCGACTCGCGCAGTGCCGGCGAACCGATGGTGGCCGGATACGCCGACAAACCGCCGAGCGAGGCAATCACCGCGTCGCGAATCAGCGAGGGCGTGGGATGTTTCGGTTCGCCGATCCCAAAGCTGATGTGCGCGAGGCCGGCCGGCGGCGTGACGTCCTTGAAAAGCGCGCGCAGCTTTTCGAACGGATAGGGCTGAAGGGAGTCGAGTAGCGGGTTCACTGGGCGGATCGAGCCTGATCGAGGATGGGCGCAGACGGATGCTGGGAGAGGCTGGGCACGCGCGCTGACCGCAAAACGCAAGAATGACGCGAAAAAGGGCGGCAGCGGCGGCGAACTGACGATTATAGCGTGGCGCGCAGCCGTTCGCGGCCAGCGTGGCGAGGCGGCGCGGGCAGGAAGGCCGCAGCGGCGCCTCACGAGTAAAAAGCGGTACAACCCGCCAGGCGGCGCAGCCAATGCGCTGCAGCGGGAACGACGCGAACCGCAGACGGTTCGCGCAAAAAAAGAAGCAGGAGCAGCAATGTACGTGGCAGCAATGGAGACATCGAGACGAAGCGCGCGCAACGCCGCCGTCGTCAGTGCCGGCAGCGCCGCCCGCAAGAGCAGCGACCGCCGCGGGAGCACCGCATCATGAGCAACTGGCTTCGCAACGGCTGGCCGACGGCTTGGCCTACGCTCGCAATCATGCTCGGCGCCTCGGTGTGGGGCATGATCTGGTTTCCGCTGCGCATGCTGAATGCGCTCGGCGTGACCGGCACGGCGGCAAGCGCGCTCACGAGCGGCGCTGGTTGCCTGTTCGTCCTGCTGGTGCGCTATCGCGCGCTCAGGACCGTGCGCTGGCACTGGCTGCTGCCGGCCTTGGCGCTGGCCGCGGGCATCACCAATCTCGGCTTCGTGTGGGGCTCGATCCACGGCGAGGTGATGCGCGTCCTGCTGCTGTTCTATCTCACTCCCGCCTGGACCGCGCTCTTTGCGCACTTCATCCTGCACGAACGGCTGACCTGGGCGGGCGCCGGCCTCGCTACGCTGTCGCTGGCCGGCGCGATGACCATGCTGTGGTCGCCGCAACTGGGCATCCCGGTGCCCGGCAACCTTGCCGAATGGGCAGGGCTTGCGGGCGGCATGGGCTTCGCGATGAGCAACGTGCTGATCCTCAAGACGAGCCGTGTGCTGCCGGAGATGAAACCGGAAATGCGCACCGCGACGATCTTTGGCGGCGCGGCGATTTTCAGCGCCTGTGCATCGCTGTTCGAGGCGATGCCCGCACCGCCCACCGGCGCGCATCTCGGCACGGCCGCGCTGCTAGTGCTCGGCCTCGGTTTTCTGCTCGCGTCGAACAATATGCTTGTGCAGTATGGAATCGCGCGGGTGCCGGCCAATCGGGCCTCGATCATCATGCTGTTCGAGATCGTGGTCACGGCCTTGTCCGCTTGGCTCTTTGCCGGCGAGACGCCGGGCCCGCGCGAATGGGCCGGCGGCGCGTGCATCGTGCTGGCGTCGGCGCTATCCAGTTGGGTGCACCGGACCCGCGCCTTGCCGCCAGATCCGGCCAATCAGGATGCGGGTCTCGACGCCGACCGCGATGCAGACCTCGGCGCAGACCGTAAGGACGGTAAGAACCGCTCGCGCGCGATGGTATGATTGCCCCTCATTAGCTGGCGCACGCTTCACCGCGTGCGGTTGGCGCCCGTATCGCGAGGTTTCGCGGGCCGTTTCGCTGCATCGGCGAACGGCTGGCGCGGCCTTCACGAGCCACCTTTTATTTTCCCTTTTCAAACAGCGAAATCGCCGTGCGTCTGACCTCGATCAAACTCGCTGGCTTCAAGTCATTCGTCGATCCCACGCATTTTCAGGTCCCGGGCCAGCTCGTTGGCGTGGTCGGACCGAATGGGTGCGGCAAGTCCAACATTATCGACGCCGTGCGCTGGGTGCTCGGCGAATCGCGCGCTTCCGAGCTGCGCGGCGAGTCGATGCAGGACGTGATCTTCAATGGCTCGACCGCGCGCAAGCCCGGTAGCCGCGCCAGCGTCGAACTCGTGTTCGACAACGCCGACGGCCGTGCCGCCGGGCAGTGGGGGCAGTATGCCGAAATCGCCGTCAAGCGCGTGCTCACGCGCGACGGCACCTCGAGCTACTACATCAACAACCTTCCGGCGCGCCGCCGCGACATTCAGGACATCTTCCTTGGCACCGGCCTCGGGCCGCGTGCGTACGCGATCATCGGGCAGGGCATGATCGCGCGCTTGATCGAGGCGAAGCCGGAAGAGCTGCGCGTGTTCCTCGAAGAAGCCGCAGGCGTGTCGAAGTACAAGGAACGCCGCCGCGAAACCGAGAACCGACTGCACGACACGCGCGAAAATCTGATCCGCGTCGAAGACATCGTCCGCGAACTCAGTGCGAACCTCGAGAAGCTCGAGGCGCAGGCGATCGTCGCGACCAAGTACAAGGATTTGCAGGCCGACGGCGAAGAGAAGCAGCGTCTGTTGTGGCTGTTGCGCAAAAACGAAGCCGGCGGCGAGCAGGAACGCCAGCAACGCGCGATCGAACAGGCGCAGATCGACCTCGAAGCGCAAACCGCGAAGCTGCGCGAAGTCGAAGCGCAACTCGAAACGCTGCGCGTCGCGCATTATTCCGCCAGCGACGCGATGCAGGGTGCACAAGGTGCGTTGTACGAGGCGAATTCCGAAGTCAGCCGCCTCGAGGCCGAGATCAAGTTCATCGTCGAATCGCGCAATCGCGTACAAGCGCAGATCGCCGCGTTGACCGCGCAGCGTGAACAGTGGCAGTCGCAAGCCCAAAAAGCGCAAGACGATCTCGAAGACGCTGAAGAACAACTGGCTGTCGCCGGAGAAAAAGCCGTGCTGGCCGAAGACGAAGCCGCCGCCAAGCACGACGCGATGCCGGCGCTCGAAGCACGCTGGCGCGATGCACAGACCGAACTGAATGCCGAACGCGGCGGGATCGCGCAGACCGAACAGGCACTCAAGCTCGAAGCCGCGCATCAGCGCAACGCCGACCAGCAATTGCAGCAGTTGCAGCAGCGTCACGAGCGGCTGAAGTCGGAAGCGGGCGGGCTGGATGCCCCCGACGAAGCGCAACTCGAAGACCTGCGCATGCAGCTCGCCGAGCACGAAGAAATCCTGCATGACGCGCAGACCCGTCTCGCCGACGCGCAGGAAACGCTGCCGCGTCTCGACGGCGAACGCCGCGTTGCCCAGGAACGCGTGCAGTCGGAAAGCGCACAGATTCATCAGCTCGACGCACGCCTTGCCGCGCTCAAGCAATTGCAGGAAAACGTTCAGACCGAAGGCAAGATCCAGCCGTGGCTTGAAAAGCACGAGCTGAGCGGCTTGCCGCGTCTGTGGAAGAAGCTGCATGTCGAAGCCGGTTGGGAAGCCGCGCTCGAAGCGGTGCTGCGCGAGCGGCTCGCCGCGCTAGAAGTGTCGAATCTCGACTGGGTCAAGGCGTTCGCCACCGATGCGCCGCCCGCCAAGCTCGCGTTCTATGCACCGCCGGCAGCCGGTCAGCCGGTTGCTACGCCGCCGGCTTTGCGTCCGCTGCTGTCGCTGGTTCGTATCGACGATGCAGGCATTCGCGCCGTGCTGAACGACTGGCTCGGCCTCGCCTTCGTCGCTGACGATCTGCAGCAGGCGCTTGCTATGCGCGCGCAATTGCCGGAAGGCGGCTCGTTCGTCGTGAAGGCCGGCCACGTGGTGACGCGGGTCGGCGTCCAGCTGTATGCCGCCGACTCCGAACAGGCCGGCATGCTGGCCCGTCAGCAGGAAATCGAAAACCTGGCACGTCAGGTGCGTGCGCAAGCCTTGCTCGCCGATGAGGCGAAGGCCGCCGCGATCCGCGCCGAAGCCGCGCACACGCAAGCCGCACAAGCGTTGACCGATGTACGTCAGCAGTCGGAGCGCGCGACGCAACGCGTGCACGCATTGCAGATGGACGTGCTGAAGCTCGCGCAAGCGCATGAGCGTTACACGCAGCGCAGCACGCAAATCCGCGAAGAGCTCGGGGAAATCACCGCGCAGATCGAAGAGCAGCGCGCATTGCGCGGCGAATCGGAAGCGAACTTCGAGCGTCACGACAGCGAACTCGCCGAACTGCAGGCGCGTTTCGAAGATCACCAACTTGCCTTCGAAGCACTCGACGAAGCGCTTACCGCCGCGCGCGCCCAATCGCGCGATCTCGATCGGGCCGCCACCGACGCGCGTTTCGCCGCGCGCAACATGGCGAACCGTATCGACGAATTGAAGCGCAGTATCCAGGTCTCGCACGAGCAGAGCGAGCGCGTCGCCGCGTCGCTGGAAGATGCGCGCGCCGAGTTGGAAACAATCAACGAGCAAACCGCGCATACCGGCTTGCAGGACGCGCTCGATATCCGCGCGGTCAAGGAAGAAGCGCTGCACGCCGCGCGTCTCGAACTGGACGACCTGACCGCCAAGCTGCGTGCCGCCGACGAAACCCGTCTGACCGCCGAGCGTGCGCTGCAACCGCTGCGCGACCGCATCAACGAGTTGCAGCTGAAGGAACAGGCCGCGCGCCTGAACGGCGAGCAGTTTATCGAGCAACTGGCCGCGGCCGGCGTCGATGAGGCGGAATTGCAGGCCAAGCTCACGCCGGACATGAAGCCGTCCTACCTGCAAGGCGAAGTCACGCGGATCAACAACGCGATCACCGCGCTCGGCCCGGTCAACATGGCCGCGTTGGACGAACTGAAGGCGGCGACCGAGCGCAAAACGTTCCTCGATTCACAATCGGCCGACCTGAACAACGCGATCGAAACGCTCGAAGACGCGATCCGCAAGATCGACGGCGAAACGCGTACGCTGCTGCAAGGCACCTTCGACGAAGTGAACCGTCATTTCGGCGAGCTGTTCCCGCGTCTCTTTGGCGGTGGCCAGGCCAGGCTGATCATGACCGGCGACGAGATCCTCGACGCCGGCGTGCAGGTGATGGCGCAACCGCCGGGCAAGAAGAATTCGACGATTCACCTGCTGTCGGGCGGCGAGAAGGCATTGACCGCCACCGCACTGGTGTTCGCGATGTTCCAGCTGAATCCCGCGCCGTTCTGTCTGCTCGACGAAGTGGACGCGCCGCTCGACGACGCCAATACGGAACGCTTCGCAAACCTCGTGCGCGCGATGTCGGACAAGACGCAGTTCCTGTTCATTTCGCACAACAAGATCGCGATGGAAATGGCGCAGCAACTGATCGGCGTGACCATGCAGGAGCAGGGCGTGTCGCGGATCGTTGCGGTCGACATGGAAACGGCGGCGGGTTTCGCCCAGAATATCGTTTAAGTTTTCGTTTAGGTTGATCATCGCGGGCGCCCGCGTTCAGCGCAGCGGCCAGCGGCCGCGCGATACGTGGGACGGGCGCATAGCCGCGCAGACAAAAGAATTGCTGATGGAGCATGCATGGACGAGTTGACACTCGGTTTGATCGGCGCGGGTGCCGTGGTGGTCGGGGGCGTGGTCGTGTACAACGCATGGCAAGGCGCGAAGGTGCGCCGCAAGATGCCGCGTCCGATGCCGGCCGATACCGCCGAAAGTTTCGCGCGGGACGATCAGGAGGAACAGAGCCCGTTTATCGAACCGGCCCGGCCGACCACGCGGCGCGAACCGGTAGTGGGTTCAGACGCGGCTTCGGAAACCGCGGCGGCGCGCGTCGAGCCGACTTTTGGCGCAACTGCTGCGCCGCTCGATACGCCGGCCGATATTCAGGCCGAGACGACGACGCCGAACGGCTATCCGGAAGCGGAAGGTATTGCTGAAGCCGAAGGCGGCCACGCTGCGAAGACCGACGAACCGGTCGAGCCGATCCTGCCCGCTGCCACGACGATTTCGTCGGCGCCGCCGGCTATCGTCGACCGCCGCATCGACTGCATCGTGCCGATTCGTTTGAATGGCCCGGTGGCCGGCGACAAGGTGATTCCGCTTGCGCAGCGTCTGCGCCGCGCCGGCAGTAAGCCGGTGCATATCGAAGGCAAGCTCGAAGGTGGCGCGTGGGAACTGCTGCAAAACGGCGCACGCTATGAAGAGTTGCGCGCGGCCGCGCAATTGGCCAATCGTAGCGGGGCGCTCAACGAACTGGAGTTCTCGGAGTTCGTGACCGGCGTGCAGCAGTTTGCCGATGCGCTCGACGCGTCGCCAGAATTTCCCGACATGCTCGAAACGGTTGCCATGGCGCGCGAGCTCGACGGCTTTGCCGCGCAGTGCGATGCGCAACTGTCGATCAACGTACTCTCCGACGGCGCGCCGTGGTCGGCCAATTATGTCCAGGCAGTCGCGTCGCAGGACGGTTTGCTGCTCTCGCGCGACGGCACGCGCTTCGTCAAGCTCGACGCGAAGCAGAGCCCGGTGTTCATGCTGCAATTCGGCGACACCAATTTCCTGCGCGATGACCTGACCTACAAGGGCGGCCAGATGATCACGCTGGTGCTCGACGTGCCGGTCGCGGACGAAGACATCCTGCCGTTCCGCCTGATGTGCGACTACGCGAAATCCTTGGCTGAGCGCATCGGCGGACGGGTGGTCGACGATGGACGCCGTCCGCTGCCGGAAACCGCGCTGCTGGCGATCGAAAAGCAATTGATGACGCTCTACGCGAAGCTCGAGCAGGCGGGTATTCCGGCGGGGTCGCCGGCCACCCGGCGGTTGTTCAGCCAGTAACGGCTCTGCTCTTTTACGCAGTACTCGACGGCCGCACGATGTGCGGCCGTTGGCGTTTGGGGCAATCCGAAACTGGCCATTCGGCCGATGTAAAGGGGCACGCTTCCTGCGATAATCCAATGTCTGAATTCCATTGAAGAAGTTTCCGACAGCATGGCCCGAACCCCCGTCTCAAATCCTGCAACCAGCGCTCCCGCCGAGCGGGCCGAGTGGCTGCGCGCGGAACTCGAACGCGCCAATTACGCATACTACGTGCTCGACCAGCCGGACTTGCCGGACGCCGAATACGACAAGCTTTTCAAGGAGCTGGAGCGGATCGAGACGGAGCATCCGGACCTGGTCGTGCCGGATTCGCCCACCCAGCGCGTGGGCGGCGAGGCGTCGGGCGGCTTCGAGCCGGTCGTGCACGATCAACCCATGCTCTCGCTGAACAATGGCTTCGCGGACGAAGACATCGTCGCGTTCGACAAGCGCGTCGGCGACGCGCTCCGCAAGAACGCGAGCGAACCGCCGGTGCCGGTGGATTACGCGGCTGAGCTGAAGTTCGACGGCCTCGCCATCTCGCTGCGTTACGTCGACGGCATGTTCGTTCAGGCGTCCACGCGCGGCGACGGCTCTACCGGCGAGAATGTCACCGAGAACGTCCGCACGATCCGTTCCATTCCGCTCAAGCTCAAAGGCAAACGCGTGCCGCATGTGCTCGACGTGCGCGGCGAAGTGCTCATGTTCAAGCGTGATTTCGAACGCCTGAACGAGCGCCAGCGGGCCGCTGAGCAAAAGGAATTCGCTAATCCGCGTAACGCTGCCGCGGGCAGCTTGCGGCAGCTCGATTCGAAGATCACCGCGCAGCGGCCGCTGTCGTTCTTTGCTTATGGAATCGGTGTGATCGAAGGTGGCGAGATGCCGGCCACACATAGCGAACTGCTCGACTGGTACAAGGAACTCGGCTTGCCGGTGAATGGCGAGCGGGCGGTGGTGCAGGGCGCCGAAGGCTTGCTGGGTTTTTTCCACGCGGTCGGCGAGAAGCGTGACACGCTGCCATATGACATCGACGGCGTCGTCTACAAGGTCAACCGGCGCGATGAGCAGGACGCGCTCGGCTTTGTTTCGCGTGCGCCGCGTTTCGCCTTGGCGCACAAATTCCCCGCGCAGGAAGCGCTGACCAAGCTCGTCGCGATCGACGTGCAGGTCGGCCGCACCGGCGCAATCACGCCGGTTGCGCGGCTGGAACCGGTGTTCGTCGGCGGCGCGACAGTGACGAACGCCACGTTGCACAATGAAGACGAAGTGCGTCGCAAAGATATTCGCATCGGCGACACGGTGATCGTGCGGCGCGCCGGCGACGTGATTCCCGAAGTGGTGAGCGCGCTGCTCGAGCGCCGCCCGGACGACGCCCGCGAGTTCGTCATGCCCACGCACTGCCCGGTGTGCGGCTCGAGCATCGAACGGTTGCCGGACGAGACTATTGCGCGCTGCACGGGTGGCCTGTTCTGCCCTGCGCAGCGCAAGCAGGCGCTGTGGCACTTCGCGCAGCGGCGGGCGCTGGATATCGACGGACTCGGCGAAAAGATCATCGATCAACTCGTCGAGCAGAATCTGGTGCGCACGCCGGCCGATCTGTTCAACGTTGGCTTCGCGACACTTGCAGAACTCGACCGCTTCGCCGAAAAGTCCGCGCAGAATCTGCTCGACTCGCTCGAAAAAGCCAAACACACTACGCTCGCGCGCTTCATTTACGCGCTCGGTATTCGGCATGTGGGGGAATCGACGGCGAAAGATCTTGCCAAACATTTCGGCTCGCTGAATCCGATCATGGACGCCTCGGTCGAAGAATTGCTGGACGTGAACGACGTGGGTCCTGTGGTGGCCGAGTCGATTCATCGGTTTTTTGCCGAAGAGCACAACCGCACGGTGATCGAGCAACTCCGCGCGCCGGGCAAGGTCACATGGCCGGAAGGACCGCCCGCGCCAAAGGCGCCGCAAGGCGTGCTGGCCGGCAAGACGGTCGTATTGACCGGCACCTTGCCGACGCTCGCCCGCGAAGAGGCGAAAGAAATGCTCGAAGCGGCCGGTGCGAAAGTGGCCGGCTCGGTGTCGAAGAAAACGGACTATGTGGTGGCAGGGGCCGAAGCTGGCAGCAAGTTGGTGAAAGCCGAGGAACTCGGCATCCCGGTACTCGACGAAGATGGTATGCGTAAGCTCCTGGAGGGACAGTTATGATCCGCGAAATTCTCAAGATGGGCGATCCGCGCCTTTTGCTCATTGCTGATCCGGTCGATCACTTCGACACGCCCGAACTGCACGAGCTCATCAAAGACATGTTCGAGACCATGCACGACGCGAACGGCGCGGGGCTCGCCGCGCCGCAGGTCGGCGTCAATCTGCAGGTGGTGATCTTCGGCTTCGGGCACAACGAACGTTATCCGGATGCGCCGCCGGTGCCGGAGACGGTGCTGATCAACCCGACCATCACGCCGGTGTCGCTAGACATGGAAGAGGGCTGGGAAGGCTGCCTGTCCGTGCCGGGCCTGCGAGGAGCGGTGAGCCGGTTTTCGATGATCAAGTATCACGGCTTCGATCAATACGGCAAGCCGATCGACCGCGTCGCCGAAGGCTTTCACGCGCGTGTCGTGCAACATGAGTGCGACCACCTGATCGGCAAGCTGTACCCGATGCGGATCAACGATTTCGCGAAGTTCGGCTTCACGGAAGTCCTGTTTCCGGATATGGACCTCGGTAACGACGACTGAAGCTGCATCCTGGCCGGCGGCGATTGCATTGTCGCTAGCGCCGCCGGAAACAAAAAAACCCACGCCGAGGCGTGGGTTTTTTGTTGGGCGAACGTCACGGCGCGGACGCCGTAAGTTTTTCGCTGTTGAGCGTCAGGCCCCCGGCATCAAAACGACTCGTCCGCCGACAGATAGCGCCATTGGCCCGGCGGCAGTGCACCCAGCATCACCTGGCCCATCCGCACGCGCTTCAGGCCGATCACGTCGAGGCCGACTAGCTCGCACATCCGGCGGATCTGACGCTTCTTGCCTTCGCGCAGCACGAAACGCAGTTGCTCGCCGTTTTGCCAATTGACCTGTGCGGGTTTCAGCGGCACGTCGTCGAGCGAGAGGCCGTGGCACAAGAGCGCGAGGCTTTCCGGCGGGAAGTGGCTTTCGACATCGGTGGTGTGCTCGCCGAACGACACGCGCACCAGATACTCCTTGTCGATCTCCGAATGGCCGCCGATCAGCTGTTTGGCGATGCGGCCGTCCTGCGTCAGCACCAGCAGGCCCGTCGAATCGATGTCCAGACGCCCGGCCGGCGCGAGTTGGCGCAGATGTGCGACCGAGAAACGGACGTCAGAATGGTCGCCTTCCCAGCGATTTTCCGGCGTGACCAGCGTAATCGCCGGTTGATAGCCGTCTTCCGCCTGGCCCGATACGAGGCCCACGGGCTTGTGGATCAGGACCGTCACCTGGCTCGCTTGCGCGGCTTCAGCGGCGGGGTCGATCTCGATGCGCTGGTCCGGACGAACCTTGGTGCCGAGCGTGTCGATCCGCTCGCCGTCGACCAGCACCCAGCCTTTTTCGATCCACTCGTCGGCTTCGCGGCGTGAGCACAGGCCGAGTTCCGACATCAGCTTGGACAGGCGCAGGGTGCCCGGTGCGTCTTCGTAATCGCGGCGCGGCGTGCGCGGGGCGGCGTCGGCGTCGCGTTCGGCTCTGGCTGCCGGCGCTGGGCCGCGCGGCTTGTCGGCACGGGCAGGGCGGTTGTCATCGCCAAAGCGGCGGCCGGCGGCCGGCAGCGCCTTGTCGAAGCTGCGAGCAGGGCGTTCGCCTCGGTCACTACGTTCGTTACGTTCGCTACGTTCGCCGGCACGCGCCGGACGATCGCCGAATTCACGTTTGGCCGGTGCTCGTTCGCCGCGGTCGTCACGCGGTGCGCGAGCCGGACGGTCCGTGCGGTCACCGTAGCCGCTTTTGACGGGCTTCGCGAAAGTGCGCTCGCCACGCTCGGATGCGCCATGCTCGCCTTCAAACCGGCGCGGTGCGCTATTGCTGCGTGGCCCGCGCTCGCCGCTACGGCGTTCTTGCGGTGCGCCACGGTCGTTGCCGAAGCGGGGTCGATCCGAAGCGTCGCGCGCCGGACGCTCGCCACGCGGGCCGCCTTCCGACGGGCGGCCTGCGCCCGGGCGCGGACCGCTGAACGAGCGGCGTTCGCCATCGTCGCGGCGCGGGGCGCGGTTGCCTTCGAAACTGCGTGGTGCGCGTTCGCTGCGGTCTGCGCTGCCTTCGAAGCGGCGGGGCGCGCGTTCGCTTCGGTCCGAGCTTCCTTCGAACCGGCGGGGTGCGCTCTGGCTGCGCTCGCCGCGATCCGTACCGCCTTCAAAGCGACGCGGAGCGCGCTCGCTGCGGTCGCCAGCACCTTCGAACCGGCGCGGAGCGCCTTGGCTACGTTCGCCGTCAGCGCGACGCGGAGCACGTTCGCTACGATCGCCGCCGCCTTCAAACCTGCGAGGCGCACGCTCACCATCGTCACGACGCGGAGCGCGGTCACTGCCTTCAAACCGGCGCGGAGCGCCTTGGCTGCGTTCACCGTCAGCGCGACGCGGAGCACGTTCGCTACGATCGCCGCCGCCTTCAAACCTGCGAGGCAAACGCTCACCATCGTCACGACGCGGAGCGCGGTCACTGCCTTCAAACCGGCGCGGAGCGCCTTGGCTACGTTCACCGTCAGCACGGCGCGGTGCGCGTTCGCTACGATCGCCGCCACCTTCAAACTTACGGGGCGCACGAGCGCCATCGTCGCGACGCGGAGCGCGATCGCCGCCGCCCTCGAAGCGGCGCGGCGCACCGCCGGCCCCTTCACGCCGCGGCGGCCGATCCGACGGTGCCCGGCGCGCAGCGCCTGCACCACCCGCATCCCGCTCGCGGGAAAACGATCCTTCAGCCCGTGGCGCACGCGCACCGGCGCCTGCCGGCTTACCTGCACCAACCGGCCGCTTGCTGCCGCCACCCGCTGCGCCAGCGCCTTCACCCCGCGCCCCGCTAAAACCCGCCGTCGACGGGGACGGTTTCGGCCCTGCCGGGCGCGTCGGCTTACGCGCCGAAGTGCTTCCGGTACGGACAGGGGCGCGTTCGGACGAAGCCGGCCGCGGGTGCTTGGCTGTTAATTTGACTCGCATGAAATCTCACACTGCAATCGCGCGCAGCAGTTCGGTCTCGACCTGAATTTGCAGGCGGTTGTCCGACAGACCGTGTCCATCCAGCAGGAACACGTCTTCGACGCGTTCGCCGAGCGTATTGATCCGCGCCGACGCGACGCCGACCCGGTGCTCGGCCAGCACGCGCGCGATTGAATAAAGAAGGCCTGGCCGGTCGTTGGCAGACACGGACAGGATGTAATATTGGCCGCGCTCGTCGGCCCGAAGATCGACGCGCGGCGTAACAGGGAAGGTCCGCGACAGCCGTGACAAACGGCCTTTCGACGGTCCCGGGAGGAGGGTGCCGTCACCCGTGAGGCGTGCGGTCAGTTCCTGTTCGACCAGATTGGCAATATCGCGATAATGCACGTCTTCTTCGGTATGTGCGACGAGGAAATTATCGAGCGCGTACCCGTGGCGGGTCGTGCTGACCCGCGCATCGAGCACTGACAAGCCATTGCGGTCGAAATACGCACAAATGCCGGCGAATAGATCGGGCTGGTCTTTCACATACACCAGCACCTGAAGGGCTTCGCCGATCGGCGAAGGACGCGCCCGCACGATCGGCGTCGCGGTCTCGACGTGCCGGTACAGCACGCGCGTCTGCCATGCGATATCCGCCGCATCGTGGCGCAGGAAGTAGCCAATGTCCAGCTTGTCCCACAGCGCCTTCTGCGCGCCTTCCGGCACGGTTTCGAGGCGCAGCAGGGCCAACGCCTCTTCCTGGCGCGACTTCAGTTCGGAGTGCGCGTCAGGCCGTGCGCCGCCGAGCACCGCCAGGGTCGCGCGGTAGAGGTCCTCGAGCAGCTTGCCTTTCCACGTGTTCCAGACTTTCGGGCTTGTGCCGCGAATATCGGCCACGGTCAGCAGGTAAAGCGCGGTCAGCCGGCGTTCGTTGCCGACCAGTTCGGCAAACCGCTTGATGACTTCGGGGTCGCTCGTGTCCTGTTTCTGCGCGACCTGGCTCATGGTCAGATGCTGCTGGACCAGCCAGACGACCAGTTCGCCGTCCTCGCCCTCGATGCCATGGTTACGGCAAAAGCGCCGTGCGTCGGCCATGCCGAGCGTGGAATGGTCGCCACCGCGGCCCTTGGCGATGTCGTGAAACAGCGCCGCCACGTACAAGACCCACGGCCGGTCGAAATTGGCGATCAACTGGCTGCAGAACGGATATTCGTGCGCGTGCTCGGCTACCGCGAAGCGGCGCAGATTACGCAACACCATGAGGATGTGCTGATCGACCGTGTAGACGTGATAAAGGTCGTGCTGCATCTGTCCGACAATGCGCCGGAAGTTCAACAGGTAGCGCCCGAGCACGCTGGTCTGGTTCATCAGGCGCAGCGCGTGCGTGATGCCGGCCGGCTGCTTCAGGATGTCCATGAACAGGCGCCCGTTTTCCGGATCGCGCCGCCAATGCTGATCCATCACATCGCGGGCGTTGTAGATCGCGCGCAGCGTGCGCGCCGACAAACCCTTCACGCCCGGCGTCTGTTCGTAGAGCAGGAAAGCCTCGAGGATCGCGTTCGGCTCACGCTGGAATACGTCGTCGCTGGCGATCTCCAGCATGCCCTGCTTCTCGACGAAACGGTCCGACAGCACGCGCGTGATGCCGCTCGTGTTGGGGAAAAGCTGCGCTTCGATGTTCTGGATCAGGATGGTGGCGAGCTGCGTAACGGCCTTTGCGGACCAGTAATAGCGGCGCATCAACTGTTCGCTGGCGCGCTTGGTCGCGGTCGGCTTGTAGCCGAAGCTTTCGGCTACCGGCGTTTGCAGGTCGAACACCAGAATGTCCTGGCGGCGGCCGGCGATCACATGCAGCCGGGCACGCAGCGTTTTCAGGAAACCTTCGTTGCGACGCAGTTCACGCGCTTCACGCTCGGTGATCAGGCCGCGTGCTTCGAGCTCGCGCCAGCTGCTGCCGAAACCCGCCGCCTGCGTAATCCACAGAATCAGTTGCAGATCGCGCAGACCGCCCGGGCTTTCCTTGATGTTCGGTTCGAGCGAATACGGCGTGTCCTGAAACTTGGCGTGCCGTTGACGCATTTCCAGCACTTTGGCTTGGAAGAACGCGCGCGGGTCGAGTGTTTCGCGGTAGCGCTTCACAAAGTCGTCGAAGAGCGGGGCGCTGCCCGTAATGCGCCGCGCTTCGAGCAGCGAGGTGCGCACGGTGACGTCGTTGGCGGCTTCTTCGACACATTGCGCCACGCTGCGCACACTGCTGCCGAGTTCGAGCCCTAAATCCCACGCGAGGCTAATAAAGCGTTCGATCCGCGCTTCGAGATGCGCGATCGGCGCGTCGGGCAACAGGACCAGAATGTCGATGTCGGAGTGCGGCGCCAGTTCGCCCCGCCCGTAACCGCCGACGGCCAGCAGGGCCAGTTCGGGCGGCAGCTGACAGGTGTTCCAGGCGGCGCGCAACGACTCGTCCGTGGCGCGCGAGAGAGCGGCCATCAGCGAGTCGACGTTGGAGGCGGTCTTGAAGCGTTCCAGCAACTGGGCTTTGGCCACTTTATAGTCTGCCTTGAGCGACGTGGCATGGGATTGGGCGACGGCTGGAACACTACTCATTGGCAGGTGGGCGAGGGAGGTCGGAAGTCGGTCAGGCCGTGGCTGCGACAACCGGCGGACGCGCGGGCGTGCCGGCCGAGACAGTCAGCACGTCGTAGCCGGTTTCGGTGACGAGGATGGTGTGTTCCCACTGTGCCGACAGGCTACGGTCTTTGGTCTTGACGGTCCACTGGTCCGGCATGGTGCGGATCTCGCGCCGACCGGCGTTGATCATCGGCTCGATCGTGAAGATCATGCCGGTCTGCAACTCGAGCCCGGTGCCGGGACGGCCATAGTGCAGGATCTGCGGGTCTTCGTGGAACACCGTGCCGATGCCGTGGCCGCAATATTCGCGCACCACGCTGTAGCCTTGCCCTTCGGCATGCTTCTGGATGGCGTAGCCGATATCGCCGAGATGGGCGCCCGGGCGCACCTGATCGATGCCGAGCCACATGCATTCGAAGGTGGTCTGCACGAGGCGTTTGGCCATGATCGAGCCTTCGCCGACGATGAACATCCGGCTGGTGTCGCCGAAATAGCCTTCCTTGATCACCGTGACGTCGATATTCAGCGCGTCGCCGTTCTTCAGCGTCTTGTCGCCCGGAATGCCGTGGCAGATCACGTCGTTCACCGAAATGCAGGTGGCTTTCGGGTAGGGCGGATAGCCGGGCGGCTGATAATTCAGCGGCGCCGGAATCGTGCCTTGTTCCTTGAGCATGTATTCGTGACACAGCCGGTCGAGCTCGCCGGTCGTGATGCCGGCCGTGACGAACGGCGTAATGTAGTCGAGCACTTCGCTAGCGAGCTTGCAGGCGACGCGCATCTGCGCGATATCGTGTTCGTTTTTGAGCGTAATAGCCATGAGTCGGGCCTGAAATGCAATTTATTGGAAGATTATCGCACCATATTCCGCCTGCCGCAGGGTTTTGCGAGAGGGTTGGCGCCTTTCGCTCCCATGTTCGCGGCGGATTGCGGGCGGCTTGCTGATGGCGGCGGCAAGCGCCCGGGTGCAACCGGCTGCGGCGACCCGGAGCTACCGCGCGGGTTGAGCCGACCGATAGTCACGTGCTATAATCTTTGGCTAAGTCGATCCCTGTCTTATTTTGTTGCTCTATTGGCTGTTCTAATGGGAGCCAAGCGGGGAGCAAACTGGCAGGAAAGGCTTCCCGTAGCGATAGTTGCCTGCGCTACAGGATGGGGCAGTACCAAGGCAGCAGACTCGCAAGCCGGCGCACCCAGGGTGTCCGTCGCGTTCAGCCAGAAAGTGCAATAAATGAGCACAACTGGCAGCGCGGCCGATACGGCAGCCGCCTTAAGACCCAACCCTCGCGGAGATTTTCATGGCAGTTACCATGCGTCAAATGCTGGAAGCCGGTGTCCACTTCGGTCACCAAACGCGCTTCTGGAACCCGAAGATGGCCCCCTTCATTTTCGGCCATCGCAACAAGATTCACATTATCAACCTCGAAAAGACGCTGCCGATGTACAACGACGCGCTGAAGTATGCGCGTCAACTGGCAGCCAATCGCGGCACGATCCTGTTCGTCGGCACGAAGCGTCAATCGCGCGACACGATCGCTGAAGAAGCGCAACGCGCTGGCATGCCTTTCGTCAACGCACGCTGGCTCGGCGGCATGCTGACCAACTTCAAGACGCTGAAGGTCTCGATCAAGCGCCTGAAGGACATGGAAGCAGCGCTGGAAGCAGGCGAAACCGAACGAATGAGCAAGAAGGAAGCGCTCCTGTTCGAACGCGAAATGGCCAAGCTGCAAAAGTCGATCGGCGGCGTGAAGGACATGGGCGGTATTCCGGACGCGATCTTCGTGGTCGACGTCGGCTACCACAAGATTGCCGTGACCGAAGCTAACAAGCTCGGCATTCCGGTCATCGCCGTGGTCGACACGAACCACTCGCCGGAAGGCATCGACTACGTGATCCCGGGTAACGACGACGCTTCGAAGGCTGTCGCTCTGTACACGGCTGGCGTGGCTGACGCGATTCTCGAAGGCCGTGCTAACTCGGTCAACGAAGTGGTGCAAGCTGCTCGCGGTGGTGACGGCGACGAGTTCGTCGAGGTCAACCCGGAAGCGTAAAGCTGCCCCGTGTCCGGCAAAAAAGGGGGCTTTCTACAGGCCCCCTTTTTTTAAGCCGCGACAAAGTAGTGGTGTGCTGTGAGCAGTGCCTGAGCGTAGTCCGTAAAAAATACGTGCGACGTTGAAACGAATTCTTGCCGCCGGTATCGAAGTCCGGGCGGCGTGTGACAGACGGAACTCAAGGAGCAAATGATGGCGGCAATTACCGCAAGCATGGTTGCAGAACTGCGCGCAAAGACCGACGCGCCGATGATGGAATGCAAGAAGGCGCTGACGGAAGCCGATGGCGACATGGCGCGCGCTGAAGAGCTGCTGCGCGTGAAGCTGGGCAACAAGGCCAGCAAGGCAGCGTCGCGCGTGACGGCTGAAGGCGTGGTCGCATCGTTCATCGGCGGCAATGCTGGTTCGCTGGTCGAACTGAACTGCGAAACCGACTTCGTTTCGAAGAACGACGACTTCCTGGCTTTCTCGAAGACGGTCGCTGAACTGGTCGCTACGCAAAACCCGGCTGACGTCGCTGCGCTGTCGGCACTGCCGCTGGACGGCTCGACGGTCGACGCGGTGCGCCTGGCACTGGTCGGCAAGATCGGTGAAAACCTGTCGATCCGCCGTTTCGTGCGTTTCGACACGGCTAACAAGCTGGCAGCGTACCTGCACGGCACCCGTATCGGCGTGCTGGTCGAGTACACCGGCGCGGACGAGCAGATCGGCAAGGACGTGGCAATGCACATCGCCGCTATGAAGCCGGTCTCGCTGTCGTCGGACGACGTGCCGGCGGATCTGATCGCCAAGGAACGCAGCATTGCTGAACAGAAGGCTGCTGAATCGGGCAAGCCGGCTGAAATCGTCGCCAAGATGGTCGACGGCAGCGTGCAGAAGTATCTGAAGGAAGTGTCGCTGCTGAACCAGACGTTCGTTAAGAACGACAAGCAGACGATCGAACAGATGCTGAAGGCCGGCAACTCGAGCGTGCAGAAGTTCGCGTTGTTCGTGGTCGGCGAAGGCATCGAGAAGAAGCAGGACGACTTCGCAGCTGAAGTGGCGGCTCAAGTCGCTGCTGCAAAGCAACAATAAGCCTCGTTTAAGTTTCAGTTAGTACCGCTGGACCCGCGGCGGAGCAAGACTTTGCCGCGGTCGGCGGCGCCGCAAGGCTGCGCGCGGGTGACCCTCGTGGCGCACGCCGCTGGCGAGCCCTAGGGTTCGCCAATTTGGCGACGCTTGCCCGAATCAGTATTTCACCCCTACATTAGTCCCTTGTTGTTGCCCTGTTCTGCGCGATCTGGATACCCCCTATGCCCACTGCCTATAAACGCGTCCTGCTCAAACTCTCCGGTGAAGCTCTGATGGGCGACGATGCCTTTGGCATCAATCGTGCAACCATCGAACGAATGGTAGCGGACGTGGCCGAAGTGGTCCGTCTCGGAACGCAGCTGGCCGTGGTGATCGGCGGCGGCAATATTTTCCGCGGCGTGGCGGGCGGCGCGGCCGGTATGGATCGCGCCACGGCTGACTACATGGGCATGCTGGCCACCATGATGAATGCGCTGGCGCTGCAGGACGCAATGCGCCACGCCGGTATCGAAGCGCGCGTGCAATCCGCGCTGCGCATGGACCAGGTGGTCGAGCCGTACATCCGGCCCCGCGCGATTCGCCAGCTCGAGGAAGGCAAAGTCGTGATTTTCGCGGCCGGTACCGGCAATCCGTTCTTCACGACGGATACGGCCGCCGCGCTGCGCGGCTCGGAAGTCGGCGCGGAAGTGGTGCTGAAGGCCACCAAGGTGGACGGCGTCTATTCTGCCGACCCCAAGAAAGACCCGAGTGCGACCCGTTACGCCACGATCAGCTTCGACGAAGCGATCGGCCGCAATCTGCAGGTGATGGACGCCACGGCGTTCGCGCTGTGCCGCGACCAGAAGCTGCCGATCCGGGTGTTTTCGATCGTCAAGCCGGGCGCGCTCAAGCGCATCGTACTAGGCGAGGACGAGGGCACCCTCGTCCACGTGTAAACTCTCGTTCACATAACGTGGGCTTTAACGCGAGCCCAGGCCGCCGCATAGTGTGCGCGCTGGCCGGCTCGCACCGTTTTGAAAGTTCGGAGGTTTAAAAATGTCTGTGGCTGATATCAGGAAGGGCGCTGAACAAAAGATGCAGCGTTCCATCGACGCGTTCAAGAACGACCTGTCGAAAATCCGCACGGGCCGTGCACACACGGGCCTGCTCGATCACATCCAATGCGATTACTACGGTTCGCCGGTGCCGATTTCGCAGGTCGCGAACCTGACGCTGATCGACGCACGCACGATCGGCGTGCAGCCGTGGGAAAAGAAGATGGTCCAGGTCGTCGAAAAGGCGATCCGCGAGTCGGACCTCGGTCTGAACCCGGCGACGCAAGGCGACGTGATCCGCGTGCCGATGCCCGCGCTGACCGAAGAACGCCGTCGCGAACTGACCAAAGTGGTCAAGAGCGAAGCGGAAACGGCCAAGGTCGCTGTTCGCAACCTGCGCCGTGATGCAAACGAGCAACTGAAGAAGCTCGTGAAAGACAAGGAAATTTCTGAAGATGACGAGCGCCGTGCAGGTGACGACGTTCAGAAACTGACGGACAAGTTCGTCACGGAAATCGACAAACTGGTAGTGACCAAAGAAGCCGAGATCATGACGGTCTGAGGCCGGTTGGCTCCCAAGAAAACGCCGGGCCGCCCCAAGTTTTCTTGCCCCCTCGGGGGGGGGGCCTGGTGCGAAGCACCAGGTTTGGGGGCACTCAGTATTTTCAGGGTTTCCACTTCTTTTTTTGCAGTCACTGTCCCGACGGCCATGACCTACACCAGCTCAACCGTGCGCGTGCCTGATGTCGCCGCGGTGCCGCGACATATCGCGATCATCATGGACGGCAACGGCCGTTGGGCGACCCAGCGCCGTTTGCCGCGCGTGGCCGGCCATACGCGCGGCGTCGACGCGGTGCGTGCGGCCGTCGAGGCCTGCGCCCGGCAGGGCGTCGAATACCTGACGCTCTTTGCCTTCAGCTCGGAAAACTGGCGCCGCCCGAACGACGAAGTGTCGTTCCTGATGCGCCTGTTCGTCACCGCGCTGGAGCGCGAGATCGGCAAGTTGCACGCGAACGGCATCCGTCTGCGCGTGGTCGGCGATCTGTCCCGATTCGATACGCGCATTCGCGACCTGATCAAGCGCGCGGAAACCAAAACCGCGCGCAACACCCGTCTCACGCTCACCATTGCCGCCAATTACGGCGGTCGCTGGGACATCATGCAGGCCACCCGCAAGCTCGCCGAGCAATCGGCGCTGGCGGGCAAGGCGGTCGAGGTGAACGAGGACTCGTTCGCCGAACACCTGTCGATGGCCTATGCGCCGGAGCCGGATCTCTTTATCCGCACCGGCGGCGAGCGCCGCGTCAGCAACTTCCTGCTCTGGCAACTCGCCTACACCGAGTTCTACTTCACCGACACGTTCTGGCCGGATTTCGACGCCGACGCGCTCGGCCACGCTATCGCCTCCTACGCGGAGCGTGAGCGCCGCTTCGGCCGCACCAGTGCTCAACTCGAGCCGCAATCGCAAAACGTCGATTCGCTTCCATGCTAAAAACCCGTGTCATCACGGCGATCATCCTGCTGGCGATCTTCCTGCCGGTCACGTTGTTCGCGCCGGTGGGCGCGTTCGGCGCGCTGATCGCCTTCGTCGTCGTGTTCGCGGCGTGGGAATGGGCGCGCCTGCTGAAGCTCGGCGGCGCGGGCCCGGTCATTTACGCGCTGGTGGCCGCCGTTGCGCTGGTCGTGAGCACACGTCTCGGTACCGGCGTCGAGGAGCCCCGGCCGCTCTTTCAGGCGGCCGCTATTTTCTGGGTGATTGCGGGGCCGTACGTGCTTCTGCGCAAGCCGACCCTCGCGCAAGGGGTCTGGCGCGCTTTTCTATTCCTCGCCGGCATTGTGGTATTCGTCGCGTGCTGGCATGCTCTCGTCGCCGCGCGCATGAAGGGCGTGCCGTTCGTGCTGTCGCTGCTGCTGTTGGTGTGGCTGGCGGATATCGGCGCATACTTCTCTGGAAAGGCTTTCGGGAAACACAAGCTGGCGCCCGCCATCAGCCCGGGTAAGACCTGGGAGGGCGCGATCGGCGGCTGGCTGGCCGTGATGATCGTCGCCGCGGCGGCGGTCTTTTTGCATGCGTTCGAGCCGACCCTGTATTCTGCGCTGCTGGCGCAATTGGGCGCCGTACGTACACTGCTCGCACTGACCCTGCTGGTGGCATTCAGCGTGGCGGGCGACCTGTTCGAATCGATGATGAAACGTCAGGCCGGAGTGAAAGATTCAAGCGGCCTGTTGCCTGGGCACGGTGGCGTACTCGACCGCATCGACGCATTGTTGCCGGTGCTGCCGCTTGCCATGCT
Organism: Paraburkholderia elongata; assembly: GCF_013177735.1. Classification (GTDB taxonomy): domain Bacteria; phylum Pseudomonadota; class Gammaproteobacteria; order Burkholderiales; family Burkholderiaceae; genus Paraburkholderia; species Paraburkholderia elongata. Next base: position 23,715 of record NZ_WOEZ01000230.1, on the reverse strand, counting down.
GCTGCTCGGCTAGAGAAAGAGATATGCAAAAAAGTCTGACACTGCTCGGTTCCACGGGCTCGATTGGAGACAGCACGCTCGACGTCGTCGCGCGTCATCCCGAGCGCTTTTCGATTTACGCGCTCACGGCGCATCGCAACGGCGACAAGCTCGTCGAGCAATGCCTGCGCTTTAAGCCTGAAGTCGCGGTAGTCGGCGATGCCGATACCGCCGCGCGCGTCGCGGCGAAACTGCGCGAAGCGGGCTGCAAGACCGAAGTCTCGTATGGGCCGCAAGCGCTCGTCGACGTGTCGAAGAGCGATGGCTGCGATACGGTGGTGGCGGCGATCGTCGGCGCGGCAGGCCTCGCGCCGAGTCTCGCCGCCGCGCGCGCCGGCAAGCGCATTCTGCTCGCCAACAAGGAAGCGCTGGTGATGTCCGGCGCGATCTTCATGGACGCGGTGCGTGACAACGGCGCCGTGCTGCTGCCGGTCGACAGCGAACACAACGCAATATTCCAATGCCTGCCGCGCGAAGCCGCACTGCACGGCGGTGTTTCGAAGATCATCCTGACCGCGTCCGGCGGTCCGTTCCGGACGCGCGAACCGGCCACGCTGGTCGACGTCACGCCTGACGAAGCCTGCAAGCATCCGAACTGGGTCATGGGCCGTAAGATTTCGGTCGACTCGGCCACGATGATGAACAAAGGCCTCGAAGTGATCGAGGCACACTGGCTCTTCAATCTGCCGGGCGAGCGCATCGACGTGCTGATTCATCCGCAAAGCGTGATTCATTCGATGGTGTCGTATGCCGACGGCTCGGTGCTTGCGCAACTGGGCAATCCCGACATGCGCACGCCGATCGCGCATGCGCTGGCGTTTCCGGATCGCGTCGATTCGGGCGTGGCGCAACTCGATCTGCTGCAGGTCGCGTCGCTCTCGTTCGAAAAGCCGGATTACACACGCTTCCCGTGTCTCGCGCTTGCCGTGAAGGCGCTGGCCGAGGGTGGGTTGGCGAGCGCGGCCCTGAATGCCGCGAACGAAATCGCTGTTGAAGCGTTCCTGTCGCGCCAGATCGGTTTCATGGCGATCGCTCAGGTTGTCGACGCCGTACTCAACGCGCTGCCGAACCGCAGCGCGCACGCGCTCGAAGACGTGATTGAAGCCGACGCCGCCGCGCGTCGCGCCGCTGCAGACTTCATCGTGCGTCTGCCGGACGGCGCCCGTCGCACGGAACGCGCCGTCCAGTGAGGCGCCTATGAATCTGCTGATCGAGCTGCTTGCCTTCGCGGTCGCGATTGGCGTACTTGTGGTCGTCCACGAGTACGGGCATTACAGTGTGGCGCGTTTGTGCGGCGTCAAGGTATTGCGTTTTTCGATCGGCTTCGGCAAGCCGCTGTTCCAATGGGTGAGCCCGAAGACGGGCACCGAATGGACGATTGCCGCGCTGCCGTTGGGCGGCTACGTGAAGATGCTCGACGAGCGCGAGACCGGCGGTGCGCCGATTCCGGTTGAAGCCTTGCCGTATGCGTTCAACCGGCAGTCGGTGTGGCGCCGTATCGCGATTGTCGCGGCCGGTCCGGTCGCGAACTTCCTGCTCGCCATCGTGCTGTTCGCGCTCGTGTTCGCTACCGGCGTGACAGAGCCGGCGGCTGTGGTTGCGGCGCCTGCTCCAAATACGCCGGCGGCGTTGGCCGGTTTCGACGGCGGCGAAACCATCGTCGCCGTGCGTGCCGAGAACGCCGGCGAATCCGAGCACGTGCGCTCCTGGTCCGACCTGCGCTGGAAGCTGCTGGGCGCGGCATTCGATCACAAGCGCGTCGTGCTGAGCGCGAAAGATGCCCACGGCACCTCGGATTTCCAGTTGGATCTGCGCGGTATCACCGAGAAAGACGTCGACGACGACTTTATGTCGCATCTCGGCTTCGAGCCGGGCGGTGGCAAGCTGACGGTCGCGGGTGTGCAGCCGGATAGCGCAGCGCAAAAGGCAGGCCTCGCAGTGGGTGACCGTCTGCGCGCGGTCAACGGTGTTCCTACCGACAATGCCACGGCCTTCATCGCTTATGTAAAATCGCACGCCGGTGTGCCCGTGATGCTGCAGGTAGAGCGTGGTGGGCAAGCGGCGGGCAAGCTGGAAGACGTTCGCATCGTCCCTCAGTCGCAGCGTGATGACGCAACGGGTCAGCAGATCGGTCGTATTGGTGCGGAAATCGCCACCCAGGTGCCGTCGATCGACGTGCGTTATGGGCCGCTCGAAAGTCTGCAACTGGGCGCGCGCCGTACGTGGGATCTTGCTGTTTATTCAGTGCGCATGTTCGGGCGAATGATCGTCGGCGAGGCTTCGTTAAAGAATCTTTCCGGTCCTGTCACGATCGCCGATTACGCAGGAAAGAGCGCACGTTTAGGTCCTTCTGCATTCCTGTCGTTCCTGGCCCTTGTCAGTATTAGCCTCGGCGTACTGAACCTGTTACCAATTCCGGTATTGGACGGGGGTCATCTGTTATATTATTTGGTTGAAGCTGCAACCGGCAAAGTTGTCTCTGATCGCTGGCAACTCGTTTTTCAGAGGGCGGGTCTCGCCTGCATCGTCGCGTTATCGGCGATTGCGCTGTTCAACGATCTGGCTCGTTTAATCCATTTTTAAAGTGTCTGGCGGCGTTCACGATGGCGACCGTCTGACCTGATGCAGCTATACACACTGGGGAAGCACGTTGTTTAAACCTCATCGCTTTGTTCCAAAGACGGTTATAGCCGCGGCATTCGCCGCGCATGGGCTGGTTGCTCACGCAACGACGCCCTTCGTGGTGCAAGACATCCGGATCGAGGGATTGCAACGCGTCGAACCCGGTACCGTGTTCGCGTACCTGCCCATCAAGCAGGGCGACACCTTTAGCGACGACAAGGCTTCTGAAGCCATTCGCGCGCTGTACGCCACGGGCTTCTTCAACGACGTCAAGATCGCGACCGAAGGCAATGTCGTCATCGTGCAGGTGCTGGAGCGTCCGGCCATCGGCACGATCGACTTCTCCGGCATTCACGAGTTCGACAAGGACAACCTGACCAAGGCGCTGCGCGCGGTCGGTTTGTCGCAAGGCCGTTACTACGACAAGGCACTCGTCGACAAGGCCGAGCAGGAACTGAAGCGCCAGTACCTGACGCGTGGCTACTATGCCGCCGAAGTCACCACCACGATCACGCCGATCGACCGCAATCGCGTGTCGGTGCTGTTCTCGGTGGCTGAAGGTCCGAGCGCGAAGATCCGCCAGATCAACTTCATCGGCAACAAGGCGTTCAGCACGGGTACGCTGCGCGACGAAATGCAACTGTCCACGCCGAACTGGTTCTCGTGGTACACCAAGAACGACCTGTACGCGAAAGACAAGCTCACCGGCGACCTCGAAAACGTCCGCTCGTATTACCTGAATCGCGGCTACCTCGAGTTCAACATCGAGTCGACTCAGGTGTCGATCACGCCGGACAAGAAGGACATGTATCTGACGGTCACGCTGCACGAAGGCGAGCCGTACACGATCAACAGCATCAAGCTGGCCGGTAACCTGCTCGATCGCGAGCCGGAGCTGGCCAAGCTCATCAAGATCAAACCGGGTGACCGCTTCTCGGCTGAAAAGCTGCAAGCCACCACCAAGGCGATTGTCGACAAGCTGGGCGAATATGGCTATGCGTTCGCCACCGTCAACGCGCAGCCGCAGATCGATCAGGAACACCACAAGGTCGACCTGACGCTGCAAGTGGACCCGAGCCGCCGCGTGTACGTGCGCCGCATCAACGTGGTCGGCAACACGCGGACTCGCGACGAAGTCGTGCGCCGCGAAATGCGCCAGCTCGAAAGCTCGTGGTTCGATTCGAACCGTCTCGCGCTGTCGAAAGACCGGATCAACCGTCTCGGCTACTTTACCGACGTCGACGTAACCACGGTGCCGGTCGAAGGCACGCCGGACCAGGTCGATGTGGACGTCAAGGTGGCCGAAAAGCCGACCGGCGCGATCACGCTGGGCGCGGGCTTCTCGTCGACCGACAAGGTGGTGCTTTCCGCGGGCGTGTCGCAGGACAACGTGTTCGGTTCGGGTACGAGTCTCGCGGTGAACGTGAATACCGCCAAGACGTACCGTACCTTGACGGTCACGCAGGTCGACCCGTACTTCACCGTCGACGGCATCAAGCGGATTACCGACGTCTACTACCGTACGTACCAGCCGCTGTACTACTCGACGGATTCGAGCTTCAAGATCGTCACGATCGGTGGTGACCTGAAGTTCGGTATTCCGTTCTCCGAAGTCGACACGGTGTACTTCGGTGCCGGCCTCGAGCAGAACCAACTGGATATCGACGCGAATACGCCGCAAAGCTATATCGACTACGTGCACGAGTTCGGCCGTGTGTCGAACAACGTGCCGATCACGGTGGGCTGGTCGCGCGACGCGCGTGACAGCGCACTGGTGCCGAGCCGCGGTTACTTCACGCAGGCGAACGCCGAATACGGCACGCCGATCGGCGGCACGCAGTACTACAAGGCCGACATCAACGCGCAGTACTATTATTCGTTTGCGCGCGGCTTCGTGCTGGGCTTCAACTTCCAGGGCGGTTACGGTAACGGCCTCGGCGGCAAGCCATACCCGATTTTCAAGAATTACTACGCGGGCGGTATCGGTTCGGTGCGGGGCTACGAGCCGAGCTCGCTGGGTCCGCGTGACGCGAAGACGAACGACCCGATCGGCGGCTCGAAGCTGCTGGTGGGTAACGTCGAATTGACGTTCCCGCTGCCGGGCACGGGCTACGACCGTACGTTGCGTGTCTTCACGTTCCTCGACGCCGGTAACGTGTGGGGTACCGAGGGCAACAGCATCGGCGCGAACGGCCTGCGTTACGGCTATGGTGTCGGTCTCGCGTGGATCTCGCCGATCGGCCCGCTCAAGCTCAGCTTGGGCTTCCCGCTCACGAAGCACACCGGCGACCAGTATCAGAAGTTCCAGTTCCAGATCGGGACGGCATTCTGATCCGGCGGCCGGCGGCCGGCGATCCGCCGTCGGGCGGTCCGTCCGCGAGCGGCTCCCGGTGGCGGGCCCGGCCAAACTACAGTATCGAGAGGATGACTTTGCTAACCGGTATGTTTTCGAAACGTGTGGCGTGTGCGTTTGCGCTGGCAATGACGCTGGGTGTCGGCGTAGCGGGAGTAGCGCACGCGCAGGAAGCCAGGATCGCTGCGGTGAATTCGGACCGTATCCTGCGTGAATCGGCTGCCGCAAAGGCTGCACAGGTCAAGCTCGAGGCGGAGTTCGCCAAGCGCGACAAGGATCTGGCCGATATGGCGCAGAAGCTGAAGTCGATGTCCGACTCGCTCGACAAGAACGGCGCGTCGATGTCGGCCGGCGATCGCGCGCAGAAGCAGCGCGATCTGTCGCAACTGGATACGGACTTCCAGCGCAAACAACGCGAGTTTCGCGAAGACCTGAACCAGCGGCGCAACGAAGAGCTGGCGGCGGTGCTCGACCGGGCCAACAAGGTGATCAAGCAGATCGCCGAGCAGCAGCACTACGACCTGATCGTTCAGGAAGCGGTGTATGTGAGCCCGCGCATCGACATTACCGATCAGGTGCTCAAGGCTCTTGCGGCCTCGGGCAACTGAACGCGCACGCTGCGCCGGCCGCAGGATCGCAGCACGGGGCCGTAGAACTGACAAGTTGGACTGATTTTGCAGCAACCATCTTGCATGGGATCGGAGTAAGTGCTGAAGCACCAACTCCGATCGACATGCTCTGCATGGGACCAGAGTAAGCGCTGAAGCGCTAACTCTGGTCGACACAGGAGACAGGATAGGCATGGCATTTACGCTCGAGGACATCGTCCAACGGTTCGGCGGTGAAGTTGTCGGAGACGGTTCGCAGCGCGTCGGCAGTCTGGCGCCGCTCGACCAGGCAGGCCCCGACCAGTTGGCGTTCCTCGCTAATCCGAAGTATCTGTCGCAGGTCGAGACAACCCGTGCGGGCGCGGTGTTGATCAACGCCGACGACCTCGCCAAGCTGAACTCCAGCGAGGGTCGTAACTTCATCGTCACGCCGAATCCGTACGCTTACTTCGCGCGCGTCGCGCAGACCTTCATCGACATGGCCGCGCCGAAGCCGGTGGCGGGCGTTCATCCGAGCGCAACCATCGACCCGTCCGCGCAAATTGCCGCGAGCGCGGTGATCGGCCCGAACGTCACGGTGGAAGCGGGCGCGGTGATCGGCGAAAACGTGCGGCTGGACGCCAACGTGGTGATCGGCCGCGGCACGCGGATCGGCGCGGGCTCGCATCTGTATCCGAATGTCGCGGTGTACCACGGCTGCAAGCTCGGCGAGCGCGTGATCGTGCACGCGGGCGGGGTGATCGGTTCGGACGGTTTTGGCTTCGCGCCGGATTTCGTGGGCGTTGGCGATGCGCGTACCGGCAGTTGGGTGAAGATTCCGCAGGTCGGCGGTGTGTCGATCGCGGCAGACGTCGAAATCGGTGCGAACACCACCATCGACCGTGGCGCCATGGCCGACACGATCATCGAAGAGTGCGTGAAAATCGACAACCTCGTGCAGATCGGCCACAACTGCAAGGTCGGCGCCTATACGGTGATTGCAGGTTGCGCGGGCATCGCGGGCAGCACCACGATCGGCCGTCACTGCATGATCGGCGGCGCGGTCGGGATTGCCGGTCACGTGACGCTGGCAGACTATGTGATCGTCACGGCGAAGTCCGGCGTGTCGAAGTCGTTGTTGAAGCCAGGCATCTACACCAGCGCGTTCCCGGCAGTGAATCATGCGGACTGGAACAAAAGCGCCGCTTTGCTGCGTAACATCGACAAACTTCGTGACCGTATCAAGGCGCTCGAAAATGCTGCGTCGGCAGGTAAGCCAGCCGACGCAGCGAGCAATTCCGCAGGCGACCAGGCCTGAGATATCAAGCAAGCCCGCAAGCAGGCCCGCAGAACAATCGCGGGGCAACCTGCTGGTACCGCGTAAAATGGCGGGCAAGCATCAGGAAGCAAAGTCGGTTGCCGTGACCGGGTGGCATGGCCGCCGGGTCTCGGCAAGCGCCGGCAGCACGCGTTACCAACCCACCTGCACCAGCATCCGCAGTCATCACCGCGCAGTTAATGCGTGAGTAGAAACACCATGAGCACCGAAAAAATCAATCTCGACATTCATAAGATTCTCACGCTGCTGCCTCATCGTTACCCGATCCTGCTGGTCGACCGGGTGCTCGAACTCGAGCCGCACAAGAGCATCAAAGCGTTGAAGAACGTGTCGATCAATGAGCCGTATTTCCAGGGTCACTTTCCGACCCGTCCGGTGATGCCCGGCGTGCTGATCCTCGAAGCGCTCGCGCAAACGGCGGCCCTGCTGACGTTTTCGGAAGAGCCGAGCGATCCGTCGAACACGCTGTATCTGTTCGTGGGCATCGACAATGCGCGTTTCAAGCGCGTGGTGGAGCCGGGCGATCAGCTGATCCTGAACTGCACGTTCGAGCGTCATATGCGCGGCATCTGGAAGTTCAAGGCGCGCGCCGAAGTGGATGGTGTCGTGGCGGCGGAAGCCGACCTGATGTGCGCGGTGCGGCACACGGACAAAGACGCTTAAAGACCGGTGTCCGGGCAGTCAGCGGCTTACCCTGAGCCCTGCAAGCTCCGGCTACGTCCATCCAGACAACGCAACAGAATCAGAAGCGAGGACGCATGAGCAGGATTCATCCCACTGCGATCGTCGAACCGGGCGCACAAGTCGACGAATCCGTCGAAATCGGACCGTATGCCGTCATCGGCGCACATGTGACGATCGGCGCACGGACCACGGTCGGTTCGCACAGCGTGATCGAAGGTCACACCACGATCGGCGAAGACAACCGGATCGGCCACTACGCATCAGTCGGCGGCCGTCCGCAGGACATGAAGTACAAGGACGAGCCGACCCGGCTCGTGATCGGCAATCGCAACACGATCCGTGAATTCACCACGATCCACACCGGCACGGTGCAGGACGCGGGCGTGACGACGCTCGGCGACGATAACTGGATCATGGCCTACGTGCACATCGGGCACGACTGCCACGTCGGCAACAACGTCATTCTGTCGAGTAATGCGCAGATGGCCGGTCACGTGACGATCGGCGACCACGCGATCATCGGCGGTATGTCGGGCGTGCATCAGTTCGTGCGGATCGGCGCGCATTCGATGCTGGGCGGGGCTTCGGCGCTCGTGCAGGACGTTCCGCCGTTCGTGATTGCCGCGGGCAACAAGGCCGAGCCGCACGGCATCAATGTCGAAGGTCTGCGCCGCCGCGGTTTTTCGGCGGATGCGATCTCTGCGCTGCGCTCGGCGTACCGCTTGCTGTACAAGAACGGCCTGTCGCTGGAAGAAGCGAAGGTGCAGTTGCGCGAACTCGCGTCCGCGGGTGGCGATGGCGATGCGCCGGTACAAACGCTGCTCGCGTTTGTCGAAGCGTCGCAACGCGGCATCATCCGCTAACCGATGGCCTTGAACCCGAGTCCGCTGCGCGTCGCGATGGTGGCTGGCGAGCCGTCCGGCGACCTGCTGGCGGCATCGCTGCTCGACGGCCTCGCGAGCCGTCTGCCCGCCGGTACCCAGTATTACGGGATCGGCGGCCCACGCATGATCGCCACGGGCTTCGACGCCCATTGGCCGATGGAAAAACTGACGGTGCGCGGCTATGTCGAAGCACTGCGGCATATTCCCGAGATCCTCGGCATCCGCAACGAACTGAAGCGCCAACTGCTGGCTGAGCCGCCGTCGGTGTTCGTCGGCGTCGATGCACCCGATTTCAACTTCGGCCTCGAGCATCCGTTGCGCGACGCGGGCATTCCGACCGTTCACTTCGTCTGTCCGTCCATCTGGGCGTGGCGGGGCGGGCGCATCAAGAAGATCGCCAAGGCGGTCGACCACATGCTGTGCGTGTTCCCGTTCGAAACGGCGCTGCTGGAAAAGGCAGGCGTCGCGGCGTCCTACGTGGGCCATCCGCTCGCTGACGAGATCCCAATCGAACCCGATACGCTCGGCGCACGCCGCACGCTCGGCCTCGCTGAAAGCGGTCCGATCATCGCGGTGCTGCCGGGCAGCCGGCGCTCGGAGATCGATCTGATCGGTCCGACGTTCTTTGCCGCGATGGAGATGATGCAGCACCAGGAGCCCGGTTTGCGTTTCGTGATGCCGGCGGCCACGCCCGCGCTGCGCGAAATGCTGCGGCCGCTGGTCGATTCGCATCCCGGTCTCGCACTGACCATCACCGACGGCCAGTCGCAAATCGCGATGACGGCGGCCGATGCGATCCTCGTCAAGAGCGGCACGGTGACGCTGGAAGCCGCGCTGCTGAAAAAGCCGATGGTGATCTCGTACAAGGTGCCCTGGTTGACCGGCCAGATCATGCGCCGCCAAGGCTATCTGCCGTACGTCGGCTTGCCGAACATTCTGGCGGGGCGTTTCGTCGTGCCCGAAATTCTGCAGCACTTCGCTACGCCCCAGGCGCTCGCCGAGGCCACGCTGAAACAGTTGCGCGACGAGGCCAACCGGCGCACGCTGACGGAAATCTTCACGGAGATGCATCACGTGCTGAAGCAGAATACCGCGCAGCGTGCGGCGGAAGTCGTGGCGAGCGTCATCGAAAAGCGGAAGGCGCCGTGACCACCGCACGCGCACCGCGCCGCAAGGCTGCGAGCGCTGCAGGCGCGGCGGCGCGGCAGGTCGGTCTGGACTTCGAGACACCGGATGACATCATCTGCGGCGTCGACGAAGCCGGGCGCGGGCCGCTGGCTGGCCCTGTGGTCGCTGCGGCAGTGATTTTCGACCCGTCGAAGCCGATGATTCGCGGCCTCGACGATTCGAAAGCGCTCACCGCCAAAAAGCGCGAGGAGCTATACGACAAGATCGTCGACCGGGCGCTGGCTTACTGTATCGCGTCGGCTAGCGTCGAAGAAATCGATACGCTGAACATCCTGCACGCCACCATGCTGGCGATGAAGCGGGCGGTTGAGGGCCTCTCAGTCGTGCCGACACTCGTGAAAATCGACGGCAATCGCTGCCCGAAGCTAAGCATTCGCAGCGAGGCGGTGATCGGCGGCGATGCCTTGGTCAAGAGCATTTCGGCGGCGTCGATTCTCGCCAAGGTCACGCGCGACCGGATGCTGCTCGAATTGCATCAAACCTATCCGGTCTACGGTTTTAACGCGCATGCCGGCTACGGCACGCCGCAGCATCTCGCGGCGCTGCGCGAACATGGACCCTGTGAGCATCATCGGCGTTCGTTCGCGCCGGTGCGTGAAGCGCATCAGCGTTTCGGCACGGCTTCGAAGCAGTCGGCGGGCGGCGTGATCGTCGTGTCCGGAACGCTCACCGACGCCATGCTCGACAACGACGCCTACGGCGAACGCAGCGGCGCCTGAGCGCCATGTGTGGCCCGGCGCGTCGCCCACTCTTTCCTCATTCTCACTGTCTTCGCTGCCTGTGAAAGCCATCACCTCGCGGGACAATCCGCTCTACAAGCGCCTCAAGGCGCTGGCCGGCTCGACGCACCAGCAGCGTCGTAGCGGTCACGCGCTGCTCGAAGGATTACATCTCGCGAGCGCGTATCTCGACGTCGCCGGGCAGCCGGAAATGTGCATCGTCACCGAGGGCGCGCTGCGTCACGACGAAGCGCAGGCCATCGTGTCGCGCATCGACGAGCACCGTATCGTCACGCTGCCTGACGCGTTATTCGGGCAGTTGTCGAACGTCGTGCACGGTGTCGGGATTCTGCTGCTGGTCGAAAAGCTCGACACGCCGCTGCCGGAGAAGGTCGCGCAAACCTGCCTCGTGCTCGATGGCGTGCAGGACGCCGGCAACGTCGGTTCGATTCTGCGCAGCGCGGCGGCCGCCGGTATTCAGCACGTGTTTTGCGCACCGGGCACCGCGTACGCATGGTCGTCGAAGGTGCTGCGCTCGGGCATGGGCGCGCATTTTCTGCTGCAAATCCACGAGGATGTCGAAGCGCAAGTATTGATCGAGCGCCTCGCGGTGCCAGTCGTCATTACGGATTCGCACGGTGCCGAGGCGATCTATGACTGCGATCTGAGTGGACCGCTCGCGTGGGTGTTCGGTAACGAAGGGGCGGGCGTATCGCAGACCTGGCGCGATGCGGTTTCGTTGCGGGTGACGATTCCTCAGCCGGGTGGCATGGAATCGCTCAACGTGGCGGCTGCGGCGGCTGTCTGTGTGTTCGAACAATGCCGCCAGCAGCGCCGCGCGTGACCTTGCACTGACTTCGGGTCTGAGGCGACCTCCGCGGTCACCTCAGCGCCACGCGCGTGGGTAAAACAGGCCGTGCTCAGTAAACCGGCCGGTCCAGCCTGATCTCCTGCAGGATCGTCGTCGCGATCTCTTCGATCGACTTATGCGTCGACGACAACCACTTGACCCCTTCGCGCCGCATCATGGCTTCGGCTTCATTGATTTCGTAGCGGCAATTTTCCGGAGCAGCATACTTGCTGCCCGGCCGACGCTCATTACGAATCTCCGACAGCCGCTGCGGATCGATCGACAACCCAAACATCTTCTGCCGATGCGCCAATAGCGGCGTAGGCAGTTTGCCACGCTCGAAGTCTTCCGGAATCAGCGGGTAGTTTGCTGCTTTCACACCGTACTGCATGGCCAGATACAGGCTCGTTGGCGTCTTGCCGCTGCGCGATACGCCCACCAGAATCACATCGGCATCGGCCAGATTGCGGTTCGATTGACCGTCGTCGTGGGCGAGCGAGAAGTTGATCGCTTCGATCCGGTTCTTGTACTCCTCGGTATCCGCGTTCTGGTGGCCGCGGCCCATCGCGTGGCTCGACTTGAGCTCCAGTTCCTGTTCGAGCGGCTCGACGAAGGTCTGGAACATGTCCAGCACGAGCGCATTCGAGCGCTTGACGATCTGATTCGATGCGCTGTCCACCAGCGTCGTAAAGACAATAGGACGGCGGCCGTCTTGCTGGATCGCTTCGTTGATCTTTTCTAGCGTGGCGTAGGCTTTTTCCGTCGAGTCGACGAAGGGCACGCGAACCAGGCGGAATTTCTGGTCGAACTGGGAGAGGATCGAATGCGCGAAGGTTTCGGCAGTGATCCCGGTACCGTCGGAGACGATGAATACGGTGGGCGGCATCAGTGGGGCTGGGGAACGTGAGCGGGAAAAAGCGCTCGAATGAAACATCGCTGCATCGACGTCGCTGCACGGTGGCTAACCGGAGATTGCAGCGGCGTCATGTCAGCGCGCCGTGGGCACCGCAACTGCGCCCGGATGGCGGCGGGGCCTCGCAACAAAAGCCCGTCAGCCGGTCCGGGGCGCGATTCGAGGCGCAATTCTCGTCCGACTGTCACATTTTGAGAGTCGGCACGGTAGAATAGCGGCAACCTGTTGGATAAGCAATTGCAGGCGATTGGCGTCTAACTCACCGCGAACGGTCGGTCAACGCCACGCTTTGCGCCGGTAACTTGCGGCAAATTGAGAGATTAGGGTGGATCGATCGGTAATTTCGTCCATCCGCTTTCTACGTCGTGCATCTGGCGCTTGTTGGTGCTTCCGGGCGCTTCCGGCCATTTGTAGCGATTGCTTCTCCAACAGGTTGTGCAAGACGCGAGGTCACGCTTCCAATGGGCGTCTCGCGTTCAAGCCCACTTGCACAGCCGTGAATTTCTTTCACACTTAGGGGCTTGTATGACTAACGCAGTTACCGTCGCAAAGGAAGAGGCGTATGTAGTTCCGTTTGAGCAGTTGCGGATGACCGATGTGGAGATTGTCGGCGGCAAGAACGCGTCGCTGGGCGAGATGATCAGTCAGCTCGCCGAAGCCGGCGTGCGCGTGCCAACTGGCTTCGCCACCACGGCGCTGGCTTTCCGTGACTTCCTGCATCACAACAATCTGACTGACCGCATTGCCAAGCGTCTCGAAACGTTCGACGTCGACGACGTGAAGGCGCTCGCCGAAGCGGGCAAGGAGATCCGTCAATGGATCGTCGATGCCCCGATGCAGCCGCGTCTCGAAGCGGATATCCGCGCAGGTTTCGACACCCTGCAAAAAAGCTCGCCTGAAGAGTTGTCGTTTGCCGTGCGTTCATCGGCAACGGCAGAAGACTTGCCGGACGCATCGTTCGCGGGTCAGCAGGAAAGCTATCTCAACGTGGTCGGCATCGACGAGGTGCTCGATCGCATGAAGCACGTGTTCGCGTCGCTGTACAACGACCGTGCTATCTCCTATCGCGTCCACAAAGGCTTCACCCACGCTGAAGTCGCGTTGTCGGCAGGCGTGCAGCGCATGGTGCGCTCGGACGTCGGTGCGGCAGGCGTGATGTTCACGCTGGACACGGAATCCGGTTTCAAGGACGCCGTCTTCATCACGTCGAGCTACGGCCTGGGCGAAACGGTCGTGCAGGGCGCCGTGAATCCGGACGAGTTCTACGTCTTCAAGACCACGCTCGCACAAGGCAAGTACCCGATCATCCGCCGTTCGATCGGCTCGAAGCTGATCAAGATGGAATTCACCAAGGCTGGTGAGCAAGGCCGCGTGAAGACCGTCGACGTCGCGCACGAGCAGCGCAACCGTTTCTCGATCACCGACGAAGACGTGATCGAACTCGCGAAATACGCCGTCATCATTGAAAAGCACTACGAGCGTCCGATGGACATCGAGTGGGGCAAGGACGGCCGCGACGGCAAGATCTTCATTCTGCAGGCGCGTCCGGAAACGGTGAAGAGCCAGGCTGCAGGCAAGGCCGAGCAACGCTTCAAGCTGAAGGGCCAATCGAACGTGCTGGCTACCGGCCGTGCAATCGGCCAGAAGATCGGCGCGGGTCCCGTGCGCGTGATTCACGATCCGTCGGAAATGGACCGTGTGCAGCCGGGCGACGTACTCGTGGCCGACATGACCGACCCGAACTGGGAGCCGGTGATGAAGCGCGCATCCGCAATCGTCACGAACCGTGGCGGCCGTACGTGTCACGCGGCAATTATCGCGCGTGAGCTGGGCGTGCCGGCCGTGGTGGGCTGCGGCGACGCCACCGACGTGCTGAAGGAAGGCGCGCTGGTGACGGTGTCGTGCGCTGAGGGCGACGAAGGCAAGATCTACGACGGTCTGCTCGAAACCGAAATCACCGAAGTGCAGCGCGGCGAACTGCCGCCGATTCCGGTGAAGATCATGATGAACGTGGGCAACCCGCAACTGGCCTTCGACTTCTCGCAGTTGCCCAACGGCGGCGTGGGTCTGGCGCGGCTCGAGTTCATCATCAACAACAACATCGGCGTTCACCCGAAGGCGATTCTCGAGTACCCGAACATCGATCAGGACCTGAAGAAGGCCGTGGAAAGCGTGGCGCGTGGCCACGCATCGCCGCGCGCGTTCTATGTCGACAAGCTGACCGAAGGTATCGCCACGATCGCCGCGGCGTTCTATCCGAAGCCCGTGATCGTGCGTCTGTCGGACTTCAAGTCGAACGAGTACAAGAAGCTGATCGGCGGTTCGCGTTACGAGCCGGACGAAGAAAACCCGATGCTGGGCTTCCGTGGCGCATCGCGCTACATCGCTGACGACTTCGCCGAAGCGTTCCAGATGGAATGCATCGCGCTGAAGAAGGTGCGTGAAGAGATGGGCCTCGACAACGTCGAGATCATGGTGCCGTTCGTGCGTACGCTGAAGCAGGCGGAACGCGTGGTGGGGCTGCTGGAGAAGTTCGGTCTGAAGCGCGGTGAGAAGGGCTTGCGCCTGATCATGATGTGCGAAGTGCCGTCGAACGCGATTCTCGCCGAAGAATTCCTGCAATTCTTCGACGGTTTCTCGATCGGTTCGAACGACTTGACGCAGCTCACGCTCGGCCTCGACCGCGACTCGGGCATGGAACTGCTGGCAGTCGATTTCGACGAGCGCGACCCGGCCGTCAAGTTCTTGTTGAAGCGCGCGATCGACACGTGTCTGCGACTGAACAAGTACGTCGGTATCTGCGGCCAGGGCCCGTCGGATCATCCTGACTTCGCGCAATGGCTGACCGATGAAGGCATCAAGTCGATCTCGCTGAACCCGGACTCGATCATCGAGACGTGGCAGAAGTTGGCGAAGTCGTCGGCGAAGTAAGCGAAGTAAAAAAGCGAAATAAATAAGCGCGGGGCAGGTGCCTGATAAGCGGCTTGCATAAAGGGCTATGCGGTATGTCAAAAGCACGTAAAAGCGTGCTGCACCGCCCGGTAAAATGCACCCGCTTCGTGCTATAAACACCCCGGTAGATCCGGGGTGTTTTGCTTTGTGGAGGTCGACGTGGCGCCAGGTGGATTGTTCTGGTGGATCGGGGCGGGTGTGCTTGTCGCGCTGGAGTTGATCAGCGGCACTTTCTATTTGCTGATGATCGCGTTGGGTTGTGTGGCGGCAGCCATTGCCCGTATTGCGGGCGCCGCCGCCGACCTGCAGTTTGCGATAGCAGCCGTCGTGGCGCTGGCGGCAGTCCTGTTGCTGAGGCGCTCGCGCTTTGGCCGCAGAACGCGTAAGGAAGCGTCGAAAAACCCGGACGTCAATCTCGACATCGGCCAGACGTTGAGCGTGCCGGCGTGGCACGAGCGCCGGGCGCGCGCCAATTACCGCGGGGCGGCATGGGACGTCGAACTGGCTGCTGGCGAACCCGAAGATGCACAGTTTTATGAAATCGCCGAGATGCGTGGCAGTTGCCTCGTCGTCGTGGCCAGCCGGCAGGCGAAAGCCAAGGCAAACGTGGACTGAACTCGCACCAACGCGTGCACAGAACCACGCACAACTATTCGAACTAAGGACCGGAGGGCAGTAATGGACTCAACCATCGTCGGGGCGGTGCTTCTGATTATCGTGATCGTGCTGGCGGCACAGACGCTCAAGATCGTGCCGCAGCAGCATGCGTGGGTGCTGGAGCGGCTCGGCCGCTATCACCGTACGCTGACCCCGGGCTTGAGCTTCGCGTTTCCGTTCGTTGACCGGATCGCGTACAAGCACATCCTCAAGGAAATCCCGCTCGAAGTGCCGAGCCAGGTGTGTATTACGCGCGACAACACGCAATTGCAGGTGGATGGCGTGCTGTATTTCCAGGTCACCGATCCCATGAAGGCATCGTATGGCTCGAGCAACTTCGTGTTCGCGATTACGCAGTTATCGCAGACCACGCTGCGTTCTGTGATCGGCAAACTCGAACTCGACAAGACTTTCGAAGAGCGCGACTTCATCAATCACAGCATCGTGTCGTCGCTCGACGAAGCAGCGTCGAACTGGGGCGTCAAGGTGTTGCGCTACGAGATCAAGGACCTGACGCCGCCCAAGGAAATTCTTCACGCAATGCAGGCGCAGATCACCGCCGAGCGCGAGAAGCGTGCGCTGATTGCGGCATCCGAAGGGCGTAAGCAGGAGCAGATCAATATCGCGTCCGGCGGCCGCGAGGCGGCGATCCAGAAGTCGGAAGGCGAACGGCAGGCGGCGATCAATCAGGCGCAGGGGCAGGCGTCGGCGATTCTGGCGGTGGCTGAGGCTAACTCACAGGCGATTCAGAAGATCGCTGCGGCAATCCAGTCGAACGGCGGGATGGAAGCAGTGAACCTCAAGGTGGCCGAGCAGTATGTGAACGCGTTCGGTAACCTAGCAAAGCAGGGCACTACGCTGATCGTGCCGGGCAATCTGGCGGATATGAGTTCGATGATCGCGTCGGCGCTGACGATCGTGAACAAGGGGAAGGGCGCGACCGAAGCGCGCTGATTCAGGTTTTTTTCTTGCCGAAAAAATGGCCCGCAAAATCAGCGGGCCATTTTTCGTTGAATTGCCACGATCACGACGGCGAGCGCATCAGACGCGCCTTCTCGCGTTCCCAGTCGCGCTTCTTTTCGGTCTCGCGCTTGTCATGCTGCTTCTTACCCTTGGCCAGCCCAATTTCGCATTTGACCCGGCCGCCTTTGTAATGGAAGTTCAGCGGCACGAGCGTGTAGCCGCGCTGCTCGACTTTGCCGATCAGTTTGCTGATTTCCTCGCTATGCAGCAGCAGCTTGCGCGTGCGCACCGGGTCCGGGTGGATGTGGGTCGAGGCTTCGGGCAGCGGGCTGATGTGCGTGCCGATCAGGAACAGTTCGTTATCGCGGATCACCACGTAACCTTCCTTGATCTGGCCGCGCCCGGCGCGCAGCGCCTTGACCTCCCATCCTTCGAGCACGAGCCCTGCTTCATAGCGTTCTTCGACTGAGTAGTCGTAGAAGGCTTTTCTGTTGTCGATGATGCTCATGAATGGAAAGTGCCCAACTCGTTTAAAATCACGATTTTAGCAAAGCGGGGCAAGGAAAGCCCGCGGCGCTTGTCCACCCTTGCCACGCGCTGTTCAATCTATGGCAGATGTCCAGAAAACCGTGTTGATCCGCCATTCGGCGGAACAGATGTTCGACCTCGTTACCGACGTCGCCGATTACCCCAACTTCCTGCCTTGGTGCGGGGGCGTCGAAATCCGCTGCCAGGACGAAACCGGCATGGAGGCGAAGATCGATATCAACTTCAAGGGCATCAAGCAGCATTTCGCTACGCATAACACCATGGAGCGGCCCACGCGCATCGATATGGAATTCGCGGACGGCCCATTTCGCAAATTCACCGGCTTCTGGCGTTTTACGCCGTTGCGCGCGGATGCTTGCAAGATCGAATTCGCGTTGCACTACGAATTCACCAACATCATTCTCGAGAAGATCATTGGACCGGTGTTTAGCCACATCGCCAACACCTTCGTCGAATCGTTCGTGAAGCGCGCCGATCAGCGCTACGGTAAGGCATGAGCGCGCGCTTGTCGATTGAAGTCTGCTACGCGCTCGCTGATGAGCAGACGCTGATCGCCGTGGAATTGCCGGAAGGCGCCACGCTGCAGCAGGCGCTCGACGCGAGCGGCATCTTGCAGCGCTATCCGCAGATCGATCTGGGCACGCAGAAGGTCGGCGTGTTTGGCAAGCTCAAGCCGTTGGATACGGTACTCTCCGACCACGATCGCGTCGAGATTTACCGGCCCCTGTTGGTGGATCCGAAGCTCTCGCGTCAACGGCGCGTCGAGAAAACCCGCAAGGCGGGCTCGATCGAAGGGCGCCGCTGGCAGAACAAGGATTCGCGTTGAGCGCGTCTTGTTTTGTTGCTGTGGCGGACGGCGGCGCCGAGGGTGCCTCGTCTCAATGCACCGAAGGCTGCGCCTTTTCCTCAATCGATGCCGCGCCGGACGCATCGTCGTCCGCATGCTGGCGCACGGACCAACACACCCCTGCCACCAGTAGCAGGATCGCCGCGGTTTCCAGCGGGCGCGGCAGGCGCTGGTCGTAGATGAACGCGTAGAGCAGCGCGAATAGCGTCTCGAACACGATCATCTGGCCGGACAGGGTGAGCGGCAGCCGTTTCGACGCGGCATTCCACAGCCCGTTGCCGAGCCATGACGCGCCGGTTGCGAGGCCCAGATTCAGCATCCAGAAGGTGTGCCAGCGCTCGTCGCTAAGCGCCCCCTGCAGGCTGCCAGACGGCATGACAGCGACCACACCAGCCACAATCCCGCGCCGAGCGCGCCAGTCACCACACCCCACAGCACCGACCACTCATTGCCGCTGAAATGCGTCTGGCGCTGCAGATAGCGGGCGTTTTCGACCGCGAACCAGGTCCAGCAGGCGAGTGCGCCGATCGCGCAGGCGAGGCCGAGGAATTTCGTCGCGATACTCACTGGCGTGCTGTCAGCTACCGTAAAGACGTCGATGTTGATGCAGGCGATGCCGGCCACCACCAGCGAAAGCGGCCATACGAGGCGGGCGAGCGGCACCGCGCCATGATCGCGCCGGCCGAGCAGCGTCACCGTGACCGGCAGCACGCCGACGATTAGCGATGCCGGTGCGATGCCGATCATATGGACGGCTGCGGTCAGCAGCAGGTAGTAGAGCAGGTTGCCGGCCAAGGCCAGTTTGACCAGTGCGCCGAGATCTTCGCGGGTCAGGCGTTTGACCAGCGAACGCGCCATCGGCAGCGCGGCGGCCAGCGAGACGATGCCGTACATCGTGTAGCGGCCGGCGCTCAGCAGCAGCGGCGAAAAATCTGGCAGCACGCGCGGCACCAGAAACACCATGCCCCATAAGGCCCCGGCCATTACTCCATATGCCACACCGCGCTGCATCGACTGCCCCTGCAAGAAAAGCTGGAATGGTCGGCAGAATAGCCGTTGGGCGGGCAGGGTGTCTTGTTTGATTCTGCATTCCAGCGGTTTTATCCGGCCTGTTCAGGCGCCTTTTAACTTCCGCGCGGTGGCTCGGTGGCGTGGAAGCCCTCCGAATTGCCCACGCTCGAACCGGGCGGCACCTCCATGCACCCGAACGCGCAAACGAAACCGGATCGAACCCGAGGCGAACCGGGAAGCGAAATCGAAGGGCCCGAAGTCACGAAAAAAATTCCCTGAAATTCGCTAAGCTGCTGTTAGTGCAGTGAAAACCGGGGAGGTATCGCGTATAATTCGCTTTTGCGCCTATAGGATTTGCCATGCGTCTGATCCAAACAGCACTCACGTTCGATGACGTGCTCCTCGTCCCGGCTTTCTCCGATGTTCTGCCGCGCGACACCAGCCTCAAGACCCGGCTGACCCGCAACATCTCCCTGAATATGCCGCTCGTGTCCGCCGCCATGGACACCGTCACCGAAGCCCGTCTCGCGATCGCGATGGCGCAAATGGGTGGCGTGGGCATCATCCACAAGAATCTCACGCCGGCCGAACAGGCGCGTGAAGTTGCCAAGGTCAAGCGCTTCGAATCGGGCGTCGTGCGCGATCCGATCACCGTGCCGCCGCAAATGAAGGTGCGCGACGTCATCGCGCTGTCACGCCAGCATGGCATTTCGGGCTTCCCGGTCGTCGAAGGCGCGCAACTGATCGGTATCGTCACGAACCGTGACTTGCGCTTCGAAGAGCGTTTGGACGAGCCGGTGCGCAACATCATGACGCCGCGCGAGCGCCTCGTCACCGTCAAGGAAGGCACGCCGCTCGCCGAAGCCAAGGCGCTGATGCACAGCCATCGCCTCGAGCGCGTACTGGTCATCAACGACGCATTCGAACTGCGCGGCCTGATGACCGTCAAGGACATCACCAAGCAAACCGAACACCCGGACGCGTGTAAAGACGAACACGGCAAGCTGCGCGCAGGCGCGGCGGTCGGCGTGGGCGAAGACAACGAAGAGCGCGTGGCGCTGCTGGTGCAGGCGGGCGTCGACGTGATCGTCGTCGATACCGCGCACGGTCATAGCAAGGGCGTGCTCGAGCGCGTCAAGTGGGTCAAGCAGAACTTCCCGCATGTCGAAGTGATCGGCGGCAACATCGCCACCGCTGCGGCGGCCAAGGCGCTCGTCGAATACGGCGCAGACGGCGTGAAGGTCGGTATCGGCCCGGGCTCGATCTGCACGACGCGGATCGTTGCCGGCGTGGGTGTGCCGCAAGTCACCGCGATCTCGAACGTGTCGGAAGCGCTGAAGGGCACGGGTGTGCCGGTCATCGCCGACGGCGGTGTGCGTTTCTCGGGCGACGTCAGCAAGGCGCTGGCCGCCGGCGCGAATTCCGTGATGATGGGCAGCATGTTCGCCGGCACAGAAGAAGCGCCGGGCGACGTGTTCCTGTTCCAGGGCCGCCAGTACAAGTCGTACCGTGGCATGGGCTCGGTCGGCGCGATGAAAGACGGCGCCGCAGACCGCTACTTCCAGGACAACTCCGCGAACATCGACAAGCTGGTGCCGGAAGGTATCGAAGGCCGCGTCGCCTATAAGGGCTCGGTCAACGCGATCCTGTTCCAGTTGATCGGCGGCGTGCGCGCCAGCATGGGCTACTGCGGTTGCCGCACGATCTCGGAGATGAACGACAAGGCCGAGTTCGTGCAGATCACGGGCGCGGGCTTGCGCGAGTCGCATGTGCATGACGTGCAGATCACCAAGGAAGCGCCCAACTACCACGTGGATTAATCGCCAATGAAGCCATTGCTGCGCGCTGTACTTATCCTCGATGCGTTGTTGCTGCTTGCGTTCGGTCTGCTGTTTCTGCTGACGCCCTGGACTTCGTTGTACAACGCGCTGCTATTGGTGCAAACCCAGCCGGCTCTGGTCGGCCAGGGGTTTGGCGTGGCGCTGATCGGACTCGCGTGGCTCGCTTTGCACGCGTCGATCGACGGCGCGCTGACGTCGACGGTTGCCAAGGTCGTCGGCCATGTGAACTGGCTGACCGGCGTGCTGATGCTGGTCTGGCTGCTCGGGCTGCATACGCCGGCGCTGACTGGCTTCGGGCAAATCATCGCGGTGCTGACCGGTGTCGTGTTGCTGGTGGTCGGCCTGGGTGGTGTGCGCCTGTCGGGCGCGGTGCGGCGGCGTGAAAAGGTGCGGCTGGGTGAAGCCGCTGCCGCCGAGCGCGCCGAAAAGCAGGCTGCGAAAGATGCCGCCAAAGACGCTGCCAACAAACGCGATTCCGCTCGTGCGACGGCGGGCTTTCCGGCCTATCGCGCGGAACCGGTCGTCGAGCCTGTTATGCCGGTGACACAGCCCGTAAGTCCTGTTTCGGCAGCGCCGCTTCATTCGGTGGTCGACGAACCGGGCCTGACGGCATCTGAGCGCGCCGCACGGGCCGAGACTGCAGCCGCGCGCGACGACGCCCGTAACGCCGCTGCCGACGCACCTGGTGCGCCCCGGCCGCCGTTTCATGGTTGACGCGCCAAGCGCCAGAACGCCTGCCGAAGCTACCGGATTCCGTTCGTGCGCGCAGCAGCAGGTGAGTGCCTGCTGCGCCCGCTGGTCCAGCACGCTTCATCGTCCCGCTTCATGCTCGATCGTCCCCACGTGGACTGCTTTGAATTCAACGCCGCGCTTCATGCGCGGTATCCCGTATCCGTTCACTTTTGACTCCGTCCGCTGCCATGCATGACAAGATCCTGATCCTCGACTTCGGTTCGCAAGTCACCCAACTGATTGCACGTCGCGTTCGCGAAGCCAACGTGTATTCGGAAATTCATCCGTACGACGTCGATGCGTCGTTCATTCGCGATTTCGCGCCGAAGGGCGTGATCCTCTCCGGCGGCCCGAGCTCGGTCACCGAAACGGATACGCCGCGCGTGCCGCAAGCGGTGTTCGAACTCGGCGTGCCCGTGCTGGGCATTTGCTACGGCATGCAGGCGATGGCCGAGCAGCTCGGCGGCAAGGTCGATATCGGCCACTTGCGCGAATTCGGCTACGCGGAAGTGCGTGCGCGCAACCATACGAGCCTGCTCGAAGGCATCAACGACTTCACCACGCCGGAAGGTCACGGCATGCTGAAGGTGTGGATGAGCCACGGCGACAAGGTGCTGGAAATGCCGCCTGGCTTCCAGTTGATGGCGTCGACGGAATCGTGCCCGATCGCGGCGATGGCTGACGAAAAGCGCCATTTCTACGGTCTGCAATGGCACCCGGAAGTGACGCACACCGTGCAAGGCCGCGCGATGCTCGAACGCTTCGTGCTGCAGATTTGCGGTGCGCAGCCCGACTGGGAAATGGGCCACTACATCGACGAAGCCGTCGCGAAGATTCGCGAGCAGGTGGGTAACGAGCATGTGATTCTGGGCTTGTCGGGCGGCGTGGATTCGTCGGTGGCGGCGGCGCTGCTGCACCGCGCGATCGGCGATCAGTTGACCTGCGTGTTCGTCGATCACGGCCTCTTGCGGTTGAACGAAGCCGAGCAGGTGATGGCGACTTTCGCCGATCACCTCGGCGTGAAGGTGATCCACGTCGACGCGAGCGAAGTGTTCCTGTCGAAGCTGGCCGGCGTGACCGATCCGGAAGCCAAGCGCAAGATCATCGGCGCGGAATTCGTCGAAGTGTTCCAGACCGAAGCCAACAAGCTGACCGATGCGAAGTGGCTTGCGCAAGGCACGATCTATCCGGACGTGATCGAATCGGCCGGCAAGGGCAAGAAGGCGACGCAGACCATCAAGAGCCACCACAACGTGGGCGGCCTGCCCGAGACGCTGAATCTGAAGCTGCTCGAGCCGCTGCGTGAACTGTTCAAGGACGAAGTGCGCGAACTTGGCGTGAAGCTCGGTTTGCCGCCGGCCATGGTGTATCGCCACCCGTTCCCGGGCCCGGGTCTCGGCGTGCGGATTCTCGGCGAAGTGCGCCGTGATTTCGCCGATCTGCTGCGTCGCGCGGACGCGATTTTCATCGAGACGCTGCGCACCTTCATCGACAAGGAAACCGGCAAGTCTTGGTACGACCTGACGAGCCAGGCGTTCGCGGTGTTCCTGCCGGTGAAGAGCGTTGGCGTGATGGGCGATGGCCGGACTTACGAGTATGTCGTTGCGCTGCGCGCTGTGCAGACGCTGGACTTCATGACCGCGCATTGGGCGCATCTGCCGCACGAGTTGCTGGGGCATGTGTCGAACCGCATCATTAATGAAGTGCGCGGGATTAACCGGGTGGTGTATGACATCTCGGGTAAGCCGCCAGCGACGATCGAGTGGGAATGAATTAGACTGCTCCCAAGTCGTTCCGGGAGCTCCGGTTCCCCCCTGTTTTTCCTTTAAAAAACATGAGGTTATTGTCTGGTATGGTAACTTCTCAATAACCTGGGGCGAGCGTCGGCGTACTGCTCAAGCAGGCAGAACGATGCGTTGTTCGAGGAGGTGAGGCAGGAGGGGAATCTGATCGGTGCATGAGATGCGGTCGCTCAGGTAGTCCCA
>NZ_WOEZ01000229.1 GCF_013177735.1 Paraburkholderia elongata | reverse complement strand
GTCGCTTCATCACCTTCGCGATTCCCGGTGGTAACGTCGTACGCGGCGTCTTGCCCGTCATGGCCATCGTGGTCGTCTCAATTTCGGTCGCCCAAGTTTACCTGATCACCTTAGCGCGACAGAGCCCGCATGATGGCCTCCGGTCGCAGGTGTCGGGGACAATGATGTCCCGGAAATATCAGCGAGGCACGGTCCTGCGGTAGAACCAGGCAATGCGGTTGGGACGCGCGGCTCGGGCTCTGGCGTGAGTGCCGGTGAACGCGAATGCAAACGTCTAGCGCTTGCGCGTGACCTCGCGCCTGGGAGACTGCGTGTTGGCATTCGCATCATTCTGTGTGCGTTGCTGATACGCGTCGCCGCCGCGCCGGTCGGTGTCGGTCAGGCCGCGCGAAAGATCCTGATGCGCCTGCCGTCCGACAGCGCGCGTGCCTTCTTCATGTTGCGATTCCGCTGACTGGTCGGTCTCGTGCGGTAGCGGCAGCGGCAGCGGCAGCGGCAGCGGCGCAACGTTCTCATGATTCTCATCCGCCCGGGTGGCGGTGCATCGTTTTGCAGCATCACTGGGGACGGCGTTGGCATTGGGCTCCCGTTCGGCGAGTTTCATCAAAGGCTCCGTTGTGAAAGGTAGATCCGGATCGTCTGTCCGGAGATGGTGCGCGACTAGCGCGCACCATCGAGGCCGGGACGTTTCTTCATCCCGGCGGTGAGTCGCAGTCGCGTCTTCGCATGGCGGCCGTCCATAGTTGACGGGACCCCGCTGGCCACGTTCTCCACCTGCGACGAAGGCCCTACCTCAATCCGACATAGCCGAGCACGAACAGAACGATGACCACGGCTCCCACAAGCCAGACGATGTTGTACATGACGCTCTCCTTAGGTTCGACACCCGCTTCAGCCGCCGCGCGACACTTCGGTCGCGACCAGCTGGCGAAACGTGCGGTGGCATCTGGCGTTCTGTCACAACAAGGATGTGCTGCGTTGCGCCGGTCGCCGGTTGTCCGCGAATGCGTGCCACACGGGAGCGACCCGGGAATCGTTGATGCGCGCAAGGTGTAACGCTACGTTCTCACGGGCGACCGGATATGTCTGTACGGTAGCGGTCAACGACCTTGACTCGATGCGTCAAACCCCTGTTCCTGTTCCATCGGGTGGGCGAGTCATCCGGTTCCTCTCAGGTGCGAAGGCGCTGCTGTTTCCGATCGGCTGGTCCGAGCCGGTCGGCCTTGTCATGATCGAGGCGATGGCGTGCGGAACGCCGGTGATTGCATTCAATCGCGGCTCGGTACCTGAGGTGATCAACCACGGCCTCACCGGTTATGTCTGCGAAGACGTGCAGGGCGCCGTAGGTGCGCTGCAACGTCTCGATGAGCTGTCACGTACGGAAATCCGCGCCCAGTTCGTACTCCGCTTCAGTCCAAGGGCGATGGCGCAGAAATACATCGACAGCTATACGTCACGGCTTCAGGCGGCGAGGCGCCCAGAGTTGCGACGTGCCGCCGCCGGTTGATCTGCGCCTGGGCCGATTTCCATTGCGAAGCCGGGGCGCCGGTCATGGTGACGCGAGCCAGAAAGGATGCTGACCGACCATTTTCATACAATGGATTCAGCGAACCTACCATCCTTCCCGCTGCCCGGACTCATGCGTCCGCTGGTCGTTGGGGTCCCAGGAATGATTCATGTGGTCGCCGGAGGTGCGCCCCCGATTCCAGGCGTTTTCATGACCACCGCCATACCCCGAGTTTTCATGACTACCGCCATACCCTCCATTTCGATCACCACGATAGCCGTCGCTGGGTACCCAAAGGCATCCGGCTAGCGCGGCGGTAAGAGCCGCAAGACAGACATAGATAGACGTACGCATATTGCTCTCCTTCCCAGTCTCACTCGCCGGCGTAGTGCTTCGTTTTATCGACGGGAGACGTATGACAGAACCATTTCACCTCTGACGTGAACCACGTAGACGACCGTGAAAAAAGTCACGCATGATGGTTGTTAGCAAGGGACATCATCCTGCCAACGAGACAGTGCGTCTGTACGCTGAAGGACGCTTATGGAGGCGGGCTGAAAGGTGGATCCGCGTCGCCACCGGGAATCCCCACGATCTGGTTTCGCGTGCGCTGCTGGACCGTTTGCGCCACCTCAAGTTGCACAGGACAACAATGTTGTCAGCTTGCCAGGAACCACAGTTCAGGCGTTGACGCAGGCCGATGATCGACATTCGCTAACACGCGGCGCACGTGCTGCGACGCTGAACAGAGACACTGATCGAGCCGGGTTTCGCGTCTCTGTACGCTGTCGTACCGCGTCCGCAGCCGCCCTGGCGTAGCTTCAGAAGTATCCCGGAACAACGTGGAGACGATGATGCTACGACGAACATTCATATGGGGTACGCCCGGATCCATCCTTGCCATTGCCCTAGCGGTCTCAGGCTGCACAACGACCGGAACATCCGACGCCAGTGGCCACCAGGTCGACAAGCGCCACACCATTGATGCAGGCGTCGACTCGACCCTTGCACGCCTTTACACCAGCGCCAACGGCTCGCGTGAACTCGTCGGCAAGGCGCGTGGCGTGCTGGTGTTTGGCGGTCAGTACGGTGAGGGCTCGCTGCGCGTTGGCGGCAGCACGGTCGGGTACTACAGCACCACGACCGGCTCGATCGGGCTGCAGATCGGTGCGCAATCGAAAGCCATCATTTTCCTGTTCATGACCCAGGAGGCGCTCGACCGGTTCCGTAACAGCGAAGGCTGGTCGGTGGGCGGCGATGCTTCAGTGGCGGTACTGAAGGTCGGTGCGAACGGCAATGTCGACACCACCACCGCGACCGCGCCGATCGAAGCGTTTGTGCTCACGAACAGCGGGTTGATGGCGGGCGTGACGCTCGAGGGTACGAAGATCACGAAGCTGAAGTCACTGTAGCGCTCAAAACCAGCGGGGCGGTGGCGCGTGCCTGCGTGGCGCTTTCAGTCCTGCGGGGCGGTCGCGCACATTCTCACGACATCGGCCCATATTAATGCGGTTTCTGCGCGTCAATGCGCCAGGCTGTCGGGAGCGCCGGCGACAGTCGCGCGCGGCGTCAGGATCGTTCACTAACACCGAGCGGGATCCGGGCGCACGCACTTCGAAAACAATGCGACGGAGCGGGAGTCCGCAAGTCGGCGTGTTGCAACCACGGCGGCCGCTCGCAGTTCGGCCATGGTGCCGCCCAGATCGCCTGCCCGCCCGCGGTGTGCCCCATCAAAACCGGCGGCAGCCGTTAGTCAGGCGCGTATTTGAACTCTGGCAATGCCTTCAGGGACTCCCTGGTCGCGTCCGGCAGACGCATCTGCTTGTCGACGACCTGAAGGCTGCCAAACGGTACGGCGACGAGATGGGTTCCCATTCCGAGAAACCCTCCTACCGAGAGGATGACGTAGGGAACCCGATCGGTTGGGCTGACGATCAGGTCGTCAATCGTTCCGATGTTGTCCTTGTTGCGGTTATAGACTGGCGATCCGTTGATCCTGGAGGCCCGATACCCTGACGCCAGCTGGACGACATCAACGCGTTTCGCCGTGATGGATTGTGGCGTTCCCTGAGCCCGCAGTGTTCCCGTGATCAGGGCTGTTCCGAGCACAGCCACCGATACCAGCGTGATAATCCGTTTCATCGTGCACCCCCGCGGTTCGAAAGCATCCGTTGGGAAAGGCGTCACGCGAGCACTTTGACCCACCACGTGGCGCCTCAAAAACCTATCGGCGCGAACAGCCTACGGCTGCTTCTTCAGTTGCTCCTTTGCATCGCCGTACGCGGCCCGTGTCTTGCCGGCGACCTGTTCGACCTTACCCTTCACCTGGGTCGTTTCGCTTCCCGTGGCTTTGCCGACAGCTTCCTTAACCTTTCCCTTTGCTTCCTCGACGCGGCCTTTGATCTGATCCTTGTTCATGACACGACTCCTTGAAAATGACGGATGACCGAACTTGTCGACGCGTGCCGGCCGCCCGTTTTCTGATGGGACGGCGCCGGCGACGGCTACCCGCGAAGGGATCATCCGGACGGGAATTTCGCCCTTATATCCGGCCCAGAAGCAGCAACACAAGCACAACGACCAACACAACGCCTAACAGACCGCTG
This sequence comes from Paraburkholderia elongata, assembly GCF_013177735.1. Lineage (GTDB taxonomy): Bacteria > Pseudomonadota > Gammaproteobacteria > Burkholderiales > Burkholderiaceae > Paraburkholderia > Paraburkholderia elongata. The sequence continues at coordinate 10,225 of NZ_WOEZ01000229.1, read as the reverse complement.
GGCATATAGCCCCACGAACGGCTGTGCGGCCAGGTCGGTATCGCACCGATCAACACCAGCACCAGCACGACTATCAATATTGTTCCCAACATGGAACTTCTCCTTCCGACTCCGGATTCGACCAGCCCGTCGCCGCTCTCTCGCCAGGTGCCCGGAATTTTCAGGCCTTTCGCAAGGCACCTTCGCAAAATCAAATGTGATGCTGGCCGGCATCCGCCCAACCCGGAAAAGACCCGCCCTGTAGCGTGAGACTGGCATTGATTTGCCACGCAGTCGGTACGGTGGTGGACATCGGGATTTCTTTTTTTCCGCCCGGAGTTCGCGACTGTCGCGTGCCGGGGTACGGCCGCCAGGGGGCATTGCCGGGCTGCCAGTCCGACTGCACTCTGGCCGGCCAGGAAGTCGTTCGGCGCGATCCGGATGACGCTCGGCAATACGCCAGCCAAAGCGCAGTATTTTGGTCAGCAGCGGTCTGGTCGCGGACGAAAATTTCTCCCTTTCACGCCAGGGTTCAATTGCGTGCCGCCCTGGTAAAGAGCGCCAGCCGTATTCCCCGGGAGTGCTCCGGGAGGCATCGCCGGTAGCTCCGCGCTGCGCTTATAACGCCTTCAGATCAGGCAGCAACCGGTCGAACTCCCGTCTCACCACGCCATAGCATTCGCACACGCGTTTTTCGAGCCCCGGTCGATCCAGCACCTCGATGTGGCCGTGACTGTAGCGAATCAGCCCCGCGTCCTGCAGTTTCAGCGCCGCCTCCGTCACGCCGGATCTCCGCACGCCAAGCATGTTGGCGATCAGTTCCTGCGTCATCGTCAGCTCGTTCGACGGCAGGCGGTCCATGCTGAGCAGCAGCCAGCGGCACAGTTGCTGGTCGATCGAATGATGCCGGTTGCAAACGGCGGTCTGGGCCATCTGCGTGATCAGTGCCTGGGTGTAGCGCAGCAACAGTCGCTGCACCGGGCCGGCTCGACGGAATTCCTCTTTCAGTATCTTGGCATCCAATCGATACGCCGCGCCTGCGCTTTGCACGATCGCCCGGCTTGGCGTGGTTTCCCCGCCCATAAAAAGCGCAATGCCGATGAGCCCTTCGTTGCCCACGATCGCAATTTCGGCGGATGAGCCGTCTTCCATCACGTACAGCAGCGACACGATTGAGGTCGTCGGAAAATAAACGTGGTGGAGGCGGTCGCCGGACTCGTACACGACCTGCCCCAGCGGCATGTCGACCCTCACCAGATGCGGGGCTACGCGTGCCCACTCTGCTTCGGGCAAAACCGCGAGCAGGTGATTTTTATTGGCATGAAGTTCGTTCTCCATGTGTCGCTCCCCGATATCCTGTCCAAAACCGCGTCTTCTTCGCGGAATCGCTCTTGATGGTATCAAGCAGCAGGGACAGTTGGATGACGGGTCAGACGAGCCGGCGCTGAGCGCCGGGCCTGGCTGACCCCTAAGTGAATCACCACGTTTGTAGAACGTGGTTTCGCATTAAGCCCCCCATAGGGGGGCACACCTATCGGCCCTTCTGAGAAGGTCCTCTACCGGGTTCCAACTGAAGTTGCTCTTGATGCATCTCTTCTTTCTCCTGGAACCGAACGTACTTTTGAATCATCTCGCTGTTCAGGCCAACCGAATCTACGCAGTAGCCCTTTGCCCAGAAATGATTCCCCCAATAAGGCTTCTTCTTCAAAAATGGAAAGGCGGTAAAAATTCGTATGGCGGTACGTCCTTTCAGGACGCCCATCAACCCGGATACCGACAGCTTCGGCGGAATGCTCGCCAAAAGATGCACATGGTCCGGCTGAACATTGAGTTCTACAACCTCGCAGCCCAGTTGCTGACTGAACACCATCACACATTTGTAGACCTCCTTGCCAACCGGACCTTGCAGCACACGGAACCGATACTTCGGCACCCACACAATGTGGTATTGACAATGCCATATGACATGCGATGCTCTCTTGAACCTGCTCATGCTTGCTTTCCTTTTTATGCGTTGTGGGGACAACACACAGAAAGGTACCTGCATGGGCAGGTGCTCTAACAGGCATAGCCAGTTAGGCGATGACCACGCCCATAGGGCGTGGATTTCGATTTGTCATTAAATTATAGTCCGGATGCGCGCTGGAGCACTCGACCGCGTCCGTAACAGTGGCACGCGGGGGCAGCGTGTCCATGCTGGCCGTACTTACGTTTGACAGAAAGCGCGGTGCATCATCCGACCGGAACATGGCTGGGCCGTGGCCTGAAAGTTCCGGCTGCACTCACCCCATTACGCACGGTCACTATCCGCGCGCTTTTTAGTGACGATGGGCAGCCGGAGCGTGAATTCGCTGCCGGTACCGGGGCCGGCACTGGTCGCCGTCACCGTGCCGCCATACGCTTCGGCAATCGCCTTCACGACGGCAAGGCCGACGCCTAACCCACCGGCGCTCGCCCCAATCGTCCGGCTGGATTGAGCGAAGAGGTCGAAGACATGTAGCAGAAGCGCGCGCGATATGCCCAGTCCATTGTCCTTGACAGATACAACGAGGTCTTTGCCCTCCGCGCGCGCGGTCACTGTTATGCGACCATCCGCCGGCGTATATTTCACGGCGTTGTGCAGCAGGTTGTGGATGGCCTGCGCGAGACGGACCGGATCGCCCTCAACGCGTAGCGCCCTGTCCGGAACCTGCAGGGTGAGTATCTGGCCGCGCTTGGCCGCTGCCAGTGCAGCCGCCTCGAACGGATCAGCCAGAACGTCGATGAGGTCAACGCACGTCCTGTGTACGCGGAGCGCGCCGTGGCCGGCTCGCGTGGCGTCCATCAGATCGTCAGCAAGGCGGGCGATCTGGCAGATCTGGCGGTCGATCATGTCAATCGACCGAAGCACTTCCGGTCGATCCGCCGACACCCTGCGGATAAGCTGGCTGGCGAGGCGCAGCGGACTCAAGGGTCCGCGAAGCTCGTGCGCCACGATCGCCAGAATCTGATCCTTCAGTTGCGGCGCGTTGACATGGTCATCAATGGACGGATAGCCGTTGAGAAAGGCGACGGCCGTTTGCCGGAAGGGACGTTCGATCATTTCATCCATCACGGCTGCGTGATGCGTGCCGGGAACGCCAGCCGACGGCTGAAAGGAAACTGGATGTGCTGACATGGTGATACCCGTTTGGGACACGCGGGTCGCGACCAGCTAGCGAAACGTGCTGCGGCACCTGGCGTTCCGTTACAACAAAGACTTGCCGGGTTACGCCAGTAACCAGCTGCCCGCGAATGCCTGCCTCGCGAGAGCGACCCGAAAATCGCTGGAGCGCGCAGGGTGGAACACAACGTTCTTACATGCGACGTGGCACGTCTGTACGATAGCGGTCAACGACCTGCAGTCCGCGAGATCCTGGCTGGCTACGTGATTCGAGTACGGGAGGCGGCTATCGTACGTTCTCGTCCGGATCTTGAGCGCACCCGACATCTGCGAATATGCGGCGGCCCTTAAGGATCGCGCTGATTGTGCGGTGCACACATACAGAATTCCGGCATGAAGTCGCGCGGGCGTACACTTGGGCCACCTCCTGCGAGAACCGGATGGACGGTGCCGACTCTCCTCGACCGCAACGGGTTGTTTGCCGTGTGGCACCTCCTCACGTCGGGAAGCGTGTCTGGCCAGCAGCAGTGCCGCGAACTGGACGAGCGCGGTGAAGCGGTACCGAATCTGCATCCGTCGGCGCGGCGCCAGATCGTGCTGACCGACATTTCCGGTCATCTGACCGCGCAGATCGGTCATCTCGCGGCCATGTCCGCGGCCGTGACCACCCCACATCCAGCGTCCGGCGCCCGGACGTCATCTGGATGCCGCCGGAAAAATGGGAAACTTCCGACCAGGATGATCCGGTGCCTTTCGTGCCCGATCTGTGCTGGAGGTGCTTCCTGACCGGGACCCGCAGCCGGATCTGGCCCGGCGGGTCAACGCCTATCCGGCAGGCGGCGCCGGCGAAGTCATTCTCATCAGACCCGATGGGCAGCTTGAGTTCTGGGGCGGCCGCGACCTGCAGCAGGCGTCCCGTTTCGGAATCGCGCTGTCACCTGAGCGGATCTGTTTTGACGCTCGGGACCTACCCTCAGCCCGGCGCGTTGCATCCCGACGTTAGCCGCGTCCTGAGAAATGTCCGTCTGCGCGCTGGCGCTAACGATCAGGGTAAGCGGCGTGAGCGGCGATCTGGCCAGCATCGGAAGCCTCGGCGGGATCCTCGCAGCGAAACGGGACCACGCGTACGGGCGTCCCCGCGAATGACGCCTGGGCGACCTGAAGCGCCTGTTCCTCCGAACCGAAACGCAGCGGATGCGTGATACACCGGTTGCCAGAGGCCAGCACGAAACGCCAGTGCCCCGCGCTTTCCTCATAAACGGTAATGCCCTGGAACAGCATGATCTGATCCGCGGTAAACGAACCCGATCTTATTTTAGGTCAGACTGAGCGACCGATGGTGTCGGACGGAAAGCAGCCCATTGCACGAGTTCCGGCATTTCGCGCTCCGCGATCCGGAGCGTATCGCCCCCCGTGTACGCGACGATGACCCGCGCCGGTGACGATGTCGGCCTGCATGTCGGCGGTGTCCTCGTGGTCGTCGACGAGCAGGACTTCCATGCCTGGGCGTTCTGGATATAGATCAGGAGGTCTCGCCATTGCCGAAAATCCGCGCCAGCGCGCTCCGGCAGGAGGGTCGCGGGTTCTGCAGGCAACGCCTACGCCGCAACCACGCAGTTGCGGCCTTCATGTTTCGCGCGATAGGGCCGTTCGTCGGCGAATTTGCACAAACCGATGAGGCTATACATTGCGGCTGTTCGCCCCCCACCCGTATCGGAACCCGGGAACATGAAGGTCCGTCGCCCGATCGCACATGCCCTCACGCCTCACCATCCATTCTTTGGCGTTTCTCTCCAGCTTCGGCCTGACCCGTCAACACTTCGCGCTCAACCCTCCGCTTTGCGGGCCTCATTGTCTCTGGGTGTCAGCGCTGCACCTGGCACGTCTCCCAGCCCGTCGGCGGCCTGCGTCCACTACCGTACGAACAGATCTGACGGGTCGCGATATGATGCTTTCGAGGGTTGACAGCAAGCCCTCGGAACGAGCCGCTAAGGTCGCCGCCAGCTTCCGTCGACCTATCGCATAATCCAGGGAGGCGAGATGCTCAGGTTGGTGCTGTGGGCCATATTTGCCGTGCCGGTTTTCCTGGTCGGGCAGCTTGTCGTATTAGCCCTGCTTCTCATCATCGTAGCTCTGAACTGCTTCGATAGACTCACCGCCCCGCACGTTAAGCGGATCTCTGGCGCCGCCGCGAAGGAGTGACGCCGCGAGAGACTTGTGCGCCATCTCGCGCCACGGGCAATATGCCGCTGTCGTCTATGCGGTGGAGGGATTGAATTGGCGCTTAAATCTTGCCGATGAACGCGCCCACTACCGTACAAACAGATTTGTTGCCCTCGCAGCATGATTGTTTTCAGGGCCGACTGCGGCTCTCGAGACGTGCGTTCAGGCCGCCATCAACCCTTCGATGAGCGACTGAGACTGGCTGGAAAAAGTGGATGCCAACGTTTCGCAAAATGCAGGAGCGGAGGCATTGAAGACGAGCGTCCCGGGCATCCAGAAAGGCCTGCGCGCTGTTGTGAATGAACGGCACCGCGCCACGAATGCCAGAGACAGGTCCTTCCATGCCCGCAATCAATACACCGTACGGGGCGGTCGATGCCGCTGTGCTGCATACGGTGTGTCACGGTGGGGCCGGCGCAGCGCCTGACGGTAAATAGGGCCGGCTCTCAAACCCGCACGACGCCTGGGTGCTGCTACCCCGGTAAAATGCATCAAAATCAAAGGGACCCGAACCCGGATGCCATTGGCATCGGGCTCGATGAAGACACCGCGGCATTCATCGGTCCGGACCAGAAGCTGCAAGTTGTGGGGACGGGTGGCATCACCGTCGTCGATACCTCTCGACTCCAGCACTCCGCGATTCATCCCGATCGCCGCCATGCGCCGGTGAACATGGTCGGCCTGCACCTCGACATTCTGGTTGAAGGCGACGCCTACGACATGTCTGCGCATATGGCCAGCATCGGGCGCTAATGTGACGGATCCAATGACGGCCTGAGCACTTTGAGGATTCTGATCTGAATCTCCGGAATAAATAATTCCGAATACCGCAAGTCCTGATCGATGTTTTCCCACGAGCCCGGTTTGCATATCTTGCACATCTTATCCGTCCTGCTGTTTTCTATATAGATCCACGATAGCGCACCAAAGAATCGGTCGTGCTTTTCCGGAACGCCATCCGACGAGCTCTCCATCGGAACCCATCCGACCTCCGGCACATAGAATTCCACCCACGCGTGATCGTTATCGGGTGTGCATACCGAGCCGACCGGCACATACCTCAGCTTGTACTCGGGTACCTTGAAGTCGCCGACGGGTCGGCAAGCGACGCCGCAAAGCCTCAGCAGCCCGATCATCAGCTCCATGTACTTGCCGCATGTTCCCTCGCCGAGCCGCAACGTCTCGACGGGGCTCGTATATCTGCTGTTGCAGCGGTACCCGAGCCGGCTATAGACGTATTCGCGCACGGCTTTGGCAATTCTGATCACATTGCCGCGCTCTTGCGTGGGAATGCATGCAAGCAGGCGCTCCGCAATATCCTTCAATTCCTGCCTGCCCATGTCATAGCGGGACTCTTCTTTCAGAAAGCGCCGCCTGATATCGGCAGGATAGTCGTCCGTACTCGCGCCGTTCAACTTGTACCGGATACCGTAAGCCTCGATGATCGCGTGGTAACCAAAAATACGACACTCCTTGTCCAGCCTTATCCCGGTCAGGTCAAACTCGACAATCGCGTTACCTTCCTCGTCCTCTGTGATGGCCGCGGGAATATCGCCGATCGTCTCGAGCGATTTGACTTTTTGCCTCGGCGTGTCGACGGGTATCGACAGTCTGATACACAGCTTGATGCCTTCCAGTTCGTCGAGGATATCGCCAATAGGCTTGAGCATTTCGGCATAGGTGAACTCGATTTCATAGCCTCCCGACAGGCAAAAATTGTTTCCCCGACCGAGATCCACGATCTGATAGTCGAGCCGCTCGATGAATCCATCGCGGGCGTCGTTTCTGAGCGTGATATTGGCGCTCCCGTTTGACGTCAGCTCCGAGCCCGCGTCGTCAAACACGTCCCAATTGCACTGGTTGTAATACACATAGACGCACGGCTCTTTCGCATCGGACGTCTTGACAGCGGCTATGCCCACCGCGCCGTCATGCGGTACCGTAACCGATGCGACATGTGTTCCATCAAGATCAACGATATGGACGGCACGGCTGACGCCGCGAAGTATCAGGAGCCGATCGCCGTGCAGCGTCATGTCGTTGATGCCGTTTCCAATGCGAACCGTCCGTATCAACTCGCTGTTCTCGACAACGAGCAGGCTGCCCGTCACGTCGGCGACGTAATATCGGCCGTCCTTCCAGCACAACCCAACGATGCTTTGCGCAGCATCGATCGTGATCGGTCCCGTTGCGGCATGTACCGAGCCGTTTTCTATGCTGACTGTGTGGATTAGATTGGAACGGCAATAGTGGATCGTGCCGTCGGGCCGCATGCATAGTGCCGCCGCTCTCTCGAACTCATTGAAATGCTTGAAATTGAGCAGGCATTGAAAGAGGCCCGTGCGGACATCGATCCTGCCCAGCCCGCCGAGATCAGGGTCCACAACAAAGATCGCGTCCTCCTCATTGCTATCGATCGAGCTGATGTTTTTTGAAAAGAGCGGTCTTATCGCGGTGATCATCAGTCCTCCTGTCGGTTCGATGGGCGAAGCACAGCGCCGGTACCCAGGGTGCGTCTGAACCGTTACGGCTCTTTGCGCGCCAATGCTTGTTGAATCAGATCGGCGTATTCGAAAGATGCCTCAAATTGCTATCCATGGTCACCGGCAAGCCGGCGTCCCGCAGCGTCCGGTTCGTCTCTTCCTTGTCAGAGGCTATGTCGACTGCGAGCTGACGCGTCTCGCTGGTGAGCGTGGCTTTGATCCGCTTCTGAAAGCGCCCATAGCCAAGTCGTATCAGGCTGTCCGCGTTCATCCGCGTACACGGAATCGCCCTGTCCGCCACGGCTTTCATCAATGCTGCCGTGCTCGGCCCCACCTCGCGACTGCGCGCATCACGGAGAAAATCGTCGAGCTCCTGTTCGAAGTCGAACTGCGTCTCGATATCCGTCTGCGGTTTCAACTCGGCAGGCAAGAGATGCTCGATCAGCGCTAATGCCAGATCTCCGGCCTGCCGGCCGACGGCTTCTTCATGGTATTCGTAGATGACATCGTAGTGGCCATGCGGACCCGCAACTCGCGTCTTGCCGAAGCTGACGTCCGAACCCGCCATCTTCTGCAGTTCAATGGCTGCATGCTCCATGACATGGCCGAGCCACGTGCCATCGCCTTCCGTCATGCGCCGCACACGTCCGCCGGGGGACTGATACGAGCAGCCATGCTGCGCGAGGCCCGGCAGATAGCCGACCAAACCGTCTATGAATCGCTGGCCGAGCCGCCCGGTCGGCCATTCCTCCAGCACGCCCATATCAACGGTATATCGGATGACCGGGAAATGGGCGTGAATGTTGGGGCCTTCATACGCGACGATCGACTTGACTTCCATCGGATGATCTCCTACCGGTGTCGCATGCGTTACGCAGGAGTGACGAAGAGCGCAGTTGCCAGGAGGACACATGGGCGTTCTTCAATCAACTCGGAGCCGTCGACCCGTCCGGCAGACGGTCTATTAAAAATAGAGACATCTACAGATAAAGCAACCTGCACCATCAAATATCTGGTCTGTCGCTACAAGCCGCCGCGGCTGGAGTCGGCGGCTTGGATGCGTTTGTGTGGAAGCGCTTATTCCGTTCGACACCGGGCGAGGTTCAACTGGGTTACATCGGCGAGGAGCGAAGAATAGTACGAGATAATATGGCCCCATTTTCAACGCTACGTCGCAATGAATCTATCCGTTTGCGCTGCCCCCCTAAACTGGCCACCAACGAACGCAAGGTGATGGCCATTCGAGCTTTGGCGGCCGCTGAACCGATCAGCGCCCTGGCCGCCCGGCACGGCGTGAGTCGTCCGCGGGTCTACCGACAGATGCACAGGCGTGAATCAAAAATTGCTGTTTTGCCGTTACACAGTCGAGCGGAATCGTCCTGAGTGTGAAGGCGGAATTAATGCAAATGAGAGGTCTGTGACCTCCATGCGTCAGATGCTCTGAGGCTGAAGCGGGCCGAGTCCGAGCAACGTAAGCCAGTGTGGGTCAAAATAACAGTTATTCCCGGTCTTCCCGATTCCCTTTGCCCGGGCGCACTTGCAGACTGGCGTGGGCCGGGCATACGCCCGACCCATTCTCTCCAGGTCTTCTCGGAGGCGCCGCTTGCGACCGCGACGAGTTCCTCAAGAGCGTGCGCTGCGCCTGCCATGCACAAGCGCACCAGGCCCGCTAGTGCTCCGTGCCTCTCGACGCTTCTCGATCCCTGCCTCTCGACGCTTCTCGATCCCTGCCTCTCGACGCTTCTCGATCCTTGCCTCTAAAGGCTTCTCGCTCACTGCCTCTCAAGGCTTCCTGAATAAAATCGGCGTAGTCCGAGAGGTGTCTCATATTGTAATCCACGGAATTGCGCGAAGACCCGCTCATTGCTTCAGTACGTATGAAGTCCAGGGCGACTTCGACGGCCATCCTCCGCTTCGAGAAGGCATCAAGCGCGGTGTCGTTATCGTTGTAGAGAAGAAATTTCTGTTTCTCGTCCATTTTCACTCTCCAAGGTATTGAACTCCACGAAGGATGGGCCTTATGCTTCACCCGCCCTGGAGCCCTGTCACCAGGTCAGCTTGAGACCGCCTGGCATGTCGTCGTAACCACGGCGAAAACTCATTCAGTCTTCGATCTCTCGCGCCAGCCGCACGCCACGCTCGTCACGGATGATCTCCATGGAACCCGCCCAGGTCGTCCAAGTGGACCTTGACCGGGACCGGCCTTCTCTCGATGGCGTGCCCTATTTGCGCATTCGGCCTGAAGTGCACAATCTGCTCCCAGGCACGCGCGTAGTCTTCGCTCAACAGGAGGAGCAGGTCGCCAGGCCCGGCCATCTCGAGCGCCGACTGATTCGCCACCTGCTCATCGGCGATGACCTCGATCTGCTCTGCCCCGACCCCGTTCTCGCGCAGCGCG
>NZ_WOEZ01000228.1 GCF_013177735.1 Paraburkholderia elongata | reverse complement strand
GTTGGCCGTCTGCGAGCGCGGATGGTGGGCGCAGGGTTTGCAGGTCTGCCCGGATAGGGCGTACAGGTTCATACGGATCCTCAACGTACGTCGCCCTGACGTCAGCGCTGACTGCGCGGCTCACCTGGTCTGCCCGGCATGGCCGTCATGCCGCCGGGGGTGCAGACCGGGGCGGTGCGCGGTAAGTCGTGCTACCTGCTCGTCGCGATCTGCATCGCCAGACCCACGGTTCTCTGTCAGGATGATTTCATTGTCACCGTTCGTCACGGGTGCGGTGCCCTTCACGACGACCCAGTGCTCGGCACGGTGATGATGCATCTGCAGGCTCAGCTGCGCGCCCGGGCGGACGACGATGCGTTTGACCTGGAAGCGGTCGCCGCTGTCGATGCCTTCGTATGAGCCCCAGGGGCGTGCCACACGACGATGCGTGACCGACTCGTGGCGCCCCGCCGCATTTAACCGGGCAACGATTTTCCTGACGTCCTGTACCTGGTCCCGATGGGCGACCAGTACGGCGTCGGCGGTCTCGACGATGACGACATTGTCGAGGCCGATGGCGGCCACCAGGCGATGCTCGGCGCGCACATATGAGTTGGTCATCGCTTCGGTGAGGACGTCGCCGAGAAGCGAGTTACCTTGGGCGTCGTGTTCTGCGATGTCGGCAAGCGCAATCCACGAACCGATATCGTTCCAACCGAGGTTCGCTGTGGCAATGACCGCAGCGCGTTTCGTTTTCTCCATCACAGCGTGATCGATCGAAACGTTCGGGCAGGAGGCGAAGGTTTGAGCGTCGAGACGGGTGAAGTCGTTGTCGAGTTGCGCCCCATTGTGAACTGATTCCGCACGAAAACTGCCTGCTTGTGAATGAGATCGCGGGCGGCATCGTGTGGATGCTCGCACGGGTCCATACCGCCCGGCTGTGGCCGCCACTGCGTGACAGACTGGGCGGGGCCTCGAGTTTTCGACTCCCGATTTCCGAACGGCGACAGGAGAAACAGATCGGCCATTTTTTTCTGTGCGTAGCGCCTGGCATTTCTTTTTCTCGTTGTTATGTCCAGCAGGGCTGCACGATCCGTGCTGCTTCACCGCCGGTTTGCTGGTTGACAAAAAAGAAGCCGACCATTTTGAGGCCGGCTTCCCATCCCCGGGATATCCCGGGCAGGACACGCTGCCGCGCTACCTGTCATAACGCTACGTCTGTCGCCAGCGTGTCCCACGGTGCGCTCAGCCGATTGCCTTCACGCACGATCAGTCCAGCCGCTTCCAAATCCGTGACGTCTTCATGGACGCGCTTATAGTCGCGCTCCAGTGTCCTGGCGAGGGCACTGATGCTTTCCGCGCCTTCCCGGTGCAGATGGCGCAGCAGTTCCAGACGCTTGGGCGTGAGCGCCGCGGTCAGCTCTTCCCACGTGAAGAACGTTACGTGCCGCTCCTTAACGTCATCACCTGCCTCCGCGCGATTCCAGGCATTGATGAAGCGGTCGCCCATATCGCGCAGGGTGCCTACATGCACATTCAGTTTGTTCATTTCCCGCTCCTTTCGCGTTCCACATCATCTATAAAGTCAGCAACCATCTGTTCGACTGTGGTGAAGGCGTAGGCCTCTTCGCGGTCCCGATAATGCCGGTGGTCTCCCTTTCCCCGCTCATTGTCGTAACCGACGATTCGCTCGCCATCCCGACCATAAAACAGACTGTACTTCAGGCCGTGTGGTCTCTCGTCGTCCGCGTCCGGCAGGCGCCAGATTCGCATTTCGAGAATCCCCCCGTCCGGGTATGCCGACCGGTCCGCAAACAGTAAAGTCGCTTTCTTTTTCATATGGCGCATCATGCCATACCCAGCCTATGGCGTCAAACGCCATAGGCTGTATTTCTTCAGGCTTCGGGTTCATATAGGTATCTCAGGTGATACGCTCGCGTAGATCGTGGACGAGTTCGACGACGGCGAGCGGCGTTGTCACGGAAACTGGTCAAGCTGGAAGGAAAGCTCCGTCCATCGCACTATTGCGACGCGAACACCTTGATGTGACAACGCCTTATTGAGCTGTCAGATTCTGATGGGCGTTATGCCTTTTCCGCCCGCCCGTATGTATCTTCGAATCGCACAATGTCGTCTTCGCCAAGATAAGCGCCGGATTGCACTTCGATAAGCTCGAGCGGGATCTTGCCCGGGTTTTTCAGGCGGTGCGTGATTCCAAGTGGAATATAGGTCGATTGGTTCTCTGTCAGGATGATCTCATTGTCACCGTTCGTCACGAGTGCGGTGCCCTTTACGACGACCCAGTGCTCGGCACGGTGATGATGCATCTGCAGGCTCAGCTGCGCGCCCGGGCGGACGACGATGCGTTTGACCTGGAAGCGGTCGCCGCTGTCGATGCCTTCGTATGAGCCCCAGGGGCGTGCCACACGACGATGCGTGACCGACTCGTGGCGCCCCGCCGCATTTAACCGGGCAACGATTTTCCTGACGTCCTGTACCTGGTCCCGATGGGCGACCAGTACGGCGTCGGCGGTCTCGACGATGACGACATTGTCGAGGCCGATGGCGGCCACCAGGCGATGCTCGGCGCGCACATATGAGTTGGTCATCGCTTCGGTGAGGACGTCGCCGAGAAGCGAGTTACCCTGGGCATCGTGGTCTGCGATGTCGGCAAGCGCAGTCCACGAGCCGATATCGTTCCAACCGAGGTTCGTTGTGGCAATGACCGCAGCGCGTTTCGTTTTCTCCATCACGGCGTGGTCGATCGAAACGTTCGGGCAGGCGGCGAAGGCTTTAGCGTCGAGACGCGTGAAATCGTTGTCGAGCTGTGCCCCGTCGAGCGCAAGTTCTGCCTGTGCAGCGATTTCTGGCGCGTAAAGGCGCAGTTCTTCCATGAAGGTAGAGGCCTGCAGCATGAACATGCCGCTGTTCCAGAAGTAGCCTCCTTCATGAAGGAATTGCTGCGCTGTGGCCTCGTCCGGTTTTTCGACGAATGCGTCCACTGCGAAACGCATGGGTGTCTGCGTCAAGCTGCGCACCTGCACGGATGTAGCCATAGCCAGTGTGTGGCTCGGTTGGTGCAATACCAAAGGTGACCAGATAACCGCCTTTGGCGATCTGAGCCGCGGCTTCGACCGCCGCGACGAATGCCGTTTCGCCTGCAATCACATGATCCGATGGCAGAACGAGCAGGAGGGATTCCGCGGATTCGCGCATCGCTGCCAGCGCGGCAACTGCAATGGCAGGCGCGGTGTTACGGCTGACAGGCTCCAGGATGATCGATGCCGGTGCAATATCTATCTGTCGAAACTGTTCGGCGACCAGAAAGCGCTGTTCATTATTCGTGACGACGATGGGAGCAGCTACGTTTTTTTGATACCTCGCAGGCGCAATGCAGTTTGTTGAACCAACGTGTTTTCGCCGGTCAACCTGAGATACTGCTTCGGGTATCCTCCCCGTGACATTGGCCAAAGTCGTGTACCGCTTCCGCCGCAAAGAATCACCGGTTGAATGTACATAGTCTCACTCCCTGTCTAAGATTTTTTGTATTCGGAGATGTGTATGTTAGCGCAGGCATCAAACGTGTCATTGACGCGCAATCGACGGCGGCGGAACCCCTGTCTGGCGATTCTCTGACTCCGCCGTCGAAGTGCATTCAACTCAGGCAAACCCCCGCGGATTCGCCGCCTGCCACCGCCAGTGATCCGCACACATCCGCTCGATCCCAAACTCCGCGCGCCAGCCAATCACCTCCAAAGCCGCGGCCGGATCCGCAAAACACGACGCCACATCACCCGGCCGCCGCGCCACGATCTCATAAGGCACAGGCCGCCCGGAAGCCTTCTCGAACGCCTTGACGACATCGATCACGCTATACCCCTGGCCCGTCCCAAGATTCACCACGAAACTGGCATCCCGCTTAACCAGCGCATCCAGCGCCGCCAGATGCCCGCGCGCCAGATCCACAACGTGAATATAGTCCCGCACACCGGTGCCATCTGGCGTTTCATAGTCGCCACCAAACACCCGCAGCTTTTCCAGCTTACCCACCGCAACCTGCGCCACATACGGCATCAGGTTATTCGGAATGCCCGCCGGATCCTCCCCAATCAACCCGCTCTCATGCGCGCCAACCGGATTGAAATAGCGCAGCGTCGCGATCCGCCACGAAGCATCGGCCACTTCCAGATCGCGCAATACCTGCTCGGCAATCAGCTTCGACTGCCCATAAGGATTGGTGGCCGACAGCGGAAACGATTCATCGATCGGCGAACTTTTCGGCACGCCATACACCGTTGCCGATGAACTGAACACGAACTGCTTCACATTGCGATCGCGCATCACACCGAGCAGCGTCAGCAAACTGCCGACGTTATTGCTGTAGTACTCGATTGGCTTGGCAACCGATTCACCCACCGCTTTCAGCGCGGCAAAGTGAATCGCGCCGGTGATCGGATGTGCGTCGAAAATACGGTTGAGCGCTGCTTCATCGCGCGCGTCGGCTTCGTAGAAGGTGAGGGCCTTGCCGGTGATTTTCTCCACGCGCCGCAGCGATTCGCGATTGCTGTTCACGAGATTGTCGATTACCAGAACGTCGTAACCGCCGTTCAGCAGTTCGACGCATGTGTGCGAGCCGATAAATCCTGCACCGCCCGTTATCAGAATCGTGCCCTTCGTGGTCATGCTGTTGCTCCGTTAAAGTAGAACGCCCGTCATTTTTTGCACCAGGTCTTTATATGTTTCGACGACAACGCGTTCGTCGAACTCTTGCGCGACTTTCTGTCGACCGCGTTCAGCCATTGCGCGGCGCTCGGCGCCGCTCATGTCGAGCATCTGCGCCAGCTTCGCCGCGAGACTCTCTGCATTGCGCACTTTGCACAGCAGTCCATTGACGCCGTCGGCCACCACTTCGCGGCAGCCGGGCACGTCCGTCGCCACAATCGGCCGGCCCATCGCCGATGCTTCCATCAGCGTGCGAGGCACGCCTTCGCGATACGACGGCAGGACGACGCAGTCCGCATCGGCAATGAAGGGCCGCACGTCGTGCGCCTCGCCAAGATACTCGATGATGCCTTCCCGCTCCCAGGCGGCCACGTCTTCACGTGTGATCGCGCTCGGGTTGTCGACACCGACCGGGCCGAGCAATTGGAACCGCGCCTGGGGATAACGTTCACGTAAACGCCGCGCGGCTTCGACATATTCGCCGACGCCCTTGTCCCACAAGAGCCGCCCGATCAGCACGAATTTGAACTCCGCCCGCTCCGGCAGCGGGGTGAAGGCGAATTGTTCGAGATCGACGCCTTCGCCGTGCAGGAGACGTGCACGCTCAGGATGCACCAACAAATTCTGCTCGACAAACGCGGCCTGGTCGTCGCGATTCAGAAACCAGATCTCGCGCGGGAAACGGAAGGCGAAACGGTACAGTTTTTTGGCGACTTGCGCAGCGCGGCTCTGCTGGATGAACACGTAACCGAGCCCGGTGGTCACCGCCACCGACTGCACGCCCGCCAGTTTCGCGGCGACCGAGCCGTAAATGTTCGGCTTGATCGTGTAATGGAACACAACGTGCGGGCGGATGCTTCTATACAAACGATACAACGACAAAAGCGTGCGCAGGTCGTCGCGCGGATTGGTGCCTTTGGACGCCACCGGCAATTCGATGCAGCGGCACCCCATCGCGGTGAGCAGTTCGAACGTGCGATCGCGCGGCGCGAGCACCGTCACGTCGACGCCGCGTCCGACCAGCATGCGGATCAGCCCTTGCCGATACGTATAGATTGCCCAGGCGGTGTTACAGACGAGTGTAATGCGTAGCGCGGGCGTCGACTTCAAGGCAGGCTTCATGCGGGAACGGGCTCGACGGTAAATGACAGGGTGAAATGACGGCGTGAATGGCCGGTAACGGAATCAATGGCTCGCACGCGGTGCAAGCAAGGTGCGTTTGACCCGTTGCAATGCGCGGTAGGGCGTCACCAGATGCAGCAGATTTTTCGCGAGGCCCAGCCAGTCGTACGGATTGGTTGCGTTGAAGTAGCGTAGTTGCAGCCGCAGCGTCGAGTTGACCTGGCGGCGCCGCTTGGTCGCGCTAATGCCGCCTTCGTTCAGCTCGTAATAGAGTCCGAGTTCCGGCAGATTCGCGCAGTCGTAGCGCTCCATCAGGCGCGTGAACAGATCGAGGTCCTCGGCGGAAGGATACGCCGCGCGATAGTTGCCGACCGCACGGACCGCGTCGATGCGCAACATCATCGAAGGGTGCGCCAGGCATGAACGGAAGAAGCGCAGACGCCGAATCTCGTTCGGTTCGGCGGGCGGCGTCAGCATGAAAAGCGGCTTGCCTTCACGCGTGACGACCTGCGTCCACATGCCGAGACCGGCCACTTGCGGATGCAACTCCATGAACGCGCGTTGTTTGGCGAGCCGTTGCGGCACGCTGCGGTCGCCCGCGTCGATGCGTGCCGCGTAGCGAAAGCCGCGCTGCGCAAGGGCGTCGATGCCGGTTTGTAGCGCGCGTTCGATGCCGCCGTTCTGCGGCATACGCAGCACTTCAATCGTCATGTTCGGGATCGCTGGTGCTGCGATCGGCGGCGTGCTGCCGTCGTCGACGATCAGTACGTGGACCAGCGCGCTTTCGCTGAACGAGGCCAGCGTGAGATCGACGTCGGCCTGGCCGTTGTACGCAGGCATCAGGACGGCGACGTCGTCGAGGGAAATATGCGCGGCGGCGGATGAATTCGTCATGGGCGCAATTTGAAACGAATGTAATAAAGATTAACTGACGCGGCGGCGAGATAACCGGCCGCGAGGCCCACCAGCGCACCGTAGGCGCCAAGCCGTGGAATCGCCAGCAGATTGACGATGAACGCAACAGCCAGTGCCAGAAGCCACTTCGAGAGCAACACGAATTTGGCCTGATATTTCAGCACGATCAGATTGCCGATCGCTTCGATGCCGGCCGGCACGGAAAGCCACACGGCCCAGCGGAAAATCTCGATGGCGCCTTCAAAGTCCGGTCCGAACACACGGCGGATGATGAAGCCAGCCAGCAGATCCAGCACGATCGCGCCACTCACCATTAGCGCGGCGGTCATGGCGGTGAGCCGCCACACATTGCGGCGCAATTGCACGGCGTCCTGCACGCGGTAGACGAAGGCGGGCGCGATCGTCTGCGCGAGCATCAGCGCGAGCGTGATCCAGTTTTCGTTCAACTGCTGCGCGGCGGAGTAACGCCCGAGGTCGGCGAAGGAAATCGCCCGCTCGAGCATCAGTCTGTCCAGTTTCAGGAACAGATACATACAGATCAGGCCGAGCCAGAACACCGTGCCCGCGGTCGCGAAGTGCTTGAAGAGCGAGCGGTCGAGGTGCCAGCCGAGCTTGCCGCCATGCCGGCCGATGTAATAGACCAGCAGAACTGCGCCGATCACCGCCGATTCGGCGGCCCACAGCCAGCCGAAGCGCGCGGGCATGGCCATTGCGCGCACCAGCAGATAGACGAAACCAGCCTTCAGCACCGCGGTGCTCATACTGGTAAGCAACTGCGGCTTGCTGTACGTCATGCTTTGCAGCCATGCGTTGATCACGCCGACGAACGGCTCGCGAAACAG
Source organism: Paraburkholderia elongata (assembly GCF_013177735.1). GTDB lineage: Bacteria > Pseudomonadota > Gammaproteobacteria > Burkholderiales > Burkholderiaceae > Paraburkholderia > Paraburkholderia elongata. Next base: position 85,512 of record NZ_WOEZ01000228.1, on the reverse strand, counting down.
CATCGTCACCGCGAGGCCGGCAAGCATGGCGCCCACGAGCGGATCGAAGAAGTGCAACGCGATGCCGAGCCACGTGAGCAGCAACGCCGCGACGGAAACCGAGAAGCGCAACGCGAAGGCGCTGCCGAGCACCGTGCCCAGCTGGGTTGGTGGCCGGCTGACGATGGTGGGAACCAGTATTTCCGCGCCGCACACCCAGGTGATCGGCGAAAGCACCAGCAGCAGCGTGTTCGCATACTGCCATTTGCCGAAGGTGTCCGGCCCGAAGTAGCGCGCCAGCATGCCGCTGATCACGATTGCCACGCCGATCTGCGTGAGCCGTTCCAGCCCGAGCCAGACGATATTGGTGAAGGCGCGCGTGACGTCGGGATTGGCGAAGCGTTTGAGCGTCAACATCCGGTGGACGCTCGCCAATGCGGTTGCGCCGGTTGCGCGAGCGACGCAGTTTGCGCGGCGCCAAGGTGCGCGATCGCCCATCCGCAGGCCGACTGTCGCGGCAACTTAACAAAAGGTGGGCGTCTAAGCATTAGAATGGGAATCTATTAGGGTATGTCCGAAAGGCGCAATTATAAGTTGGAACCGGATCGCTTCCGGCAAGGGCGCATCGTGAGGTTGTACCGATCGGTTAACGTCCAATTTACCGATTAATCAGCAATGCGCCGGTCAAAATTTTCCATTGCACGCAAGTGAGCCAACATGATCTCCAAATCTATTTTCAAGGCGTATGACATTCGCGGCGTAATCGGCAAGACGCTCGACGCCGACGCAGCACGTTCGATCGGCCGCGCGTTCGGCAGCGAAGTGCGGGCGCAAGGCGGCGACGCCGTGGTGGTCGCGCGTGACGGACGCCTCTCGGGTCCCGAGTTGGTTGAGGCGCTGTCGGACGGTCTGCGTGCGGCCGGCGTCGACGTGGTCAACGTCGGCATGGTGCCGACCCCGGTCGGCTACTTCGCGGCCAGCGTGCCGTTGAAGCTCGACGGCGGTGAACGCCGCGTCGATTCGTGCATCGTCGTGACGGGCAGCCACAATCCGCCTGACTACAACGGCTTCAAGATGGTCCTGCGCGGCGCGGCCATTTACGGCGAGCAGATCCTCGCGCTGCATCAGCGCATCGTCGACGAAAACTTCTCCGATGGCAGCGGCACGTACACCGAGTACGACATTGCCGATGCGTATCTGGATCGCATCACGAGCGACGTCAAGCTCGCACGCCCGATCAAGATTGTGGTCGACACCGGCAACGGTGTGGCAGGCGGCCTCGCGCCGAAGCTCTTCAAGAAGCTCGGCTGCGAACTGGTCGAACTGTTCACCGAGATCGACGGCAACTTCCCGAACCATCACCCGGACCCGGCTCACCCCGAGAATCTGCAGGACGTGATCCGTGCGCTGAAGGAAACGGACGCTGAAATCGGTTTCGCATTCGACGGCGACGGCGACCGCCTCGGCGTTGTCACCAAAGACGGCCAGATCATCTATCCGGACCGCCAGCTGATGCTGTTCGCCGAAGAAGTGCTGTCGCGCAACAAGGGCGCGCAGATCATTTACGACGTGAAGTGCACGCGCAATCTGGCCAAGTGGGTCAAGGACAAGGGCGGTGAACCGCTGATGTGGAAGACCGGCCACTCGCTGGTTAAGGCGAAGCTGCGCGAAACCGGCGCGCCGCTGGCAGGCGAAATGAGCGGCCACGTGTTCTTCAAGGACCGCTGGTACGGGTTTGACGACGGCCTGTACACGGGCGCGCGGCTGCTCGAAATCCTCACGCGTGTGGCGGATCCGAGCAAGCTGCTGAACTCGCTGCCGAACTCGAATTCCACGCCGGAACTGCAATTGAAGCTCGAAGAAGGCGAAAACTTCGAACTGATCGCGCGTCTGCAGCAAAACGCCAAGTTCACCGGCGCGGACGACGTCGTGAAGATCGACGGCCTGCGTGTCGAGTACCCGGACGGCTTCGGCCTCGCGCGCTCGTCGAACACCACGCCGGTGGTGGTGATGCGTTTCGAAGCCGATAGCGACGAGGCGCTCAAGCGCATCCAGGAAGACTTCCGCCGCGTGATCATGGCGGAAAAGCCTGACGCGAAGCTGCCGTTCTAAATGTTCCAGCGGCACCGTGGTTCTTCGTGAACCGCGGTCACCGTCGAACGCGGCGCGGGTTTCACTTACCGCGCCGCGTTTTTTCATGCCATTTACCCGTGTCGCGATAGAATTGCGCTCCTTTCACCGCGTCTTCGGGCCGGATAGCCGGTTTTCCCACACTTGAGCGTGCAAAAGATACTGATCGTGAGGGTGTCGTCATTGGGCGACGTCGTTCACAACATGCCGGTGATCGCCGACATCCGACGCCGCCATCCCGAGGCCCAGATCGACTGGCTCGTCGAAGAAAGCTTCGTCGGGCTCGTGGAACTCGTCAGCGGCGTGCGGCGGGCGATTCCCGTGTCGCTACGGCGCTGGCGCAAGCGCATCCTGTCGGTCGACAACTGGCGCGAGATCGGCGCGTTTCGCCGCGCGCTCGCCGCCGAGAACTACGACCTCGTGATCGACTGCCAGGGGCTCATCAAGACCGCGTGGGTCGCAAGCATGGCGCGCGGACCGCTGGTCGGCCTTGCGAACCGTACTGACGGCGCGGGCTTCGAATGGCCGGTGCGCTTCTTCTACGACAAGCGGGTGCCGATCGAGTCGCGCACCCATGTGGTCGAGCGTACGCGCCAACTGGTGGCCGCGGCGCTGAACGACCCGCAGCCGCAACCCACCGACGATATCGACTTCGGCATCGACACCGGGCGTGCGGCGCTGGCTTTGTCGGAGGCGAATCTGAACCTGCCGGTGCCTTACGTGGTGTTCGTGCACGCCACCTCGCGCGCCGACAAGCAGTGGCCCGACGCCGCGTGGATCGAACTCGGTCAGTCTTTGGTGCGCCGCGGCGCGTCGATCGTGCTGCCGTGGGGCAGCGAGGAAGAGCGCGTCACCAGCGAACGACTGGCGAAGGAGTTCGGCGCCGCGGCTATCGTGCCGCCCAAGCTGTCGTTGCCGGCGGTAGTCGGCCTGATCGACGGCGCCGCCGCGACAGTCGGCGTTGACACAGGTCTAGTTCACATTGCGGCGGCGCTGAAGCGGCCGACAGTCGAGTTGTACAATTTCTCCACCGCGTGGCGTACCGGCGGCTACTGGTCGCCGAACGTCGTCAATCTCGGCACGGCCGGCAAGCCGCCCACGCTGCAAGAAGTCAAGTCCGCGCTGGCCGGTTTCGGCCTGCTCTAATGGTGTAACGCTGTAATGCGGTGTGCTTCGCCTCACGCTCCATCCGTTTTCAAGGGCGACCATGAACGAAACCCAGATCATCGAAGTAGCGAACGCTGACTGGCACGGACGCAACCTGTCCGTGCCGCGCGAGATGCTGCTGGCCGGCGTCGAACGCGGCAAAGTACTGTATTTCCCGAACCTGCGCTTTGCGATTGAAGGCGGCGAACAGGCGTTGCTCGATCCCGCACTGGCCGATCCGAGCCGCAAGAACATCAGTCTCGAGCCGAACGGCGGCGCCTTGCACGGCGTGGCCGGCGATGCGGTCACGCAATCGGCGGTGCGCGCCTTGATCGCGCGCTATCAGGCCAATGCGCGCACGCTCGTCGATGGGCTGTTCCCCGAATACAACAGCAAGTTGCGCGTCGCGCCGACGAGCCTGCGGCTGCATCAGGTGGAAGGGCGCGAGACGTCCTGGCGTAAGGACGATAGCCGCTTGCACGTCGACGCCTTTCCGTCGCGGCCGAATTACGGCGAGCGCATTTTGCGCGTGTTCACCAACGTCAATCCGCATGGTGCACCGCGCGTGTGGCGCGTCGGCGAACCGTTCGAGGACATGGCCAAACGTTTCCTGCCGCGCATCAAACCGCAGATGCCGGGCTCGGCGTGGTTGCTGAACCTGTTGCACGTCACCAAATCGCCGCGCAGCGAATACGACCATCTGATGCTGAATCTGCACGACAGCATGAAGGCCGATCTCGACTATCAGAAGTCGAGCCCGCAGGAGACCATGCCGTTTCCGCCGGGTAGCGTGTGGGTGTGTTTCTCCGACCAGACTTCGCATGCGGTCATGTCCGGCCAGTTCATGCTGGAGCAGACCTTCTTCCTGCCGGTCAAGGCGATGGCGCAGCCGGAATGCGCGCCGCTCGGCATTCTCGAGCGCCTGAAGGGCAGGGCGCTGGTTTGAGCGCCGCTGTCTTTATCGATCGCGCTGCGAAACTCGCGTTTGCATTCGGATTCGCGCTCGGGCGTACGGGGTCCAGATGCTGAGGGCGATTTATAACGCGCTCTGGTGGATCATCGCGCCGCTTGCCGTGCTGCGTTTGCTGATCCGTTCGCGCAAGGAGCGTGGCTATCGCGAGCATATCGCCGAGCGTTTCGGTTACTCGCGCGGCCGGTTGCAGGAAGACAATGCGCCGCTGATCTGGGTGCATGCGGTGTCGGTGGGCGAGACGCGTGCCGCGCAACCGCTGATCGACGCGCTGATGAAGGCGCGTCCCGACGCACGCATTCTTTTGACGCATATGACGCCGAGTGGCCGCGCCACCGGTGCGCAGATTTTCGGCGACCGTGTGTTGCGCAGCTATCTGCCGTACGACATGCCGCACGTGGTGCGGCGGTTTTTGCGGGCATGGCGGCCGTCGCTCGGTCTGGTGATGGAAACCGAAGTGTGGCCGACGATGATCGACGAATGCCGTCGCGCGGATGTGCCGCTCGTGCTGACTAATGCGCGGATGTCGGCACGCTCGTTTAAGCGCGCGGCCAAGTTCGGCCATGCGGGCAAGGACGTGTTCGGCGGATTTGCGCGCGTGCTGGCGCAGAGTCCATCGGATGCGGAGCGGCTCACCGCACTCGGTGCGCGTAACGTCGCGGTGCTCGGCAATCTGAAGTTCGATATGAGCACGCCGCCGGAACTGGCGGCGCGTGGCCATGCATGGCGTGCGGCGATCGGCACGCGGCCTGTGTGGGTCGCGGCAAGTACGCGCGAAGGTGAAGAGGAACTGGTGCTGCAGGCGTTCGCGGCGCTTGGTATCGACGACGCATTGCTGATCCTGGTGCCGCGGCATCCGCAACGGTTTAACGAAGTGGCGGCGTTGGTTGAGAACGCCGGTTTGCGGCTTGAGCGACGTTCGACGTGGGCGCCGAGCGCAGCGGTAGCGTCGGCGGCCTCAGGCGCGGGCGGCGGTGTGCCTGCTTTGCCACCGTCGGTGAATGTGTTGCTCGGCGATTCGATGGGCGAGTTGGGCGCTTACTATGCCGCCTCGGATCTGGCGTTTATCGGCGGGAGTTTGCTGCCGCTGGGCGGGCAGAATCTGATTGAGGCATGTGCGGTCGGTGTGCCGGTGCTGATCGGGCCGCATGTGTTCAACTTCACGCAAGCTACGGCGGATGCGGTCGCGGCCGGTGCGGCGGTGCAGGTGCAAGATCCGGCTGATCTGGCGCGGGCGCTGCGCGAACTGTTCGGCGATAAGGCAGCGCGGCTGGCGATGGGCGGTGCGGCATCGGCGTTTGCCGCGCGCCATCGTGGCGCGACGGCGCGGACGGTGGATGTGTTGATGGCGTTGTTGCCGGAGTAGTCATTCGAGCGGCGCGAAATGCGACGCTTGTCTTATCGGCTTGTGCGTCAATAAATCATATATTCTGCGAACATCGGGCGTGCGCATTGACCGCCTTCTGATTCGAACCGCTTTTTCCGCTGCTGCCATGACGCTCTTTACTGACCTCGGTTTTCAATGGGATCGCGCTGCGATTCCGCAGGACTTGCCGACCCATTCCATCAAGCGAGTGTGCTTCCGTTTTCATCGGATGCTGCCCGAATTTGTTTGGGACGCGAGCGTGCTTGAGGGTAATCCGTTCACGTTTCCTGAGGTAAAGACGCTGCTCGACGGCGTAACGGTTGGTGGACGGAAGATTTCTGATCAGGAGCAGGTCCTGAACCTGGCGGAGAGTTCGAAACATCTGCTTGCGATCGTGCAGAACGGTCGGTTTGCGCTCGATAAAACGACGTTTTGCGACTTGCATCGCCTTGTTGCGCGTAATGAGGCGCTCGAGTGGGGCGTGTTCCGCGGAGAAGGAGAGGAAACGCGATACACGCCTGACGTAGCGTTGGGGGAGGCGGGGCGACATACCCCGCTGCCGACCTTGTCCGGTGCTCCTGAGCTCAACCGGGTTTTTGCCGCGGGCACACGCGCACTGACCGATCAGGTTTCCAACGCCTTCGAGAGAGGTTGCGCTTTCTTCCTGTTCGGCGCGTTGCAGCAGTTCTTCTTCGATGGCAATAAGCGCACGTCACGCTTCATGATGAATGGCGTGCTGATGTCGAACGGTATCGATGCGATCAGCGTGCCAGCGCAGCGCGCGGGCGACTTCAACGAGAAGATGGTGCGCTTCTATCTATCGAAAGACGGATCCGAAATGATGGCATTCCTGCTTGAATGCCATCCGGGCGAGTAAGGCCTTAGACCTTCAACAACCCCTTCTTCTCGATAAATTTCACCACCACATCCAGTCCGTCGAGCGCCTTCAGATTGCACATCACGAAGGGGCGCTCGCCACGCATCTTCTTCGCGTCGGAAGCCATTACCTCCAGATTTGCGCCGACCATCGGTGCGAGATCGGTCTTGTTGATTACCAGCAGATCCGACTTCGTAATGCCCGGGCCGCCTTTGCGCGGAATCTTTTCTCCGCCAGCTACGTCGATCACGTAGATCGTCAGGTCCGACAGTTCCGGGCTGAATGTTGCCGCGAGATTATCGCCGCCTGATTCAATGAACACGATGTCCGCATCCGGAAAGCGCGTCAGCATGCGGTCGACGGCTTCGAGATTGATCGACGCGTCTTCACGAATCGCCGTGTGCGGGCAGCCGCCCGTTTCGACGCCCATGATCCGTTCAGCGGGCAATGCGCCTGCCACCGTCAACAGACGCTGATCTTCCTTCGTATAGATGTCGTTGGTGATTGCGACGAGGTCGTACTGTTCGCGCATCGCCTTGCAGAGCATTTCGAGCAACGTGGTCTTGCCCGAGCCGACCGGGCCTCCGACGCCCACGCGCAGCGGAGGCAGTTTCTTCGTGCGGACAGGCGGGTGAGCGGGGTGATGAGGTGCGTTCATGATGGACGGTTTTATGAGCGAAAGAGCCGCGAATACTGCGACTCGTGACGCGCCGACAGAATGCCCAATTGCGGCGCGAAGGTGTTGATGTTGTCGGGTGAGGTGGCCAAGGCTCGCGTGACGGCGGCATTGATCGGCTCGCGTAACGCGACGATGATGCGCTGGCCGGCGAGTTGGCCGAGCGGCACGGCCTTCAATGCGGCGGCCGCCTGGTTTTCCACCCAGCTGAATGCGTAGGCGGCGAGCGCAGCGTCAGGCGCTGCATCGTGGGCGTACGCGGCGAAGGCGAAAGCCGTGGGTTGGGCCAAGGGCTTGAGCGAAGCCAGCGTCGTGCGCCGTTCGGCGTCGCCCCATTCCAGCGAGACGCACAGTTGTCGCAGCGACCACCCCATCTGCTCCGTCTCGCGTCTTAATTCAGCGGACTCCCGGCCTGCCAGGAATTCGCTGTTCGCTTCCTTTAAGCCGTCTGCGTCGTGCACACGCCAGCGCTCCATCTGATGCGCGAGAAACGGCAGCTCGCCACGTGCGAGCACATCGGATAAACCGCTCGCGATCCAATCGCGGGCAGAATCGGCGTCGGTGATGAGTTGCGCTTCGATCGCGGCTTCGAGACCCTGCGAATAGCTGAACGCGCCGATCGGCAGTGCCGGTGACGCAAGATGCAGCAGCGCCGTGAGTTCAGCGATGCGCATGGTGGTGATGATGCCCGTGGCCGCACGATTCGTCGTGTACGTGATCGTTGTCTTTGTGATCGTGCGAATGGTCGTGGCCGTGGCCGTGGTCATGCGAGTGACCCTGCGCGTGGTCATGCCCATGCTCATGATCATGATCATGCGAGTGACCGTGTGCATGTTCATGATCGTGCGAATGCTCGTGCCCATGATGTTCGCCGAAAACCTGCTGAGCTAACGCATAGTCTTCAGCAAAGGTCTCATCGTGACCATGCTTGTGACCGCCGCCGTACGCGCCGGATTCCGGCTGGAACGGCATCGACACCTGATCCACGCTTGCGCCGATGCGCTTCAGCATATCGGCCAGTACTGGATCGTATTCAAGCTTCAGATAATCCGCACCGACTTCGACCGGCGTGTGACGATTGCCGAGGTGATACGCGGCGCGCGTCAACGTCAACGCATCTTTCGCGTGGACAACCAGCACCGCTTCGGGCGCGGCGACCACGCGCACCAGACCGCCATCATCAGCGACCAGAACATCGCCGTCGCGCAGCACTGTGCCGCGCGGCAGCAGCAGCGCGACTTCCTCGCCGTTATCGAGTGTTGCCGCGAGACGGCTCTTGCGGCGGTCATCGAAAGCGAGCGTCAAGGTCGGCGCGCGCTTCACCAGCACAGGTGCCAGCTTCAGATGCGGCGCAATCAGTTTGTCGATAGTACGCATGGCTTAGAACAGAAAGTAGCGTTGCGCCATCGGCAGCACGGTTGCTGGTTCGCAAGTCAGCAACTGACCGTCGGCGATGACCTGATACGTCTCCGGATCGACGCTGATCGCCGGGCGCCACGCGTTGTGAATCATGTCGGCCTTCGTGATTTTCCGGCAGTTCTTTACGGCAACGATACGCTTGTTCAGGCCGTAGCGCTCACCGACGCCCGCATCGGCTGCCATCTGCGAAACGAAGGTCAGGGAAGTGCGTCCCAGCGCACCGCCACGCGTCGCGAACATCTCGCGATAGTGGACCGGTTGCGGCGTCGGAATCGACGCGTTCGGATCGCCCATCTGTGCCATCGCGATCATGCCACCCTTCAGAATCAGCGAGGGCTTGATGCCGAAAAATGCCGGCTCCCAGAACACCAGATCGGCCCACTTGCCCGGCTCGATCGAGCCGACTTCATGCGAGATACCGTGTGTGATGGCCGGGTTGATCGTGTACTTGGCGACATAACGCTTCGCGCGGAAATTGTCGTGCCGCGCGTTGTCTTCAGGCAGCGCGCCGCGTTGCACTTTCATCTTGTGCGCGGTCTGCCACGTGCGGATGATGACTTCACCCACGCGGCCCATTGCCTGCGAATCGGACGACAGCATCGACAACGCGCCGAGGTCGTGCAAGATGTCTTCGGCAGCGATGGTTTCGCGACGAATGCGCGACTCGGCAAACGCGATATCTTCCGCAATCGACGGGTCAAGATGGTGGCACACCATCAGCATGTCGAGATGCTCTTCGAGCGTGTTGATGGTGTACGGGCGCGTCGGATTGGTGGAGGAGGGCAGCACATTCGCTTCGCCGCACACCTTGATGATGTCCGGAGCGTGGCCGCCGCCCGCGCCTTCCGTGTGATACGTATGGATCGTGCGGCCCTTGAACGCGGCCACGGTCGCTTCCACAAAACCCGCCTCGTTCAGCGTATCTGTGTGGATCGCGACCTGCGTGTCGGTGTCGTCGGCGACGGAAAGACAGTTGTCGATCGCGGCAGGCGTCGTGCCCCAGTCTTCGTGCAGCTTCAAACCGATCGCACCCGCGGCGATCTGTTCAAGCGCCGGTTGCGGCTGGCTCACATTGCCCTTGCCGAGAAAGCCGAGATTCATCGGATAACCATCGGCCGCTTGCAGCATACGTTCGAGATGCCACGGACCCGGTGTGCAAGTCGTCGCGTTCGTGCCCGTTGCCGGACCCGTGCCGCCGCCGAGCATTGTCGTCACGCCGCTCGCGAGTGCTTCTTCAATCTGCTGCGGGCTGATGAAGTGAATGTGCGTATCGATGCCACCCGCCGTCACGATCAGGCCTTCGCCGGCGATCACTTCAGTGGACGCGCCGATCGCGATCGTCACGTTCGGCTGGATGTCGGGATTGCCCGCTTTGCCGATTGCCGCGATGCGGCCATTCTTGATGCCGATGTCGGCCTTGACGATGCCCCAGTGATCGAGAATCAACGCGTTCGTCACGACGGTATCGACCACGTCGGCATGCACGCGTTGCGACTGGCCCATGCCGTCGCGAATCACTTTGCCGCCGCCGAATTTCACTTCTTCGCCGTAGGTCGTGAAGTCGCGTTCGACTTCGATCAGCAGCTCGGTGTCGGCGAGGCGCACGCGGTCGCCGGTCGTGGGGCCGAACATTTCCGCGTATGCGCGGCGGCCAATGCGTAAAGTCATAGTGTGGGTCCGGAAATGAGCAGGGTGGTCAGAGCAAGCGTGCGCGGGTGGCGCATCAGAGCTTGCCCATCACCTTGCCGTTGAAGCCGTAGACGACACGGTCGCCCGCCAGTTCGACCAGCTCGACGGTGCGTTCCTGGCCGGGCTCGAAGCGCACGGCGGTGCCTGCTGCGATGTTGAGCCGGAAGCCGCGCGCCGCTTCACGATCGAAGGAGAGCGCCTCGTTCACTTCATAGAAGTGATAGTGCGAGCCGATTTGCACCGGACGGTCGCCGGTATTCGACACGACCACCGCGATGGTGGCGCGGCCCGCGTTGAGTTCGTGTTCGCCGTCGTCGATGAGGAGTTCGCCGGGAATCATGGGGCTGCCTTGCGTGATTACGGGATCGGGTGATGAACGGTGACAAGCTTGGTGCCGTCGGGGAACGTGGCTTCGACCTGGATGTCGGGGATCATTTCCGGCACGCCTTCCATCACATCGGCGCGCGTCAGCAGCGTGGTGCCGTAGTGCATGACCTCGGCGACGGTCTTGCCGTCACGAGCCGCTTCCATCAGCGCGGCGCTGATTAAGGCGATCGCTTCCGGGTAATTCAGTTTGAGGCCGCGAGCGCGGCGCCGTTCGGCGAGCAGCGCGGCGGTGAAGATCAGCAGCTTGTCCTTCTCGCGAGGTGTCAGCTTCATCGGATGTCAGGTTGGGTTACGCCCGTCCCAGCCAGGACAGGCGTCGGATGCGATCGGGGTCGCGCTTTATTGTGCGCCATTGCGGCCGCTCGAAATGCGACGCGAAACGAACCGCGACAAGCTTACTGCCAGATCAGCTTACAAAGATATCGAGCTGAATTAACGACCCGCTTACAGATTGGTCGGCAAGGGCGCGCCGAACCACTTCTTCGACATCGTGTTGAGCGTGCCGTCCGCCTTCGCTTGGGCGATGGCGGCGTTGACCTTCACCAGCAGCCGGCTTTCATTCTTGTTCATGCCGACGAAACATGGCGAATCCTTTATAACGAACTTAGGTTCCGGACGACGCGGCGGATTCTTCGCATTGATTGCGGCGGCGACGATGTTGCCGGCAGCGATCAACTGCACCTGACCCGAGAGGAACGCGGCGATGGTCGCGTTGTTATCTTCGAAGCGTTTGATAGTCGCGTTCGGCGCCATTTGCGTGAGGCCGATTTCTTCGAGCGCGCCGCGCGTAGCGCCGACCGTCTTGCCAGTGAGATCGGCGGGGCCGGTGACCTTGATGTCGGCGGGACCGAACACGCCTTGATAATACGGCGCATAGGCCGTCGAGAAATCGATGACCTTGTCGCGCTCAGGCGTTTTGCCGAGCGACGAGATCACCAGATCGACCTTACCCGTTTGCAGATACGGAATGCGGTTCGCGCTATTGACCGGCACGAGTTCGAGCTTCACGTTCATCGACTTCGCGAGCATCGCGGCGGTATCGATGTCATAGCCTTGCGGCTTCATATCCGCGCCAACCGAGCCGAACGGCGGATAGTCTTCGGGAACCGCGACTTTGAGCACACCGGCTTTGGCGATGTTGTCGAGCGTATCCGCGTGGGCAGCGGGCGCATTGATGGCGAGGAGAGGCGAGAGCAGCAGTGCGGCGAGCCAGGCGCGACGCGCAGGGCGAAGGGTCGATCGGGTCATGTTATGTGAGCGGTGGTAGCGAGAAGCGGTCGGCTGCCGTCAGGACGCGGCAGCATCGTGGGAAATTTTGACGCAAGGTGTGTGCCATGGCGGTGCAGCATGGCTTGGCGGGGCGAAAGGCACGATGGCGCACCGACTTGGAGCAGTCGGATGCGCCGGATTGGTGCCCGTGACGTCTTACGAAGGTGAAAGGCCCGCAGCGCACCAGGCGCTGACGCCGAGCTAATCAGGTCGACCAGATTCGGAGTGGCACAGCATCGACGCCATGCACGACCGGGCGCAACTGAAGCCAGCACTCGGTCAAAGCACGCTGCAGCGTCTCCATAGACCGCGAAACCGCCCGCACGAGTAAAACCCCTTCAGTGACACAGGAAGCCGCCGCCCGCACCGAATCATCAAACGGTAGCTGGGCAGTGAGCGCTTCTGCGAGGCCATCATCGCAGGCCGCCCCCACAGCCCACAGCGTTCCATAAGCGGGAAACCCGGCAAGCCCTTGCGCCGCATCCCGCAACGGATCCTCCGCAGCAAGACTCGCGCGTTCGAGCCACAGCGCCTCGCCATTCGCCCCAACGATCCGCGATACGGCTCGCAACTGCCCCTTTGACCACCGCTCACCAGCCGCCTGCCGCCCAAGCTGAGTCGCATCCCACCCAATTGCGGTGGCTCCTTCGCCGAGCGTCAGCGAAAAGTCCAGCATCGCGTTGGCGTGATCGAAAACGATATTGTTCTGCGGCAGCCAGTCGAGCTTCGCCTGAGGACCGACGCGCACCGCAATATTCTGCCGTGCCGCACGGCCATTGGATTTGTACCACTTCGTCGCGCCGGGTGTGGTGATGACGGCATGGGCGCTGTCGCCGACGTCCACGTCGATATCGAGTTGATCGCCGCCCGCGATCCCACCCGGCGGATGCACGATCACTGCGTGGCAGATTGCATGGCCTTCCGGATAGAGCGGCCGTTGCACGCGCAACGGGCCATCATGCAACCGATGCTTCAGCGTCGTCCGTTCGCCGTCTTTGACGAAGCCGAGTTCGAGGCGCGCGCGCCATTGCGAGTGTGCGGTATTTTGCGCGGTGGCGAGTGCGGCGTGGTTTTCGTGAAGCGACATACGAATGGAAGTGCGAATGGACGGGCGGGGCGGCGCATTGAAGGACGCGGCAACAGACGCATTGATGCGGCGCGTGCCGACGCGCGTTCGGCAACGACTAGCCGCGTTGCCACCGGATGCGGCGAGGATAGCACGCTGTGCTGCTTGTACCCGTCAGACGGCGATCAGTGCACGTACGCCATCCGTATCCATGTTGGCGCCTTCGCCGCCCGCGACGATTTCACCGCGGCTCATGACCCAGTACCGATCGGCGATTTCTTTGGCGAAGTCGTAATACTGTTCGACGAGCAGCACCGTCATGCCCATTTCCTCGACCAACTGACGCAGCGTTCGGCCAATGTCCTGAATGATCGAGGGCTGGATACCTTCAGTGGGTTCATCGAGGATCAGCAATTGCGGATCGCTCATCAGCGCACGACCAATCGCGAGCTGCTGTTGCTGACCGCCAGAGAGGTCGCCGCCGCGGCGGGCGCGCATATCCTTCAGGACTGGGAACAGTTCGTAGATGCGGTCCGGGATTTTCTTCGGGGCTTTTTTGCTGGCCGCGCCGACCAAGAGGTTTTCTTCGACAGTCAGCCGAGGGAAAATGTCGCGGCCTTGCGGGACGTAGGCTAGGCCTTTCTCCACGCGCGAGTAGGTCGGAAGTTTGGTGATCGGTGCGCCGCGCCAGGCGATCGAACCGCTCTTGGTTTGAACCACGCCCATCAGGCATCTGAGCAAAGTGGTTTTGCCTACGCCGTTGCGGCCCAGCAGCACGGTGAGCTTGCCGTCAGGCACCGTGAGTTTCACGTCCCGGAGGATATGGCTGCCGCCGTAGTACTGGTTCAGGTTTTCAACTTCTAGCATTTTGATGTTCCTTTGAAGCTGGGATTTTTTGCCTTTTGCTGTGGTACTTGGCTGGTTGCCTGCTTTGTGCTTGCTCGTCTGTATGCCTGTGGCGTTGGCCTTTCCTTGATTTGATATTGGATTATTAGCGTCGCCCCTGTGCGGGGCAGGCACTTACTTTCTTTGCCGCCGCAAAGAAAGTAAGCAAAGAAAGCGGCTCAAACCGCTAATTCTTAAGCGGGTCCCCTGGCTTGGAGGGGATAGTGGTGCATCTGGAATCGGTGTTCTCGCACATTCGGCGCTAGTGACAAGGCAGTCATACTTCCGGCGGCGCTGCGCGCGCCGAAGAGTACTTCATAAAGCCATTGGGTCATTCGGCATCCATTCCTGTTTGTGCGTGCGGGCTGTCGATCGCTTGACCGGCATCACACCAGTTCACATGTTCCATCTGTTGATTGCCTCACTCGATGCCCACTCCTATTCACATGGCTCGGTGTCACCGCATCCGCTGATGAAACTCTCCATCGAGCAATCAGCCGTCGCGCCGAGGCGACGCCGACGGCCCCACGGCCTTCAACCGAAGACCCTGGTTTCCCATGCATACCCATCCGCGACGCACGTAGTGCGGAGTGGGAGCTGATGAGCCCTTTGTCACTCACGGTGAATGTGCAAGGGCACGGATTCCAGATGCACCACTACCGCAACTGTGCGAGGGCCCCGCTTAAGAATTAGCGGTGTGAAGCCGCTTTCTTTGCTTATCTTTCTTTGCGGCGGCAAAGAAAGTAAGTGCCTGCCCCGCACAGGGGCGAACGCTAATAAACCAATATCAATTCAAGGAAAGGCCAACGCCGTAAGCGCACAGAAAAAAGCGCCGCGCAGGCAAAAAAACAAAGCGATCCTCACCGCCCAAGATAAGACTCGATCACCGTCTCATCCCGTTTAACCTCATCCAAAGTGCCATGCGCAAGAACCCGCCCTTCGGCCATCACCGTCACCTTCCCCTTATCGCCCGACAACGCCGCAACAAACTCCATATCATGTTCAACAACCATCATCGAACAAGTCCCACGCAAATGATTAAGTAGTTCAGCCAACTGCATCGTCTCATCATCGGTCATGCCAGCCGCAGGCTCATCAAGCAAAAGCAGCGCCGGTTGCTGCATCAGTAACATCCCGATCTCGAGCCGCTGCTTCTGCCCATGCGACAACTCACCGGCAAGGCGCCGCGCTTCGCTCTCCAACCCGATCAAAGCCAGAGTCTCTTCAATCCGCGCTTGCGCCTCACGATCGAGTCGCGCGCGCAAAGAAGTCCACCATCCCTTGTCAGCCTTCATAGCCAACTCAAGGTTCTCCCACACAGGATGCTGCTCAAAAACCGTAGGCTTCTGAAACTTCCGCCCAATGCCGGCACGGGCAATAGAAGGCTCATTCATCCGCGTCAAATCAATCGACTGCCCAAGAAAAACCTTGCCGGAATCCGGCTCGGTCTTCCCGGTGATGACATCCATCATCGTCGTCTTGCCGGCCCCATTCGGCCCGATGATGCACCGCAACTCACCCGCATCGATCGACAAACTCAACGCATTCAACGCGCGAAACCCATCGAAACTCACCGTCACATCTTCAAGGTACAGAATCGTCCCGTGCGAAATATCGATCTCGCCCGGCACCACCGCGTGCCCCATGCTCGCGACGCCGCTCAACGACCGTTCAGCAGGCTCTTCAGGTAATGCAAGATCGGGAACCATCGGTTTTTCGTTCATGTGCGGTTCCTCTTGCGCGTGATCATTTCGATCAACCCCATGATGCCGTTCGGCAACAACAGCGGGACCAGCACGAAAATCAGGCCAAGAAAGAACAGCCAGTATTCAGGGAAGTTCGCGGTAAAAAAGCTCTTTGCGCCATTCACCGCGAACGCGCCGATGATCGGTCCGATCAACGTGCCGCGTCCGCCCACCGCAACCCAGATCGCCATCTCGATCGAATTGCCCGGCGACATCTCGCCCGGGTTGATAATGCCGACCTGCGGCACATACAGCGCGCCAGCAACCCCGCACAAAGCCGCGGAGACGGTCCACACGAACAGCTTGTACGCGAGCGGGCTGTAGCCGAGGAACATCAAGCGCGTTTCGCCGTCACGTACCGCAGTGACCACGCGGCCGAGCTTCGACGTGACGATTGCCCGAGCGCCGATGAATGCCAGGATCAACACCGCGAACGTGATCAGCAGGAGGGCAGTGCGCGTACCCGGATGCGTAATCGGAAAGCCGCCGATACGCTTGAAGTCGGTAAAGCCGTTGTTACCGCCGAAGCCCGTTTCGTTGCGGTAGAACAGCAGCATGGCGGCAAACGTCATCGCCTGCGTGATGATCGACAGGTACACGCCCTTCACCCGCGAACGGAACGTGAAGAAGCCGAACACCCACGCGACAACGGCGGGCACCAGCACCACCAGCAGCAGCGCATAGCCGAGATGCTGAGTGCCTTGCCAGTACCACGGCAGTTGGTGCCAGTCGAGAAACACCATGAAGTCGGGCAGGTCGCTGCCGTATTTGCCTTCGTGGCCGATCGAGCGCATGAGGTACATGCCGATCGCGTAACCGCCCAACGCAAAGAACAACGCGTGTCCCAGGCTCAGAATGCCGCAATAACCCCACACGAGATCGAGTGCCAGCGCGGCGATTGCGTAGCACATGAACTTGCCGGTGATCGTCATCGCATACGCGGACAGATGGAACGCGCTCGTCTCCGGGACCACCAGGGTAGCGAATGGCACGCCGAGACCGAACACGATGATCAGTGCGATCAGCGCGAGCCACGCGCGGCGCGACAGCAACGCGGGACGTGGCGGCAAGCCGAGCGCGAAGCCGGACTGCGCTTCGCGTCCGACAGCGGCGCCACCGCCACCGCCCGCTGCGCCGACGTGAGCTGATGAGGAGGTAGCCGATGTCATCTCATGCCTCCGCGCTACGGCCCTTGAGGGCGAACATACCCTGCGGACGCTTCTGGATGAACAATACGATCAGCACGAGCACGGCGATCTTGGCGAGCACCGCGCCCCAGAACGGTTCGATCGCCTTGCTGACGAGCCCGAGCCCGAAGCCGCCGATCACCGTGCCGGCGAGCTGGCCGACGCCGCCGAGCACCACGGCCATGAACGAATCGATGATGTAGCTCTGGCCAAGGTCCGGACCCACATTGCCGATCTGCGACAGCGCACAGCCACCCAGGCCGGCAATGCCTGCGCCGAACGCGAACGCATACGAATCGACGCGCGCGGTCTTCACGCCGACGCATGCTGCCATTCGGCGGTTTTGCGTGACGGCGCGCACGAACAGACCCAAGCGGGTTTTAGTCAAGACTGCCCACGCAATCCCGACGACGATCAGCGAAAACGCCAGAATCACCAACCGGTTGTACGGCAGGATCAGATTGGGCAGTACGGTCACGCCGCCGCTCATCCAGGCGGGATTGATCACCTGGACGTTCTGCGCCCCGAACACCATGCGCGTCGCCTGAATCAGGATCAGGCTGACGCCGAAGGTGGTCAGCAAGGTTTCGAGCGGACGGCCGTACAAATGCTTCAGCACTAGCCGTTCGAGCACGATGCCGACCAGTCCGGCTGCGGCGAATGACGCCGGCACGGCAAGCAGCGGATACCAGTCGAACGCGCCTGGGGCAAAGCGTTGGAACAAGTTCTGCACGACGTACGTTGCGTACGCGCCGATCATCAGGAATTCGCCGTGCGCCATGTTGATGACGCCGATAAGTCCGTACGTGATCGCGAGACCGAGTGCGGCGAGCAGCAGCACGCTGCCGAGCGACAAGCCCGCGAACAACGTCCCGGCGATCTGGCTGCGGCGCTGGATCGAATCGAGTTCGTCGATGCCGCTTTGCGCGGCGGCGCGCACGCGGTCGTCCGCTTCGTTGAAGGTGCCGTCCGGCTTCTTCGCGACGAGCGGACGCAGCAGTTCGTTCATGTCGAGATCGTGCCGCGCGGCGACCAGTTGCACGGCTTCGAGACGCTTGGCCGGGTCGGCGTCGTGCAGCGCGGTCATCGCCCACAGCGTGTCGAGGCGCTTCTTTAGCGCCGGGTCGGTTTCCTTCGTGCGCGCCGCATCGACGAGCGGTTTGATCGACGGATCGGGGTTTTGCAGTAGCGCGGTGATGGCGGCGTCGCGCGTGGCGGCGTCGGGCGAATCGAGTTGCAGGCCCGAGAGTGCGCCCGCCACTTTCGAGCGCAGCAGATTGTTCAGGGTGACCGGTTGCGCGTCGCCCGCGGCGACGGTTTTACCGGTGACGGCATCGCGTGCCGTGTCGCCGTCTTGCAGCAGCACCGCGCCGGAGTCGGTGGCGAGCGCGCTGTCCTCGGAGAGCGCTTTGAGGACCGCGAGCGATTCTTTGTCGTGGTTGGCAATCAGTTTGTCGATTGCCGCGGATTTCGCATCGAAGTCGTCGCCGGCGAGCGGCGCGACATCGGCCGGGCTCAGCGCAAAGGCGGTAAGCGGCGCGCTAACGATAAGCGAGAGCGCGAGGCCGCCGATGCTGCGTCGTGCGAATTTCAGAAATGAAAACGCCATGATGGCCTTTGAGGAAAAACCGGCGAGGCGGCGCGGCATCGCGGTGATGCGCCGGTGCCACGCCGTTGTCTTGCGTCTTGCGGCGTCCTGTCGGGCAGAGCAGCGGTTCAGCCCCGGCTCTGCCCAGGTTCAGGCTCAGGCAACCCGCGAGCGCTTCAGGAATGCGGGAATCGAACTGACCACATCCGGCTTGCTCGAATTGCCGGCGATGAACGGGCTCCACGGCTGCGCGCGAATTGCGGTCTTGGTGCGCCAAACCACGTTGAACTGACCGTCGGCACGTACTTCGCCGATCATCACCGGCTTGTGCAGATGGTGATTGCCGTCCATTTCGAGCGTGAAGCCCGACGGTGCCGCAAACGTCTGGCCGACCATCGCCACGCGCACCTTGTCCACATCCGTGCTCTTCGCTTTCTCGACGGCCTGCTTCCACATATGGATGCCGACGAAGGTCGCCTCCATCGGGTCATTGGTCACGCGCTTGGTGCCGCCCGGCAGGTTGTTGTCCTTGACCCACTGTGCCCATTGCTTCTTGAACTTCTCGTTGGCCGGGTTGCGCAGCGACATGAAGTAGTTCCAAGCCGCGAGATTGCCGACCAGCGGCTTCGTATCGATGCCGCGCAATTCTTCTTCGCCGACCGAGAACGCGACGACCGGCACGTCGGACGCCTTCAGCCCCTGGTTGCCCAGTTCCTTGTAGAACGGCACATTGGAGTCGCCGTTGACGGTCGAGATCACCGCTGTCTTGCCGCCCTGCGAGAAGGTCTTGATGTTCGCGACGATGGTCTGATAGTCGCTGTGGCCGAAGGGCGTGTAGACCTCCTGGATATCGGCTTCCTGCACGCCTTTCGACTTGAGGAACGCGCGCAGGATCTTGTTGGTCGTGCGGGGGTACACATAGTCGGTGCCGAGCAGGAAGAAGCGCTTGGCGCCGCCGCCTTCCGTGCTCATCAGGTATTCGGTGGCCGGAATCGCTTGCTGATTCGGCGCGGCGCCCGTGTAGAACACGTTGCGCGACATTTCTTCGCCTTCGTACTGCACCGGGTAGAACAGCAGGCCGTTCAGTTCTTCGAACACCGGCAGCACCGACTTGCGCGACACCGACGTCCAGCAGCCGAACACGACGGCGCACTTTTCCTGGGTGATCAGCTGGCGTGCTTTTTCAGCGAACAGCGGCCAGTTCGACGCCGGGTCCACGACCACCGGCTGCAGTTGGCGGCCCATGACGCCGCCGTTCTTGTTGATGTCCGCGATGGTCATCAGCGCGGTGTCTTTGAGCGATGTCTCCGAGATCGCCATCGTGCCGGACAAGGAATGTAGAACGCCTACTTTAATCGGACCGCTGCCCGACTGCGCCTGAGCAAACGGAACCTGACCTGCAAGCGCCAATGCGCCCGACATGGAGCCGAACTTCAACAGACTGCGACGTTTCATGTATTTCCCCTTGCCATTGATGGTGACTGTTTGTGGGCGTCGATTTCAGCCAGCAGGGCTTATCCCGCATGACTTGCCGCTTGTGTACTGCAAGGCACATGCCATGCAGTAATTTCGACTTGAAGTCCGCGGATTGCGTGCTGCGACGCGGTGATGCGCCACGTCAGTTATGCGTAATGCGGCGCAAATTTGGTGCAGGAGTGGGGCTCGCGCCTCGTTCAGGTGCGTGTCGCGCCGCAACGAAGCGTGTCCATCGGCCAGCGGGCGTCGGCGGTGCATGACCGCCGCCCCTTTGTGCATGCGCCGCGCTCTGCCTACACTGGAAGACCACCCACGCGAGGAGACACGACATGAATGAGCGCGCCAGCGTCAATACACCCGATATGTCCGCGTTCTGGATGCCCTTTACCGCGAACCGCCAGTTCAAGAGCGCACCGCGGCTGCTGGCGAGCGCGAAGGGGATGTACTACACGTCACACGATGGCCGGCGCATTCTCGACGGCACCGCCGGGCTGTGGTGCGTCAACGCGGGGCACTGCCGCGACGAGATCGTGGCCGCCGTGCAGGCGCAAGCGGCGGAAATGGATTTTGCTCCGACGTTTCAGATGGGCCACCCGAAGGCTTTCGAAGCCGCGACGAAAATCGCGCGGCATACGCCTGGGGATCTGAAGCACATCTTCTTTGTGAACTCGGGTTCGGAGGCCGTGGATACCGCGTTGAAGATCGCGTTGGCTTACCACCGTTCGCGTGGCGAAGGGCAGCGCACGCGGTTTATCGGACGCGAGCGTGGGTATCACGGCGTGGGCTTCGGCGGGATTTCGGTGGGCGGCATTGCGCCGAACCGCAAGGCGTTTTCAGGCGGGCTGCTGCCGGCGGTCGATCATTTGCCGCATACGCTGAATATCAAGGAGGCGGCGTTTTCGAAAGGGCAGCCGGCATGGGGTGCGCATCTTGCTGATGAGCTGGAGCGGCTTGTTACGCTGCACGATGCGTCGACGATTGCTGCGGTGATTGTTGAACCGGTTGCGGGATCGACAGGTGTGCTGATTCCGCCGCAAGGGTATTTGCAGCGGTTGCGTGAGATTTGCGACAAGCACGGCATTCTGCTGATCTTCGATGAAGTGATTACCGGCTGGGGGCGTCTGGGTGCGCCGTTCGCTGCACAGTACTTCGGCGTGACGCCGGATCTGCTGACGATGGCCAAGGGCACTAACAATGCGGCCGCGCCGATGGGGGCGGTTGCGGCTAGTGGGAAGATTCACGACTCGATCGTGAATGGGGCGCCGGCTGGGATTGAACTGTTTCATGGGTATACCTATTCAGGACACCCGATTGCGGCGGCTGCGGCTTGCGCGACGATTGATCTGTATGAGCGTGAGCAACTGTTCGAACGGGCTGCTCGGATGGCGCCGATTTTCGAGAATGCGATTCATAAGCTGCGCGGTGAAAGGCATGTGATCGATGTGCGCAATCTCGGGCTGGTGGGTGGGGTGGAGTTGGCGTCGCGTGCCGGAGCGCCTGGTGCGCGTGCTTATGATGTTTTTGTGCGGTGCTTCGAGAAGGGTGTGTTGACGCGTTATACCGGGGATATTCTGGCGTTCTCGCCGCCATTGATTATTGAAGAGGCGCAGATTGAGGAGATCTTCAGGACGGTGGCTGAGGTTTTGAAGGAGACGGATTAGCGCTTGGGCAGGGCACGTTCTTCCGTTAGAAAGACAAAAGGCCGGCATTGCAGGTGCCGGCCTTTTTGTGTCACTCGCGTACGCTAGGGGCGCGTCAGAACGCGATAAACGGCCCGGTTTGCGTGCCGACTTTGGCGGTGCTGAGCGCGGTGTACACGTCTCGGCCGTAGAAGAACGGCAAACCCCAGAGGAAGGTCCATTCGGACCAGAATACGCCAAGGTTGTCATAGGCGGCGTACTGGCTCGCCAGCAGGTTTGACGAATTGGCGATCGAGAACGGCACCGTAAGAACCGTACCGGTTTTCCTGACGGCTGAATAGTCGACGGAATACCACGTGGCGGACAGGTTGAGCGTAGTCGGTGGCACGTAGAAGTCCCTGAAGTTCGTCGGCATCGTCGTATCCGGGAACCAGAGCACATTGGTCCCGCTGTCAACATAGCTGGTGAGCGTGCGCCCCTGATACACCGTGCTGAAGGCGCCGCTGTTGTCCACCTTTAGAACGTTTGCTGTCGACGGCAGCGCGTTGTTTTTCCGGGTGCCGATGCCGAACACCAGTTCACCCGCGGCGGTTGCCTGGCCGCCTGCTGGCAATGCGGGCAGACGGATGATCGTGCCGTTGTTGTCCGATGTGAAGTTGGCGACTGGATTCATGACTTGTGAGTCGAGCGGCACGCGCGCGCCAGTGCATGATCCCGTGGACGGACAATAGTAGTACGTAGCCGACAAAGCGGATTGTGCTGCGAGCGGATAGTCGGTTAGCGAAGGGCTGATGCCGACTACGCCGTTGGCGCCGAGCTCGGATACCGTACTACCGATGTTCGAGATGCCGCGCGAAGCGCAATCCGACGGTGTGGTGGGATAGGCAGCGTCGCTGATCACCTGGATCGGCAGATTGCCTGCCGTTTTGCTGCCGATCGTTATGTCGGCACGTTTGATCGAACCCCATGTGTAGCCGGACCCGAACGTCGCGCATTGGGCGATAGGTGCGCCACCGGTCGGGTCGTTAGTGGCACCTGTTTGTGCCGGTAATCGGCCGGCGAGCGCCGAGCCCAGCGCACTGGCCATCACGCGCACGCCAGCCGAGCCGGTGTCGAGCAGCATGTGATCGATGGTTGCGCATTGGTTTGCACTTTGCACGCCGGGGATGCATATGGTGACGGTCACGTACGGCATGTTAACCGAAGATCCAGGAATCGTGCGATCGACGAGGATCGGGACGGTGTTGACGTCGGTGGTCGGAGTCGGAGTCGGAGTCGGAGCGGGAGCCGGAGTCGGCACCGGGCTCGGCGTAGGACTCGGCGTAGGACTCGGCGCAGGCGTCGGCGAGGGCGTAGGACTAGGAGTCGGCGTCGCCGGCTTTTCGTTGTCCTTGGCCGCGTTCGAGTTGCCGTCGTCGCCACCGCCACCACCGCAGGCTGAAAAAGCCAAACTGGCCGTTAGCAGTGCGAAGCAAAGTTTCTTATTGAGGGTCGTCATGTTTCTTGTGTTCCGTGAAATCGATGCGCCGTGTCACTGCAGATCGTCAGCACGGACATTGGCGGGGACGAGGCGCGGCAGAACGGCCTTGCCGAAGAAGTTTCCCGCCCGGCCTGCGGACTCGATCTGAAAATCGCCGTTGCGTTCGATCAACGGACCGGTGCCGCGCGCGCGTCCTGCGCCGGCCGAGACTGCGTTCGGGAAGTAGCTGCCAAGGAGCGCGACCATGTCGGGGCGTATCGGCCCTTGCCACGTGACGGCAAACACGACATTGGTAGGCAGCACGTATTCGCGAATCCTGACGCCGTCGGTGTCATATGATTCACGTACGGTATAAGCCGCAATGGACGCAGAAGAGGAATTCGGCGCTGCCGACTGGAGCAAGGATTTCGGGGCCGAGCCCGCACCTGGTGCACCACCCAACGCCGCATATGACGTGAGCGGCAAAAGCGCCGACACGGCCAAGACGATCTTTACAAGTTTCATCACATTGCTCCAGAAAACAGGTCGGAGCATGTTGCCTGCGGGCGATTAATGAGAGGCTCTGAAAAGTCTCAACGGTGAGTAGGAAACACCGATGCGATTCGGCCGATTCTGCACCGTGTTAGGAGGCAGGCGTCTCGCGGCGCCGCCTCCTAATCAAGACACCCAATCGTCAGAACGCGACGAACGGTTCCAGCCGATGGAGCTGCCGTCACCGCTGCTCCCGCTGCTTCCACCGCCGCAAGCCGCAAGCAGAACGCTGGTAGCCGTCATGGCCGCCCAGAACGTTTTGTGAATGGTTTTCATGTTTTTCAGTAACTCGGTGGCCGTCTTATTTCAGATTGCCCGGGCGGACGCTGGCGGGTTGCAGGCGAGGGAGATAGGCGACGCCGTAGAAGTGGCCCACGCGGCCGGCGGACTCGACTCGAAAGTCGTCGTTGCCTTCGATCATGGGGCCTGGCCCGCGCACGCGGCTTTCACCCGCGGTCACGTAGTTGGGGAAATAGCTGCCGAGCAGCGCCTTCATATCCGGTCGTATCGGCCCTTCCCAAGTCACCGCGAACACAACATGGCTGGGCAACACGTATTCGCGGATCGTGACGCCGTCGGCGTCGCGCGACTCGCGCACGGAGTAGGGCGCCGTTGCGGTTGTGTTGGCCGCGCCGGTGCTTGCGCCGGCGGCAGACTGCGGCGTAGCGCGCAGCATCGTCGGAGAGAATGAACTTGTGCTCGGCGCACCGCCCAAAGCCGCATACGACGCAAGCGGCAGCAGCGTTGCCGCCAGCATCGCGATCTTCAAAACTTTCATCACCTTGCTCCTCCAAAAATGGTCGGAGCATGGTGCCCGGGCAAAGCTCAGGAAATCGTACGAAAATTCTGCGGCGCGGACCGGAAGGATCGCATTGAAAGGGCGGTGTCAGGGAGGTCGAAAACGGTCATCGCCTTGAGGATGTGCGAAGAGTCACATTCGTCGGCGAACAGAGACCAGCAGTAGGCAGGGACAACAAGCAAACAGCAACAAGCAACAGACAGCCCAAGCGCGCAACGAATGAAACTCTGCGGGCAGAGGGTTAATCAGGAAACGAAAAAGACGAAGCGAATCGCCTTACTGCGGCACCGCCGCATTCGGCATGACCCGCCGCCCAAGCTTCCCAGCAGCGCCTTTAGCCGCGACACCCGGATGCGGCACCGTTGGTACCTGCGGAAGCGCGGTCAACGAACCATCATCGACCGGCGACAGCAGCGCACTCAACTGCAGCACGTCTTGATCAGTGAGATTCGCGGTGGAAGCCTTCAGCTTCAGACTATTGATCAGCGTGTCATAACGCGCCTTCGCCAGATCGCGACGCGCCGAAAACAGCTGGTCCTGCGCATTGAGCACGTCGATATTGATACGCACGCCGACCTGATAACCGAGCAGATTCGACTCAAGCGAGGTGTTCGCCGATCGCTCTGCAGTCTGCAACGCGCGCACTTGCGCAAGCCCGCTCACCACGCCGAGAAACGCTTGCCGCGCCGACAGCGCCGCATTGCGCCGAGCCGTATCGAGATCGGCGGCGGCCTGGTCTTCGAGCGCGCGCGTCTGACGTACGCGGCTTTGCGTCGCGCCGCCCGCAAAGATCAGAATCGTGACTTGCACGCCGATCGTGCTGTTCGTGTACGTGGACCCCAGGTTGCCCAGTTCCGCAGCGAGCGCCGGTGTGCCGGGCGCAGGCGTATTCGCACCGCTGCCGAAGCCGCCGCCAAAATTGCCGCCGAAGTTACCCGCACCGGCCGCGCCGAGACTGCTGCGCGAGCGGCTCGCGACCAGGTCGACGGTTGGCAGATGGCCAGCCTTAGCCTTCGAAGTCTCGCGTTGTGCGCTATCCAGCGCGGTCTGCTTCAACACGACTTGGTAGTTCGCGTCAGTGGCCGCATCGACCCACAGATTAATGTCGGCGGGCACGGGCGGCGGCAGCGGCGCGCCGGCAGCCAGTCCATCCGCATGCTCGACCGGATGCCCAACAATCTGCTGCAACGCCGCCAGCTTCACCGCAAGATCGTTCTGCGCCGCAATTTCCTGCGAGATCGCCTGATCGTATTTAGCTTGGGCTTCGTTGGTATCGGTGATCGTCGTGTTGCCGACTTCGAATGAATGCTTGGCCGATTCGAGTTGCTGCGCGATCGACGCTTTCTGCGAGCGCACAATCGCGAGGCTGTCCTGTGAGGAGAGCTCGTCGAAGTAAGCTTGGCCAAGCCGCACGATCAGATCTTGCCGAGCCTGGGCAAACGACGCCTGTGCCGAATCCACCGCGAGCTTGCCTTGCGCATAGCCGTACCAGCTATCAACGTGAATCAGCGGCTGCGTGAGCGAAATCACGTAGCCGTTGCTGTTGCCGTAGGAGGAAGGAAAGCCGCCGCCGAAATCGGTGCTCTGGCGGTTCGCGGTGAGCGACGCGGAGACTTGCGGCAGCAGTTTGGCGCGGGCAAGCGGCAACTCTTCGCTATTGGCGGCAAGCGCCGCACGCGCGCTTTGCAACTGCGCATCGTTCGAGAGCGCTTCGTCGTAGAGCTGGGACAGGCCGACGGCCTGCGCGGTGATCGGAAGAAACGCGAGAACCGCGCAATGAAGCGCCAGAGCGGCCGCGAGGGCCGGCACCCGCTGGCGGATCATCGTGACCGTGCGATCAATAGGTGGGAACGGACGGATCGACCTGACGCGACCACGCGTCGATCCCGCCTTGCAGATTGAAGACGTTGGTGTGGCCGCGCGATTCGAGGAACATCGCGACCTGGGCGCTGCGCGCGCCGTGATGGCACACGCAGACGATTTGCGCGTCGTCGTCGAGCTCTTCGCTGCGCGCGGGAATCTCACGCATCGGAATCGACACGGCACCGGCAATCGACGCCGTCTGGATTTCCCACGGTTCGCGCACGTCGAGCAGCACGGGTGCGGGACGCGATTGATCGGCGAGCCATTCGGCGAGCGCGGGAGCGGTCAGATTTTGCATCAGCAGGACATCCAGTTCAGCGGCCGGCAGCGTGCCGGCCGTACAGATAAACGTGTGAATTAAAACTTGAAGCGCGGCGGCTGCACGGCGTTAATCAGCGGCTCGACATAAGTTTCGAACACGTCGGCGATGCGGTACTGCTTCTCGTCGATGCGCGTGATGATCTGCGCCTTCATGACCGGCGCGGTGCCGACAAAAGCCGCCAGACGGCCGCCGATCTTCAGATGTTCGAGGATTTCCTGCGGCAGCACCGGCAGGCCGCCCGATACGCAGATCACGTCGTACGGTGCAGCGCTGGCCCAACCGCGCGAGGCGTCGCCGGTGGCGACTTCGGCGTTCAGTACGCCGTTGGCGATCAGGTTGTTCTTCGCCAGTTCTGCCAGTTCCGGTTCGATGTCGACCGTCAGCACGTGCTGCGCGCGGTGCGCGAGCAGGGCGGCCATGTAACCCGAGCCGGCGCCGATTTCGAGCACGCTTTCGTGTTTCTTCACCGACAGTTCCTGCAGCACGCGCGCTTCGACGCGCGGCGCCAGCATGTGCTGGCCAGCCGGCAGCGGCACTTCGAAATCGACGAAGGCCAGATCGCGGTAGACGGTGGGGACGAAGTTTTCACGCTTGACGATCGAGAGCAGATTCAGCACGTCCTGGTCGAGCACTTCCCAGGGGCGGATCTGCTGTTCGATCATGTTGAAACGCGCTTGCTCGATGTTCATGGTGGATTCGGCAGTGTGGTTTGGCGAGTTTGCGATTCTTTGCCACTGACCGGCGGCCTCGGGAGTGCGACTCCGGGGTCACAACTTGGTATGCAGTCACGGCAGGGTAACTGTGGGATTGTACCAAATGGCGGCGCGAACCCACGCCGTCGCGGGCAGTGCGCCGCTGGGCCGCACCCAGGACCGGCTCTCGCCGTGCCTGCTTGCCCCCGTGTTAATCCCTAGCGATCCGTCCTTGCGATTCCCGCTTCCATCGCTCAAAAATGTAATCGATTACATTTTCAAAGCGAATTCACTTGTCCAAGCCGGTGTCCAAAGCGGCCCCTTCAACGTCGTTGAAGACGCGCCCGCAGCCTGAGGCTCAGCCGCCGCGTCCGGCCGAGGGCCTTTCGATTGCCCAGGTGGCGGAGCAGGCGGGGGTCTCGGTGGCGACGGTGTCGCGCGTGCTGAACGGCCACGAGAACGTGCGGCCCGCCACGCGCGACAAGGTATTGGCGGCGGTCGACGCCAGCGGCTATCGCGTTAACGAACTCGCGCGCAACCTGCGCACGGCCGAAAGCCGCCTGCTGCTAACGATGGTGCCCGACTTCGGCAACCCCTTTTACGCGGAGATCGTGCGCGGCATCGACAGCGTCGCGCGCCAACACGGCTATTTCATGCTGCTATGCGACACAGGCGCCGATCCGGGACGCGAGCGCAGCTACTTCGATCTGCTGCGCCGCCGCCGCGCGGATGGCGCGATCTGCCTCGATCCCGCCACAATCCAGCAGGCGCTCGGCGAGGCGTCCAGCGCACTGCGTTGGGTCGCGTGCTGCGAGTTCGATCCGGCGATGGGCGTGCCGTACGTCGGCATCGACAACTATCAGGCGGCGGGCGACGCGGTACGGCATCTGCTCGCGCGCGGCCATCGGCGCATCGGGCTGATCAATTCGGATGTCGACTATCTGTACGCGCGGCAGCGTCAGCAGGGCTATCTGGACGCGTTGATCGAAGCGGACATCACGCCGGACGAGCGTTGGCGCATGAACCTGAACAGTCTCGACTACGAGGCGGGCGCATCGGCCGCGGCCTTGCTGATGCAGCAGCCGCACGCGCCGAGTGCGATCTTCGCCGTCTCCGACACGCTGGCGATCGGCGTCATCCACGGTTTGCGCAGCGTCGGCAAGCGCGTGCCGGACGATGTCGCGGTGGTCGGCTTCGACGATATTTCGCTCGCCGCGCAAATCGATCCGCCGCTCACCACCATCGCACAGCCGATGCGCGAACTAGGCGAAACCGCCGCCCGCCTGCTGCTGCAACGGCTCGCAAATCCGCTGGCGAACGTGCCGGGCGTGCTGCTGCCGCATCGGCTTGTGATTCGCGGGAGCGCGTAAGCCATGAGCCTCGCCATTCGTTTCGACGATATCCGCAAAGACTTCGGGCCGGTGCGCGTGCTGCACGGCGTGAGCTTCGATCTGGCGCCGGGGCGCATCTACGGTTTGCTCGGCGAGAACGGCGCGGGCAAGTCGACGCTGATGAAGATCCTCGCCGGCTATGAAACGGCGACATCGGGCACCTTGCTGGTCGACGGCCACGCGCGGCAGTTCATCGGTTCGCGCGACGCCGAAGCGGCGGGCATCGTGCTGATTCACCAGGAGTTCAATCTCTCCGAGCATCTGACGATCGCGCAGAACATGTATCTCGGCCACGAAAAAAAACGCGGCTGGTTCGTCGACGATGCTGCAATGAAGGCAGAAGCCATGCGTTATCTCGCGCAGGTCGGCCTCGAGAAAGCACCGGATACGAAGGTGCGCGAATTGATCGTCGCGGAAAAGCAGATGGTGGAGATCGCCAAGGCGCTGTCGCGCCGCGCGCGTTTGCTCATCATGGATGAACCGACTGCCACGCTCACGCCTTCGGAAACCGAGCGCCTCTTCACGCTGATGGCGAAGCTGAAAGCCGACGGCGTGACTATCGTCTACATCTCGCACAAGCTGGATGAAGTCGAGCGCATCACCGACGAAGTGATCGTGATGCGCGACGGCCGCTTTGTCGCGCGTAGTGAAACCGCGGGGCTCGCGCGGCAGCAGATGGCGAATCTGATGGTCGGGCGCGACGTGTCCGACATGTTCCCCGACAAGATCACCGTGCCTGCCGACGCGCCGATCGCATTGAAAGTAGAAGGCCTCGTCGTGCCGGACTGGGTGGAAGGCCTGAGCTTCGACGTGCGCGCCGGCGAAGTGTTGGGTTTCGCAGGCCTCGTCGGCGCAGGACGCACCGAAGCGTTCGAAGCGATCATCGGCCTGCGCAAACGCATGGCGGGCCACATCGAGATCGCCGGCCGCCGCGCCGATCTGAAGAGCCCACGCGACGCCATGCGCCACGGCCTCACGTATCTGAGCGAAGACCGCAAAGGCAAGGGCCTGCATGTGAATCTAAGCCTGCAGGACAACGTCACGCTGATGACGCTCGAACGCTACGCGCACCCGTTGCTCGATATGAAGGCGGGGCGCGCGGCGTTGACCAAAGCGGTGAGCGACTTCGGCATTCGCACGGGCGATCTGTCGAGCCGCGCGCGCATGCTCTCCGGCGGCAATCAGCAGAAGCTCGCGCTCGCTAAATTCCTGCAGCCCGATCCGAACGTGATCGTGCTCGACGAGCCGACTCGCGGCGTCGATGTCGGCGCGAAACGCGACATCTATTTCCTGATTCATCGTCTTGCGGTGCAAGGCCGCGCGGTGATCGTCATTTCATCTGAACTGATCGAGCTGATCGGTTTGTGCCACCGCGTCGCCGTGATGCGCGCGGGACGCCTGCAAACCACGCTCACGCTCGAGCATCTGACCGAAGAGGAATTGATCGCCCATGCGACCGGCACCCACTGAAGCCGTCCAATCCGGCCGCGCGTTGCGCTTCGCGCATCGTCTGTATGCGCTCGGGCCGCTTGTTGGGCTGATCGCGCTGTGCATTGTCGGGACGCTGCTCAACCGCGATTTCGCGACGCTCGACAACCTGATGAACGTGCTCACGCGCACGTCGTTCATCGGCATCATCGCGGTCGGCATGACCTTCGTGATTATCTCGGGCGGCATCGATCTATCGGTCGGGTCGATGGCGGCGCTGATCGCGGGCACCATGATCTGGCTGATGAACGGACTTGCAGCCGGTGTCGGCGGCCACACGTTCGCGCCTTTGCTGATTGTGACGCTCGGCATTGTGCTCGCGTTCGTGCTCGGCGGTTTGTTCGGCTGCGCGCACGGGTTGTTGATTACCAAAGGACGCATCGAGCCGTTCATCGTTACGTTGGGTACGTTGGGCATTTTTCGCGCGGTGCTGACGTGGCTCGCGGATGGCGGCGCGCTGACTTTGGATAACTCGTTGTCCGACTTATACGGGCCCGTTTATTACGCGAGTCTGTTTGGCGTGCCGGTACCGATCTGGGTGTTCCTGGTCGTCGCAGCGGGCGGCGCCTTGATCCTCAATCGCACCGCGTTCGGCCGCCACGTGCAGGCGATCGGCTCGAACGAACAGGTTGCGCGCTACGCGGCGATTCGCGTCGATACCGTGAAGATCGTGACGTACGTCCTGCTCGGCATCTGCGTCGGCGTGGCGACGGTGCTGTACGTGCCGCGGCTCGGTTCGGCCACGCCGACCACCGGCTTGCTCTGGGAACTAGAAGCGATTGCATCGGTGGTGGTGGGCGGCACGGCGCTGAAGGGCGGCGAAGGGCGCGTGGTCGGCACGGTGATCGGCGCGATCCTGCTTTCGGTGATCGCCAACATTCTGAATTTGACCAGCATCATCAGCGTGTATCTGAACGCGGCGGTGCAGGGTGTCGTGATTATCTTCGTCGCATTCGTGCAGCGTGGACGGCGGTAGGTAGTAAGCGTTGAGCTTCAAGGAATACAACGGCAAGTTCGAGAATCGGGGCGCATGAACGCCTCATAAACGCAACTATGTGGCATGGATCGACACAGGAGACACAACCATGAAGCAGGTCATTCGAGCGGTCGGCGCCGGCATGCTGGCGTTGGGGATACTGGGCACGGCAGGCGTCGCGCGTGCCGATGAAAAAGTCACGCTGGGCGTCGCGATTCCGACAGCCGACCACGGCTTTACGGGCGGCATCGTCTGGTGGGCGAACAAGGCGAAAGCCGATCTGGAGAAAGCGCATCCCGATCTGAAAGTGATCGTGAAGACCGCGGCCGGCGCGCCTGAACAGGCGAACCAGTTGCAGGATCTGGTGACGGTGAACAAGATCAATGCGCTGGTGATTTTCCCGTTCGAATCGGCCTCGCTTACGCAGCCTGTTGCCCAGGTGAAGAAGAAGGGTGTGTTCGTGACGGTGGTGGATCGCGGTCTGACTGACACCAGCGCACAGGACGCCTACGTTGCGGGTGACAACACCGCGTTCGGCAAGATTCCCGCCGAGTATCTGGCGAAAGCGCTCGATGGCAAGGGCGACATCGTCGCGCTGCGCGGCATTCCGACGACGCTCGACAACGAACGCTGGACCGCATTTACGGGTGTGCTGAAGGCGTATCCGAACATCAAGATTCTCGACGCCAAGTACGCGAACTGGAATCGCGACGACGCGTTCAAGGTGATGCAGGACTACCTCACGCGCTTCAAGCACATCGACGCGGTCTGGGCTGCCGACGACGACATGGCCGTGGGGGTCCTCAAGGCGATCGAGCAGGCCAAGCGTACCGACATCAAGATCGTCTTCGGCGGAGCGGGATCGAAGGGCATGGTGAAGAACGTGATGGACGGCGCGCCGATGATCAAGGCGGACGTCTCGTACTCGCCGAAATTCATCTACGACGCGATCAAGCTCACCGCCGAAGCGCGTCTGAAGGGCGACAAACTGCCGCCGACCACGATCATTCCGTCGGTGCTGATCACGAAGGAAAACGCGCAGCAGTTCTATTTTCCTGACTCGCCGTTCTGATCCCGGGCATCCGGAGTGCGCTTGCCATGTGTTTGTCGCAAAGGTATGACGCAGAGGCATGGCAGGCGCGCCATAGTTCGAGGAACCGTACGATGAAAACCATCAAAGGGCCGGCGATTTTTCTCGCCCAGTTCATGGGCGACGAGGTGCCGTTCGACAACCTCGCGCATCTGGCTGGCTGGGCCGCGAGTCTCGGCTTCAAGGGGATCCAGGTGCCGTGCGATACGCGCCTGATCG
Source organism: Paraburkholderia elongata (assembly GCF_013177735.1). Taxonomy (GTDB): domain Bacteria; phylum Pseudomonadota; class Gammaproteobacteria; order Burkholderiales; family Burkholderiaceae; genus Paraburkholderia; species Paraburkholderia elongata. Next base: position 53,166 of record NZ_WOEZ01000228.1, on the reverse strand, counting down.
ATCTCGATCAGGCGGCGGCGAGTCAGGCCTATTGCGACGAGCTGCGTGAGATCGCGGAAGATGCGGGCGTGACGATCACCGAACTGTCGACGCATCTGCAAGGGCAACTCGTCGCCGTGCACCCGGCCTATGACACGTTGTTCGACGGATTTGCGGCGCAGCATGTGCGCGGCAATCCTGCTGCGCGCACGCAGTGGGCGGTTGATCAGATGAAGCTGACGGCAAAGGCGTCGCAACGTTTGGGCTTGAACACCCACGTGTCGTTTTCCGGCGCGCTGGCGTGGCCTTATCTCTATCCATGGCCGCAGCGTCCCGCAGGTTTGGTAGAAGCCGCCTTCGACGAACTCGCGCGCCGCTGGACGCCGATTCTCGATGCGTTTGACGAAGCGGGCGTGGACGTGTGCTACGAGTTGCACCCTGGCGAGGACCTGCACGACGGCGTGACCTTCGAGCGCTTTCTGGACACGGTGAAACAGCACCCGCGCGCGAACATCCTCTACGACCCGAGTCATTTCGTCTTGCAGCAACTGGACTATCTTGCGTTCATCGACATCTATCACGAGCGCATCAAGGCGTTCCATGTGAAGGACGCGGAGTTTCGTCCGAACGGTAAGCAAGGCGTGTATGGCGGCTATAGCGGCTGGGTTGAACGCGCGGGACGCTTCCGATCGCTCGGCGACGGGCAGATCGATTTCGGCGTGATCTTCTCGAAGATGGCGCAATACGATTTTCCGGGCTGGGCGGTGCTGGAATGGGAGTGCGCGTTGAAGCATCCACAGGACGGGGCGCGTGAAGGCGCAGAGTTCATTCGCCGCCACATCATTCGCGTGGCCGAGCATGCGTTCGATGATTTCGCAGGCAGCGGCGTGGATGCGGCGCAGCTAAAACGCGTGCTTGGCATTTGACTGCGATCTTTAGGTGAGTTGAGAGCGCGTTGGCTGCGGCTTAGCCGTGCAGCGGCTGAAGCTGATCGCAAAGGAGTGAGGGCTATGCCACAAAGAAGACTCAGGCTCGGCATGGTCGGCGGCGGGCAAGGCGCGTTTATCGGTGCCGTGCATCGGATCGCGGCGCGGCTCGACGATCGGTTCGAACTGGTGGCGGGTGCGTTGTCGTCCAATCCGCAGCGCGCGCAAGCGAGCGCGGCTGAGGCCGGTATCGCGCGCAGTTATGCGGATTGGCGCGAGATGGCGCGCGCCGAAGCCGTTCGCCACGACGGTATCGACGCAGTCGCGATCGTCACGCCGAATCATCTGCATGCGCCGGTGGCGACGGCTTTTCTCGAAGCGGGCATCCATGTGATCTGCGACAAGCCGCTGGCGATTTCGTTGGCGGAAGGCGAGGCGCTAGCGAAGCTCGCTCGCGAGAAGAACAGGCTGTTCGCGCTGACGCATACGTATTCCGGTTATCCGCTGGTGCGCCATGCTCGCGAGCTCATCGAAAAAGGTGCGTTCGGCGACATACGCGTGGTGCAAGTCGAATACGCGCAGGACTGGCTGGCTGAACCGATAGAAACGAGCGGCACGAACAAGCAGGCAGGCTGGCGTACGGATCCGTCGTTAGCGGGTCCTGCCGGCTGTCTGGGCGACATCGGCACGCATGCGTATCACCTTGCCGCCTTCGTGACGGGGATGACGCCGTCGTCGCTATCGGCGGAGTTGCATACCTTCGTGCCGGGACGCCGTATCGACGACCACGTACAGGCGATGCTGCGCTATCCGAACGGTGCGCGTGGCATGCTGTGGGCGAGCCAAGTGGCGAGCGGCGCGGAAAATGCGCTGCGTCTGCGGGTGTACGGGACGAAGGCTGGCTTGAGCTTCGATCAGGAGAATCCCAACGAATTGTGGTTCACGCCGCTGGGCGGCTCGGCAGAGCGCCTGACGCGTGGACGCGTGAAAAGCGCGCTCGCGGCGCATGCGACGCGCGTGCCACAGGGGCATCCTGAGGGTTATCTGGAAGCGTTCGCGCAGTTGTACAAGGATGCGGCGTTACAGATCGATGCGTTGAATGCGGGTCAACCGTTGCCCGCCGAAAGCCTGCTGCTCACAACGGTGGATGACGGTGTGGCGGGCCTGCGCTTCATCGATGCGGTGTTGGCAAGCAGTGCGGCGGACGGTCAGTGGCGCGCAATAGAACCTGGTTGACCGTGGACACGTGACGTGCACGCCCGGCAGCGAAGGGAGCCATTCAATTTCAACGCCGCCTGATTTTCAACCAGGCCTTGAGCGTGCCGAGGTCCTGGAATTCCACCAGATCGTACTCGAGCGAACGGATCTGTTCCCGCAGCATAAAAACATCCTCCGTCAACTCGTGCATTGCCCTTTTCGGCGTGATGGAAGCCATCGGGTCGAGCCCGTAGCGTTCCTTGAATTCCATTTCGACAAACATGATTTCGTCGTCGAGTTCGCCGACCTGCTCCTTCAGTATCTTGTTGTAATGCTTGAGCCGGTCTTCGCTCAGGTTATCGATCGCATTCTGATCGATGTGTTCCAGTTCCAGCTGCAATTCGAGCAAACGCAGCAGGTTGTTCTTGCTGTAGGCCTCGTTGACTCGCTGCATCAGCGCAGTTTTCCGTTTGCGTTCCTCCGGATCGGTTTCGCGATCGGGATGCAACGCGCTGGCCAGCTTACGATACACCTCGCGAATCGAGCGGCTCAGTTGCGCTTCTTCTTCCTCGCGGCGCAATTCGGCCGCCATTTGCTTCGCCGTCTTCTTTTTCGGGGCGCTTTGCGCATGGCGCGCCTGATGTTCCGCCGCTTGCGCAGCGTCGTCCTGTTCGATATGCGCCTGCAGGCGATCCAGAACTTCATCGGGCGAGTTCATGTCGATGTCGTCCAGCTCGACGCCTAATACCGTCTCTAGCATCGATTTCATTTCGTCTAACTCGGACGCTCTTTCGTCGTCGTAGTCGGACCCGCTGTGCCGGTTGTATAGCGCTTTCAACTCGTCGCTATCTTCTTCCCCGAGACACCTCGCCGCCAGATCGACAATCACCGCTGAAAGGGTGCGCCGTTCGGTCTGGGTGATACGTTTCTGGTTGCTCTGCTCGTCGAGAAGGTGCGCCATTCGCGCACGCAGATGTTGCATCTTCTGCGCCAGCGGCAGCAGTTCATTCACGTACTTTTGCTGGAAAGCCGGCGCGAACTCCTCCCACACGCTCAAACTGGCGCGCCGCTTTTCGATCTGTTTGATCAGCGTGTTGAACGCTTTCTGGCCCTTCGACAGGGTGGGTTGATTGTGGTCCGGCGCGATGCTGACGGACCTGGCGCTAGTCCTGGTCATGGAGCGGATATCTTAGATAGTCAAAAACGGGGTGCGGCGCTGCCTAGCTGCCCTTGCTCTTCCTGATCTGCTCTTCAAAAGCGATATCGAGCTTGCTCGCCTTGCGCGGTTTCGGAGGTCCGAAACCGTCGACGAACTTGACGAAGTCGTCGAGCGTTAGCGGATCGGAGACTTTCTTGTCCGTGCCGCTCGATTTGTCGACCAGATAGAACAGGCCGCCAGACAGGCTGATGGCCGCGAACTGGGGATTGCCGCTGCGGGTTTTCAGCCGCTCGACAGCGTGGATGGCTCGGGTGGTGCGCATGATGTGAGACTGCTGGGTCGGGGAAAGGCTTCTACTGTAGCAACTTCGCGCGGGGCGCGCGAAGTTGCGTCATTGCGGGGCCTTATCCCTTATGCCTGATCCTTTACGACGTACGCCTTGCGTCCGAACTTGCGCCGCAGCCAATCCGCCCAATCTTCCAGCACGGTATACACCACCGGCACGACCACCAGCGTCAGAATCGACGATGTGATCACCCCGCCGATCACCGTCTGCCCGAGCGGCCCGCGTTGCTCTCCGCCTTCGCCGAGCGCCGCCGCCAGCGGCAGCATGCCGAAGATCATCGCCAGCGTGGTCATCAGAATCGGCCGTAGACGCACACGCGCCGCTTCGAGCAGCGCTTCACGCCGCTGCATCACGCGACCTTTGCCGGAAGCATCGAGCAAGGTGCCGCGCCGCGCCTGGTTCGCGAAGTCGATCAGCAGAATCGCGTTCTTCGTCACCAGGCCCATCAGCATCACGAAGCCGATGATCGAAAACATGTTCAACGTACTGCCGAACAGCAGCAACGCAATTAGCACGCCGATCAGCGTAAGCGGCAGCGACGCCATGATCGCGAGCGGCTGCGCGAAGCTCGCGAACTGCGACGCGAGAATCATGTAGATGAAGATCACCGCGAGCGCCAACGCCTCCACCGCATACACGAACGACTCGTTCATGCTCTTGGTCGAGCCTTCGAATCGATAGTGGTAGCCCGCCGGCAGATGCATCGCGTCGAGCGCCTTCGCGACGTCCGCGGCCACTTCGCCGGGCGAGCGGCCATTCACGTTCGCCGACAGCATCACCTCGCGCTGCAGGTGACGCCGGTTCAACACATCGGGGCCGGTCGTCTTGACGATGTCCGCGATCTGCCGCAGCGGCACCAGTACCGGTGCGCCGTTTGCGTCGGTGCGATTGGTGGCGATCATCAGCTTGGCCAGATCGTCGACGTCCTCGCGCTGCGAGCGCGGCAGGCGCACGCTGACGTCGTAGTCCTGGTCGTCGGGCGCGCGCCATGTGCTGATGGCATCGCCGGAGAGCAACGGCCGCAATGCGGTGCCGATATTTGCCACGCCCACACCGAGGTCGGACGCCAGTTCGCGCTTCACATTGATCGCGACGATCGGTTTATCCGCCTTGAGACTCGAATCGAGGTCGACGAGGCCCGGGATCTTCGCCATCCGTGCTTGAGCCGCATCCGAAAGCCGGCGCAGTTCGTCGATGTTGTCGCCCTGCAAGCTCAACTGGATCGCCTTCGTGCTGCCGGCGCCGTCGGGGACGCCGATTTCGGTAATCGACACGCCCGCCACCGAGGCAAGCCGCGCGCGAAACACCTGGTTCAATTCGACCATGCCGCGCGTACGGTCGCGCCGGTCTTTCAGACGCACGGTGATCAGCGCGGTGTTTTTGCCTTGCGTGTTGCCCGAATTGACCGTGGCGTAACTGAAGCGCACTTCAGGGTAGGTGGCGAGAATCGCCTGCACCTGTTTCACCTTCTCCGAGGTCGCTTCGAGCGAGGTGCCCACCGGCGTGTTCAAACCGATCTGCGTTTCGGAGAAGTCTGCATTCGGCACGAACTCGGTGCCGACGAACGGCACCAGAAACAGGCTGCCGAAGAACGTGGCCGCCGCCACGACCAACGTGATCGCGCGATGCTTCAGCGACCAGCCGAGTAGGCGCTGATAGAACGCGGTGAGCTGGTCGATCTGCTTGTCGAAAAGATGCAGGGAACGCTCGATCACGCGTCCATAGCGATAGCCTTTGCGGCCGGTGTCCGCATCGTGCAGATCGGGGTCCGGCCAGATGGAGGACAGCATCGGATCGAGCGTGAACGACACGAACATCGAGATCAGCACGGCAGCGGCCACCGTGATGCCGAACTGATGGAAGAAGCGGCCGATGATGCCGCCCATGAAGCCCACCGGCAAGAACACGGCGACGATCGAAAACGTGGTCGCCAGCACGGCGAGCGCGATTTCCTTGGTGCCGTCGAGCGCGGCGGTGCGATGGTCCGCGCCGAGCTGCACGTGTCGCACGATGTTCTCGCGCACCACGATCGCATCGTCGATCAGCAAGCCGACGCATAAGGACAGCGCCATCAGCGTGATCACGTTGATCGTGAAGCCGCACGCGTACATCACCGCAAAGGTGCCGATCAGCGCGATCGGCAGTGTGAGGCCGGTGATCACCGTGCTGCGCCACGAGCCGAGGAACAGGAACACGATCAGCACCGTCAGCAGCGCGCCTTCGAGCAGGGTGCGCTTCACTTCGTTGACGCTGTCTTCAATGTTGATAGACGAATCGTCGGTGATATCGAGTTTGACGCCCGGTGGCAGTTGCGGCTGCAGAAGGGCGACGGCGTCACGCACGCCGTGCGCAACGTCCACGGTGTTCTCGCCTTGCGCCTTGATGATCGACAGGAACAACGCGCGCTGCCCGTTCAGCAGGGCCATGCTGTCCGGTTCCTGCTGGCCATCCACCACATCGGCGACCTGATCGAGCGTGACGGGCTGCGTCGCGGATGATGCTGTCGGAATCGCCGACTGCGCGCCGCGCCGCGCGACGATGATGCGTTTGAAGTCGTCCGGTTTCTCGAAACGGCCTTTGACCTGCACGCTCTGTTCGACATTGCTCGATGTGAGCGGGCCGGCCGGAATCTCCTGATTCTCGTTCTGCACTGCACGGATCACCTGATCGACGCCGATCGAAAGCGCCTGCAGCTTCTCCGGATTCACGTCGATCTGCACCTGCCGCTTCACGCCGCCCACCAGCGACACCGAGCCGACGCCGCGCACGGTTTCGAGCCGCTTGCGCACGATCTGATCGGCGACGGTGGTGAGATCGCGCGTGGACAGCGACGCGCCCGGCGCGTTCGAGATGGCCACCGTGATGGTCGGCATATCCGACGGGTCATAGCGCAGCACGCGCGGGTCCTTCACGCCGTCGCGCAGATCGGGGCGGATCAGCGCGATCTTGTCGCGCACGTCCTGGGCGGCTTGCACCGCGTCCACCGAAAGATCGAATTGCACGATCACGACCGACTGCGCGTCGTACGAACGCGAGGTGATTTCGTCGATGCCGCTGATCGTGTTGACCGCTTCCTCGATCTTGCGCGTGACGTCCGACTCGACCGATTCCGGCGACGCGCCCGGATACGCGGTCTGCACGACCACGACGGGGAACGCGATGTCCGGGAACTGATCGACCTTGAGCCGCTGATAAGAGAACAGACCGATGACGAGAAGCGCCATCATCATCATCGTGGCGAGCACCGGGTTGCCGATGCTGATGCGGGTGAACCACATAGGCGAGGGCTCCGGTCAGCGTGCGCTGCTTGCGCCCGGCATGCTGGCCGCTTGCGGGGCGGCCAGCCCTGGTTGGGCGGAAGGTGCCGATTGGGCGGGCTGTACCACATGCACGGTGCTGCCGATCCGCAATGAGCCGAGATTGTTCTTCACGATCTGCTGACCGAGCGCCAACGGGTCGCCGACGATCTCGGTCCAGGTGTCGCCGTCGGCATCGCCGGTCGCGCCGGTCTCTACCGGTTGCTCGACCAGCTTGCTCTGTGGCGCGTGCCGTCCGTACGAATGGCGGTGGCAGGGACCACCAGCACGTCCTGCCGGCTGCCGACCGAGATCGTGCCGGTGCCGAACACTTTTCGACCAGCACGCGGTTGTTGTCGAGCGATCTGTTTGGCAATGTCGAGCTGGCCGGCCATGGCTGCCATCTGGCCGCGCGTCTGTTCGGCGCGGGCGACGTAGTCGCGGGCGTCGATCTTCGCGAGGATCTGACCGGTCTTGACCGGATCGCCTTCGCGCACCATCACGTTGAGCGCCGAGCCGACCACTTTCGATTTGACCGCGGCTTGCGTGACGGCACGCAGCGAACCGGTCAGCGGCAGCGTTTCGGAGAGGGTGCGGCGGCTGACGGTGGTGAGATCGTCAGGCGCGAATTCGACGACGGAAGAGGGTGCCTCGACGCCGGCGGCAACGGCGCCGCTACGCTTCTTGATGGCGTGGCCGATCGCGATGGCGAGGATCACAACGGCTACAACGGCGGCGAAGATGATGCGTTTTCTGGTTGTTTTCATGCGCGGTCTGACGGACTTCACGGGCTGGCGAGAGGCGGCGGCCTTGTGGTCGCAAGGCGCCGCGCGCTCGCACGGAATCGGCAAAATTAGCCTGAGCCCGCGTTCACCGCAAGCTGGCCGTCAGCATGGTACACGCAGCTTGCATGCGGCGCGCGAGCCGTTACTGGCTCAAGTAAACGAATTTTCCGTTCTTGATGATTCCCATCACGCTCGCGCGCTGATCCAGACCGACGTGGTCCTTCTGGCTCGTATTGACCACACCGTTCGGCACGACCAGTTCATGTGCGTGCTCCAGTTCGTCGCGCAACGCAACGCGGAAAGCCGGCGTGCCCGGCTGCGCCGTCTTTAACGCACGCGCTACTGCATCCTGCAAACGCGGATACACGCCGGCCGCATCGCCCGCAAATTGGGTCACACTGCCCGGGCCGTACTTCGCTTCGTATTCGTTGGTGAACGCGAGCGCCGCCTTCTTCGCCGGATGATCGGCCGGCAGCGTGCGCGCCACCACGACCGGCTGCGTCGGGAACAGCGTGCCTTCCACGTCCTTGCCGCCCAGCTTGATGAACTCGGGCGTGGCGATGCCGTGCGTCTGATAGATCGGGCCTTTGAATCCGCGTTCGATCAGCGTGCGTTGCGGCAGCACGGTCGGCGTGCCGGCTCCGGCGATCAGGATCGCGTCGGGCTTGGCGGCCATCAGCTTGAGAATCTGGCCGGTGACGCTCGCGTCGGTGCGGTTATAGCGCTCCGTCGCCACCAACTGAATATGCCGCAAAGCGGCGAACTTGCTGAACTCGTTGAGCCAGCTCTCGCCGTAACCGTCCGCGAAACCGATGAAGCCCACCGACTTCACGTTGTGGTTCGACATGTAGCGCGTCATCACGTCGGCCATCGCGCTATCGGTCTGCGCCATCTTGTAGGCCCACACCTTCTTGCCTTCCTGCGGTTCGACCACGCTCGCCGAGCCGATCAGCGTGATCATCGGCGTCTGGCTTTCCGCGACCGGGTCGAGCGCCGCCATCGCGGCCGGCGTGATATTCGGGCCGACGATCACGTCGACGTGGTCTTCATTGATCAGCTTGCGGATGTTGCGAACCGCGTTGCCCGGGTCGGAGGCATCGTCGAGGAAGATGTAGTCGGCTTTCTGGCCGGCGATCGTGGCCGGCCACATCAGCATCGCGTTCTTGCTCGTAATGCCGATCACCGCGGCGGGGCCGGTGCTCGACAGATCGATGCCGACCTTGATGTCGGCCTGTGCTGCGGTGGCGAGCAAGAGCGCGCCGAGAGCGGCGAGGCCGCGAAGTTTGTTCTTATGCGACGTCATCAAGGGTCTCCGTGGCGGGAAGCATGGTCCGTTCAAAGTTCGTAGGTTTCGTGTTCGCCTTTGAGCGCCTGTTCGATCAGCTTGCGGTTCATGCTCGGTGACAGCAGTTCGACGAGCGTATACACATAGCTGCGCAGATACGCGCCCTGTTTCAGCGCGACCCGCGTCACGTTGCTGCCGAACAGGTGGCCGACCGGCATCGCGCGCAGATGGCGATCGCGCTCGGCGTTGAACGCGATATCCGCCATGATGCCGACGCCCAGTCCCAGTTCCACGTAGGTCTTGATCACGTCGGCGTCGATCGCCTCCAGCACGATGTCCGGATGCAGTCCGCGCAGGCGGAACGCCTCGTTGATCTTGGTGCGGCCGGCGAACGCGTTGTCGTACGTAATCAGCGGATATTGGGTCAGATCATCCAGCGACAAAAGTTTGCGCTCGAGCAGTGGATGATCCGGCTGCATCACGGCGACGTGGTGCCACTGGAAGCACGGTAGCGAGACCAGTTCCTTGTAATTAGCGATCGCTTCGGTCGCGATGGCCAGATCGGCCTGGTCGTGAATCACCATCTCGGCGACCTGCGTCGGGCTGCCTTGCAAAATTGAAAGGTGAACTTTCGGGAAGCGCTTCTTGAATTCGGCGATGGCGGCCGGAAGTGAGTAGCGTGCCTGGGTGTGGGTGGCGGCGATCACCAGATTGCCCTGATCTTGCGCCGCGTAATCTTTACCGACCCGCTTGAGGCTCTCGACCTCCTGCAAAATCTTCTCAACCGACTGAAGAATGATGCGCCCCGGCTCGGTCAGGGAGCGCACGCGCTTGCCGTGCCGGGTGAAGATTTCGACGCCAAGCTCGTCTTCCAGCTCGATGATCGCCTTGGAGACGCCCGGCTGGCTTGTATACAGGGCTTTGGCCGCTTCGGTCAGGTTGAAATTCTGCCGCACAGCCTCGCGGACGAAGCGGAATTGATGCAGGTTCATATATAACCTCTCCGCATATCAAAAGAATTTTTTAGTCGTTTGAAATATAAGGCGAGTTTATTACGATCTGTCCATCTTTTTCAATATGGATATCTGTATTTGTCATAAGCAAATGAGAGATAGGTCTAAACCCTGGCTCGGCTGGACTGACAAATAGAGGTATCCGGAGCGCGGCGTAACCGGAACGCCACGTGTAACGCAAAAAATTGGGGTCCCCGAATGTACCAATACGATCAGTACGACCAGACCATCGTCGATGAGCGGGTCGCGCAATACGCCGATCAGGTTCGCCGCCGTTTGTCGGGCGAATTGAGCGAAGAGGAGTTCCGTCCGCTGCGCCTGCAGAACGGCCTGTACCTGCAGCGTCACGCGTATATGCACCGCATCGCGATTCCGTACGGCAACCTGCGCAGCGACCAGATGCGCGTGCTGGCCCAGATCGCGCGCGAGCACGACCGCGGCTACGGCCACTTTTCGACGCGCTCGAACATCCAGTACAACTGGATCAAGCTCGAAGAAACGCCGGAAATCCTGCGCAAGCTCGCGGCCGTCCAGATGCACGGCATCCAGACCTCGGGCAACTGTATCCGTAACATCACGGCCGACCAGTTCGCGGGCGTAGCGCCAGACGAAGTGGTCGATCCGCGTCCCTGGGCAGAAATCCTGCGCCAATGGTCGACGTTCCACCCCGAATTCGCCTGGCTGCCGCGTAAGTTCAAGATCGCCGTGTCGGGTTCGAAGGAAGACCGCGCTGCCGTGCAGATTCACGACATGGGCGTGTATCTGAAGAAGAACGAGCAGGGCGAACTGGTGGCCGACATTCTGGCCGGCGGCGGCATGGGCCGTACGCCGATCATCGGCGCGATCATCCGTAAAGATCTGCCGTGGCAACACCTGTTGACCTACTGCGAAGCCGTGCTGCGCGTGTACAACCGCTATGGCCGTCGCGACAACATGTACAAGGCGCGGATCAAGATTCTCGTGAAGGCGTTGAGCCCGGAGAAATTCTCGGCGCAGGTCGAAGAAGAATGGCAACACCTGAAGGACGGTCCGTCGACGCTCACGCAAGCGGAAGTGGATCGTGTATCGCAATACTTCCAGCCGCCGGTGTATGAAAAGCTGGCCGACACGGATGCATCGTTCGAAACGCATCTGCTGGAAAACCGTGCGTTTGCGCGCTGGGTTGAACGTAACGTGCGTCCGCACAAGGTGACGGGCTATTCGTCAGTCACGCTGTCGCTGAAGCCGACCACGATCGCCCCGGGCGACGCCACCGACGCGCAGATGGAAGCGGTCGCCGATTGGGCCGACGAGTACTCGCTCGGCGAAATCCGCGTGTCGCACGAGCAGAACCTGATTCTCGCGAACGTGAAGAAGCGCGACCTGTTCGCGCTGTGGGAAAAGGCCAAGGCGCAAGGTTTCGCGACGCCGAACATCGGTTTGCTGACCGACATCATCGCGTGCCCGGGCGGCGATTTCTGCTCGCTCGCGAATGCGAAGTCGATTCCGATCGCGCTGGCGATTCAGGAACGTTTCAACGATCTCGACTACGTGTACGACCTCGGCGACGTGTCGCTGAACATCTCGGGCTGTATCAACGCTTGCGGTCACCACCACGTCGGCAATATCGGCATTCTGGGCGTCGATAAGGACGGCTCGGAGTGGTATCAGGTGACGCTCGGCGGCGAGCAGGGTACGGGCGCCACGGGCGCTCATCTCGGCCGCGTGATCGGCCCGTCGTTCTCGGCGGAAGAAATGCCGGACGTGATCAGCAAGGTGATCGATACGTTCGTGGAAAACCGCCACGAAGGCGAGCGCTTCGTCGAAACGTACAACCGCATCGGCATCACCCCGTTCAAGGAACGTGTGTACGCCTCGCGCCAACCGGCTCACGCGTAACCGCGAAAAGGATACTGAACAGATGGCTTCTATCATCAAGAACCGCGCGATCGTCAACGATGACTGGACGGTGGTGCGCGCCGCTGAAGACGGCACGCTGCCCGCAGTCGATACCTTGCCGGCCGGCAAAGTGCTGGTGCCGCTCGCGCTGTGGCAGGCTGAGCGCGATGCGCTGATCGCTTCGCGCAGCACCGCTGAAATCGGCGTGTGGCTCGCGCCGGATAGCGAACCGGCGGATATCGTCGTCGACTTCGACACGATCGCGCTGATCGGGGTGGACTTCCCGGTATTCCGCGACGGCCGTGGCTATAGCATCGGTCGCCTGTTGCGCGAGCGCTATGGCTACAAGGGCGAACTGCGCGCGATCGGCGACGTGCTGCGCGATCAACTGACGTTCATGTTCCGCTGCGGCTTCGACGCTTACGCATTGCGTTCGGATAAAGACTTCGACGACGCGCTCAAGGCGTTCGACGAATTCAGCTTCAACTATCAGGGCGCGGTGAACTCGTCGCCGCTGTTCCGCCGCCGTGAAGCGGGCGAACTGGCAAAGGCTTCGGCATGAGCGGCGCTCAATCTCTCACTCCGGAACTCGCCGCGAAGGTCGAGCGCCTGAATGCGCTGCTCGATTCGATCGCCGCGCGTCACGCGAATGTGAAGCTCGCCAGCAGCCTCGCCGCGGAAGACATGCTGCTCACCCACGCGATTCTGTCGCGTGGCGTGAAGATCGGCATCTTCTCGCTGAACACGGGCCGTCTGCATGCGGAAACGCTCGGCATGCTCGATCGTGTGAAAGAGCGCTACGGTTACGACATCGAGCAGTTTCATCCGCAAGCTGCCGCGGTTGACGAATATGTCGGCTCGCATGGTCTCAACGCGTTCTATGAAAGCGTCGATCTGCGCAAGCGTTGCTGCGAAATCCGCAAGGTCGAACCGTTAAACCGCGCGCTGTCGGACGTGAGCGCGTGGGTGACGGGCCAACGCCGCGAGCAGTCGGTGACGCGTGCCGAACTGCACGAGGAAGAACACGATGCGGCGCGCAACATCGCCAAGTTCAATCCGCTGACGGACTGGACCGAAGCTGAGGTGTGGGACTATCTGAAAGCGTTGGACGTGCCGGTCAATCCGCTGCATGCGCGCGGTTACCCGAGCATCGGCTGCGAACCTTGTACCCGCGCGATCCGTCCCGGTGAAGACAGCCGGGCAGGGCGCTGGTGGTGGGAGTCGCGCGATACGAAGGAATGCGGACTGCACATCACGACGATTACGCCGATCCCCGTCAGCAGCGAGAACGCTTCGGCATAAAGCATTCAGGCGGTTCAGGTCTTGGTTTTTAGCTTGAACGCCGCACATACCGATTTGAATACTTTCGCCTCCGCGAGCAACCGCCCGCCCAAGCGAATCAACGAAGGACCCAAACATGAGCACCACGCTCGATTCCACTGTCAATGCACCGCTTGCCAACACGGCGAACCGGATGGATCACCTCGATTGGCTCGAAGCCGAGTCGATTCACATCCTGCGCGAACTGGTCGCCGAATGCAGCAAGCCCGCGCTGCTGTTTTCAGGCGGCAAGGATTCGGTAGTGGTGCTGCACCTCGCGCTGAAGGCCTTCGGCATTGGCGCGAATCGCAAGACCGTACTACCGTTCCCGCTCGTGCATATCGACACCGGCCACAACTACGACGAAGTGATCGACTTCCGGGATCGCCGCGCGAAAGAGATCGGCGCTGAACTGGTGGTGGGTCACGTCGAAGATTCGATCAAGCGCGGCACGGTGCGTCTGCGCCGCGAACTGGATTCGCGCAATGCCGCGCAGGCCGTCACGCTGCTCGAGACGATCGCCGAACATGAGTACACGGCGCTGATCGGCGGCGCGCGCCGCGACGAAGAAAAGGCCCGTGCAAAAGAACGGATCTTCTCGTTCCGCGACGAATTCGGCCAATGGGACCCGAAGGCGCAGCGCCCGGAACTGTGGAGCCTGTATAACGCGCGTCTGCACAACGGCGAACATCTGCGCGTGTTCCCGATCTCGAACTGGACCGAACTCGACGTGTGGCAGTACATCGCCCGCGAACAACTCGAACTGCCGTCGATCTATTACGCGCATCAACGCGAGATCGTGCGCCGCAACGGCCTGCTCGTGCCGGTCACGCCGCTCACGCCGATGCGTGAAGGCGAGACCAGCGAAACCGCGCTGGTGCGTTTCCGCACCGTGGGCGATATCAGCTGCACGTGCCCGGTGGAAAGCGATGCTGATGATCTCGAGAAGATCATCGCCGAAACGGCCGTGACCGAAATCACGGAACGTGGCGCGACGCGGATGGACGATCAGGTCTCCGAAGCCGCGATGGAACAGCGTAAGAAGCAAGGTTATTTCTAAGCACACGAGGGCAAGACAATCATGAGCGGTATTCACCAACCAGAAGACCTCGGCGTGCTGCGATTCATCACTGCGGGCAGCGTCGACGACGGCAAGAGCACGTTGATCGGCCGCCTGCTGTACGACAGCAAGGCTGTGCTTTCCGATCAACTCTCGGCACTGTCGCGCGCGAAGAATAAGCGTACCGTCGGCGACGAAATCGATCTGTCGCTGCTGACCGATGGCCTCGAAGCCGAACGTGAGCAGGGCATCACGATCGACGTCGCATACCGTTACTTCGCAACGGCAAAGCGCAAGTTCATCATCGCCGACACCCCGGGCCACGAACAGTACACGCGCAACATGGTGACGGGCGCATCGACGGCGCATGCAGCGATCATTCTGGTCGACGCAACGCGTGTGACGTTCGTCGACGGTGTCGCGCAATTGCTGCCGCAAACCAAGCGTCATAGCGCGATCGTGAAGCTGCTCGGTCTGCAGCACGCGATTGTCGCGATCAACAAGATGGACCTCGTCGACTACAGCGAAACGCGCTTCAACGAAATCCGTGACGCGTATGTCGAACTCGCGCGTCAACTGGGTCTGGACGACGTGCGCTTCGTGCCGGTATCGGCGCTGAAAGGCGACAACATCGTGACGGCCAGCGAAAGCATGCCGTGGTACGCAGGCGAGCCGCTGCTCGATTTGCTCGAAGCGTTGCCGGTCGAAGTTCCGACGGGCCAGGCGCTGCGTTTTCCGGTGCAATGGGTGGCGCGTCAGGACGGCAGCCAGGCTGACGACTTCCGCGGCTACATGGGCCGTGTCGAAGCCGGTGAGGTGAAGGTCGGCGACACCATCGTCGTGCTGCCGGCGAACCGCGAAGCGACGGTTGCCGAGATCATCGCGCCGGTGACGGGCGGTACGGCGGCGGTGGACCGCGCGTTTGCCGGTCAAACCGTGACGATCCGTCTGGCGGAAGACGTCGACGTGTCGCGTGGCGATACCTTCGTGCTGCGTGAGGCAGCGCCGGAACCGGCGAAGAAGCTGGAAGCCGATCTGTGCTGGTTCGACGACACGCCGCTGTCGACGCAACGCAAGTATCTGTTGAAGCAGACCACCAACACGGTGTTCGCGCGGATCGGGTCGATCAAGGAAGTGCTCGACGTGCATACGCTGTCGCAGGCGACCGATCGCAAGGACCTGACGATGAACGACATTGGCCGCGTGTCGCTGACGTTGCAAAAGCCGCTGGTGTGCGACGTGTACGACTCGCATCAGGGCACGGGTGCATTCGTGCTGATCGATGAAGCGACGCACCACACGGTTGCGGCTGGGATGATTCGGTCGTTTTCGGCTTAAGTCACCGACTGGATGATTGACGCGCCATCGCGCTTTGGGTTTTGCACGAACCGGACGAATGGGACTGAGGCAAATGGGTAAGGTGTATCTGATCGGTGCAGGGCCAGGGGCCGCGGATCTCATTACGGTGCGCGGAGCGCGGCTGCTCGGCATGGCGGATGTGGTGTTGCATGACGCGCTGGTCGAGCCCGCTATGCTCGACTACGCGCCTTCGCATGCGCGGCGGATTGCTGTTGGCAAGCGTTGCGGTCAGCTCTCTACGGCTCAGCAGTTCATCAACAAGCAGATTGTGGATGCGGCGCTTGAGCACGATGTGGTGGTGCGCCTGAAGGGTGGCGATCCGATGTTATTCGGGCGTGCCGATGAGGAGATGCGGGCGCTTGAGGCGGCGGGGATCGAGTATGAGGTGGTGCCCGGGATTACGGCTGCGCTGGCTAGTGCGGCCTCGTTGAAGCGTTCGTTGACGCTTCGCGGTGTGTCTCGTAGTGTTGCGTTGGCTACGCATAGCCGGGCAGCTGATACCGAGGCGATTCGTGAGCAGGTGAATGCTGATTCGCTCGTGTTCTATATGGGGCGGGATAGTGGGCCTGAGATCGCTCAACAGTTGATTGATGCCGGGCGCGATGGTGCTACGCCCGTGGCGATTGTCGAAGCCTGTAGTACGCCTCGTGAGCGGATGCTCACGCTCACGCTTTCGGAGCTCGCTTGTGGTGAAGCCCAGCAGTGGCTTGATGCTTCGCAGCCTAGTCTTCTGATGATCGGGGAGGCTTTTGCTGCCCGGCAGCAGGTGGTCCGCTCCGCGGATGGGCTTTTAGTCGCGGCTTAAGGTTTGGTTTTTGCCTTTGGCAGTGGGTTTGGTTGTTTGCCTGCGGCGTTGGGCTTTGCTTGGTTTGTTTGCCTGCGCGGCGCTCTGTGTCTGTGCGCTTATGGCGTTGGCCTTTCCTTGTTTTCTTATTGGTCTATTAGCGTTCGCCCCTGTGCGGGGCAGGCACTTACTTTCTTTGCCGCCGCAAAGAAAGATAAGCAAAGAAAGCGGCTCGAACCCCCTGCTAAGCGGGTCCCCCGCACAGTAGCGGTAGTGGAACATCTGGAATCCGTGCCCTCGCACCTTCAGCGTGAGTGACAAGGCGCTCATGCTTCCCGCCTCGCACTGCGTGCTCGCCGGAAGGGTTCATCATGCAAACCAATGGCTTCGTTTGGGCGTGGTGGGGTCATCGGCTTCACCTCGGCGAAATGCCGACGGACCCAGCGCTTCGGAATCGCCGCCGACGCCCAACATAGCTAGCGGCATACGAAGTGCGGTTGGGCGCTGAAAACTGCAGGCTGCCTTTTGAAGTGCCGCGGGCATCAAATACAGCAGGCAGCTTCGAGAAATGCCGCAGGCATCGAATACAGCAAGCGACTCTATGCGGTGCTGCTTTACGAAGTGCTGCTGAGTATTAGAACGGCGGGCGGTTTAATGAAGTACCGCGTCGGCGCGCGCAGCGCCGCCGGAAGTATGACGGCCTTGTCACTCACGCTGAATGCGCGAGGGCACAGATTCCAGATGCACCACTACCGCAACTGTGCGAGGGACCCGCTTATGAGTTAGCGGTGTGAGCCGCTTTCTTTGCTTATCTTTCTTTGCGGCGGCAAAGAAAGTAAGTGCCTGCCCCGCACAGGGGCGAACGCTAATAAACCAATAAGAAATCAAGGAAAGGCCAACGCCGTAGGCATACAGACGAACAAGCGCCGCGAGGGCAAAAAAGAAATCAAACCTGCCGAAGGCAATACTCAGCAACAGCGTCCAACACAGATTCATCCTCGCCAACTGCCGTAGCGCACTTAATCTCGACAGAAGGATACAACCCACGACACCGCTCGATCACCGCTGGCAGATCCTTCCGAACATGCCCACCCTGCCCAAAAAACACCGGCACAACAGTCACAACAGAACACCCGTCGGAGACAAGAG
Organism: Paraburkholderia elongata; assembly: GCF_013177735.1. Lineage (GTDB taxonomy): Bacteria > Pseudomonadota > Gammaproteobacteria > Burkholderiales > Burkholderiaceae > Paraburkholderia > Paraburkholderia elongata. The sequence continues at coordinate 35,630 of NZ_WOEZ01000228.1, read as the reverse complement.
CACCCACAGCGGTTGGCAAATCCGGCTCCATCAACTCAAGAAAAGCCAGCAAAACCGGCCCAGCGTCAGCATCAGAAGCACGGGCAACCCGCAACTTCTCGGCGAGCCTCTCAAACGGCTCGCGCCAGCGCACATCCCTCGCGCCATGCCCAAACAACACCATCCCATGCGCAGCCATGACGAAGGCTCCTAATGGCGATCAACCCACTTCAACCCGACCAGACCAAGCACCAGATAAACGAGCCCAGGCGTAGCTGCAGTCAAAGGCGCAGGCCACGTATTCAACGTGCCAATATGCGAGAACAGCGTGTTGAACAGTTGGAAACTCATCCCCAGCATAATCCCGCCGAAAACCTTCACACCCACCACGCCAGCCCGCGTATGCAGATACGCAAACGGCAACGACAGCACCAGCATCACGAACACCGCAAACGGATACAGCAGCTTGCGCCACAGCGCAATTTCATAGCGCTGCGTGTCCTGATGATTCTCGGTCAAATGCTGGATGTAGCGGAATAGATTGAACATCGACATCCGATCCGGCGACACTAACAACACTGACAGAATCTGCGGCGTCAATTCCGAGCGCAACGAATACTCCGGCAACGCCACCTGCTTCGCGCGATACACCGGATTCAACGCATCGGCCGGCGTGCCCGAAGGAGGGGGCACGTCGATCAGTTGCGTGTCGGTCACGTCCGTCAGCTGCCAATGACCCGGCGGCTGATACGTGCCGCTCTTCGCAATCCGCACGTTCGAGAGGCGGAACTTCGAGTCGAATTCGTAAATCCGCACGTTGCTGATCGTCGCGTCCGGCTTCAATTCGCCGACATTCACGAAGCGCGTCACCTGTTCGCCGTCCGCGCGCGCGGTGAGCGTGTCCTTCACCCAGACGCCCGACTCGAAGTTGCTCGATACCGACGACCCCAGTGCCTCGAGCCGCACGCGCTCCGACAACTGATCCGTGTACGGGCCGACCACTTCGCCAATCAGGTAAGTCAGGAACACCAGCGGAATGCCGATCTTCATGAGCGAGCGCAGCGCCTGATTGGTGGCGAGGCCGGACACGCGGAAAATCGTGTACTCGGAGTTCGCCGCCATTTGCGCGAACACGTAGATCGCGCTGATCAACGCAGCAACCGGAATGATTTCGTAGAAGCGCGACGGTGTTTGCAGCGCGACGCGCAGCACCGCGTACTGGAGCTTGTAGTTGCCGTGGCCGACGGAATTCAGTTCGTTGATCAGGTCGAAGAAGAAGAACAGGCCCGAGAACGCGAACAGAATAAAGATGAACGTGAGGTAGACCTGACGCGCGAAGTACTTTTCATAGATGCGCATTGGTCAGGCCCCCTGCGAACGGCTGAACATTGCCCGCGTGAATAGCGGCCGGTTGCGCACGCGCAGCCAGAAGATGAACACGACGATAGCCGCGACGATAACGTGCAGGCCCAGCAGGCCAACCCCGAACGACATCCTGCCTTGCTCGATCCACGACTGGACCACGTTCAACAGATTCGAATAGGTCAGATAGATCAGGACAGCCATCACCAGATTGATCGTGCGGCTGCGCCGCGGGTTCTGATGCGCAAGCGGAATCGCCAGCAGCATCAGGTTGATCGCAATCAACGGCAGGCCCGCGCGCCACGCGAATTCGGCGAGGTTGTCCTTGGTCGGGTTGCGCAGGAGCGTGGGGGTGGACAGGCTGGTTGTAGTCGGCGTATTGATGACCGGCTGGCTCTGGATCTTCACGCCATAGCGTTCAAATTCCATGATGCGGAAATCGGGGTGGCCCGGTTCGCCGTCATAGCGGCGGCCGTTTTCCAGCACGACGAAGCGGTCACCGTTCTTGTGTGTTTCGGTGTGGCCGGTTTTCGACACGACCACGTTGACCTTGCCGTTTTCCGTGCTGGTCACGAACACGTTCTCGACGCGTGCCTGGTCGGGCGACATCTTCTCGATGAAAAACACCCGGTGGCTGGCAGCCGATTCGCGGAACTGGCCCGGCGCGAGGAGCGAGACTTCGTCGCGCTGCTGGAAGCGCGCGCGCAGCAGCTTGCTCTGCTGGTTCGACCACGGCCAGCCGACGAACACGAAGAACATGATGAGAATGATGATCGGCGTGGCGAAGATACCGATCGGCTTGATGAAGCGGGTCAGACTGACCCCCGAGGCGAGCCAGACGACCATCTCGGAGTCTTTGTACCAGCGGGTCAGGACGAACAGAATCGACACGAACAGAGTCGCGACGAGCATGATGGCCAGGTAGCCGATCACGGTCAGGCCGATCAGGACCAGCACGTCGCGCGGATCGATCTCGCCCGAGGCGGCGAGGCCAACGATGCGGATCATCATCGTCGTCAGCACGAGCGTGAGGAGAACCATGAACACGGCACCAGCCGTATACGCGAGTTCGCGCTGGAGGGAGCGTTCGAAGATCATTATTGATGATGAGAGGGGGCGCTCTCGGTGACGAACGGGTTGGTTCCCGTCACGCCTCCGGTGCAGCCGCCGCGGGAAAAATAGCGGATAATTGCGGCTTTCATCCTAAGCCCAGATTTTATCCGAGGACAAGCGCGATGGACTTTAGCATAAAAGCCTGTGATTGGACCAAAGGCTCGTCAAACGGTTTCCTGACCGGGAAATCCGATTGCATCGTAATCGGCGTGTTCGAGTCGCAAACGCTCTCGGGCGCTGCGCTGGAGATCGACGCGGCCACCAAGGGCCTCCTGACCCGCATCATCAAGGCCGGCGACATGGACGGCAAGGCCGGCACCACGCTGTTCCTGCACGAAGTCTCAGGCATCGGCGCTTCGCGCGTGCTGCTGGTCGGACTCGGCAAGCAGGATGCTTTCAGCCAGAAAGCCTACGGCGAAGCCGTGCGGGCCGCCTGGCGCGCACTGCTCCCCACCAAGATCGTCCAGGTCACCTTCACGCTCGCCCAACTGCCGATCCTCGAGCGCTCGGCCGATTGGGGCGTGCGCGCCGCGATCCTCGCGCTGCGCGAGCTGACCTACAAGTTCACGCAGATGAAGAGCAAGCCGGACAACGCGGCGCGCGCCTTGAAGCGCATCGTGTTCAGCGTCAATACCGGCGACGAGAAGGCCACCAAGCTCGCGGCCAAGCAGGGCGCCGCGCTCGCCAACGGCATGGATCTGACGCGCGACCTCGGCAACCTGCCGAGCAGCGTCTGCACGCCGACCTACCTTGCGAACACCGCGAAGAAGCTCGCCAAAGACTGGAAGCTGAAGGTTGAAGTGCTCGGCGAGAAGCAGTGCGAGGCGCTTAAGATGGGCTCGTTCCTGTCGGTCACGGCCGGCTCGGTCGAACCGGCTCAGTTCATCGTGCTGCAGTACCACGGCGGCGCCGCGAAAGCCGCGCCGGTCGTGCTGGTCGGCAAGGGCGTCACGTTCGACACCGGCGGCATTTCGCTCAAGCCTGGCGAAGGCATGGACGAGATGAAGTACGACATGTGCGGCGCCGGTTCGGTGCTGGGCACGTTGCGCGCCGTCGCCGAAATGGGCCTGAAAATCAACGTGGTCGGCATTATCCCGGCTGTCGAGAACATGCCGTCGGCCACCGCCACCAAGCCGGGCGACATCGTCACCAGCATGAAGGGCCTGACGATCGAAGTGCTGAACACGGACGCCGAAGGCCGGCTCATCCTGTGCGACGCGCTGACCTATGCCGAGCGCTTCAAGCCGGCAGCGGTGATCGACATCGCCACGCTCACAGGCGCCTGCATCATCGCGTTGGGGCATCACAACAGCGGTCTGTTCTCGAAAGACGACGCGCTGGCGGGCGAGCTGCTCGACGCATCGCGTGAAGCTTCCGACCCGGCCTGGCGCATGCCGCTCGACGAGGAGTATCAGGAGCAACTCAAGTCGAACTTTGCGGACCTCGCCAACATCGGCGGCCGTCCGGCGGGCAGCGTGACGGCGGCGTGCTTCCTCTCGCGCTTCGCCGAAGCGTACCCGTGGGCGCATCTGGACATCGCCGGCACGGCGTGGAAGAGCGGCGCGGCGAAGGGGGCTACCGGGCGTCCGGTGCCGTTGCTCGCGCAGTTCCTGATCGACCGGGCCGCGGACGGTAGGGCCGCTGACGGTCGGGCCGCGGACGGTCGCGCTGCACAATGACGCGTTGCAGTAAGTTTGCGGGCGTCGCTGCAGACGCAAAGCGGAGCCGCCGATGACGAGAATCGATTTTCACTCGAACGTCGGCGATTCGCTGCTGTATGCGTGCCGCCTGGTCCGCAAGGCGTATCTGGCGGGCCAGCCGACCATCGTGCTGGCCGAGCCCGAGCGCCTGCGGGCTTTCGATGAACAGTTGTGGACGTTCTCGCCACTCGACTTCGTGCCGCACTGCATGGCCGGCTCGCCGAACGCCGGAGAAACGCCGATCGTGCTGGCTTCGAATCTCGATGATGTGCCGCACCATCAGGTGCTGCTCAATCTCGGCGCCACGGTGCCGGCGCAATTCGCGCGCTTCGAAAGATTGCTGGAAGTAGTCGGTAACGCACACGACGAACTCGCGGCGGGCCGCGAACGCTATCGCTTCTATCGCGATCGCGGCTATGCTTTGAACAACTACAAGCAAGGCAGCTAGGCCTCATTCCGCCCGCGTCGCGTGGTGTTTTGTCGTACGGATGCGACGCATGCGCGGACTGCTTTAGCTTGGACCCAAACACGGAGAGTGCGCGTGTCCGATCCTAACGATAGTTCGATCCCGGTTCTGCACGAGGTTCTCGTGCAGGGCAAGCCTGCCCATGCGCCGGGCGGCGCGGCGGCGCCGGCTACGCAGGCGGCGTCTGATCCAGAGACTGCGCAGGAACCGGTCCTCACGCCGGAACCCAGGCATGAGCCTGAGCCGGTGCCTGCGCCGGAATCCAGGCACGCGCCAGAACCCGCACCTGCACCAGAAACGTTGCACGCGCAGGAGGAGCCGAAGCTTGCGCCGGAACCCGTGCATGTGTCAGAGCAAGCGCATCCGGCAGAACCCGCTCATCCGAAAAAACGTTCGAGGGCACATCACGCGGCCGATCACCGGCACGGACATGAGCCTGCCGTTGCGCCGTCAGCGGGCGTCTTCGATCGGGCTGAACCGCGCGCGCCGATCGAGGCGGGCGCGATCGTGCCGCCGGATATCGCTCACGAAGCACTCGCACAGCCGCAGCCGAATCTCGATGCGGATGTTATCGCCGAACGTCTGCGTGGACGGTTCGTGGGTTTTCTGACGGGTGAGGGGCGCGGCATCATCGAAGCACGCTGCCGCGATGCGTTGCAGGACCACACGTCGTGGCTCGTCAACCAGATCTCGCGCGAAGTGGCGCTGGTTCTGGAGACCGAATTGACCGGCTGGGTAAGGGAAGCGGTCGATCAGGAGATTGCGCGGCGCTCGGATGGCGCTTGAACATGGCCGGGGGCGCACCTTTATCCGGGCGCGCTCACCGCTTTCACCAAGCCATGTTCATTTGGGTCTTCATTCAAGCGTCAATCATTTAAGGGTCATCACCCAGCTCGCCAGCGTAGCCGCCTGATCGGGCGTGAGTTGCGTATTGGCGGGCATCGGCACCCGACCCCATACACCCGTGCTGCCATCCAGAATCTTGTGCTTCAGATAGGTGGCGGCATCTTCGCGGCCGGCATATTTCGAGGCGACATCATGCAGCGCCGGTCCCATGAATGGACGTGTCACCGAATGGCAGCTCATGCAGTTCTGCTGCTGGGCAAGCGCGAGGCCGGCGGCGGCCTCCGCGTGCGCCGCCGAACTGCCGGCGCCTAACGTAGCGCTCAGCACACCGGCCACTGCAAGCGCCGCATACGACATTGATTTCATTATGGTCTCCGTCGGTGCAGGTGCCCGACTCGTGGTGCACGCATTATAAAAGGAAAGGGGCGCACGGTTTCCCGTGCGCCCCTTTGCGCCTTTTCGTAACTTATGTTGCGTCGAGCGGTGCTTCTGATTCGTCCCGGAGAGCTGAGGCGAATCAGTGTTTGCTCAATGCGCGCTTAGCCCGTCACTGCACCCTTGTTGGCCGGCAGCGCCAGCGCCGAGTACTTCGCCAGCACGCCACGCGTGTAACGCGGCTTCGGCTGTTGCCATGCGGCGCGGCGGCGTTCCAGCTCGGCGTCGTCGATGTTCAGTTGCAGGAGCAGCTTGTGCGCGTCGATCGTGATCGAGTCGCCTTCCTGGACGAACGCGATCGTGCCGCCCACGAATGCTTCCGGCGCGACGTGACCGACCACCATGCCCCACGTACCGCCCGAGAAGCGGCCGTCGGTGATGAGGCCGACGCTTTCGCCGAGACCCTTACCGATGATCGCCGAGGTCGGCGCGAGCATTTCCGGCATGCCGGGGCCGCCCTTCGGACCGAGGTAACGCAGCACGACCACGTCGCCGGCGACGATCTTGTCGGCCAGAATGGCTTCCAGCGCGCTTTGCTCGTCGTCGAACACGCGGGCCGGGCCGGTGATGACCGGGTTCTTCAGGCCGGTGATCTTGGCGACCGCGCCGTCAACCGCCAGGTTGCCCTTCAGGATGGCGAGATGGCCTTCCTTGTACAGCGCCTGCTCGATCGGGAAGATCACCTGCTGGTCGGCGCGCGGCTTGCTCGGCACGTCCTTCAGTTCTTCGGCAATCGTCTTGCCGGTAATCGTGATGCAATCGCCGTGCAGCAGGCCCGCGTCCAGCAGGATCTTCATGACTTGCGGAATGCCGCCCGCCTTATGCAGATCGGTCGCGACGAACTGGCCCGACGGCTTCAGGTTGCAGATCACCGGCACTTTCTTGCGCATGCGCTCGAAGTCTTCGATGCTCCATTCCACTTCGGCCGCATGCGCGATGGCGAGGAAGTGCAGCACCGCGTTGGTCGAGCCGCCGGTCGCCATCAGGACGGCCACGGCGTTTTCGATCGACTTCTTCGTGACGATGTCACGCGGCTTCAGATCTTTCTTGACCGCCTCGACCAGCACGCGTGCCGATTCGGCTGCCGAGTCGACCTTTTCCTGGTCGGGATTCGCCATCGTCGACGAGTACAGCAGCGACATGCCCAGCGCTTCGAACGACGAGCTCATCGTGTTGGCGGTGTACATGCCGCCGCACGAACCCGTGGACGGGCATGCGTTCTTTTCGATCCCTTCGAAATCTTCCTGCGACATCCGGCCGGCCGTGAATTCGCCCACGGCTTCGAACGACGACACGATGGTCAGATCGGTGCCCTTCCAGTTGCCCGGACGGATCGTGCCGCCGTACACGTAGATGCTCGGCACGTTGGTGCGCAACATGCCGATCATGCCGCCCGGCATGTTCTTGTCGCAACCGCCGATCACGACCACGCCGTCCATCCACTGACCCTGCACGCACGTCTCGATACAGTCGGAGATGACTTCGCGCGACACCAGCGAGTACTTCATGCCTTCGGTGCCCATCGACATGCCGTCCGAAATCGTCGGCGTGCCGAAGATCTGCGGATTCGCGTCGGCGCCCTTGACCGCGGCGACCGCTGCGTCGGCCAGACGCTGCAGGCCGGCGTTACACGGCGTGATGGTCGAGTGGCCGTTGGCGATGCCGATCATCGGCTTGTCGAAGTCATCCTTCTGATAGCCGAGTGCGTAGTACATCGAGCGGTTCGGTGAGCGCGCCACGCCTTGCGTGATGTTCTTCGAACGACGGTTGTATGCCATGGGGAACTCCAATCGGTTTTGTTTTGATCTCTGCTGCGTGTTCGGGGCTCAGATGCTGGTGCATGGGCTGCGCCTGCGCTGCTCATGCGTTGCCGGCGGGTTCGGCCGGCGCGTCAGTTCAGTTTAGTTCCGCCGCGTCGCGCAAGGATGCAGTTTTGCGAAGCGCGTGTCCAATATATTATTTGGGCTCGATTAGGTCGTAAAATGTATTAATTATGCTGCCTGCCATTCCTGATCTGCGCCAGTTGCGTTATTTCGTGACCGTCGCCGAAGAAAAACACTTCGGGCGAGCGGCCGTGCGCCTTTCCATGACGCAGCCGCCGTTGTCGCAAGCGATTCGGGCGCTGGAGGAGACACTCGGCGTCGAGTTGTTCGCGCGCACCAAGCGCTCGGTCGAACTCACGCCGGTGGGTGCGGATCTGTTGCCCGAGGTTCAGCGCCTGCTGGCGAGCGCCGAGGGCCTGCGACCGCTGGCGCAGAGCCTCGCGCGAGGCGAGGCGGGGGTGCTGTCGCTGGCCTTCGTCTCGACGGCCGATTACGGCCTGCTGCCGTTGCTGTTACGCGATTTCGGCGCACGCCATCCACGGGTGCGTCTCGAGCTGACCGAAGCCACCAGCGACGTGCAGGTCGACGAACTGGCGGCCGGGCGCATCGATGCAGGCCTCGTGATCGCGCCGCTACCGCCGCGCCATGCCACCCAGCTCTCGTGGTTGCCGATCGCCCGCGAGCCGCTGGTGATCGCGATGTCGACGGAAACGGCGGCGCGCGTGGGCGGCGCCGCGGGGTCTAACGCCGGCCCGCACGCCGACCCGCACGCCGAGTGGCTGGACACGCCGATCAGCCTGCGCGACGTCGCCGACGAGCCGCTCGTGATCTTCCCAAGACGTTTGGCGCCAGGCTTTTATGACATCATTATGGATTGCTACGGCGTGGCGGGCCTTGCACCCCGGGTCGGCCAGGAGGCGATCCAGATGCAGACGATCGTGAGCCTCGTGTCGGCCGGAATGGGCGTCGCACTGGTGCCGCAATCGTTGCGTAACCTGCGCCGCACCGGCGTCGTGTACCGGCCGCTCTGCGAATCGGTGCCGGCGATCGAGACAGGGCTAGTTTGGCGCACGGCGGAGGTGAGTCCGGTGTTGGCCGGCTTCATCGAGATCGTGCGAGCGCATGCGGCCACTGTCGAGGCGCAGTTCGCGGCGCCTCATGTTTAAGCTCGACGCTGCCGCGAACGCATTGCCAACCGAACCGTCCAACGCATGCGCCGCATGGTGTGCAAACCGCCGGCTGCTACTTGAAAATCGACTAGAAACCCGCTTCTGAACCTGAACTGCCCATAACAACACGATGCTCATTCACCCGAATTTCGACCCCGTTGCCATTCATCTGGGGCCGCTCGCTGTGCGCTGGTATGGACTGATGTACCTCGTTGCGTTCATCGCGGCGATCGTCGTCGGCCGGCTGCGGCTGCGTTTGCCGTACGTCGCCGCACAAGGCTGGACCGCTAAAGATATCGACGACATGCTGTTTTATGGCGTGCTCGGAACGATTCTCGGCGGACGGCTCGGCTATGTGCTGTTCTACAAGGCGAGCTTTTACTTCGCCCATCCGCTCGACATCTTCAAGGTGTGGGAAGGCGGCATGTCGTTTCACGGCGGCTTCCTCGGCGTGACGCTGGCGATGGTGCTGTTCGCGTATCAACGCAAACGCTCGTGGCTGCAGGTCACCGATTTCGTCGCGCCGATGGTGCCGACCGGGCTCGCGGCAGGGCGTCTCGGCAACTTCATCAACGGCGAGTTGTGGGGCCGTGTGACCGATCCGTCGGCGCCGTGGGCGATGCTGTTTCCAGGCGCCGCGCCGGACGACGCCGCGTGGCTCACCGCGCATCCGCAACTGGCCGCGCAATGGCATCTGAACGAAGTGTTCGCGCAATATCACATGCTGCCGCGCCATCCGTCGGAGTTGTATGAGATTGCGCTCGAAGGAGTGGCGCTGTTCTTCGTGCTGTTCTTCTTCTCGCGCAAACCGAAGCCGATGGGCGCGATTTCCGCGGTGTTCCTGATCGGCTACGGCCTCGCGCGCTTCACGGTGGAATTCGCGCGTGAGCCGGACGACTTCCTTGGGCTTCTGGCAATGGGCCTCTCAATGGGCCAATGGCTCTCGCTGCCGATGATCCTCGCGGGCATTGCCATGCTGGTGTGGTCCTATCGCCGTGCGCGGCGTCAATCGGGGCACGCGGTCGGCGCGAACTGAGCGCTACGTTTTATCGTAGTGATCAGCCAATGAAAAAAAGCCACGGCATGCCGTGGCTTTTTCCTTTACAGCGGTACTTCTAGCGTAATCCGCGTTACTGTTACTTCATCTGCACCGAGCCCGACACGTTGACCGTCACGGTCGACGTGCCGCCTTCGAGCGGCACCGGCGCGGATGCCTTCGCATCGGCGCTCATTGCACGCGCGCTCATCATCATCATCGGACGCGGCATGACGCCGTTGTGCCCGACGTTGACTTCACGAATCGAATAGCCGTTGTAGCCGAACGCCTGCGCCGACGAAGCGGCTTGCTCACGGAACGACTTGATGGCTTCACCGGTGAGCTTCTGCTCCGCGGCACGCTGCGCTTCAGGCGACAGCGAGAACTGCACGTTACCGACCTGCATGATCGATGCCATCTGGCCAGCGAGTTTCGACGCCGCGGCGAAGTCGTGCGATTCGAGCACAACTTCGGTACGGCCGCGCCATGCGGAAATGCGTCCGTCACGGTCGGTGGACGGGTAGATCGAGAAGGAACCGGTGCGAGCCGTTACACCGTTCACGCCCTTGGCTTTTTGCAGCGCCGCGTCGGCGCGCTGATTCAGCGTGGAGGTGAGCGCGGACGGATCGCTCGCTTCCTGCTCGTAGAACAGCGTGATATTGACGACGTCTTGCGGCACTTCCGAGCTTGCCTGTGCATTCAGCGACAGCACGCCGGCGGGCTGATACTGCGTCACGCCTTGCGCGCGGGCCATGGCCGGCGTCAGCGCGAACGCGGCAGGGGCGGCGCATACGAGAGCGAGAGCGAGTGCACGTGCGGTGTTTTTCGTCATTCTTGGACTCCTTGCTTGAACAGGTTGTGCACGATTTGAGCGAACGCCGTGCAGTGGCACAACGTTTGCGAGTCCGTTAGGCGCTTGTAACCTGAGCTTGGTTCCCTAATTTGACGTTTGCTCAACGTTTGCCTTCATCCACACACAGATTTGCGCATGACTTACGCGACAACGGGTCACTTGTGCCTATGCAACGTCAGCAACGTCAAACAAGACGTTTGGTGATGAAGCGCCATTCGGCTTCGGTCACCGGCGTGATCGACAGGCGGTTGCCTCGGGCGAGCACGCGCATGTCCTTCAATTCCTCATGCTCGCGCAGCGCCGCAAGCGGAATCAACGGAATCTTCTTCTTGAACACCACGTCGACGAGTAACCATCGCGGCGTTTCCTGCGACGACTTCGGGTCGTAGTAGGCGCTCTTCTTGTCGAATTGAGTCGGATCCGGATAGGCGGTGGACGATACCTCCGCGAGCCCGGCGATGCCCGGCTCAGGGCAACTCGAGTGATAGAACAGCACACCGTCGCCGACCTGCATCATGTCGCGCATGAAGTTGCGCGCCTGATAGTTGCGCACGCCAGTCCACGGCAACGTGTGTTGCGGTGCCAGGGCGAGATGGTCGATGCTTGCTTCGTCCGGTTCGGACTTCATTAGCCAGTAGCGCATGAATCGAATTGAACGTTAAAGGTTTGAGAATACAGAAGAAAAATCGAGGCCCAAAGAAAAACGGCACCGAACCGAAGTCCGATGCCGTTTTGAAGAAGGTCCCCGCCTTAGCCGCTAGGCCGGCATCCTGAACCGGGGGTTCAGAATTGGTCGCAGTTAGCAGCACTTCGGGTACATCAGACAGAGTGACGCGCACACCCGTGCTACAAATTTCCACAACCGTGCACATGGCATTGGTTCAAGGAATATATGACCTTGGCGAACCAGGCAGGGAGGTCAAACCGATTGAACTCAATCGTTTGCATGAGTCGTGGCTCATGCATTCCGCTTGAATTCGCAGCCGATCTCAGGACCGGCCACTTGAGATTGTTCGAGACTGCCGGGTACTTACTGCATGCTGTACTGCTGAATCACAGTACCCAGTTGTTCGTTCATTTGGTGCATTGTACGCCGGATTTCTTCTGCGGGAAATGCTTCTCCGTGTCGCACGCTTGTTTGCAGCTTAAGCAGTTCCGATGCCAGCGACAGCGCAGCCATGACGGCAATTCGATCCGTGCCGCGCACGTTGCTGTTATTGCGAATCTTCGACATCTCGGCGTCGACGCGTGCCACTGCTTCAAGCAGCGCGCCTTCAGTTTCCGGCGAGCAGGCGAGACGATAGGGCACGCCGAGAATCGATACTTCGATCTGCTTGGTGGTCATGCATTTTCTCCATGGCGGGTGACGTCGCTCTCCGCTTCGACCTCATGCGGTGCGGTCTCGAGCAGATCGAGCTGATTGTCCGGCTCGCTGTGCGCGCGGGCCCGCGGCAGCTTTTCGAGGATCGCATTCAGGCGTACCTGTGCGTCGTCGATCTTTGCCGACAGCGCGTCGCGTTCCGCCTGCAGTGCATCGCGCTCCTCGCGCATCAACGCGAGTTCAGTGCGCGTGGCCTCTGCTTCGGCACGCGTTTGAGCGAGCTGATCTTCGAGCGCGAGCCGCGCTTCATTGTGGCGTTGGCTGATCGCGATCAGCTTGCCGATATTCTGTGAAAGTGTTTCGAGTTCGGTGAGCATCTGCTGCGTCCTCTAAAGACATCGCATTTTAGCGCGGAATGTCGCAGGTTCCGACAATTGTCTCGTTTCGAGACGTAACAACATCGCTTTGTGCAGGCTTTTAGCGACCATATGATGAAAAACAACCCGCGCATCGGACAATAACCTGCACTTAACCGAACAGATTGCGCACGGATTAACCATTCTTGACGGACCCGAAGGCCCCTCCTAAACTGGCCGCACTCTGGTGCCCGCGCGCGCTTTTCCACAGTGCGCGCAGTTAAACGGGAAGCAGGGCGCGCGTCTCGCCTGAACGCGCGAACCTGCGCTGCCCCCGCAACGGTAAGCGACCGCATACGTCATGCAGGTCGATCCTGATCGCGTGTTTGAAGCTGAACACACGAGTGTGCCACTGCGCGTCACGCGTGGGAAGGCGGGATCGATGTGTCGCCAGCCCGGATACCGGCCAGAGGGAGAGGGTCGTCCCCACGCAAACGTAAAACAGCGCGGACGCCTCGTTACGCATCGGCCTGCGGGGAAGCGGGCCGAGCACACTATCCACAGGAATGTCATCCCATGCTGTCCCCCATCGCTCGCGCGGCGTTGCTCGCCTTTGCGAGCCTGCCGCTCGTCGTGCATGCACAAGCTTCTTCTTCTTCTTCTTCTTCTTCTTCTTCTTCTTCTTCTTCGCCGTCTTCATCTTCTTCTACCTCTGCCGATGCGGGGGCTGCCGGGTCGTCGCCCACAGTGTTGTCGCCCGTTGTAGTCACTGCGGAGCGCGGACCGCAAGCGCTCGCCGATGCGATCCCGCAGACCACGCTGTTCGACCAGCAGGACATCGCCGATACGACCGCGACCGATTTGCCCGGTCTGCTGCAACTCGCGCCCGGCGCGCAGATTTCGCGCACCGGTGGCCCGGGTTCGACGACGAGCCTGTTTCTGCGCGGCGCATCGTCGACGCAATCGCTTTTGCTGATCGACGGCGTGCGGGTCGATTCGGTGAGCCTGGGTGCGCCACAACTCGCGCAGATTCCGCTCGACCAGATCGATCACGTCGAAGTAGTGAACGGCAACGTGTCCGCGTTATACGGCTCCGGCGCAATTGGCGGCGTGGTGCAGGTATTCACGAAAGACGGCGGCGACCATCCGCCACGCTTCAATTTTTCGGTGGGCTACGGCAGCTATCACACGCAGACGCAACAGGCCGGTGTGAACGGCGCACTGGATAAAGACGGCAACACTACGTTCAGCATCTCGCTCGCTCGCTCAAAAGACGACGGTTTCTCGTCGCTCAATCCCGCACAGGCGCCCAACGCGAATCCGAACGCGAACGGCTATCTGAACGAAAGCATCTCGGCTTCGCTGCGCCACAAGTTCAACGACAAGTGGGACGCGGGCGTCACGTATCTCCAGTCGAACGGCAATAACAGTTACGACAACGCATACGGCGTGCCGACCGATCTGAACAACCTCTACACCAAAGTGCGCCAGGTGTCGGTGTTCGCGAACGGCAAGCTGACCGACTGGTGGACCACGCACTTCGTCGTTGCCGAAGGCGACGACCGCAGCGTGTCGAATACCAACGGCATCTACAACGGCCGCTTCGACACCGACAATCGCCAGTACACGTGGCAGAACGATTTCGCGCTCGCCGCGCAGCAGAAACTGCAGGTCGGCTATGAGCATCTGGATCAGAGCCTCGACTCGGATACGTTCGCGGCACCTGACCGGCATGTGGATTCGGGCTTTGTCGGTTATACGGGGCGCTTCGGGCGCAACCAGATTCAGGCCAATCTGCGGCGCGATCAGTATTCCGATTTCGGCGGGGCGAACAGTTACTATCTCGGCTATGGCTTCGACATCACCGAGCATTGGAAGGCCACTGCAAGCTATTCGGATTCATTTCGCGCACCGAGCTTCGACGATCTGTACTATCCGACCAGCGGCAATCCGTCGATCCAGCCGGAGCGCAGCCATTCGATCGAAGCAGCGTTGCAGTACGCATCGAATGCGCTTGGCGTGATGCGTCTGAGCGCGTTCCAGACGCGTTATTCGAATCTGATCGACTACCCGCAGATCTCGCCCGGCATTTATCTGGCTGAGAACGTGGGCCGTGCGAAGGTGCAGGGGCTCGAAGGATCGTGGAGCGGCCATGTGGGCAAGACGGATATACGCGCGTCGGTGACGCTGCAAAATCCCGTCGACCTCGATAGCGATACCGATCTCGTGCGGCGTGCGCGGCACTTCGCGTCGCTGGCGGTGAATCGCAGCATCGCCGGGTGGCGTGTCGGCGGCGAGTGGATCGTCAGCGGCGCCCGTGAAGATAGCAGCGGCGCGCTGGGTGGCTACGGTGTGGTCAATCTGTCCGCGCGCTACAACGTCACGAAGGCGTGGTACGTCGCCGCGCAGATCCAGAACCTGTTGAACAAGGACTATGAAACGGCCTACTCGTATAACTCGCCGCGGCGCGGTGCGTATGTCACGGTTGGTTGGCAGCAGCAGTGACGAACGTACTCGCATGAGAACGCGTCGATGAACCGCAGATTGAGCCCTATGCACACGACCACGACCACGATGCACGTGATGAGCGCGAAGCGCGCGGTCGCGATCTGGCTCGCGCTCGCGGGCATCGCGCTGGCTGTGCTGATGGCGTCGCTCGCGCTCGGCAGCGTGTCGCTCGCACCCGCCCGCGTGTTGGCGGCGCTGCTGCCGTCGCACGCGTCGCATGTCGAGTCCGCCGATCTTGCCGGTGAGATCGTGCGTACGCTGCGTTTGCCGCGCGCGCTGGCCGGCTTCGCGTGCGGCGCGTTGCTTGCACTGGCCGGTGCGCTGCTGCAGGTGCTGTTGCGCAACCCGTTGGCCGAACCCTACGTATTAGGGGTGTCGGGCGGCGCGGCGACGTTCGCGCTGGTCGCGATGATCGCAGGTTGCGCGTGGTGGATCGTCGATGCCAGCGCATTCGCCGGCGCCTTCGTGTCGATCCTGCTGGTGCTCGGCCTCGCACGCCGCGAGTTGTGGCGGGGCGAGCCGCAGGATACGTCGCCGCGTTTGCTGTTGACCGGCGCGGTGATCGCGGCCGGTTGGGGTGCCGTCATTACCTTGTTGCTCAACCTCGCGCCGGACAGTCGGCTGCGCGGCATGTTGTTCTGGCTGACCGGCGATCTGAACGGCGGTGCGATGCCATGGACAGCGCTCGCCGCGCTCGTCGCCGTGCTGGCGGCAATCGTGCCCGCTGCGCCGCGTCTGAATGTGCTGCTGCGAGGCGACGCTGCCGCGCAGGCACTCGGTGTGGCTGTGATGCCGCTGCGTTTGCGCGTGTATCTGGTGGCGTCGCTGGCTGCTGCTGCTGCGGTGACTACGGCGGGCACCATCGGTTTTGTCGGCCTCGTGGTGCCACATATGCTGCGGCTCGCGTTCGGCAACGATCAGCGCATGCTGCTGCCCGCTGCGGCGCTCGGCGGCGGTGTCGCGGTGATGGGCGCGGACCTGATCGCGCGTACCGTGATCGCGCCGGCCCAATTGCCGGTCGGCGTGATCACGTCGATCATCGGCGTGCCTGTGTTTCTGTGGATGCTGTTGCGCAGGCGCCGATGATGAACGCACACAACGCCTCGCATTCCGCGCTGAGCGCGCAACGCCTGACCTTGCGTGCGGGCATGCGCACCTTGCTCGACGCGTTCACGCATACGTTCTACGCAGGCGAGATCTGGTGTATCGCCGGACCGAACGGCGCGGGCAAGACGACATTGCTGTCCACGCTCGCCGGTCTGGCGCCACCGTCGGCGGGCCATGTCGAACTCGACGGCGTGCGTCTTGCCGACTGGCAGCCGTTGCCGCTTGCGCAGCGTCGCGCGCTGATGCCGCAAAGCGCAGCGGACGCTTTCAGCGCGAGCGTGCTCGACATCGTGATGCTGAACCGCTTTCCGCATCTGACCGGCTGGGGGTGGGAGGGCGAGGCCGATCGTGCTGCCGCGCATGCCGCGTTGGATCGTTTGGGCCTCGCCCCATTCGCTGGGCGCGACGTGCTGTCGCTTTCGGGCGGCGAACGTCAACGCGTGGCGCTGGCGGCGGTGTTGTGCCAGGAGGCGCCGTTGTTGCTGCTCGACGAACCGCTCTCGCATCTGGATTTGCACCACCAGATCGACTGTCTGGAAGCGCTGACCGCCTGGACGCGCGAGCCTCGGCGTACAGTGATGTTTTCGTGCCACGATTTGAACCTCGCGCGCCGCTTCGCGACGCATGCGCTGCTGCTCGACGGTAACGGCGGCGCGTATGCCGGACCGGTGCACGACGTGCTGACGCCCACGCTGACGAGCCGCGCGTTCGGCTATCCGTTGATTCTGATTCGCGACGGCGAGCATGAGGCGCTGATTCCAGCGCCGCGCTCACGTCACGAATCGCCTGCGGCTGATGACACACCGGCAGGCTAAGCGCTTTATCAAAACACTCTCTCTTTTAGAAACGTCTATGACTTCTTTGCCAGGTTTGCCAGGATTGACCGAAGTCGAACCGCTCGATCAAACGCTGCGTGCCGAGCTGCAACACGTCATCGATACCAAGACCAAGCCACCCGGCAGTCTTGGGCGGCTCGAGACGCTCGCACGCCAGATGGGTCTGATCCAACGCACGACGCATCCCACGGTCGAACGTCCGGCGATGATCGTGTTCGCCGGCGACCACGGCATTGCGCAGGAAGGCGTGAGTCCTTATCCGCAAGCCGTGACCGCGCAAATGGTCGCTAACTTTCTTGCGGGCGGCGCTGCGATCAATGCCTTGAGCCGCGTCTCCGGTGTCGAACTCGAAGTGGTCAACTCAGGCATTGCGACGCCGCTGCCGTCCACGGACGGTCTCATCGACATTCCGGTTGCGGCCGGTACGCGCAACTTCGCGCACGAACCCGCGATGACGCGCGAGCAGGCGCTTGCCGCGATGCAGGCGGGCGCGGCTCGCGTGCGGCATCACGCGGCGCTCGGCACCAATGTGATCGGCTTCGGGGAAATGGGCATTGCGAATACGTCGTCGGCCGCGTGTCTGATGAGCCGCCTGTGCGGTGTGCCGATCGACGAATGCGTCGGACGTGGTACGGGTCTCGACAATGCCGGGCTCGCGAAAAAGCGCAACGTACTCGCCTCGGCACTCGCGCATCACGCTGTTTCCAACCATCCGCTCGACGTGCTCGCCACCTTCGGCGGCTTCGAAATCGCCATGATGGCGGGCGCATACCTCGCTGCTGCGCAAGCGCGTATGACGATCCTTGTCGACGGTTTCATCGCGACCTCGGCATTACTGGTGGCCGATGCGTTTGCACCGAAGGTGCGCGAGTATTGCGTGTTCGCGCATGCGTCGAACGAGGCGGGGCATCGGCGCATGCTCGATCATTTCGGCGCGCTGCCATTGCTCTCGCTCGATATGCGTCTCGGCGAAGGCACCGGCGCGGTACTCGCGGTACCGCTGCTGCGTGCGGCAGTGGCGTTCGTCAACGAAATGGCGAGCTTCGAATCGGCCGGTGTTGCGAATCGCGATGCTTGATTCTATATACAAAGCGCCGATTTACGAAGCGCCGTCATACAGAAACGCGTGTCCGGTTCACTCATGAACCCGCTCGCGGAACTGCGCTATTTCTTCACGGCGCTGGGCTATTTCACGCGTGTGCCGGTGCCGCGTTGGGTCGGGTATGAGCCGCACTATCTGAATGCGGCGGCGCGTTATTTTCCGCTCGTCGGTCTATTGATCGGCGGAATGAGCGCGCTGATTTATCTCGCGGCCTTGCATGTTTTTCCAGCGGGCGTGGCGGTGCTGCTGTCGATGGCTGCGTCGCTTCTCGTCACCGGCGCATTTCACGAGGACGGACTCGCCGATTGCGTCGATGCGTTCGGTGGCGCCTATACGCGCGAGGACGTGTTGCGCATCATGCATGATTCGCGCATCGGTGCTTTCGGCGCCATCGCGCTCGTGATCGCGCTAGCACTGAAGTGGCAAACGCTCGCCGCGTTACCGCCGATGCGCGCCGCAAGTCTGATGATTGCAGCGCATGCGGCGAGCCGCGTGTTTGCAATCAGCTATCTGGCCACGCTCGACTATGTGCGCGCAGAAGGCAAAGCCAAACCGGTCGCGCAACGTTTGAGTGGTCCCGTGTTGCTCTGCGCAGCGGTGTTCGGTTTGCCGTTGTTGCTCTGGCCGAACGGGCCCGGTCTGCCGGATTGGCGCTTCGCTGGCGCGACATTCGTTGTGCTTGCAGCGCTGCGGTTTGCCATGGGCCGTTACTTCGTCAGACGCATTGGCGGCTACACTGGCGACTGCCTCGGCTTCGCACAACAGATTCTCGAGTTGAGCATCTATTTGCTGGGGCTTGCATGGATATCGTCCTGATTCGTCATCCCGCCGTCGCGCTCGATGCTGGCGTGTGCTACGGCCACAGCGATGTCGCGCTTGTCGAAGATGCGGAAGTATCTTCAACCACGCTTGCACTGAAACTCGCCACTTTGCAGGTGCCGGCGCCGCGTGTGTTCATATCGAGTCCGCTGACGCGTTGCTCGACGCTCGCCGCCGCAATGGCGAACGATTTCGGCTGTGCGCTTAGCCATGACGATCGTCTGAAGGAAATGAACTTCGGCGATTGGGAGCAGCGTCGCTGGGACGCGATCGATCGTGAGTTGCTCGACGACTGGGCGGCCAACTTCGAACATGCGTGTGCGCATGGCGGCGAGAGCGTCGCGCAATTCGTCGCGCGGGTGCGGGCGTGGTTCGACGCGTTCGCGCAGACGCGTGAGTTGTCGCCGGCGTACGTGGTCACGCATGCCGGTGTAATGCGGGTGATCGCTTCGCTGGTGCTGGACGTGCCGCTGGAACGCTGTCTGCGCTGGTCGTTGGAGATGACCGGGATTGTCTGGCTGCGCAGGGATGAGGAGGCGCAGCAGTGGTCGTTGGTGAGGTGGAATGTGTGAGGGAATGGGGCTTGTGCCTGCGCGCTCTCCCGAATTGCGTCAGTTTCGGTCTTATTCGTGACATTTTTTCGGAAAATTTGTCGCGATAACCTAAATCGCGCCACTTTTAGCCTGAAGAGTGGCGCGATTAGCTCGATTTGTGCCACAATGCCAAGAGAAAGTGTCGCGATTAGGATTTATCGCGACACATGTACTCTAGGGTGGTGCGCATGAACAGCAGCGGCATCAAGCAGGAATTGGATCTGATCGAGCAACTCATCGCTGCAAGCGCTGAGGGGCGGAGCGTTCGCGCGCTTGCCACGGCACTTGCCGCGCGCCGCCATCCTATGCAGCGCCGCACGCTGCAACGTCGTCTCGACGTGTTGCTCGAAGCTGGCCGGATCATCTCGGAAGGTGCCGGCCGGGCAGTGGCCTACAAGCAGGCTGCCGCTTCCAGCGCGGCTGTTTTCCCGGCTCAGGTTGTTACCGGCGCAAGCACTACCGGTGAAGCCTACGTGCCCGTGTCGAGTGCGGGTCTCGAGGTGCGCGCGGAAGTGAACAGGCCGCTGCATGAGCGCCGGCCGGTCGGCTATAACCGCGCGTTTCTCGAACGCTATCGTCCGAACCAGGACGCGTATTTATCGCAAGCGCAGCGTGCACGCCTGCATGAGTGGGGCCGCACGTCGGCGGATGTGCGGCCGGCCGGCACGTACGCGCGCGACATCATGAGTCGGCTTCTGATCGATCTGTCGTGGGCATCGTCGCGGCTCGAGGGTAATACCTACACGCGGCTCGACACCGTACGGCTGATCGAGCAAGGGCACATTGCGGAAGGCAAGGACGCCCAGGAAACGCAGATGATCCTGAACCACAAGGCCGCGATCGAAATGATCGTCGAGAGTGCGGACGAAGTGGGCTTCAATCGATTCACCGTACTGAACCTTCACGCGATTCTCTCCGACAACCTGATGTCCGACCCGTTTGCCAGCGGCCGTTTGCGTGCGCGCGAAGTGGAGATCAGCGGCACCGTATTTTTTCCGCTCGCCGTGCCGCAGCAGATCGCGGAATGCTTCGAGGCGGTGTTGAACAAGGCCGCCCAAATCGACGACCCCTTCGAGCAGGCTTTCTTCGGCATGGTGCACCTGCCGTATCTGCAGCCGTTCGAAGACGTCAACAAACGGGTCTCGCGTCTGACCGCGAATATCCCGCTGATCCGGCAGAATCTGTGTCCGCTGTCGTTCATCGACGTTCCCGAAAAGGCCTACGTCGACGGCACGCTCGGTGTGTACGAGGCCAATCGCGTCGAGTTGTTGCGCGATGTTTTTATCTGGGCGTACGAGCGCTCGTGTCAGCGTTATCTGGCGATTCGACAATCGATCGGCGAGCCGGACGCGTTTCGCCTCAAGTATCGCAATGCGTTGATAGATGTGGTGCAGGAGGTGATTCGCGGCGGCCTTGCTGGCACGCGCGGCGAGATCGAAACGCTCGCACAGGATCGGGTGGACACGGCGGATGTATCTTCGTTCGTCGATGCAATCCAGTCCGATCTCGATCAACTCTATCTCGGCAATGTCGCGCGTTACCGGTTGCGGCTTTCCGAATTCGAGCGCTGGCCGTTCAAGCGGGCAGACGCCGTTTCGCGCTAACGCGGCACTTCCTGCTTCACGCCCTTCGCGGCCGCATCACTGCGTGCCGCTCTTCCTCCGCGAGCGCGCCAAGTCGAGGTCTTCGCACATTTGCTTCGCCCCTTGTGCAATACGCGGCGCCGGCCGGTTGATCAGATCGCCGTCGATGGCGAACAGATTGTTGTTCGCCACCGCCTTCAGACTCGGCCATGCACGCCATGTGTCGAGTTGCGGCAGGGTCGTGTCCGGTTTGGTCGCACCGGGCGCGGCGGTGAAGACCGCTTCCGGATTCGCTGCGAGCACCGCTTCAGTCGAGACGGTCGGCACCAACGGCTCGAGTTTCGCAAACACATTGCGGCCGCCGCATAACGCAATCACGTCGCTGACCATATGTTCGCCGTTGAGCGTCATCAATGGTTGATCCCACACCTGATAGAACACGCTGACAGGCGGCCGGCTAGCGTACTGCGTGCGCAATCGTGCGATGTCCTGACGGTATGCCGCCGCGCTTGCATCGGCGGTCGGTGAGGTGCCGAGCAATTGCCCGAACTTCGTCAGCGACACGGCAACGTCGTCGAGATGATGCGGCTCGCTGAAGAACAGCGGCACATGCATCTCACGAAGGCGATCAAGTTGACGCTGCGCATTGCCATGCCGCCATACGACGATCAGATCGGGCTTCAACGCGACGATCCGTTCGAGGTCGAGCGCCTTGTTGTCGCCGACACGCGGCAGTTGCTTCGCCTCAGGCGGGTAGTCGCTGTAGGACACGGCGCCGACGAGTTTCGCGCCACCGCCCGCCGCATACAGCAGCTCGGTGACATGCGGCGCGAGACTGATGACGCGCTGTGCGGGCGCAGCCAAGGTGACCGTTGCACCGGTGTCGTCGGTGACGGTGATTGCGGCGTGCGCGTGCAGCGTGCTCGCGAAAAGCGCCGCGGCGATGGCGATGGCGACGGCGAAGCGTGAGCGTCGAATCATCGAACAGCCTCGCGCAAATTCTCTTCGAAGCGTGTCCATTCCACATCGCTCGCAGGCAGCCCGAAACGCACACTGCCCGATGCCGTGAAGAGGCGCGTCCACACGCCACGTCGTGCCAATGCTTCATGCAGAGCGGCGGCGCGTACGTCGTCGGTCCACGCGAAGAGCGGCGTGCTGTGTGTGGCGAAACCGTGTGCATGCAACAGACTCACCAGACGGGCACTTTCGGCTTCGAGCCGCGTCCGCATCTGCTGTTGCCACAATTCGTCTTCGAACGCGGTTTTGACGGCGTGCCGAGCCGGGCCGCTGACCGTCCACGCCCCGAGCGTACGACGCAATACGTCGAGCAAAGCCGGCGCACCGAGTACGAAACCCGCGCGGACACCGGCGAGTCCAAAGAATTTCCCCGGTGAACGTAACACGATCAACCCATCGCGATGGGTGGTTGCCGCGAGCGACGCCGAAGGCATCGTATCGGCGAACGCCTCGTCGATCAGCAGCGTGCCGCCGCGCGCGGCGAGTTGCGCATGCCAGTGCAGCAGCTTCCCGGCGCCCAGATGCTCCGCGGTCGGATTGTTAGGATTCGCGACGACCGCATGTGTGAGCGCGTCGGGCAAGGTGTCCCAGGATACTTCCAGTGGCACGACTTCGTGTCCTGCCCGCTCGAATGCGGGCGCATATTCGCTGTACGTGAGCGGAGCGATGCCAACCTGGCCACGTGGCAGCAGCGAGGGCAGCGCGCGAATCGCCGCCTGGCTTCCTGCTACGGGGAGCACATGCGCAGCATCGGGCGCGCCATAGTAACGCGCGGCGCAGGCGGCAAAACCGTCGCCTTCGTCCGGCAGGCGGCGCCAGGCATCGGCGGGAACCGGCGGCACCGGATAGCCGTGCGGATTGATACCCGTCGACAAGTCGAGCCATCGCGCGTACGGAATGCCGTAACGTTTTGCTGCTTCGTGCAAATTGCCGCCGTGGACCACGGTGTCGAGCGGGGCGCTGGTATCAGCTTTGTGACCAGTCATTCGATCAACCATGAAAGGGCACACTCAGCAACGCCAGCACGATCATTACCGCGAGCCAGAGAATGATCGTCCGTTCAACCAGCATCAACGCCGCCGTAACATGCGTGGCCTTCGCGGGGTGGCCGAAACCTAACGTCGGTCTGTGTTCAAGCGCACCGTGATACACCGCGGGACCGCCGATCAGCACGTTCAGACTGCCCGCGCCCGACGCCATGACCGGCCCGGCGTTCGGACTGTCCCAACGCGGCGCCTGTTCGTGCCAGCAACGCAGCGCCGTGCGTGTGTCGCCGAGCAAGGCATAGCTCGCTGCTGTGAGGCGCGCGGGAATCCAGTTGAGTACATCGTCGATGCGCGCGGCGGCCCAGCCGAAGCGCAAATAGCGTGGCGTGCGGTAGCCCCACATCGCATCGAGCGTGTTGGCCAGACGGAACCCCAGTGCGCCCGGACCG
The DNA here is from genome assembly GCF_013177735.1 of Paraburkholderia elongata. Lineage (GTDB taxonomy): Bacteria > Pseudomonadota > Gammaproteobacteria > Burkholderiales > Burkholderiaceae > Paraburkholderia > Paraburkholderia elongata. The sequence goes on along the minus strand of NZ_WOEZ01000228.1, from coordinate 12,171 downwards.
CCCGCGATCGCGAACCAGAACAGTGCGCCGAAGATCGCGTCGTTGCCGTTTTCGAGCGCCGATTCGACGGCGGCGCGCGACAGCGCCGCTTCGTCGGCGTGAGTGGTTTCGCGCGACACGATGCGCGAGGTCAACAGACGCGCTTGCGCCAGATCGCGCCGCGCCAATGCCTCTGCGATCGGCGCAATGTGATCGTGAAGACTGCGTGCGCCGAGCGCGAACCATAGCAACACGACGTGTACCGCGCAGGCTGCAAAAAACGGCAGCACGGAGACGAGCCACCAGGCGATCAGCACCGGCGGCATGACCGCCAGCGACCACGCGAGCAGCCCCTTGAGCCGCAAGCGCCGGCCGGTGTTGTAGCGCGCTTCGAGACGCAGCGCCCATTTGCCGAAGCCGACCAGCGGATGCGCGGTGCGCGGCTCACCGAGCCAACGGTCGATGGCGACGCCCGCCGTTGCCAGCGTAACGATCAGAGGAAGCGACAGCATCACGTGCTGCCCGCTGTTTTCAAAGCGAGCGGCAAGCCCGCGACCATCATCGTGACCTGAGTGCTCAGCGCGGCGATGCGCTGATTGAGCCGCCCGAGTTCGTCGACATAGAGGCGCGTTGCCGCGCCGAGCGGCACCACACCCAAGCCGATTTCATTGCTGACCACGATGATCTTGCCTTTGGCGTTGATGAGCGCCGCTTCCAGCGCAGCAAAGTGTGCGTGATATTGATTGACCGGCAAGCTGTCGCCGTCGGGCGGGCACAGCAAGTTTGCGAGCCACAGTGTCAGGCAGTCGATCAGAATGCAGTGGCCGGGCGCGTCGATTTGCGTCACGGCGCCGGCGAGATCGACGCCCGCTTCGTACAAGGCCCAATGCGTCGGACGCCGCTCGCGATGATGCGCGATGCGCGCGCTGAATTCGGCGTCGTCAGCCACGCGCGCGGTGGCGACGTATGTGACGGGGAGGGCGCTGTTGTCCGCCAGTTGTTCGGCGTGCACGCTCTTGCCCGAACGGGCGCCGCCGAGAACGAAGGTGAGGTCGCGGGGAATCATCGCGTGATTGTACCGGCGTGCAGCAGGTGCCGGCACGATGGGATAATGCCGCGTTTATTGCCGGTGTTTATTGCCCGCGTTCATCGTCTATTCACCGCCGAACCCGACATTCCGTGACTACCACTTCGAACCCGCATGACGCTGTACCTGTGCCGCGCGGCACGCTGATGATTCAGGGCACCACGTCCGATGCGGGCAAGAGCACGCTCGTCGCGGGTTTGTGCCGGCTGGCGCGCCGCGCGGGCGTGCGGGTCGCGCCGTTCAAGCCGCAGAACATGGCGCTCAATAGCGCGGTGACGGTCGACGGCGGCGAGATCGGCCGCGCACAGGCCTTGCAGGCGGTGGCCGCGGGCATCGCCGCGCACACCGATCTGAACCCCGTGCTGCTCAAGCCGACGAGCGACCGCGGCGCGCAAGTGATCATCCACGGCAAGGCGCGCATGAATCTCGATGCGCGCGCGTATCACGACTACAAGCCGGTCGCCTTCGAGGCAGTGTTGGAATCGTATGCGCGTCTGCGAGCGGCGTACGACACGATTTTTGTCGAAGGCGCGGGCAGTCCTGCCGAAATCAATCTGCGCGACCGCGATATCGCCAACATGGGTTTCGCCGAAGCGGTCGACTGTCCGGTCGTGCTGGTGGCCGACATCGACCGCGGTGGGGTGTTCGCGCATCTGACCGGTACGCTCGCGTGTCTATCGGAAAGCGAGCAGGCGCGCGTGCGCGGCTTCATCATCAACCGTTTTCGCGGCGACGTCAGTTTGCTCAAGCCCGGGCTCGATTGGCTCGAAGCGAAGACCGGCAAGCCAGTGCTCGGCGTGGTGCCCTACCTGCACGGTCTGACGCTCGACGCCGAAGACATGTTGCCGCCCGAACTGCGGGCCGCGCAAAGCAGCCAAAGCAGCGATATGGGCCGGATGTTGCGGGTGGTCGTGCCGGTGCTGCCGCACATTAGCAATCACACCGATTTTGACGCACTGCGCGCGCATCCGCAGGTCGATTTTCATTACGTGCGAAGCGGCACGCCGCCTCCGCCCGCCGATCTGATCATCCTGCCGGGCTCCAAGAATGTGCCGGGCGATCTGGCCTTTCTGCGTGCGCAAGGCTGGGACGCGGTGCTGCAACGGCATTTACGCTACGGCGGGCGCGTCATCGGGATTTGCGGCGGCATGCAGATGCTCGGACGCGAAGTGGCCGATCCGCACGGCGTGGAAGGCGCGCCCGGAACGAGCGCGGGCCTCGGTTGGCTCGATTACTCGACGGTGCTGACGCGCGAAAAAACGCTTAAGAACGTGACAGGGCGACTCGCATTGCCCGGTTCGCCCGAGGTCGCCGGGTACGAGATTCACATGGGCGAGACGCAAGGTCCGGCGCTGAGCTCGCCCGCGCTGCAATTGGGCGGAGCGCAAGACGCTCATCCCGACGGCGCGATCTCGGCCGATGGCCAGATCCTCGCCACTTACGTGCACGGCCTGTTCGACACGCCGGCCGCATGCGCCGCACTGCTCGCGTGGGCGGGCTTAAGCGACGCCGAGAAAATCGACTACCCGGCGTTGCGTGAGGCTTCGCTGGATCGTCTGGCCGACACGCTTGCCGAACACCTCGATCTGTCCAAGCTTTTTGCTGTGATCGGGTGATGAAGATCAATCGGATGGTAGGGATTAAATCCTTTTGGGAAATAATCAAAGCCTAATAAGCGGTTTTTCGTCTCATATGGTTCGAATACAGTCTTGACATCGACGGCCGACGCGGGCCGTTTCTCTCGTAAAGGACTCGTCATGAACTCGAACCGCTCCGCCGATCTGGCCGCCTTGATCCTTCGTCTGGCCCTGGGCGTTCTATATCTCGCACACAGCTTGCAGAAGATTTTTGTTTTTACGCTGCCGGGAACGGCGCAGTTTTTCGTTTCGCTCGGCTTGCCGGGGTGGCTCGGTTATGTGACGGCGTTCGTCGAACTGATCGGTGGTATCGCGCTGCTGCTCGGCGTGCAGGTCCGCTGGGTCGCGCTGGTGCTGCTGCCGTTCATGCTCGGCGCCATGTCGGCGCATCTGCACAATGGCTGGGGCTTCGCGTCGCCGAACGGCGGCTGGGAATATCCGGCCTTCTGGGCGGTGACCTTGGCGGTGCAGTCGCTGCTCGGCGGCGGCGCGCTGGCGCTGAGCGGTGCGAAGGCGCCGCGCGCAGTGGCCGCCTGATGCCTTTGGGAGGCGGTGCGGGCGGTTGGTTACCGAAGCTGGCACGCCGGCAGGGCCATAAGCCGGCAAAGGGCCCAAGTACCTAATCACCAAACCGCTCCGGCATGCCCCCGCCGGACGACAAAAAAGCACGTGTCGCGAGGCCCAGCCCTTCACTTAACGGGTTGATGGGCACGGTTTGATTCCCTGAGATGCCCCGTGAGTCATGGACTTCCGGGGCATCGCTCTGTCCGAAGATTTTTCCGCTGGCGAAGCCGCTTCGTGGCCGGCGAAGGATGGACAAGCTAACTGAAATATCATCAAACCCCATTTGCGAACCCCGGCACTTTGGTCGTTTTACACCGTTGTACTCGCTCACCTTTATCTGTCTGCTGGCCGCAGAAGCGGCAGTTCAATCATCCCCACCGAAGCTACCTGACGGGCCGAACCCCTCGTATTAACGGGGCTCTGGCTATTCTGGCAAAATCCTAGTGGCATTGCGCAGCAAAATATTAGTGATATCGAATGACATAATTTTAGTGTCATCTCTAGGCGTAATTTTAGTGATATAGTGCAACGCAAAAGTAGTGAACTTACCTGGGCCAAACAAATGGCGGCACCCAACGAAAAGCTGGCGGACTCTCTGAAGGTACTCAAGGCGTTGCAGGACCAAGGCTTCCGGGTATTTCAACCTTCGGCCATGCCCTCGCTCACTCGCACTCATCGGGAACGACTGGTTAAGGCCGGGTTCCTGAAGCAGGTCATCCAAGGATGGTATCTCGCGAACAATCCAGAGGATGCAGACGGCGATTCGACACACTGGTACGCCAACATGGAGGTCTTTGTCACGGCGTACGCCAACTCTCGCTTCGATGACGACTGGCAACTCAGCGCCGAACTGTCGGTTCTGAAGCACAGCGGTCACACCAGCATTGCGAAACAGTTGCAATTGCAGTCACCAAAAGCCAACAACCAGACGCAGGAGCTACCGCACGGCTGCTCCCTTTTTCTCTACCGCATTTCAGAATCCCAACTTGTCGCCTCGCGAGCCCCGGACGCCAGTGGTCTACTGCTTATGCCGTTGCCTGATGCGCTGATTCGCGTCAGCCCGACGTTCTTCGCTCAGCATGAGATGGCCGCCGAGATTGCGATGCGGCAAGTCGACATTTCGCTGCTCATCGCACGCCTGCTCGAGGGAGGGCACAGCATGGTTGCTGGCCGGCTGGCCGGCGCGCTCAGGGCCGTAGGACGCGCGGCCGATGCAAACCAGTTGCTAACCACCATGAAGGCCGCGATGTACACGACAACGGAGAACAATCCGTTCGAGCGGCCTCTTGCCCAAATCAACGGACGACACAACGAATCCCCCTACGTCCTACGCATCAAGGCGATGTGGTCAACGATGCGCGAGACTGTCCTCAAGCGGTTAGAGAACGTTCCGAGGCGGGAATTATCGGATGCAAACAGCCTCCTCACGGACATCGCCGCCCGGTACGTCGCGGACGCGTACCATTCGCTGTCCATTGAAGGTTACCGGGTCAGTGCGGAGCTCATAGAAAAGGTCCGCAATGGCCAGTGGAGCCCGCTCACGCACCCAGAAGACCGGCAAACCCGAGACGCCATGGCAGCAAAGGGTTACGCGGAAACGCACAGTCACGTCAAGGCCCTCATCGGCCGCGTGGTGAAAGAAGGGCTGAAACCGGCTGAAGCCTTCAGCGCCGATTTCTTTCAATGGTACGTGACGCTTTTTTCGCCGAGTGTGCAGGCCGGTATTCTCAAGGCTGGAGACCTAGCCGGCTTTCGCAACAATCAGGTTTTCATCCGCAACGCCCTCCACGTACCCCCATCTCCGGAGGCCGTACGAGAATGCATGCCAGCTTTGATGGACCTGTTGGAAAGCGAAGACCACCCCGGCGTCAGAGCCGTGCAGGGCCACTTCATTTTCGTTTTCATTCATCCGTACACGGACGGTAACGGACGGTTGTCACGATTCGTCATGAACTTCATGCTGACCACGGGCGGCTACCCGTGGACAATTGTGACCGTCCAGTCCCGCAAGGCTTACCTGGACGCGCTCGAACAAGCCAGCAGCTATGGCAATATCGAACCGTTCGCCGACCTGCTTTGCAGTCTGATATCAGAACAGGCAGCGACACCCGTCGAGCGTATTACCCAGCGCCCAGAAGCGGGCAATTGGTCAGCGCCTCCGGTCTGACGGCAATCGGACAGAACCTTTTGACGCTCTCCCGGTCCTCGCGTCAGTCAGTCAATACAACACCATCTGCGTGCAGCGAAACAGCGCCATCGTCTTGCCGTTCGGATCGGTGACGGTGGCGTCCCAAACCTGCGTGCTACGGCCCAGATGCACGGCCTTGGCGACCGCGCGGATCGTGCCTTCCGTCGCCGTACCGAGAAAATTGCTTTTCAGCTCGATGGTCGTGAAATTGCGCGCCGTCTCAGGCAGGTGCGCGAGGCACGCATAGCCGCAGGCGGTATCGGCGAGGCCGATCACAGTGGCGGCGTGCAAAAAGCCATTCGGTGCCAGCAATTCGTCGCGCACGGTCAATTCCGCGGTCAGGGTGCCTTCCTCCAGCGCCAGAACATGCACGCCCAGTAGGCCGGGAAGCTTGCCCTTCTGACGTTCATGCAGGCGCTCGATAGTGTATTCCGGACGGAGTTTGCTCATGAGATTGGGGTCCTCGATGGAAAAATCAGGGGTGTAGGGCGGTCAATAGCCGTTTGGGGGCTTCGGCGCCTGCGCATTTGTCGATATTATCAACGGCTGGATCGGCGGGTGAACCTGAAACCGGTACGGATCAGGACACATCGGCGCAAGTCAGAGCAAACTGCGCGGTAAACCGGCTGGCGGCGCCCAGCCTTCTTTCCGGGAGAATTCATGACGGTGATCGTGGTGGCGAATCCGAAGGGCGGCGTGGGTAAAAGTACGCTGTCCACCAATCTGGCCGGCTATTTCGCGTCGCAAGGGGAATGGATCGCGCTGGCGGACATGGACAGACAGCAGTCCTCGCACGCGTGGCTGTCGCTGCGGCCGCCTGCGTTGCCGCCTATCGAGACTTGGGAGGTCGACCTTGAAAACCCCGCTAAACCGCCCAGGGGGCTGGAACACGCGGTCATCGACACGCCGGCCGGGTTGCATGGCAACCGCCTGAATATCGCGCTGGATCTGGCCGACAAGGTGATCGTGCCGCTGCAGCCATCAATGTTCGATATTCTCGCCACCCAGGATTTTCTCGAGCGGCTGGCGAAGGAGAAGGCGGTCAGGAAAGGCGCGATTGAGATCGGTGTGGTGGGGATGCGCGTCGACGCGCGCACGCGCTCGGCGGAGCAGTTGCATCGCTTTGTCGAGGGGTTGAAGCTGCCGGTGCTGGGTTTCCTGCGCGACACGCAGAATTACGTGCAACTGGCGGCGCACGGCCTGACCTTGTGGGACGTCGCGAAAAGCCGCGTGGAGAAGGATCTGGAGCAGTGGCAGCCGATCATCCAATGGACCAACGGCGCCGGCAAGAAGGCTTGACGTGAATCAGCAGGCGGCGTGACCGCCCGCTGCATGGAACCGTGCGGCGAAAGGCCGGTTCAGGTCTAGCGCGGGTCCAGCTCAGGTCCAGTTCTGAGTCGGCACGTGATCGCGGCTGCCCTTGATCTTGTTGTTGTCGTCGACGAACACCAGATCCGGCTTCCAACCTGCCTTCAGTTCCGCTTCGTCGACCACCGCGAACGCCGCGATGATCACCAGATCACCCAGCTGCGCGCGCCGCGCGGCCGAGCCGTTCAGCGAAATCATGCCGCTGCCGCGTTCGCCCTTGATCGCGTACGTCGAGAAACGCTCGCCGTTGTTGATGTTCCAGATGTCGATCCGCTCGTTTTCGACGATGTTCGCCGCTTCCAGCAAATCCTCGTCGATCGCGCACGAACCTTCGTAATGCAGTTCGCAGTGCGTGACCGCGACGCGATGGATTTTCGACTTCAGCATGTTGCGTTGCATGATCAATCCCTTTTGCTTCTAATGCGTGTTTGCGCAGCCTAAGACGGCTTCAGATTTCGAGGTTGTCGATGAGACGGGTGGTGCCGAGCTTGGCGGCCGCCAGCACGACCAACTCTGCGTTCGCGTCTTGCGGGCCCGGCGGCAGCAGATTCGAGCGCTTGCGCACGGCGATGTAATCAGGCTGCCAGCCGCGTGCGGCCAGTGCGGCCATCGCTGCCTGTTCGAGTTTTGCGAAGTCGCGATCGCCGGCGAGCACCGCATCGCGCACGCGATTGAGCTCGGCGGCCAGTGTCGGCGCTTCGGCGCGCTCGGCGGCCTGCAAAAAGCGGTTGCGCGAACTGAGCGCAAGGCCGTCGGTGTCACGCACGGTTTCCGCGGCGATGATGTCGGTCGGCAGCGCGAACTGGTGACACATGCTGCGCACGATCATCAGTTGCTGGTAATCCTTCTTGCCGAACACCGCGACGCGCGGCTGCACGCACGACATCAGCTTCATCACCACCGTGCATACGCCCTGGAAGAACCCAGGCCGGAATTCGCCTTCGAGGATGTCGCCCAGATCGTGCGGCGGATGCACGCGGTACTCCTGCGGCTCCGGGTACAGATCGCGTTCCGTCGGCGCGAACAGAACGTAGACGCCTTCTTTCTGCAGCTTGTCGATGTCGGCTTCGAGCGTGCGCGGGTATTTGTCGAAATCTTCGTTCGGCCCGAACTGCAAGCGGTTGACGAAGATGCTCGCCACCACCGGATCGCCGTGCTGGCGCGCGAGGCGCATCAGCGACAGATGGCCCTCGTGCAGATTGCCCATGGTCGGCACAAAGGCGGTGCGATTCTGGCCGCGCAACTGGTCGCGCAATTCATGGATCGAGCTAATGACTTTCATGATCGGACAGGGATTTCCTCGCGCGGCGCGAGACTCGGTTGGCGCAAAAACTCGGGTTTTCGCGTAGCCCGCGGCCTCACTGGTAATGACAGGTTCGGAGCGCCGGATTGTAGTGGATTTGTTCCGGGGCCGCACCGAAGTAGTGGATTTGTTCCGCGGGCGCACCGAAGCGAGGCGTCTGCGGTAGCAATGGCGCACGCAAGCCTCGTTTCGCGGCTTCAGGCCGGTAGATAGGCGAGGCGCACATAGATCGGTGCGAACGGCTCGGCCTGAGTAATCTCGATGAGCGACTCACGGCACAACTCGAGCATGGCGATGAAATTCACCACGACCACCGGCACGCCTTTGCTCGTGTCGAACAGATCCGAGAATTCCATGAAGCGCGCGTTCTGCAGTCGCCGCAGGATCGTGCTCATATGCTCGCGCACCGACAATTCCTCGCGCGAAATCTTGTGATGCTGAACCAGTTTGGCGCGCTTGATCACGTCGGCCCACGCGGCGCGCAGGTCTTCGCTATCCACATCCGGAAAGCGCGGGGTGATGCTTTGCTCGATATACACCTCGGCGCGCAGGAAATCGCGGCCAAGCTGCGGCAGATGGTCGATGCGCTGTGCGGCGAGCTTCATCTGCTCGTATTCGAGCAGGCGGCGTACCAGTTCCGCACGCGGATCTTCGGCTTCGTCGCCGCTATCGGCTTTCTTCACCGGCAACAGCATGCGCGACTTGATCTCGATCAGCATCGCGGCCATCAGCAGATACTCGGACGCGAGTTCGAGATTGGTCTGACGCAGCTGATCGACGTAGCCGAGGTATTGGACCGTGACGTCCGCCATCGGGATGTCGAGCACGTTGAAGTTCTGCTTGCGGATCAGGTACAGCAACAGATCCAGCGGGCCTTCGAACGTTTCGAGGAACACCTCGAGCGCATCCGGCGGAATGTACAGATCCGTCGGCAGCTTGAAGAGCGGCTCGCCGTACAGGCGTGCGAAAGCGATGCCGTCGACGGTGTCCGGCGTCGAATCAGTGGCGGGCGCGGCAAGCGCGGCGTCGGGCCCCGGCGTGGCGCCGTTTGCCTCGTCGGCGTGACTCACGCGCTTAGAAGTTTTGATAGTACGAGTAAGGCGTCTGCTCTACGCGCGAGGCTTTCTGCTCGGCGCGTTCTTCGAGGTCGATCGGCTGTTTGTCCCACAGCAGCGACCGGCCACGGCGCTGCTCAGCTTCCAGATTCGGTTTTTGTTGCTTGAGCTGGTTCAGGAACTGGGTGATGTCCGATTGATACATGGCTAGACGTCCGTGGTTTGGGGAATGGCGGCTGCCCGGCGCGAATCCGCGCGGCATCGCTGCTATTCGATAATTTTACCGCATGCGCCGCGCGCGGTCGAAAAACGGTGGCCGGCGTGAGCGGCTGGTCCGCAAAAACGCCCGGAACCCGTGCTGGTGCGATGCGTCAAAGGCGGGCGCGTGGCCGGCGAGGCGGTGTGCGAATCCGGACTGTGCGTCCAGTTGGACATCATTACGCATGCGGCATGGGGTGTGGCATACCGGCCAAAGCGCCCGCCACGCCTCACGCTGCAAACGCTCCTTTAAGAGATGGCGCGGCTTCGCCGATGTGGTCAAATAGCGAGCTTCGGCCGCCGCGGCGAGCCCGAGCGACAGAATTCATCAACCACGGTCGGAGGTCCTGTTTGGCGGGGTGTGCGATCGAAGAGCCGAGAGTGCGGCGCGGCAAAACCGGTGGCGAATCCAGGCATCTGATGCCCATTCGGCGCTGGCTGCGCGCGTGGCTGGCGTTCGGCATCGTCATGCTCATGCTTGCCGCGGTCGACGCGCACGCAGCTCGGCGCGCGGCTGCCAGCTACAAGGTCGACATCGAAGCCACGCCGCGCTCATTGCGCAAGCTGCTCGAAGCGCACCTCGACGTGGCGCGTTTCGCCAAACGTCCGGACATCAGCGACGACCAGTTCGAATTTCTGATTACCGCCACCCCGCAGCAGGTACGCGATCTGGCCGCCACGCAAGGCTATTTCACGCCGGTCGTGCGTACCGACGTACGAACCGTCGACGACCAGAAGCGCGTGACGGTGAGCGTCGATCCCGGCCCACAAACCCTCGTCACGTCGATTTCGCTGTCGTTTCGCGGGCCGGTGCTGACCGAAGACCCGGCGCAGGAAAACGCCGCGCGTTTCGCGTTTTCACTGCTTGAAGGCGATCCGTTTTCGCAAGGCGACTGGGACGACGCGAAAAACGCATCGCTCAAGGCGTTGCAGTCGCGCCGTTACCTGGGCGCGAAGATCTACCACTCCGAGGCGCGGATCGACCCGCGCACGCACGAAGCGAAATTGTCGGTTACGTATGAGAGCGGCCCGACCTTCACAATGGGCAAGCTCGACGTTTCCGGCACGCGGCGCTATCCGGAACAGATCGTCGACAACGTGAATCCGATTTCAGTCGGCGATATTTACGACGTGCACCGCGTCACCGAATTGCAACGGCAGTTGCAGAACACGCCGTACTACGCGAGCGTCGCGATCGACATGGATAGCGATCCGGCCAAGCCGGTCGATACGCCGGTGCACGTAAAGGTGTCGGAATATCCGTACAACAGTATCCGCGGCGGGGTGGGTTATTCGACCGACAACGGCCCGCTGATCCAGGGTTCGTATTCGTATCTCGACACCTTCGGCAAAGCCTGGCCGTTCACAGTCGTGGGCCGTCTGGACCAGATCCAGCAATATGGACAGATTCAGCTCGCGATGCCGCCCGGGCCGCGTGCGTGGACCAATAGCGTGCTGGCTGCCTACACCACGACCGACGTGTCCGACACACGCATCTTCAGCATCCGCGGCGGCGTGCAGCGGGCCCGTACGTCGCAATTCATCGACTACAACTACGCGATCCTTTATTACCAGGACCGGCTCGACCAGAATGCGGCCGCGCCGACTACCAGTCACGCGCTGGTGCCGTCATGGTCGTGGACCCGCCGCGATACCGACGATCCGTTGTTCCCGCGTTCGGGCAACCTGATTCACGTCGAAGCAGGCTTCGCGGTCAAAGGCGTGCTGACCGACCAGACGTTCGCACGCGGCTACGCCCGTGGCCAGCAGTACCTGCCGATCGGCAAGGAAGATCTTGTGCTGTTCCGTGCCGAACTCGGCGGCGTGTTCACGAGCGGCAGTTCGAGCGGGATTCCGGCTTCGCTGCTGTTCCGCGCGGGCGGCTCGAATTCGATCCGTGGCTACAGCTATCAGAGCATCGGTAATAACGTCGACGGTTCGGTGTTGCCCACCAAATATCTCGTGACGGCGGCGGCGGAGTATCAGCACTGGTTCACCCACGACTGGGGCGCAGCCGCGTTCTTCGACGTCGGCACCGCCACCGATACCTGGGGCGAGAAAGTCTTTTATCCCGGCATCGGCGTCGGGGCGCGCTGGCGCAGCCCGGTCGGCCCGGTCAATGTCGATGTCGCCTACGGGATCCGCAACCGGAGCGTGCGGCCGTACCTGACCCTCGGCATTGCCTTCTGATGGAAACCTGCTTCGACATGATCCACGCATGACCACGGACGTTTCCGCCCAACCACCTGCGCAGCCGCCCGGCGCTCCTCCGCCTGGAGAGCCGCCCGGACAGCAGCCCCCGCCCGACGCGCCGCCGCCCAAACGTCGTCGCGGCCGGCTGCTGCTGAAAACGCTTGCGTGGACGGTCGCCGTGCCGCTGCTGCTGGTCGCCGTGGCAATCGGGCTGCTGTATGGCGCGCTGACGACCGAGCGCGGAACGGCCTACGCGTGGCAGGCGGCCGTCAAACTGCTGGGTGGCAAGCTGACCGGCACGCTCGAGAGCGGCGCTATCGCCCACGGCGTCCAACTCCGCCAGGTGCGCTGGCGCAGTCTCGACGGCAGCGGCACCGATATCCAGATCGACCGCGTGGCCGGCCGCTGGGGGCTCACGCACAAGCCGTGGCGCTTCACGATCGATTATCTGCATATCGGGACGATCGACGCCCGTGTCGGCTCGTCGTCGAGCAGTAGCGGACCGGTGAAACTGCCGCAAGACCTGCGCTTGCCGATGC
>NZ_WOEZ01000023.1 GCF_013177735.1 Paraburkholderia elongata | reverse complement strand
GCGCCAGATTGTGGGCAGCAAGAACATGCGGACGCGTAAAGAGAGTCTCAAACATGATATTCCCGCATTGATGATCAGTGGAATATCAGTATCAGCCTAGAATTATGTCGTCATGGAAACGTCAACCCGGAACGCAATGCAGGGGCATTGAGAGCCACCGCGACATATTTTTTACCACACCATACTCGTTGCCTTTGCCCACGTTGCAGGCGACGATGTCGAACCCCCAGTGGCGCGCCGCATCGAGATAGCGCGGATTGAACACCGGCGCCTGGCCGATCAGGCGTTGCAGCACCGCCGACTTCAGATTGTCGACCATGATCTTGCGCGGGCAGCCATGGAAGGCCGCGAACGCATGCTCATGGCACGCGAGGAAGTGCTCCATCGTCTGCGACACGGTAAATTCCACATACATCAACCGGCTGTAGCACAGCACCATGACGAAGAACGACAGCCGCCGCCGGGTCGAGCCCACGCCAATCGAGCCATATTCGCCCCAGTCGACTTGCGCACACTCGCCTAATCTGAAGGAGGCCGTAATCGGAAGGACACTGGCGAGTCCCCGGACAGTCCGCATTTTTTCGCGATTCTGCTTTCCATTATGGGCATGTGGCATCCTCAGGCGTGGTCATGTCCGAGGAGGTTCCCATGTCCGCTCCGCTATCAACTGACCAGATGTTGATCGAGAAACTGCTGGCTCATCTGAGGGCCGAGGGGTATTCCCTACGGATCCAGCAGTGGTATCCGGCTCGCGTACGTCAGCTGCTGGATTACTGCAACCGTAATGGACTGTCCATCGAAACCGTTCACCCAGAACACGTGATGCGGTTCTTGCGCGGGCAATACCGGCTCTCGCGGAAACGGTACAGCGAGTTGCCACCGTTTCAGAAATGGCGACATCGATACACCGGCGCCATTAATATGATGCTGCGTCTTGTGCATGGAGCATGGCCGGTTCCGGACCCACCACACACCGCGCTCGAAGCTTTCCATCGCGATATCGTCAAGGACTACGATACGTGGTTGCGCGACCTGCGTGGACTGCATCCACTGACTCGAGCCAAGCGCACCAGGCATGCGTTGCAATTCCTGACTTCACTCGGACAGCGAGCAGACCAGCAGGGTCTTGCGGACCTGAGCGTTCGCGATCTTGACGCGTACCTGAAGCAATGTTGTGACGGACTACGGCGCGGCTCCATCGAAGATCGAACCGTCTGCCTCCGTGATTTCGTTCGCCACTTGTGGCGCACGGGCCGCACGGCCATTGATCTTACTGGCACGGTGATTGGGCCGCACATCTACGAGCACGAAGACATTCCAGTCGCCCTTCGACCAGAAGAAGTGCAGCGCGTTCTGGAGGTGACTCGGAAGGATCTCTCACCAGTCGGTCTGCGCGACTACGCCATCTTGATCCTGTTGTCGACCTACGGCTTACGGGCCGCAGAAGTCGTCAATTTGCGCCTGGACGACATCGACTGGAGGCGGGATGTTCTTCGCGTGCGCCACTCAAAGACCGGAACCTCCTCCGAGCTTCCATTGCTACGCGACCCGGGCGAAGCCGTGCTCCGATACGTGGAGAAGGCGCGCCCGTCAAGCGTACATCGGGAGGTATTCCTGCGTATCCAGGCGCCGCACCGACCGTTCAAGAGCGGATCGATCCTTAACTGTGTCACGAGCACTCGTCTACGAGCAGCCGGGGTCACTCCGCAAGGAAGGAAGGGCCCCCATGCGTTTCGCCACGCACGCGCCGTGAGCTTGCTCCGATCTGGTGTGCCGCTCAAGATCATCGGCGACATATTGGGTCACACATCTGCTGCGGCGACCGCAGAGTATCTGAAGCTCGCGACCGAGGATCTGAGAACCATCGGACTCGATCTGCCAGGAGGAATTTTGCCATGACTGACTTACCGTCCATCGATGCAGCATCCGTCGAGCAATTTTTGCAGGAGCAACGATTTCGTCATCCGGCCACGCACAAGAACTATGCGGGCCTCCTATGCAACTTCAACAACTTTCTCGCGAGCCGCGGTCCGATTACTTCGCCGGATGTCTCAATGGTGCAGCAATGGCTGAAGGAACACAGTCTCAAGTGGCAGGCACACATCCTCTATCACCGAACTTTCCTGATCGAGCGATATGTCCAGTGGTTGCACGACCACGGACTCATCGCGTCAAACCCATTTGCAGAATTACATCGGCAGTACGGCCCGCGCACCACGCCGATCGTTCGAGCCCTCGTCAGTGAGGATGGCAACGCAGCACTCGAGAAACAGCGCCGGCTTCCTCGCTTCGGAAGTTTCCTTGGAATAGTGATGGATGAGCATATTGCACACATGCGCGTCCTCGGTTATCGCTATCGCACCGAAGAGCAGAGACTGCTGCGCTTTGATCGCTTCCTGCAATACCATCCTGAGCTGGCCGGGCTTACGTTGGCCGAACTCGTCGAGCATTGGAGTCAGGAAGAACCGTCACCGTACCACTTATTCGAAGCTCGGAGAACCGGCCGCGTCGTGTCGAAAGCGATGCACCGGATCGACCCGCGGGCGCCGGTCCTGTCCATCGGCGATGGAGTAGCTCGTGCGGCTCGGCAACAGCAGCGATCCCCCTATCTCTACACGGACGATGAGATACAGCGCATTCTGCAGGCGGCGCTGTTGTATCCCTCGCCGAAGGCACCGTGGCGTCCTGTCACCCTCTTCACAATGCTCGTGCTTGCCTACTGTGTCGGTCTTCGGGGAGGCGAGGTCGCGCGTCTGGTGCTTGGCGATGTCGATCTGCGTGAGCAGACTCTTGAGATCCGGGAGACGAAGTTCTTCAAGCGACGTCGCTTGCCTCTGGCCCCTGGAGTCATGACAGTGCTCCAGCACTATCTTGACATGCGTGAGCAAGCCGGTACTCCAACGAATCCTGAGAGCCCACTGTTCTGGAGTCCACAGCGAAACTGCGGCTACACAGTGGGTGGAATACGGCTTGTTCTGACGGATGTCCTGCGACGTGCGAGCATCAAACCCGCGCACGGAGCAGTCGGGCCGCGAGTTCACGATCTGCGACATACGATGGTAGGCCATCGCATGCGCGACTGGTACAAGTCGGGAATCAACCCGCAATCCAAGCTTCCCTATCTCGCAACATACCTCGGACACAAAGACATCCGCTCGACGCTGATCTATCTGAACATCACACCAGAATTGCTGCAGGAAGCCGGCGAGCGCTTCCGCAGGAATGGCGCAGCAGCTCTCCAGACGAAGGATGGTGTGCTATGAAACCGGATTCACTCGCCTCTTTGTTGCACGCATTCTTTCATGAATGGATGGGCAAGCAGAGGAATCTCTCCCATCATACGGTATGGTCATATCGCGACACGTGGAAGATGTTCCTTCAATTTGCAGCCAGCCGGAGGCGACGGGAGATCGCGCAACTGTCGCTCGCGGACCTGCAGGCCAGCGACGTGATCGAGTTCCTCGACTACCTGGAGAAGGACCGGAAGGTGTCTATCGGCACGCGCAACTGTCGACTTGCCGCCATCCATAGCTTCTTTACCTTCGTCGCCCATCGCGAGCCGCTGGCGATCGCGCAATGCGCAGAGATCGCATATATCCCGGTCAAGAAGAGATCCCGGCCTGCCATGTGCTACATGGATGCCGACGAAATCGCGGCGGTCCTTCGAGAACCCGACCAATCGAGCCCGGAAGGACAGAGGGATCACGCGTTGCTCGCGTTCCTGTACAACACGGGAGCACGAATCCAGGAGGCGCTGGATGTGTGCCCACGAGCCATCCGTTTTGAATCTCCCGCGCAAGTAGAGCTGCTCGGCAAGGGACGCAGGAGTCGTGTCTGCCCCTTGTGGCCGGAAACGGTTGCCGTAATCAAGGCGCTGCTGAGGCGACAACCGCGTGCGGATGACGAGCCTATCTTCGTCAACCGATATGGCCAGCCGCTCAGTGCAGCCGGGGTTCGCTTCAAGCTCAAGCAGTACGTTCAGTCAGCTTCGCGGCACGTGCCATCGCTCGCGACAAAGCGAATCACCCCGCACACGTGGCGTCACAGTGTCGGTGTTCAGCTCGTCGCTGCCGGTGTCGACGTGACGGTGATCCGTAGCTACCTCGGGCACGCGCGACTGGATACGACCAATCACTACGCTCGCGCTAATTTGGATACCAAGCGAAAAGCGCTCGAGCAGGTCGATCCATCAACGAAGCCCGGTCGGCCGCCGCGATGGAAGCGGAATCCGGACCTATTGACCTGGCTCGAATCGCTGTGAAAAGCATGCGCCCATAATGAGAAGGTCGTGCGGCCTACGAACCAGAAAATGCCGGGAAGCCGGCCATTTCCTTCTTATTACGAGGCGCTTCCCATTAGGTGAATAATCGCAAGCTTGCGATTATTCACCAGGGGCAAAGGCAAGCTTCAGGAACGCCTCGCGGCGCGGCGGGCGGATCTTGCTCACATAGTCGCGCACGATCGTGTAGCCGCCGTCAAAGCCGGCTTCGCGCAGGCGCTGATAGATCTGCTGCGCGCTGTACGGATGAGCGTCGAGCCAGCGCACCACCTGCGCCTTGAACGGATCGAGCCGGCTGGCGCGTGGGGGCGACTGGCGGGGCCGATACTGACCGGCCTTGAGCCACTTCGTCACCGTTTGCGGATGCAGCCCGAGCGCGCGCGCCGTCTGCGTGATCGTCAGGTGCTGCCGTTCATGGCAGTCGCGGATCTTGCAGTACGTCTCGTAATCAAGCATGACGCTTGCCTAGCACCGCGTGCAGCCGCGCGAGTTGCGTGGCGACGTCCGTGGCGGGACTCGGGGACGGCGCCGGCTCCTGAGCCGGCACATCCAGCGCCAGCACCTGATAGAGCGGCCTTTGCCAGGCGATCAGGCCAATGCGGATCAGATCGTTGCGGGCCATCTCCAGGCGCGCTGGCGCCAGCGACAGGCGACGCGCCAGCGACGTGTCCGCGTAGTAGCTCAGGCCCTGGGCATCGGCGACGGTGACCAGAAACAGATACAGCGCGGCAGCACAGGCGTCACATCGCTCGATATACCGGTCGCGCACCAGCCGGTGATCGACCCAGCTGAACTGCGCCGGAATCTTACGGACCCGCTCGGGGCAGATCACCCGCTTGATTGGCATGGTCGCGCCTCCCGTTCAGGATGTCCTGCCCTAGTTGTAGCAGCCGCCGGGTGCTGCGCGCGATGTCCTCTTGTAACGCACTGTCGGTTAAATGGGCGATCAGCCCAATCAGCACGGCCGGTTGCGCCGATAAGACCTCTTGTAACGCATCGCCCGCCAAGATGGCTGATTCCTCTTTGATTTCAATGGTTTGCGCGTGACAGTCATCTTGTAACGCACCGTCCCTGGATGCGCCGGGACGTCGCCAGTACCCCGGATGCGCGTCGCGCCAGCGCTGCACTCGCGCGACCTGCTCGGCACCGCGGAAATAGTCCTGGTTCTCGGGCTGGGAGAGCCACCGGCGTTGACTGGCCGCCTTGCTCGCCTGACGACACGCGGCACGCGAGCAATAGCGCTGGCGTCCCACGTTGCGCGGATCGGGCCGGAACAACGCTCCGCAACCCAGGCACTTACGCTTTCTCTGGCGTTTCATGGACCGGCCCTCCTGGGGCTCGATCATGCGCCGCCACCGCGGCGCGACCGACCTCAGGCGGGGCCATCCACGAAGAACATGCGAAACACCACGGGGATCGACCGAAAAGACCGAAGAAGAAACGAAGAAGAGCCAGGCCTTAGAAAGATGGGCTCGAAGAAAACGAACGAAGAAAAGACACTTTCACGCCGTCAGTTTTTGACGACTTTCAGATCGCCGATGACAACAGGTGATCGCATAAAATGAACTAGTCCGTTGCAATACGCCCAAACGCAATCCCCAGGCATACAAATCCAGATGACTCGGGCCTTTGCAATCTGGGATGCCATCTGATTTCGTTCGCCATCGTATCTCTCCAGTCGGGGCACCACGTCCTTATGTCGAGAATGACCGCAAATGCGATGAGCCGCCGGCACCTGCTGACGCTGCTCGGCGCCTACATGTGGGGGCCCGCCAGCTACGAGATGGGTGCACTGCCCCCTGCGGAACGGATCGCGGTGGCATTGAGCCAGGGCAGCCAGATTCATCCGCAGTACGCGCACGAGTACCAGAACGGTTTCGCGATGAGCTGGAGCCGATCACCGTTCACGAATGGCTGCTTCGCCGCATGGACGGATGCGTTGAGACAAGCGCATTACGCGAATCTCTGTCAGATCGACGGACGGATCGTCCTTGCCGGAGAGTGCGGATTTCGGGGAAGGTGAACGCTCGTTTCGGTGAAGTCGAACAAGCTGGAGCGCGGTGCTGCGTAGTGCATGGATTGTAGCGTGAGTGTTCGGGATCAGGTAGCGTCAGGCAGCATGGCCGGT
>NZ_WOEZ01000227.1 GCF_013177735.1 Paraburkholderia elongata | reverse complement strand
ATTCGCGTGCGGCCAACGTCTCGCCTGCGCATCCTGGACCGAGGCTAGGCCTTGCCCGTGTCGCATTGCGGCAGCGGCGGTTTGATGACGCGGCGGCGCTCTATCGACGGCTCGTCGCCGAACAGCCGGACAACCCAATTACAGCCGAAGGGCTTGGAACCGTGCTCGATCTGCAAGGACTACACGGCGAAGCACAGACGGTGTATCGCGACGCGCTGCGCATGCATCCCGAAGCATATGGCTTGAAGACGAACCTTGGACTTTCGCTGATTCTCAGCAACAAACCACGGGAAGGCGCCAACGTTCTGCTCGACATTGCGGGTCTTGCGAATGCTCCATTACAGGCACGGCAGAATCTTGCGCTCGCGTATGGCTTGCTCGGCAATGCAGACGCGGCGAAGAAGATTCTCGTGAGCGACATGCCCGCCGCATCCGCGGAAGACGATCTGCGCTTCTATCGAAGCCTACGCGCGAAGCTCGATGCGCCGAGCCCCGATCACGGCCGCGCCCAAACAAGTCCACTGTCTGCAAGCGACGCTGGCCACAGCGTGGCAACACTCAAATGAAGCGCGGTGCGTTCGCCATGTGCCTGCCGATGCGTTCGCCGATGCGATGGGTGACGCCACGCGCGAATCGGCGCGCTACGTCATGGCGTGGCGACGAACGGGGCGTGGTCGCGCTCGAGTTCGTCCTCGTGTTTCCGTTTCTGATGCTCGTGTTGTTCGGCATCATCGATACGAGCCTCATCCTTTGCGACAAGGCTGTCATCACCAATGCGAGTCGCGAGGCCGCCCGCGCCGGCGTCGTTGTACGCGTGCCGCAGATGGCTGCAAGCCAGATCAGCACCGTCGCGCTGACGTATGCGCAAGGCAGTCTCGTGACGGGCGGAACCGCAACGACACCAACGGTGACGGTCGACCAGTCGAGCGGCACAGCGTCGGGCAGCCCATTAAAGGTGACCGTGAGCTACGCGTATCAAGGACTCGTGTTGGGCTCGGCGCTCAGTGCGCTAACGGGTCCGGTGACGCTGACAGCCGTCACGGTGATGAACTATGAATGATCGGATCATGTGCGGCCGTGCTCGCCGCCCACGTCTTCCAACGCGCTGCGCGGGTTGCCTTCCGCACCTTCGTCGTATGAACGTGTCGCGCGTGCAGCAACGGCAACACGGATCTGTCGTGCTTTTCTTCCTGCTGTTCATGATCGCATTGCTGACGTTTGGCGCTTTTGCGGTCGATCTCGCGCGCGTAAGCGTCGCGCGCAACGAGTTGCAGGATGCCGCCGATGCGGCCGCGCTTGCAGGCGCGGCCGCGCTCGCGAAATCGAGTACGGGCGGGCCGAACTGGTCCCAGGCGTCGACGGCGACGAGCACTGCGATCGCACTCAATTCGTCCGATCAGAACACGTTATCGACAGGCACCGTGCAAACGGGATACTGGAACCTGACCGGCGCGCCTTCGACGATGCAAGCGACGACGATTACGCCGGGCACGTACGACGTTCCAGCGGTGCAGGTCACGGTGACCCGTGCCGCGAATCAGAACGGCGGCGCGATCGCATTGCTGATGGGCGGGTTCCTCAACTTGTTGAGCACACCCGGCAGCGCGACAGCTGTTGCGGTCGCCGCGGCGCCTGCGACCGTCGACGCGGGCGGCCTCTTTCCAGTCGTACTTGATCAGTGCGTGTTCAACCAGTATTGGAACGTGACAGCCAACGAACCGGTGCTCGACCCGTCGACCGGGCTTCCGTACGAATTTCAAATCGGCAACGGCCAGCAGTACGGCGATTCCTGTTACGCGGGCCAGTGGACATCGTTTCTGACCAACGCGAACGATGTACCGACGATCCGCACGCTGATGGCCAACGGCAATCCTTCACCCCTTAGCATCGGCGACAGCATCTGGATCGAGCCCGGCGTCAAGACCTCGTTGTACAGCGACGTCCCGGTGGGCGTCACAGTCGTCATTCCCGTTGCAACGCAGATTATTAGCAAGACCTACGTACCGATCGTCGCGTTTGCTGCATTTCATATCGACGCGTCGGTCGGCGGCAGCGGCAAGTACATCCAGGGTCATTTCGTGGGCGGCTACGAAATACCCGTCTCGTCGTCCGGCGTCGGACCGGGTTATGGCGCGTATGTAGCGCCTCGCCTCGCCCTTTGAGATGCCAGGACCGCTCACGCATCCCCAACCTATCCACCAGGGAAAAAACTAGTGGACTGACCATTCTCATCGTGTAGCATCCGGATCGTTACATTATTCAATGTAACAATAAAAAATGTTATCGTGATGGGCCGCCGCACGCCCGTCGGACAGCATATTCGGAGGCAGGTATGGGTGAGAGGGCCATTCCACACGTCAACGTAGACGAACTGGCGCAGTTCCGTGAAGTCCAGCAACTGGCCTATCGGTGCGTCGAGAGCGTCGGCGATATGCTCCAGGTGGGCATGACGGAAAAAGACGCCGCCCGGCTGCTGACCGAATGGTTGCAGGATCACGGCGTGCGTGACTGGTTGCACAAACCCTTCGCCTGGTTTGGCGACCGTACCGCATTTGAGGGTTTTTCCGGTCTGTCGCACATGGCCGGCTTTAACCTGGCTTTCTTCCCGAGCTCACGCCGCCTGGAAGAAAACATGCCGGTCATTCTCGACGTGGCACCCGTTCTGAACGGTGTGATCGCCGATGTCGGCTACGCCACCTGTGTCGGCACGAATCCCATTCTCGAGCAACTGATGGACGACCTCGCCGAACACCGCGAGCTGATCGTCAGCATGGTGAAGCAACGGCGCACGCTTGCCGATGTGGCGCGCGCGGTCGACCTGCTGTGCAAAAAACAGGGCGTGGAGCCGCGCCATAAAGCCTATCCGTTCAAGGTGCTTGCCCATCGTGTCGCGAAGCTGCACAAGCCCGCCAAGCCGCGCTTCGTGACGCGTTTCGGCCTGAACGCCACACGCAACCTCGTCCTCGACCAGGTCAGCGCAGGCAAGAAGGACGGCTGGTCGCCGTTGTGGTCGATCGATCGCCGCTCCGAACATGCACCGACGCCCGGCCTGTGGGCCGTCGAACCGCATCTCGGTTTTCAGGGCGTGGGCGCGAAATTCGAAGAGTTGCTCGTCATCACCGATGACGACGCCTACTGGCTCGACGACGATCTGCCGCATGTGCGCCGCTGGGCGCAACGCGGGCAGGTGTTGTCCGCGGCATGACGGAGGCGCACATGCAGCTCTTAACCGAACCCGTACCACCCACGCTATACGAGGCGCCGTCCGCCACGCATCGCACCGATTTCAAGGTGCGCTCGGGCGACGTGACGCTTGCCGCGAAGGCATGGGGCGACCCCACCCGGCCTACTGTGATACTGGTGCACGGCTACCCCGACAACAGCGAAGTCTGGGACGCTCTGGCCGGCTTGCTGGCGCACGATTTCCATGTGGTTGCCTACGATGTTCGCGGCGCGGGGCAATCCACTGCCCCAACCCGCACAAAGGCATATCGCTTAGGAAAACTCACCGACGACTTTATCGCCGTCATCGATGCCGTTAGCCCAAATCGCGCAGTCCATCTGGTCGCACACGACTGGGGCTCGATCCAGGGGTGGGAATTCGTCACCGAAGAACGCTTGCGTGGGCGCATTGCATCGTACACGTCGTGCTCGGGCCCTTGCCTCGACCATGTCGCTTACTGGATGCGAGCAAGGTTGCTGCGTCCCACGCCGCGGTCTATCGGCAAGGTATTGGGCCAGTTGGTGCGCTCCTGGTATGTGCTGCTGTTTCACCTGCCGGTGCTGCCAGGATTGACCTGGCGCTTATGGCTCGGCCGCGCGTGGCCGCGGGTGTTGCGTCGTGTGGAAAAGACCCAGATCGCGCCTCGCCCGACGCAAAAGCAGGACGGCATACGCGGTGTATCGCTCTACCGCGCCAACTTCATCCGCTGCCTGTTCACGCCGCGCAAGCGTTACGCGCACGCGCCGGTCCAGGTGATCGTGCCGACGCTGGACA
Source organism: Paraburkholderia elongata (assembly GCF_013177735.1). Classification (GTDB taxonomy): domain Bacteria; phylum Pseudomonadota; class Gammaproteobacteria; order Burkholderiales; family Burkholderiaceae; genus Paraburkholderia; species Paraburkholderia elongata. The sequence goes on along the minus strand of NZ_WOEZ01000227.1, from coordinate 19,860 downwards.
AATACGTCAGCCCGGCGCTGTCCGAAGATCTTTCTCGATGGGTGCCGAAGTACTGGCGCCGTGAACTAACCGCGCGGCACTGGGTGCCGGTCACCCACCCGGAACAGATGGCTCAGATGGTGCGTGAACTCGTGGAGCACACCGAAGGCGGCGACGAACCGGAGACCCTCCAACGCGCCCGTATGGATTCGGCACGCAAACCGCTCAGTGGCAAGCTCGCGGTCGTGACCGGCGCGGGCAGCGGCATTGGACGATGCATTGCACTGGAATTCGCGAAGCAAGGTGCAGCCATGGTCGCGGTCGATATCGACACCGCAGGCGCGGAGCGTACCGCTACGCTGGTCAGGCTGTTAGGCCATCACGCCTACGTGCGCAAGGTCGACGTCGGCAGCGCCGAACAGATGGAAGCGTTGGCCGACTGGGTCGGGACGGAACTGGGCGGCGCGGACATCGTGGTCAACAACGCTGGCATCGGCATGGCAGGCGGTGTACTCGACACCTCGGCACAGGACTGGGAGCGCATTCTTCACGTCAACCTGTGGGGCGTGATTCACGGCTCACGCCTGTTCGCCCAACAGATGGTGAAGCGCGGCAATGGCGGCCACATCATCAACACGGCGTCAGCCGCGGCCTTCGCACCCTCGCGCGACCTGCCCGCCTACGCGACGACCAAGGCTGCCGTGCTGATGCTCAGCGAGTGCATGCGCGGAGAACTCGCGGGTCAAGGTATCGGTGTCAGCGCAATCTGTCCGGGGTTCGCCGAGACCGGGATCATGGCGGCCACGCAATACGTCGGCGCCAGCGCTCAGGAACAGGATCGAATGCGCCAGAAAGCCACGAAGCTTTACCAGTTGCGCGGCCTGCAACCCGAGACGGTGGCGAAAGCTGCGCTCCGCGCGGTATTGCGCAACAAGCCTGTCGTCGCCATCGGCATCGAGGCGCATTCAATGCGGTTCATCTCACGCTACATGCCCTGGCTAGGCCGCACGATCGCTCGCATCAGCATGGTGCCGCGCTGAGCTTACCCACCGGACGCCGGAGACCGTTATGACCCAAGAGCAGACCCAATACAAGATCAAGGCACGCCATGTGAAGTTCGACTGGAGCCAAACGCCGATTCAGTGGATTCCGGGCGACCCGTCGAGCACGCACATCATCAATGTGCTGAACCTGCTGTTCCCCGCCGGCGAACTATGGTTCTGCCGCGTCTACAACAAGGCGCTGCCGTTGATCACCGACCCGGCGTTGCGCGACGACGCAGAAGGGTTTCTCAGGCAGGAAGCGGTGCATTCGCGCTCGCACGGCGGTGTGCTCACGCACTACTACAAGGCCCACGGCATCGATACGCAGCCCTTCACCAAGCAACTCGACTGGCTGTTTGGCAAGCTGCTCGGCGAACAACCGCTTGGGCTGAAGATCGGCAAAACGCGCTTCTGGCTGCGTCAGCAGCTTGGCGTCATCGCCGCGCTGGAGCATTTTTTTGGTTACCTCGGCAATTGGGTGCTCAATGCCGACGGGCTCGATGCGGCGCATGCCGACCCAACCATGCTCGACCTGCTGCGCTGGCACGGCGCCGAAGAAGTCGAGCATCGGACCGTAGCCTTCGACATCTTCCGGCATATGGGCGGCACCTACTTCGAACGCTGCTTCCACATGCTTTCGACCGTCATGCTTCTGTTGTACTTTCTGACGCGCGGCGCGCGCTTCATGCACCAGCGCGATCCCGATGCCGGTAAGTACCGAGGCTTTATCCTCGCCTGGCACGCCGGGGCGCGGCGCCGTTGCCTGCCGTCGTTCTGGAAAATGATCGCGGCAGCGCTGCGCTATTTCAATCCGCGCTATACGCCGCATCACGAAGGCTCCACCGAACAGGCGCTGGCTTATCTTGCCACTTCGCCCGCGGCGCAGGCCGCAGCGCATGGCGGCAACTGGGTTCGTAAGGCGAGTTGATGCGGGGCGGGGTCGCTATTGCCAGGGTGCCTTCTTTAAAGCGTATGTGGCTGCAGTTTTCATCGTCCAGGCAAGTATGAGCCCGGCGGCGGCGTGGTACATTCACCCACCAATTTACGGTGGGCATGCCCGCCACGAATGGCCGATCGCTGCAACGTAGTCGCCGTTCGGCAGAGATGCCATTCGCGAGACAGCGACCGACGACAGTGCCATGCGCAACACCGTTCCCGACACGCCCCTCGACCTGCCTGCGCACAGTTCGCCGTGGGCGCTCTTCTGCATTTTCCTACGGCTCGGCCTGACCTCGTTCGGCGGCCCTGCCGCGCACCTCGGCTATTTCCGCGACGAGTTCGTCAAACGCCGCCGCTGGCTCGACGAGCACACCTTTAGCGACGTGGTCGCGCTGTGCCAGTTTCTGCCGGGCCCCGGCAGCAGCCAGGTCGGCATCGCAATCGGCCGTTTTCGTGGCGGCATCGCCGGTGCGCTGGCGGCGTGGCTCGGCTTCACTTTGCCGTCGGTGGTGCTGATGGTCGCGTTCGCCTACGGTTTCACTCATCTGGCGGAGGCGAACGCGCTTCATCTGCTGCGCGGGCTCAAGCTTGCGGCGGTCGCCGTCGTCGCGCAGGCCGTCTGGTCGATGGGACGCACGCTCTGCCCCGACCGCGCCCGCGTCACGATCGCGGCGGCATCGGCCATCGCGGTGATCGTGTTCGGTGCGACTTACGGCCAGATCGCGTCGATCGTGGTGGCGGGCATGGCCGGCGCCCTGCTTCTGAAATCGTCGACCGAGGTGCCACGCGCGCCGCTCGGCATGCCCGGCACGAAGACCGGCGCCCTCCTTTGCCTCACCCTTTTCGGGCTTCTGCTGTTCGGCCTGCCCGCCGCCGCTGCTTTGCTGCATGCGTATCCGCTCGACCTGTTCGCGGCGTTCTACCGGGTCGGCTCGCTGGTGTTCGGCGGCGGCCATGTCGTGCTGCCTTTGCTTGAAGCGGTCGTGGTGCCGCGCGGCTGGCTCTCGGCCAATTCCTTCATGGCAGGCTACGGCGCAGCCCAGGCGATACCGGGGCCGCTGTTCACGTTCGCGGCGTTTCTCGGCGCCGCCAGTAACGGTAATCCGGCGGGCATCACAGGCGCGCTGATCGCCACCGTGGCAATTTTTTTGCCCTCGTTTCTGCTGGTCGGCGCGGCGTTGCCGCTGTGGGGCGAATTGCGGGCATTCGCGTCGATGCGCCGGGCGATGGCCGGCATCAACGCTGCCGTGGTCGGCATTCTGCTCGCCGCGCTCTACGATCCGGTGTGGACCAGCGCGGTGCACAGCGGACGCGATTTCGCGCTGGTCGTGGTGGCGCTCGGGTTGCTCGGCTGGTGGCGCGTGCCTTCGTGGGCTGTGGTGCTGCTCGCGTGGTGGGTTGTCTGAGTCAAAACAGCCGCTTCACCCTCGGCTACTGAGCGATGCGGCATTCCCACCTTACATTTTGACATGCTATGATGCGAATCATTCTCATTTACAAAAGTGCCGCATCCACCGATCCGGCGCGCACAGTAGCCCATGGCGGCAAACGAATCGGCCCTGCATCACGAGATGCAGGCGCTCTACAGCGATCATCACGGTTGGCTCCACGCATGGCTGCGTAAGAAGCTCGGCTGCGCGCATCGCGCTGCCGACCTCGCGCACGACACGTTCGTGCGTCTGCTCGCCCGTGACGAACCGCTTGGCGTGCAGGAGCCACGCGCGTTCCTGACGACAGTCGCACAACGCGTGATGGCCAACTACTGGCGTCGCGAGCAGATCGAGCGTGCTTACCTGGAAGCGTTGGCGCTCGTGCCCGAGAGCTTCGCGCCCTCGCCTGAAGAACGTGCGCTGCTTCTGGAAGCGCTGTGCGAAATCGACAGTCTGCTGGAGCGGCTGCCGGTCGCCGTCAAACGTGCTTTCCTGCTGGCCCAGCTCGATGGCTTGAACCATGCTGAGATTGCCGCGCAACTGAAGCTTTCCATCTCGACCGTGAAGCGCTATCTGGTGCGCGCCGGCGCGCAGTGTTTCTTCGCGCTGAGCGCGGCCTGACGGATCGACGGATGAACGCGAGCGCGAGACCCGATATTCCGCAACCCATCGCCCTGCGCGCCGTGCAGTGGTGGATGGAACTGCAATCCGGCGAAAACACGCGTGCGCAGCAACTTGCGCTGGCGCACTGGTGCGCCGAGCATCCCGATCACAAACGCGCATGGCAACACATCTGCAGCGTCAGCAGCCGCTTCAGGGGCCTCGCTCAAGCAACCACGGGCAACGCAAACGCGGACGCAGGCGGCGTGGCAGCCGCCCACGCTGCGCTGACGCGCACCGGTTCGGCGAGGCGCCGCACGAGTGTCAACGTCCTCGCGACCCTGCTGTTCGCCGGCGGCGCCACATGGATCGCCGGTGAACACGTGCCGTGGCGCGCATGGAGCGCGGGTGCGCGCACCGCGCTCGGTGAGCGCCGCACCATCACGCTCGCCGACGACACTCGCATGACGCTGAACACCGACAGTGCAGTCGATATCCGCTTCAGCAACACCGAGCGGCGCGTGCGCCTGATCAAAGGCGAAATCATGATCGCGACCGGCCACAGCGCCGGCGAGCAGCGGCCGTTCATTGTCGAGACCGCGCAAGGCAGTTTGCAACCTTTAGGCACGCGCTTCGCCGTCAGGCAGCAGAGCGCGCTTTGCCGCCTCGATGTGTTCGAAGGCGCCGTGCAGATCAGCCCGCTCGATGCGCCTGGCCTCGCACCGGTCGTCCATGCTGGCCAACGCGCCCGCTTCACGCGCGACGACGTCAGCGCACTCGAGCCGATCAGCGAGAACGACGCGGCATGGACGGATGGCCTGATCGTCGCGAGCGGCATGCGGCTCGGCGATTTCGTGACCGAGCTCGACCGTTACCGCACGGGGCATCTGAGCTGCGATCCCGCAGTGGCCGGCTTGCGGCTCTCGGGCACTTACCCGCTCACCGACACGGACCGCGTGCTGGACACTGTGGCCAGAACTTTGCCGGTCGAGGTCGTATTCATCACGCGCTACTGGGGCACTGTGCGCGCGGCTCGCTCCTGAAACCGATACGCGCCACCCGCGCTGAAAATTTTTTCGTTTGTTGTGAGCTGTTTTCGAATCTCGCGTGACAAGGGAGATGAGAGCAACACATCGTCTACCTTCCTGCGAGCTTTGAACATGGGACAGCATCGAAAGACCGGCGGCGGTAATGGCCGCTGGGGCAACTGCGGCAGCCGTGGCAGTCGTGGCGCTTCGCGCGCGCGGCAGCCGGCACACTTCGCGCGGCATCTCGCAACGGCCGCGCTGATCTCGGCGGGACTGCCGTTCAACGTGGCGCTGGCAGCCGATGCGCCGTCCGCCGCCGAGGCGCCGGTGCGCAAGAGCTACGACATTCCGGCCGGCCCGCTCGATGCGGCGCTCAATCGCTTCGGGCGCGAGAGCGGGCTGCTGTTGTCGTTTCCGGCGGCAATGACGGACGGCCGCATGAGTGAAGGCCTGCGCGGCGATTACGACGTACGGCAAGGCTTCGATCGAATCCTGCATGGCACAGGGCTCGGCGCGGTGCAGCAGTCGAATGGCAGCTATACGCTCGTACAGCGCGCCGAATCGGCAGCGAAAAACGGCGACACGCACGACGCCACCCTCCCCGCCGTGACGATCAGCTCGACGACCGTGAAAGCCGGCAGCTACCGGCCACCTGTCGATGCCGTGGTGACGCGTTCGGACACACCGGTGCTCGACACGGCCCAGGCCGTCAATATCGTGCAGGCCCAGGTGCTGCGCGATCAGCGTCCGCGTAATCTCGACGATGCGCTTGCGAACGTGAGCGGCATCGTGCAGGGCAACACGTTGGCCGGCACGCAGGACACCGTGCTTAAGCGCGGCTTCGGCGGCAATCGTGACGGTTCGATCATGCACAACGGCATGCCGCTTGTGCAGGGGCGCGCGTTGAACGCGGCCGCCGACAGCGTCGAAGTGCTCAAAGGTCCGACTTCGCTGCTGTACGGGATCATGGACCCGGGCGGCGTCGTCAATGTAGTGAGCAAGCAGCCCTTGCTCAAGCCCTATCACGCGATCTCCGTGCTCGGCTCGACCTATGGACATGGCCGCAATGGGGCTGGCGCGACGCTCGACACGACTGGGCCGATCGGCGACTCCGGTCTCGCTTACCGGCTCGTTGTCGATCAGACCGACGAGCAATACTGGCGCAACTTCGGCGAGCATCGCGAGACACTCGTGGCGCCGTCGCTCGCGTGGTACGGACGCGATACGCAGGTGGTGGTGTCGTACGAATATCGCAAGTTTCTCTATCCCTTCGACCGCGGCACGGCGCTCGATCCGAAGACCAACAAGCCGCTTGCCATATCGAGCCGCGAACGTCTCGACGAACCGTTCAACGAAATGGACGGCGAATCGCATCTGGCGCAGGTCGGCGTCGATCATCAGATCAACGCTAACTGGAAGGCTCACTTCGGCTACAGCTACAACCGCGAGAGCTACGACGCGGGCCAGTTGCGCGTGCAAGGCATCAACAGCACGACCGGCGCCGTATCGCGCAGCAACGACGCGACGCATGGCGCGCTCAGCACGGACAGCTACGCGATCGCTTACGTGGACGGCCATTTCGACATCGCCGGTTTGCGCAACGATTTGCAGGTCGGCGTCGACGACGAATACCGCCGCATTTATCGCAAGGACCTGCTGCGCCAGGCCACGAAATATCCGTTCAACTATTTCAATCCGGTTTATGGGTTGGAGAGTCCGTCGAGCACGGTGTCGGCGAGCGACAGCGATCAGACCGACACGCTGCACGACCGCTCGTTCTTCTTCCAGGACAGTTTGCATCTCACCGACAAATGGATTCTGATCGGCGGCGCGCGTTTTCTGAGCTACAACCAGATCGCGGGAAAGGGCCGGCCGTTTGTCGTCAACACCGACATCAACGGCACCAAATGGCTGCCGCGCGCGGGCGTGGTCTACAAATGGACCGACACGGTATCGCTGTACGGCAGCTATACGCAGTCGCTCAAACCGACCTCGACGATCGCGCCGCTCGCCTCTGGCGTGGTGATCGATTCGTCGGTGCAGCCTGAGGAAGCCACCTCATGGGAGCTCGGCGCCAAAGTGGCGATGCCCAACGGCCTGAGCGGCACGCTGGCGCTTTTCAATATCGACAAGAAGAACGTGCTGGTGCAGCAGTACAACGACACCACCAAGCAGACCGACTGGCGCACGGCCGGCAAGGCGCGCTCGCGCGGCGTGGAACTCGACGTGGCCGGCCAGATCGGCCAGCACTGGAGCGTGATTGCGAGCTACGCGTACATCGACGCGAAGACCACCGAGGACCCGCTCTACGCCGGCAAGCGACTGTGGAATGCGCCGCAGAACACGGCATCGCTTGCGGCGGTGTACGACTTCGGCACGATCTTCGGCGGCGACCAACTGCGCGTCGGGGCCGGCGCCCATTACGTAGGCACGCGTCCGGGTGATTCGGCCAATAGCTTCACACTGCCGGCCTACACCGTCGCCGACGCCTTCGCCACGTACGAGACGAAACTCGGCAATCGCCATCTGTCGTTGCAGCTCAACGTGAAGAATCTGTTCAACAAGACTTACTACCCGTCGAGCGTGAACAAGTACTTCGTGTCGGTTGGCGACGCACGTCAGGTCTCTTTGCTGTCGACGCTGGAGTTCTAGGCGGCTGCACCGACACCGCGCGCACGATACGCGCGTTCAATGGATCAACATGGGATTGGAACTGTTATGAAGCTTTGGAACCGTTGCGCAGACAAGGGCGTGATGCCCGCCCGCAAACGCCGGACATTTCTCACCGCGGCAGCGGGCCTCGGAGCCTTGCTGGCTGTCACGACACCTGCTGCGCGTGCGGCATCGAGGGGGCCACGCGCGGGCAAAAAAGTCGTGATGGTCGTGCAACTAAACGGGCCGAACCTGGCTGTCGACCAGAAGATAGCGGCACACCTGGACGCGCGTGGCTACAGTGTGAGCATGCTGGAGCAGGCGCAACCGCCTGAGGCGGTTGGCGATGCGGATCTTGTCATCATTTCATCGACGGTCTCATCGAAACAGGTGGTGGGTGGCTGGCGTTATCTGGCCAAACCGTTGTTGACATGGGAAAACGATTTGCTTGACGACTTCGCGATGACGGGCAAGCGTCACGACGTCGATTTTGGCGAAGCGGAAAAAAAGCGTTACCTGTGGCTGGTCAATGCGCCGCACCCGATCGCAGCCGGCTTACCGGCAGGCGTGACGAACGTATACGTCAAACAGGCCGGGATGAGTTGGGGCAAACCGGGCCTTGGCGCGACGATCATTGCGACGCTGTATGGCCAACCGGAAAAGGCGGCGATTTTCTCGTACGAGAAAGGCGCGACGATGGACTACGAGTCGCTGGCTCCGGCCCGGCGTGTGATGTTTTTCCTGAACAACGACACGTTCGGCAACCTCTCGCCGGCGGGCAACAGCCTGTTTGACGCAGCGGTGGATTGGACGATGGGTTTGAGTTGAGGGGTACGGCGCGGGCGCTACAACGTAGGCCACCGCGCCGAATAGAACACGAGCGAGAAAACGCAGCGAGTGGTTTTATGAACCACCGCTGCGGCGCGCGCAGCGCCGCCGGAAGTATGACGGCCTTGTCACTCACGTCGAATGTGCGAGAACACAGATTCCAGATGCACCACTACCTCCTCCAAGCCAGGAGACCCGCTTAAGAGTTAGCGGTTTGAGCCGCTTTCTCTTGCTTACTTCTCTTTGCGGCCGGCAAAGAGAAGTAAGTGCCGCCCCGCACAGGGGCAACGCTAATAAACCGATAAGAAAGCAAGGAAAGGCCAACACCGCCAGCAAACAGACACAGCATCAATTCGAAGCCGCCCCAGCCTGACCCGCAGGCGCCCCAGCTGTCTTCGTAGCGCCGGCCCCATCCGTCCCATGCTGAATAGCATAAATCTCCCGATTGCGAGCGATCTCAGCATCCGACGGCGGATAGTCATTATTCCGCGCTGGCACGAGCCCTTCAGCCTGAGCCTGCTGCAACTGAGCCATGACCTCAGCCCGCGTCAACCCTGACGGATTAGATTGAGCAAAAGCATTCGCTCCAAACGGCAAACTAAGCGCCGCAACAGCAATAGCGGTAAGCAGTTTCATGATGTCTCTCCGAAGATGTGCAAGAAATGAGTGGCTTGAACCACGCTTCCCATTCTTGTCATTTCGGCTGTCGGGGCACTGACCTGCAGATTACCGTTTTGTTATCTACGCACCGCCGTTAAATAAGACCCCAGATAACAGAACGGTAATCTACCCGACCGTAGCCGGTAAGCGCCCAAACCCCACACTCCTGACTAACAAAGAAGCCCGCGTCACGCGCCGCCAGGCACCGAAACAAGACGCCCGCCTCCATCAGCCTCTTTTCAGGAAATCGTCATGTGGATCGTCAAGCTCGCGCTGCGCCGCCCATATACATTCGTGGTTCTCGCGGTGTTGATCTTTATCGTTGGCCCGCTTGCGATACTCCGCACGCCCACCGATATCTTTCCGAACATCGACATCCCGGTGGTCAGCATCGTCTGGACGTATAACGGCTTTTCCGCCCAGGACATGGCCAACCGCATCACCTCGAATTACGAGCGCGCGCTCACCTCCGACGTCGATGATATCGAACATATCGAGTCGCAATCGCTGAATGGCGTCTCGGTGGTGAAGATCTTTTTCCACCCGGGCGCGGACATCAATCGCGCGATCGCCGAGGCGGCCTCCAACTCCGCGTCGATCCTGCGTGTGCTGCCGCCTGGCACGCTGCCGCCGAACATCATCACGTACAACGCGTCGACGGTGCCGATCCTGCAACTCGGACTCTCCAGCGACACGCTGTCCGAACAGCAGCTCTACGACCTCGGCAACAGCCAGATCCGCACGCAGCTGGCGACGGTGCAAGGCGCATCGGTGCCGCTGCCGTTTGGTGGCAAGGTGCGGCAGATCATGGTCGATATCGATCCGCGCGCGCTGCAGGCCAAAGGCCTTGCCCCGCTCGACGTGGTCAACGCCGTCAACGCGCAGAACCTGATTCTGCCGGGCGGCACCGCCAAGATCGGTACGAAGGAATACAACGTGCAGATGAACGGCAGCACCGACACGGTGGCCGCGCTGAACGACCTGCCGATCAAGACAGTGGCAGGCGGCGTGGTGTACGTGCACGACGTCGCCCATGTGCGCGACGGCTACGCGCCGCAAACCAACATCGTGCGCAACGACGGCAAACGCGCTGCGCTCCTCACCATCGAAAAATCCGGCAGCACGTCCACGTTGACCATCATCCAGCAGGTCAAGGCGATGCTGCCGCATATCGCGGCCGGTTTGCCGAGCGCGTTGCATATCACCGCGCTGTCCGATCAATCGGTGTTCGTCAAGTCGGCGGTAGTGGGCGTGGCGCGCGAGGCCGTGATCGCCGCGGCCCTGACCGCGTTGATGATCCTGCTGTTTCTCGGCAGCTGGCGCGCCACGCTGATCATCGCGGTGTCGATTCCGCTCGCGGTGCTGACCTCGCTGATCGCGCTTTCCGCGCTCGGCCAGACCATCAACATCATGACGCTCGGCGGGCTCGCGCTCGCGGTGGGTATTCTCGTCGACGATGCCACCGTCGCGATCGAAAACATCACACATCATCTGGAAAACGGCGAACCGCTGCACGACGCGATTCTGAACGGCTCGGGCGAAATTGCCGTGCCGACTTTCGTCTCGACACTGTCGATCTGCATCGTGTTCGTGCCGATGTTTCTGCTCTCCGGCGTTGCCCGCTATCTGTTCGTGCCGCTCGCAGAAGCAGTGGTGTTCGCGATGATCGCGTCGTATTTCTTCTCGCGTACGCTGGTGCCGACCCTCGCGATGTATCTGATGCGTGCGCGCAGTAACGCGCCGGTCACGGGCAACGGCCCGATTGCACGCCTGGTCCGTTTCCAGGCCGCCTTCGAACATCGCTTCGAGAGGTTGCGCGAACGTTATCGCGGCGTGCTCGGCTCGGCGATTGCGAGACCGCGCCGTTTCATCGCAATCTTCCTGTTGCTATGTATCGGCTCGCTCGCCCTGGTGCCATTTTCCGGCCGCGATTTCTTCCCGGCTGTCGATACCGGCGAGATTCGCCTGCATCTGCGTGCGCCGACCGGCACGCGTATCGAAGACACCGCGCGCATCACCGATGAAGTCGAAGCCCGTGTGCGCAGCGTGATCCCGAAGCAGGAACTCGCGGCCATGCTCGACAACATCGGCGTGCCGGTGAGCGGCATCAACCTGACCTACGATTCATCCGACCCGATCGGCCCCGAAGACGCCGACGTGATGATCACGCTCGCAGCCGGACACAAGCCCACCGCCGCCTATGTGGCGACGCTGCGCACTACGCTATCCAAGGATTTCCCCGGCGTCACGTTTGCCTTCCTGCCCGCAGATATCGTCAGCCAGATTCTCAATTTCGGCCTGCCGGCGCCAATCGATATCCAGATCGTCGGCAACAAGCTCGACGCCAATCGCGTCGTGGCGAACCGCTTGCTCGCGCAACTGCGCGGCGTGCGCGGCCTCGTCGATGCGCGCATCCAGCAACCGGGCGACGAACCCGCGATCAACGTGAATGTCGACCGCACGCGGGCGATTCAGGCCGGTCTGTTGCAACGTGACGTGTCGCAGAACCTGCTGATCGCACTCTCGGGCAGCTCGCAGACCACGCCGAATTTCTGGCTCGATCCGCACAACGGCGTCAGCTATCCGCTGATGGCGATGATGCCGCAGTACGACATCAACTCGCTGCAGGCGCTGGCCAATATTCCGGTCGCGCAGAGCGGTGGCGCGGGAGCGGGCGTGGTGACGGCGTCCGCTGCGGCAAACGGCAGCGGCCCCGCCCCGCAAAACCTGCTCGGCGCGCTGAGCACGCTGACACGCGCCACCCAGCAAGCCGTCGTCTCGCACTACAACGTGCAGCCGGTGCTCGATATTTTTGCGTCGGCGCAAGGGCGCGACCTCGGCGGCGTGGCAACCGACGTGAACCGGCTCGTCGATCAGATCCGGCCGCAATTGCCGCCGGGCGCGTCGATCGTCGTGCGCGGCCAGGTGCAGGCGATGCACGACTCGTTCAGCGGCCTCGCAAGCGGTCTCGTGTTCGCGATCGCCCTCGTCTATCTGCTGATGGTTGTCAATTTTCAGTCGTGGCTCGATCCGTTCATCATCATCAGCGGCTTGCCGGGCTCGCTCGCGGGCATCGCGTGGATGCTGTTCAGCACCGGCACGAGCCTGAGCGTGCCGGCACTGACCGGCACCATTCTGTGCATCGGCATTGCCACGGCCAACAGCATTCTCGTGATCAACACCGCGCGTGAATTCCACCACGGCGGCAAGCCGCCGCTGCAGGCCGCACTCGAGGCGGGCTTCAGCCGCTTCCGTCCGGTGCTGATGACCGCGCTCGCCATGCTGATCGGCATGCTGCCGATGGCGCTCGGCCTCGGTGACGGCGGCGAACAAAACGCGCCGCTTGGCCGCGCGGTGATCGGCGGCCTCGCACTCGGCACGGTGTCCACCTTGCTGTTCGTTCCGGTCGTCTACGGGATGGTGCATGCGTGGCTCGACAAACGCCGCTTGAAAAAAGCCGCGGCGCAAGCCACTCCGGCCATCCAGTGACTGCCTTTAAAGGAGCTTAGAAAATGGACCATCAAAACGACCTGCATGAACCACAGACCTCGGCTGACGAGATCAGGCCTGTCGCGCGGCGACGCTTCGTGGCGCCGCTGACATTCGGCGCCATCGCTGCCGCGCTGCTTGTCATCGGCATTGTTCCGAGATTGCACGCAAGCACCGCGCTGACCTCGCAAGCCGCTGCGCAAAACGCGTTGAGCGTCTCCGTCATCAAGCCGCGCAACGCCCCTGCGACCCAGGAGCTTCTGCTGCCCGGCGCCGTGACGGCCTATGCCGATGCTTCGATCTACGCCCGCACGAGCGGCTATATCCAGCACTGGAATGCCGATATCGGCACCCCGGTTAGGGCCGGGCAAACACTGGCTATCATTCAGACACCGGAACTCGATGCTCAGCTTCATCAGGCTCGTGCCGACGAAGCGACGGCACAGGCCAATTTCGAATACGCCAAAGTCACCGCGCAACGCTGGCAGGACATGCTGAAGACGCAGTCGGTCGCGCAACAGGACACTGACACCAAGGTCAGCGACATGCGGGCAAAACGCGCCATGCTGCAGTCCGCTCAGGCCAATGTGCAACGCCTGTCCGAGCTTGTCTCGTACGAGAACGTGAGCGCACCCTTCGACGGCGTGATCACGGTACGCAACGTGAATGTGGGTTCATTGGTCACGGCAGGCAGTTCACCGGGCCTCGCCGCGCAGCCCGGTGAACTCTTTCATATCGAGCAGACAGATACGTTACGCATATTCGTCGACGTGCCGCAAAACGATGCGCCTTACGTCACGCCGGGCACCGCGGTTTATCTGAGCGTGCAGCAATATCCAGGCAGGCAGTTACCCGGAAAGGTCGCGCGCAGTGCGGGCGCGATCGATCCGGTGAGCCGCACGTTGCACGTGGAAGTCGATGTCGACAACCGCGACGGCGGGCTGATGCCCGGCGCCTACGCGCAGGTGCATCTGGCCTTGCAGAACAACCACCCGGCGCTGGACTTGCCGGTTAGCGCACTGCTCTTCCGGCCCAATGGCGTGACGGTCGCAGTTGTCGACAATACCGGCAAGACCGCGCTGAAGAACGTGACCATCGGACGGGATTTCGGCACCCACGTGGAAGTCACGACCGGGCTCACCGCCAACAATCGCGTGATCGACAATCCCGGCGACGCTATCAGCCCCGGCGAGCCGGTGCAGATAGCCTCGTCCGCTTCGTGAGGATCGCGACCATGTTCATGTCACCCGCTTCCTTCACCCGCAAGGCACTCGTCGCCTGCGTGAGCGCGGCGCTCGCTGCTTGCTCGACCATGCCTGCTTACGAGAAACCGGACGTCGCCGTTCCGGCGCACTACGCCGGCGCCGGGTGGGCGCCCGCCGCACCCGCGGACACGCAGCCGCGCGGCCCATGGTGGACCGTCTTTGGCGACCCGGAACTGAACCGGCTTGAAAGCCGTATCGATGTCTCGAACCAGACCGTGAAGAAAGCGGTCGCGCAGTTACAACAGGCGCGCTCGCTCGTCGACTATCAGCGCGCCGGTTTCTTCCCGAGCGTGACGGCCGGCGCGTCGCAAACCCGGTTCCGTACATCGCAGAACGTGCAGGGCCATTCGCTTGCGGGCAAGACCATACCTGATTATTCAGCCGGTCTGAACGCTTCGTGGGAACCCGACCTCTTTGGCCGCGTGAAGGACGCAACGGTCAACGCGCAAGCGAATGCCCAGGCAAGCGAGGCCGACCTTGAAGCTGTGCGCCTTTCGATGACGAGCGACCTGGCCGTCGATTACTTCGACCTGCGTTCACTCGATACCCAGAAGAAACTTCTCGACGACACCGTAAAAGCCTATGCCGACGCATTGCGGATCCTGAACGACCAGCTCAAGAACGGCGCAATCGATGCCTCCGCCGTGGCACAAGCCGCGACCCAACTGGAAAGCACGCGGACACAGGACACTGATATCGATGTCCAGCGCGCGCAGCTGCAGCACGCGATCGCCACGTTGATCGGGGAACCGGCATCGACCTTCTCGATCCCATCAAAGGTGGAATCGTTCACAGTGCCGGCCATTCCGGCCAGCCTGCCCTCGCAGCTTCTCGAACGACGCCCCGACATTGCCGCCGCCGAACGGCGCGTGTTCGCCGCCAACGCGCAGATTGGCGAGGCCCGTGCTGCGTTCTTCCCCGATCTGATGCTGTCGGCGAGCGTGGGGCTGGAAAGCACCTTCTTCGCGCCGTGGCTAAGCGCGCCGAGTTTGTTCTGGTCGCTCGGCCCGCAGCTTGTCGGCACGCTGTTCGACGGCGGCAAGCGCACGGCTAGCCTGCATGGCGCGACGGCGCAATACGACGGCGCGGTTGCGGATTACCGGCAATCGGTGTTGGTGGCCTTTCAGCAGGTCGAAGACAATCTGTCCGCCTTGCATTCGCTCGCCGACGAAGCCGCCAGCCAGCAGCGCGCGACCACGGCCGCCGATCTGTCGTTGCGGCTCACGACGAACCGCTTCAACGCGGGCGCGGTCAGTTATCTCGACGTGGTGACCGCGCAGACGATCGCATTGACGAACCAGCGCACGGCAGATCAGATTGCCGCGCGGCAGTTGGAGTCGAGCGTGTTGTTGCTGAAGGCGCTGGGCGGGCCGTGGCGTGGGCAGGACACTGGCTCGGCGGCGCAGGATGTGGCGGCCGCGGCAAGCGCGACTGGGCCTGCCACCCCATCCGCTGCCCAATCCAGCACCACGCTTGCTACTGCGCCCGCCGGAACGTAAGAACGAAACACGTGTTCTGCGCGTCGCTCTCCGCATGCGCCGTGCCGCCGTGCAACTCCATGATCGTGCGGACGATGGCAAGCCCGAGCCCCGTCGAACCGGTGGACCCTTGCGAAAGACCGGACGAAGGCAAGGAACTGCGCGACGGATCGATCCGATAGAAACGGTCGAAGATCCGTTCAAGATGCTCGCCGGCGATTGGCTGCCCCTGGTTCGACACAGTGACACGCACCGCGTCGGCCAAAGCGCGAACATCGAGCGCAATCTCGCCGCCGCGCGGCGAATAGCGGATCGCGTTGGCGAGCAGATTGCTGACAGCGCGGCGAAACAGTTCAAGGTCCGCCGTCAGCATCGCTGCACCGGTGACCTGCACCCGGACATTCGCATCGTCTGCGATACCTTCGAAGTATTCGGCAATCCGCGTCAGTTCCTGACCGGCATCGAATTCGCGCATGTGTTTGACAAACTGCGGATGCTCAGCGCGCGCAAGAAACAGCACGTTCTCGATCATTCGCGACAGGCGGTCGCACTCTTCCAGATTCGATGCGAGTACGGTTTCATATTCGTCAGCAGAGCGTGGCCGGGCGAGTGCGACTTCGGCGGCGCCGCGCATATTGCTAAGCGGCGTGCGCATATCGTGCGCGAGGTCGGCGGTGAAGCGCGACAGGTGCTGAAAGCCGCGATCGACGCGTTCGAGCATGGCATTCAGCGCGTTCACCAGTGCTTCGAGTTCGCTCGGCACACGCGCCACCGTGATCCGCGTATTCAGGCGATTGACCGTGACGCGGCCCGCACTCGCCGCGATATCGCGCAACGGCCGCATGGCGGCGCGAATCAGCAGATAGCTCAGCAGCATCGCCAGAACCACGCCGGCCGCGCCTGCGATGGTGAGCTTGTCGCGATAGCGGTCGAGCAGCCGCCAGCGGTCGCTCATGTTGCGCGCGATCAGCACGGTCGCGGTGTCGCCGTCGTGCAGCCGCGCGTCCGTGAGAATGCCGCGGATCGGTGCGCCGTTGCGGCCGGTCCAGGCGCCGATATCCGCATCGGTAATGCGCGCCGAAGCGGGAATACGCGTGAGCGGCGGCAGCGCGGCGATCGTCCCGACGCCGCCAGCTTCAGCGATCTCGCCGGGATCATGGAGATCGCTTGCCTCGCCTGCTTCGCTCGTTTCGCTCGCCCCATTGAGTGCAATGGAAGCACTCGGCGCATTTGAGCCTGTAGAAGCCGCGCTGCTTGCCGCGCCGCCCGCCACCGGGAATGTTTCCCCGGCGTTGTGCTCGATCGCCATGCGCCCATCGGGACCGAAGACTTCCATCGACATCGCTTCATTGCCCAGGACGATGCTGGTCAACCGGTCACTATGCTCGCGGATCCCTTTCGCTGTATCGAGCTCCTGGGCGAGCCGCCGTGCATGGCGCGCGGCAAGCACGATGTCGAGATCGTCCTGCGCCTTGATCTGCTTCGCGAGCGCAAGATACAGAAAACTCCCGACGAGCACGAAAACCGCAAGCGTGGTGACGCCGAAGGCGAGCGCGAGCGTCGCGGCGAGCGAGCGGCCGCGCATCAAGCGGTGTCCTTCAGTTCGAGCACATAGCCAACGCCGCGCACCGTATGAATCAGCTTGACGGGAAAGTTGTCGTCGATCTTGGTGCGCAGCCGGCGGATCGCGACTTCGACGACATTGGTGTCGCTGTCGAAATTCATGTCCCACACATAGGACGCAATCTGCGTGCGGCTCAGCACTTCGCCCTGGCGGCGCGCAAGCAACTGCAGCAGCGAAAACTCGCGCGGCGTGAGATCGATACGCGTGCCACCGCGTTTCACGCGCCGGCGATTGACGTCCATCTCCAGATCGCCCACCTTGATCAGTTCGCTTTCGCGCGGCGGCCCACGGCGCGCCAGCGTGCGCACCCGGGCCAGCAACTCGACGAAGGCGAAGGGCTTGACGAGGTAGTCGTCTGCGCCGAGTTCGAGGCCGCGCACGCGGTCGTCGACGTCGTCGCGCGCGGTGAGGAACAGCACCGGCGTGGTACGCGTGCTGCGCAAGGTCTTGACGACAGTCCAGCCGTCCATGCCGGGCAGCATCACGTCGAGCACGATCACGTCGTATTCTTCTTCCTGCGCGAGAATCAGCCCTTGTGGGCCGTCGTTCGCGACATCGACCGCGTAGCCGGATTCTTCCAGGCCTTTCTTCAGATAAGCCGCTGTTTTCAGCTCGTCCTCGATCACCAGGATTCGCATGGGGAGTGCTCCGCTGTGCTTGACCGTCAAATCATACCGGCAAGCGGAGCGCGTGATGATTACGATCTCGTAATGTTGGCTGCGGATGGCGATGCAGCACCGGCATGGCGCAGCCGCTTCACGCGGGCGATGAGTTCTCGGGGCAGGCGCCGCCCGCGAATCGACAGCAGGCCCCACGTCGAGTTGGCGACCTGCACGGCCCCCGGCGTGGACTGAAACGCGTGAAACGAGCATGCATTCACGCGTTGTCGTAGTGTGTGCGCGGCGCACGCTGCAGTGCGGCACAGCGCCGTTTTCAACGTCGTGGTATCGGCCGCCCGAGTCCTCAGTCAGACACGGTAATATGTGCGGCAGCACGCGCTGCCGCCTCGCTCATGCGATTCACGCGATTCGTTGCGGCACCGGAAGACGGCCACAAGGAGCCAATCGTGTATAAGAACCGGTCTTGCCATCACGCCCTGCTGGCGCCCATGTTGATGCTGGGTTTGTCGCTTCTGCTGCTGGCGCAGCCACGGCCGGCGTTAGCCAGCGAGGACAGCGCCAACGACAACGCGGAAGCCGCGGGCCAGCGTGCCCGCTTCGCCCAGGAATTCTGCGGAGGATCCGCGCAGGATGTGGCCGAGTACAAGGAGAAACTCAGAAAGGTTCTCACCGAAGCCAGCCAATTCGATACGCGCTGGCAGGCGGGTTGGCAGAGCGGGGACCGCGATGCGATCCAGATGCGCTCACTGCAACTCAACTCCCCGTCGGAATTCGCGGAGCGGGTCAAAGGCAATTGCGAACGTATCAAATGGCAGGCCGACAACGCGCTGCGAGCACGCCCGCCCAAGTAGCCCCCCGCCCGAAGCTGTTATTCTTCCCTCTCTCCCGACCACCACCTGGTCGCCTGCCGCCCCCGGGCGGCATTCCCAAGCGGCGCGCTCATGCGCCATGCTTTAGCGAGACAGGAATTTGCATGTTCGGTTTTCTGCGCGGCTATTTTTCCAACGACCTGGCAATCGACCTCGGCACGTCGAACACCTTGATCTACATGCGTAGCAAGGGCATCGTGCTGGACGAACCCTCGGTGGTCTCGATTCGTCAGGAAGGCGGCCCGAACGGCAAGAAGATCATTCTGGCCGTCGGCAAGGAAGCTAAACAGATGCTCGGCAAGGTGCCGGGCAATATCGAAGCGATCCGCCCGATGAAGGACGGCGTGATCGCCGACTTCAACATCACCCAGCAGATGATCAAGCGCTTCATCCAGATGGCGCACGAGTCGCGGATGTTCGCGCCGTCGCCGCGCATCATCATCTGCGTGCCGTGCGGCTCGACTCAGGTCGAGCGCCGTGCGATCAAGGAAGCCGCGCATAGCGCGGGCGCCTCGCAGGTCTATCTGATCGAAGAGCCGATGGCCGCGGCCACCGGCGCCGGGTTGCCCGTCTCCGAGGCGACCGGTTCGATGGTGGTCGATATCGGCGGCGGCACCACCGAAGTGGGTGTGATCTCGCTCGGCGGTATCGTCTATAAAGGCTCGGTGCGCGTGGGTGGCGACAAGTTCGACGATGCGATCGTCAACTATATTCGTCGCAACTATGGGATGTTGATCGGCGAACAGACTGCCGAGGCGATCAAGAAGGAAATCGGCTCCGCGTTTCCGGGCTCCGAAGTCAAGGAAATGGAGGTCAAGGGCCGCAACATGTCCGAAGGCATTCCGCGCAGCTTCACGGTGTCCAGCAACGAGATTCTTGAAGCGCTCACCGATCCGCTGAATCAGATCGTCTCGGCGGTGAAGATCGCGCTGGAGCAGACGCCGCCGGAACTGGGCGCCGATATCGCCGAGCGCGGCATTATGCTCGCCGGCGGCGGTGCGTTGTTGCGGGATCTGGACCGCTTGCTTGCGGAGGAAACCGGTTTGCCGGTGTTTGTCGCTGAGGCCCCGTTGACCTGTGTGGTGCGGGGTTCGGGGATGGCGTTGGAGCGGATGGATAAGTTTGGTGGGGCTTTTTCTTACGAGTGAGGGTGGCGGTTGTTTGTATGCCTGCGGCGTTGGCGTTTCCTTGGTCTGGTTGCCTGCGCGGCGCTTTGTTCTGTGTGCCTACGGCGTTGGCCTTTCCTTGATTTGATATTGGATTATTAGCGTCGCCCCTGTGCGGGGCAGGCACTTACTTTCTTTGCCGCCGCAAAGAAAGTAAGCAAAGAAAGCGGCTTCACACCGCTAATTCTTA
>NZ_WOEZ01000226.1 GCF_013177735.1 Paraburkholderia elongata | reverse complement strand
CGCATGCCGCTCTGGAAATAGTCGACGCTGCCCGGGCTCGTGACCAGCACCTGTGGATGCCAGACAAACGGCACATAACTGAGCACGCACCACACGGCAAGCGGCAGCAGAAACGAGCCGACGCCCAATATCCACTTGCCGCGCAAGGATAGCTCGCGGCGCACTGCGAACCATTCGGTCCGGTTAATCATTGTCATGAGATCCTCCGTTGCATGGTTCGATTGCCCCGACCTATGCACTGTCGTCGAGGTTGAATGGATTCGACATAGGCTGCTCATCGCGCATGACGGCTCGCGAGATAGGCGCGCCACCCCCCGAACGCGGTGATGTCGGTCGCGCCGTCGAGCGCGACGCTTTCGCACAGGAAACCGTGAACCTGCATACCATCCACGAGTGTCAGCGTGCCGATGCCAAGCGGCGACGGTACCCTTGCGACGAAATCACCGAACGCTGCGAGCGGCATGTCCCACACCTCGATTTCGATCGCTGCGCCACCGGTCGCCATGCGCACGAGACCCGGCCTCGCGACAGCACCCTCCGTCGCCGCGGGCAACGCGTATAAGCGGTAGGTCGGCGCGGTAGTGGTGCGCGCAGCGAGGCGTGCGCCTCGTTGTGTCAGTTGCCCGTTGAGCGGCTCGCCACTGAGGTGTGCGCCGACCACGGCGATCCGCACGGTCGCGTGCTGGCCCTCGCCACCTGTTCCAGCCGTCTGCACCGCGCGCAACCTCTGTCCATTCGACGTCTCACCAAGCCAGGCTCCCGCCAGATCGAGCAGCATGAGGTCCTGATGCGCGCGACCGACGAAGGTCACGCCAAATGGCAACCCGGCATGCACGCCGCTCGCGCAGACACCCGCCGGCACAGCGAGTGCGGACAGATCGAGGAGATTGACGAAGTTCGTGTAGTAGCCGAAGCGCGAGTTAACACGGATCGGATCCGCTTCGAGTTCGTCGACCGTGGCGGTCGTGGCCGAGGTCGGTGTGACCATCGCGTCGATCTGCTGCCACACCCGGCCAGCCTGCATGCGCAGGACGGCAAGGCGGTCAAAGGCGGCGAACGCGTCCGCTGCGCTCCAACGTGTCGCGCCGCCAATGATCTCGCGAATCACCGGATGCAGCGCGTCCGGCTGCGTGTCGACGAACTCGCGGAGCGCGGCGAGCCGCTCAGCCACCCACGGCCCGTCGTACAACAACCGCGCGGTGGCAAGGAACGGCTCGAAGTCGATCTCGATCAGCTCGGCGCCGGCTTCACGTAAGCGTGTCAGCGCCGCGTCGAAGGCCTGGGCATATGAGCTGTCGCCGAAAAATTCGAGCTGGTCGGCGCGCGGCACGCCGAAGCGCACGCCGCGCAACGACGGTGGCGAATCCCGCGGCGCCGATGCGCGCGCCGTCAGAGTCAGCGAGCGTGGCGGCGACTGCAGCAGCGGTCCCGGCCCCGGCTGATCGAGCGGCTGAAACTCGCGCGCGTACGGATCGTCTTCAGCAACGCCGTGCGCCACCTCGAACACGCGGTGCGCGTCGTTCGCCGAGCGCGCGAAAATCGACACGCAGTCGAGCGACTTGCAGGCCGGCACCACGCCGAGCGTGCTCAGCACGCCCTTGGTCGGCTTCAGTCCGAGCAGGCCGTGAAACGCAGCCGGCACCCGTCCCGAGCCGGCGGTGTCGGTGCCCAGCGCAAACGCCGCGAGGCCGAGCGCGACCGACACCGCCGAACCGGAGCTGGAGCCCCCCGACGCGTAACGCGGGTCGAGGGCGTTACGGCATGCGCCGTGCGGCGAACGCTGCCCGGACAAACCGGTTGCGAACTGATCGAGGTTGGTCTTGCCGATCGGAATCGCACCGGCCGCAATCAAACGCTGTACGACTGCCGCGCTTCTGTCGGGGGTGTAGGCATACGCGGGGCACGCGGCCGTCGTTGGGATCCCAGCGAGATCGATGTTGTCCTTGATCGCGAACGGAATACCGTAGAGCGGCAGTGCGTCCGTATCCACGCCTTGCCGGCCTTCGAGTGCATCGGCGTAGCGCATCATCTCCTCGCGGCTCAGCGGCCGAATCCACGCGTGATGAGGGTCGTCCCCCGAGGTGCGCGCAGCAATCGCGTCAACCAGTTGCGCCGGCGTGAGGCTGCCATCGCGGTAACGCGATTGCAGCGCTGCAATCGACATCGATTCGAACAGATCGCCGTGTTGTTTCATTTGCACGTAGCCTCCTCTGTGGCGCCGGCCGCAACGCCGGCACGCAGCACCATCAACCGCTGACCCGCGACAACCGCCGCGCCGGCCGCACAATCGATCGTTTCGATCACACCGTCTTCCGTGACGGCAACGGACACTTCCATCTTCATCGATTCGACGATCGCCACCACCTGCCCCTCGCTCACGCGCTCTCCCTCGCTGACGAGCAGTTTCCAGACACTACCCGATACTTCGGCGACGATGCTTTGCTGACCCGCCGCAAGTGCGTCGCCCGTTCCGTTGCCGGCCACCGAATCCGCGTCGCTGACCGGTTCGCCGACATACTCGGCGTGCCCGGCGGCATTCCAGCGCTCGCGCTCTTCGTCGAACGCCGCCTGTTGCGATTGCTTGAAGGCGGAGATCGATTCGGTTTCGGACTTCAGGAAGCGGTTGTACGCACCGAGGTCGAACACTGACTCCTCGATCTTCAGACTCGCGCGGCCCGCGATGAAGTCGGCGCGCAACTCCGCAAGCTCTGCCTCGCTGACTTCGTAGAAGCGGATCTCGTCGAAAAACCGCAGCAGCCACGGCTTGCCGGCTTCGAATTCGCGCGTGGTTCGATAGCGATTCCACATCTGCACGGTACGGCCGACAAACTGATAGCCACCCG
Source organism: Paraburkholderia elongata (assembly GCF_013177735.1). Classification (GTDB taxonomy): domain Bacteria; phylum Pseudomonadota; class Gammaproteobacteria; order Burkholderiales; family Burkholderiaceae; genus Paraburkholderia; species Paraburkholderia elongata. The sequence continues at coordinate 9,454 of NZ_WOEZ01000226.1, read as the reverse complement.
GCCCTTCCATGCCATACACGCAGAGGTAGGCGCCGCCGATCCCCACTGCGTTCTCCGGCGTCCAGGTGCGCGCGGGGTTGTATTTGGTCGTGACGAGCCGGTGACGCGGATCGAGCGGCGTCGCCACCGGCGCGCCGAGATAGACGTCGCCGAGGCCCATCACCAGGTAACGCGCGTCGAACACGATGCGCTTCACGTCGTCGATGCTGGAGAGACCGTTGATACGGCGAATGAACTCGATATTGCTCGGGCACCACGGCGCATCGGGCCGCACCGATTGCATGTAGCGTTCGATCGCGATCCGCGTCGACGGGTCGTCCCATGACAGCGGCAGATGCACGATGCGGTTCGGCACGCGCATATCGTCGACGGCGGGCAATTCGCGCTCGGCCTGCTGAAGATGCACGAGCAAGGTGTCGTGCGACAGCGTGCGCGGGTCGAAATGCACCTGCAGCGAGCGGATGCCCGGCGTGAGATCAACGATGCCGGGCAGCCGGTGTGCATCGAGCCAGTTCATCAGTGCATGCACGCGAAAGCGCAGGTTCAGGTCCAGCATGAGCGGGCCGTATTCGACCAGCACGTTCTGGTCGCCCGAGCGGCGGTAGACCACGCCTGTGCCCTCGCCTGCGGATGGATCGCTGTAGAGAATGCAATCGTGCGTGCTGAGGTTTATCGTTGCTGCGGTTGCTGCGGTTGCTGCGGTTGCTGCGGTTGCTGTAGGTGCCGCTGACGCCGTCAGCGGCGGTTGCGTGCGAGCCGGCTCGAACCGCACCGTATCCCCCGGCCGCAGTTGCCCGAGCTTCCACAGCTCGTCGCCCACCACCGTCACCGGACAGACGAAGCCGCCGAGGCTCGGACCGTCCGGGCCGAGAATCACCGGCATGTCGCCGGTGAAATCGACCGCGCCGACTGCATACGCATTGTCGTGAATATTCGACGGATGCAGCCCTGCCTCGCCGCCGTCCGTGCGCGCCCATTGTGGCTTCGGACCGATCAGCCGGACCCCTGTGCGGCTGGAGTTGTAGTGGACCGTCCAGCGCGTGCCGTACAGCATCGCGATGTCGTCACGTGTGAAGAAGTCCGGCGCACCGTGCGGACCGTCGAGCACGCCGAGGGTCCAGTCGTGCGTCAGCACCGGCACACGCGCGGAATCGAGTTGCGCGCCTACTTCGCCACGGCCTGCGTCGGCGGCGAGATGCAGCACGTCGCCCTTGCGCAAGGCGCGCCCCGCGTGGCCGCCGAAATGGCCCAACGTAAAGGTCGCTTTGCTGCCGAGATAGTCCGGCACCTGCAAGCCGCCCTTGAGCGCGAGACAGGCACGCATACCGGCGCCCGTCACGCCGCCAAGCTTGAGCACGGAGCCTGCCGGTGCACGCATCACCTGCCACAGCGCGACCGGTTCTCCGTCGAGTGTGGCGGCGAGCGGCGCGCCGCCCAGCACGAACAGCGTCGCGGTGTTAAAGCGCAGCGTCGCGCCGACCATCGCGCATTCGAGTCCCGCCGCGTCGGCCGGATTGCCGAGCAGTTCGTTGGCGAGCCGGAACGACAGATCGTCCATTGGGCCAGACGGCGGCACGCCGATGTCCCAGTAGCCGACCCGTCCCGGCGTTTGCTGCACGGTGCTCTGCACGCCGCCGTCGAGCACGTCGATGGTGTGCGGCGCGAACATGAAGCGCGCGAGGAAGGCGGTGGTCTGCTCGCCTCGCGTGAAGGTCGCCGAACCGGCGATGGCGCGCAGATAATCGAGGTTCGTCTCGATGCCGTAGAGCTGCGTGTGCTCCAGCGCGGCGCGCATGGCGGCGAGCGCAGCATCGCGCGTTGCGCCTTTGACGATGATCTTCGCGAGCAGCGGATCGTAGAACGCGCTGACTTCGGTGCCGGCATCGACCCATGTGTCGACCCGCGCATCGGCGGGGAAAGCGACATGCGTCAGCACGCCCGCGCTCGGCTGAAACTGCTTGTGCGGATCTTCGGCGTACAAGCGGACCTGGATGCTCGCCCCGCTGGGCGTCGGCACAAGCGTATCGAGCGGCGCAAGCTCGCCCGCTGCCTGACGGATCATCCACTCGACCAGATCGACACCCGTCACCTCCTCCGTGACGCAATGCTCGACCTGCAACCGCGTGTTCACTTCGAGAAAATAGAAGCGCCGCGTGTCGGCGTCGAATACGAATTCGACCGTGCCGGCGGATTCATACTTCACAGCCTGCGCGAGGCGCACGGCGCTCGCATGCAGGGCTGTGCGTTCGGCCTGAGTCAAACCCGGTGCGGGGGTCTCCTCGATCACCTTCTGATTGCGCCGCTGCACCGAGCAGTCGCGTTCGCCGAGCGCGATCACTCCGCCGCGGCCGTCGCCAAAAATCTGCACTTCAATGTGGCGCGCGTTTTCGACAAACTTCTCGACATACACGCCTGCGTTCGCGAAGTTGGCCTCGCCGAGCCGCGCGACCGATGCGAACACGCTCTCCAGTTGGGCCGCATCGCGACACAGCGACATGCCGATGCCACCGCCGCCCGCGGTGCTTTTCAGCATCACGGGATAGCCAATCGACTCGGCCTCGCTCAACGCGGTGGCCACGTCAGGCAGCAGACCGGTGCCGGGTAGTAACATCACGTCGTTGGCTCGCGCAAGTTCGCGTGCTGTGTGCTTCAGGCCGAATTCACGCATCTGCGCGGGGTGCGGCCCGATGAAACGGATACCCGCGTCTTCGCATGCCTGCGCGAAAGCCGCATTCTCCGAGAGAAAACCGTAGCCGGGATGCACGGCATTCGCGCCGGTGGCGCGCGCCGCCTCGAGAATCGCCGCGCTATCCAGATAGCTGGCGGCCGCCACCGCCGGGCCGATGCAGACCGCTTCGTCGGCGAGCATCACGTGCATGGCGTGGCGATCGGCCTCTGAATAGACCGCCACCGACGCAATGCCGAGGCGCTTGAGCGTGCGAATCACGCGGCAGGCGATCTCGCCGCGATTGGCAATCAGGACTTTGTCGATTGTCATTGGGCGTCCCAGATGGTCAGCCGCACGGGCGTCGGGTTGTAGCCGTTGCAGGGATTGTTCAGCTGCGGACAGTTCGAGATCAGTACCGTCACGTCCATCTCGGCGCGCATTTCGACGTATTTACCCGGCGCCGAAATGCCGTCTTCAAAGGTCAGTTTGCCGAGCGGCGTCACCGGTACATTCATGAAGAAGTTGATATTGCTGACGATGTCGCGCTTGGTGAGCTGCGTGCCCACGCCGCACGTGCAGTGCGTAAGCGCGTGCAGGAAGCTGTCGCGGCAGCTGTGCATATGGCGTTTGTCGAGCGCATAACGGACCGTGTTGCTCTCGGCCGCGCAGGCGCCACCGAGGGTATCGTGCCGCCCGCAGGTATCCGCGACGATGGTCAGCATCGGCTTGCCGAGGTTCGACATCAGCACGCTGCCGGCGGACAGATAGAGGTTGCGTTGCGCACGAATCGTGTCCTGTGCGCTGTAGCGTTCGAGCGGATCGGCGCTGTTATAGAACAGTGTGTCGACGGCCTGATTGCCTTCCAGATCGAGAATGCGGAACAGCTGTCCGCGCTTGACTTCATGCAGCCACGGCTCGCCGGACGGCAGCGTGAGGTCGTAGACCGCGTGACGGATATCGAGCTTGCTTTCAATGATGGGCATCGCGGGTCTCCTCAAACGAACAGACGATCGGTGTTGACGAAGCCGCGCTCATTCTCGGGACAGGCGCAACGGCAGGGATCGTCGGACGGTACGGAGGCATCGGCGGCATACGCGCGGTACGCGATCAGCTTGACGGGCCTCGGCTCGTATTCGGAGGAAGGGTTCAACGGATGCGGTGCGGTGGAAAACGCAGCGAGCGTGTCCATTTCGAAACGCAGATCGAACGCCGCGCCGGCAGTGGAATGTCCCGCGACGAAGTCGAGCGAGCCATCCTCGCCGATGGCGAGCTTGCTGAAGAAGTTGATATTGGCGACAAGATCGCGCGTGCCCAGACCGTGCTTGGCCAGTTCGAGCAGCAGGCTGTCGCGGCCGTTGCGGATCATCGCATTGCGATGTTGCTGATAGCGGGCCACGCCGTATTTGCCCGCGAACAGTTCGGCATCGCCGAGGCCGCCCAACGGATCGTGCCAGCCGAGCGTGTCGGCCGTGATCGAGGCGAGTACGCGGCCCATATCCGAATAGAGTACGTGGCCGCGCGTCAGATGCGCAGTGTGCTGCGCCTTCAGCGTATCGGCCATGTTGTAGCGTTCGAGCGGCTCGTCGTGCCGGTAGAACACAGTGGCCAGATTGGCGCCGCCCTCGAGGTCGACGATGCGTAGCGCCATGCCACGGCGCAGCACGCCAGACCAGTGCGTGCCGGCAGGAATCACGGTTTCCCACAACACATGCGGGATCGGTACGAGATCGACTGGGATTTGCGTCGACATGGAGGCTCCAGGTATCGGTTGGGAAAAAGCATGAGAGGGCGATTGACCGACATCGCGACCTCCCGGGCTTTTATCCCTCCGTGGAGCCTCGCCGGCGCCTTGAAAGAAGGTGAACGGCAAGACCGGATTGCTCTCGGACCAGACATCGTGCGTGCGCCTCAAAGCCATCTAAAAGCCTTTAAAGCGGGACGACCGGAACCCTAGCGATCCTGAAGATGATGCAAATTACTTCGCACCTCTCGCTGCATAGCTAAGCGAGTTGCGTGCCAGCCTGATGTTGCCGAGGCCGCAGGCGCATCGTGGCAAGGGATTGAATGTTATCGGCGGAACAAGGCGACGGCCGGTGGGTGGGTCCGATTGATGGCGCACGCACCACGGCTGAGGGCAAACCGGCACCAGTTGAATGCGCGAAGCACCATGATTGGGCCGCGCAACTACGTTCCTCACGCGGCGTAGGGGCTCTGTACGATGGCACGGTGTGTGCATGATAAGGCGTCACACTCTTCACCGCCCTCATCCGACCATGCTCACGCTTGCCACGCTTCGCCGCACGCTCTACACGCTCATGTCGGCACGTTTCATCGAACTGCAAAAGCAACGGCGCCGCTCGTAGACGAGGTGGCGCGGTGGTCGAGAACCTGTGTCTTGCAAGCGCGTTCCGGTCAGATGACCGGCACTAAACGCGCTCCCGGGGCGGCCACACGCAGGGCCTTAATGAGTGCCCTCACTCAAGCAACATCCTGCTCAGCGCCCGCATAGCGTGCCTGTTGCCCAAAGCTCGCCAGACCCTTCGACCCTTCCGGCAACGCCAGTTCACCACGTTCGAGACGCTGCTTCAGATAGGTAAAACTCTGCGCCGTCTGCGCGAACAGATGATCGCCCGCCGAAACCGGCGGGTATTTCGCCACCGCCTCGGCTGTCGCGAACTGCGGCAGTGGCGCAACCACGGTGTGATAGTCACAGGCAAAGAAGAGCGGAAACGAGTAGCGCTCTTCCCTCACCTTGCGCACGCGATGTGACGTCGCCACGTACGTGCCGCCCGTCCACACCTCCAGCATGTCGCCGATGTTCACGACGAACGCGTTGTCGACCGGAGGCGCGTCAATCCACTCACCCTCACCGTTCATCACTTCGAGGCCGGGGGCGGTCGGCAGCAGGATTGTGAAGCACTCGTAGTCGGTATGCGCGCCAATGCCCGGCCGGTCTTCCGCGGACGGGTCGAAGGGATAGTGAAGCAGGCGCAGCTGGCTCGGCGGTTTCTGCAAATACCTGTCGAAATGCGTTTCCGGCAAGCCGAGTGCGAGCGAGAAGCCACGGAACAACGCACGGCCGAGCGCGAACGCCGCGTCGTAATAGCCGCCGACCGCTTCACGAAAACCCGGCTGCTCAGGCCACAGATTGGGCCCGAGCATCGGCGTGCCGGCTTTGACGTCGAGGTCGTCGGGCGACAGTTCCCGACCCGTATCGAACCCTTCTTTCCTGTCGCGCTTGCCGCCCGCGAACACCTCTTCGCCTTCGGGTACATAGCCGCGATGCGCGGTCGATTTGCCGATGTAATAGCGCATCTTCCAGTCGTCGGGGGCGGCGAAGAACTGCTTTGCCTGTTCTATTAGCGCAGCTTGCTGCGCGCGCGAGACCTGATGGCCGGTGACGTAGAAAAAACCCGCGTCACGCGCTGCGCTGTCGAGTTCGCGGGCAGTTGCAAGACGCTGGTCCGGGTCGTCGCTAAAGAGGCCGCTGACATCGACGACGGGCAGGCGGTCAAAACGGGTGTGGGTCTGGCTCATGAAGTTGACCTATGCGTGCTGCGGTTCGATGGGCGAGCGAGTCGGCGAATGCGTTTGCGGTTCGGTTCGCAGGCCGCCATGCGCCTCGCGTCCGGCAAAAAACGCCGCGAGATGACGCCGCTCTTCACGCCCCATCCACGTGTTGATCTCCCATAGATCGGCCACCGGCGCATTCGTGAACGGCAAGGTGTGCAGGTAGCCATCGGGGCCGAACTCGGGCGTCATCGTAGTGGTGGTGTAGCCCCTGTCGATCTGTGCGCTCCACAGCGCTTCCCAGATCCGCTGGTGCGAGGCGAGGCAATCCGCGTACTCGGGCGCAGCCGGATGCGGAACCTGCGGACCTTGCGGATAACCAACGCGCCCGTGCAGATGATGCGCATGAGGCGCCAGCTCGAGGATCGTGTCCCATTCGCCGTCGAGCAGACGCTCGCACACCGACACCCAATGGCTGAAGTCGCAGGTCAGCTTGAGTTCCGGCACCGCACGCGCGACATCGCGGGTAATCCATGGGTTGTAGAACGAGCGGCCGCGATGCGTCTCGAAGCTGCAGGTCACTTCGTGCTTCGCGGCGATCTCCACCGCGCGTGCGAAGAAATCCACTTGTGTCGCGGCCGGCCACGCGTCGCAGCCTGCCATGACGTTGAAGAAGCGCGGATTGAGCGGCTTGCCCCATACGATCTTTTCTTCGAAGTCGCGCAGATGGTCGGCCGGCGTGGCAGAGCGCTCCGGCACGTAGCTGCCCGCCGTCGTGATCTCCGCGATAAACGCGAGACGTTCGTCCGCTACGGCCTGCGCAAACGCTTCACGCTCGGCGCCACCCGCCGGTACCGGCGCTTCGATGCCGTCGAAGCCGGCTGCGCGCACCAGCGGTGCGGCATCATGCGCACCACCGTCGAATCCCCAGAACGTCTTGAACAGTTCGAATTTCATCGCCGCTCCGATTGCATGCAAAATTGCATGCAATGGTACACATGAAATTCGTTCGCCAATAAAATATCTTGACGTCGCCGTCCATCATTCAGGCGCGCCCGATTTCCGGCGCAATTAGCACTTAAACTGTGCGCCCCTCCTCCTCGTGGTGAATCGATGAAGAAGAAACTTGCGCGTCACAAGGGGCAAGCTGTCGCGCGCGCCATTCTTGACATGGACTGGCAGTGGTCCGCGCATTTCGGCGATCTGGGGTTGAACGACCTCAACTACAGCGATCTGTTTTGCCGGATGTGGGTCGAGCCGGAAGATGACTTCGCCAAGACGGCGCTCTACGAGTTCATGCCTGGCGTGAGCCGCCGCACTGCGGTTCGCTATGTGCAGGAGCTGATCGACGCCGGCTGGCTGCTGGAGACGAGTTCCGAAGCGGATCGCCGCATCAAGCGGATCAGTCTCGCAGCATCGATCGAGGAACGCCTCGAGCAGTTTCTCGCCTACGTGCATCAACGCTTTGCCGCGCTGGATTGAACCCTTGGCGCCAGATTCGCGTTGAAGCATGCGCATAACAGCGTCTCGGAGTATCACGCAGCCTGTCTGGCATATTTCTCGCTAGATTAATCGCCGAGAGGTGCGGCAGCGTCGCATCTTAGGGATGCTAGGGTTCCGGTTCGCAAGAATGTCTGGTCCGAGAGCAGCCCGGTGCACCGGTTGGTTCGACTCGGGCTTGATCCGGGAACGAGCTGGCAGCACTACACGGCGGGACAAAAGCCCGGGAGATTGGCGATAGCGATGCCTATCGTGCCTCTCCGTGGCCGGCGTTTGTCTCCCGCAGTTTTCGCGCAGTGTCCGCACCGTTCGGATTCTCGCGGGAACCGGTCATGTTGTTTTATCGCGCAGTCGCCGCGCGGTCCAACTCAACAATCGCAATTGACCGGTCTCCTGGAGAAAACGATGAAACGCTTCGAATCCGCCCGTACGTCCCTCACCTTACGGAGCAGCCTTGCCTCGTCGCGCCGCGTGCGTGGCGCGATCGCCGGCGCTGCCGCCGCGCTTGCTGTGGGTCTCGCCGGTCTCGGCGCCACACCCGCACAAGCGGCTGCGCCCCTCGCTATCGGCTATAGCGACTGGCCCGGCTTCGTCGCCTTCCAGATTGCCATCGACAAAGGCTGGTTCAAGGAAGCCGGCGTGGATGTCAATTTCCAATGGTTCGACTACTCGGCCTCGCTCGACGCGTTCTCCGCCGGCAAGCTCGACGCGGTCGGCGCGACCAACGGCGATGCGCTGGTCACCGGCGCAAGCGGTGCCAAAAACGTGATGATTCTTCTGACCGACTACTCGAGCGGCAACGACATGATCGTGGCCAAGCCGCCGATTCGCACGGTGGATGGGCTCAAGGGCAAAAAGGTCGGCGTCGAAATGGGTCTGGTCGATCACCTGCTGCTGGACACGGCGCTCGCGAAGCACGCGCTCAAGGAATCGGACATCACGCTCGTCAACGCGAAGACGAACGAGTTGCCGCAGGTGCTGGCGTCGTCCGGCGACGTCGCAGCGGTCGGCGCATGGCAGCCGACCGCGGGCGAAGCACTCAAGCGCGTGCCCGGCTCACGTCCGATCTTCACCTCGGCCGACGCGCCGGGCCTGATCTACGACGCGATCACGGTCAATCCGGTCAGTCTGCAGTCGCGCAAGGGCGACTGGGCCAAGGTGATCAAGGTCTGGTATCGCTGCGTGGCCTACATCAACGATCCGAAGACGCAGCCGGATGCCGTCAAGATCATGTCCGCGCGCGTCGGCCTGACGCCCGCGCAGTATCTGCCGTTGCTGAAAGGCACGCATCTGCTCGACGCGGCGGCGGCGAGGAAGGCCTTCGTCAAGGGTGACGGGCTGGACTCGGTGTACGGTTCGAGCGTGAACGCGGACAAGTTCAACGTGCGCAACGCGGTCTACAAGCAATCGCAGAACGTGAATGCCTATCTCGACCCGGCGCTTACTAATCAGCAACAGTAAGCGCCGAGCCCGACGCACATTCTGATTGAGTCGGTGCATCTTCTTCTGAAAGGTACCGGATTCGCCTCGGACGGCGAAGACGGGCGCTCAGGAGAAGTTTTCCGACTGTGCCGCGCGCTGTCCGCGAATCCCTGCTTCAGTGGTGCAGCGGGTCCAGCATGCATGCTGAACTTTGTTGGGGTCTCACGCCCAGCCCTTTCAAGGTCTTTGCACATAGGGACACGGATCAGGATGCTTTTTCGCGGGCACGCTTTAGCAAACGTGCGGTGCTGTGATGGGATCGCGCTGTGGCGGCTTCAACGTAAGGAGTGGATT
>NZ_WOEZ01000225.1 GCF_013177735.1 Paraburkholderia elongata | reverse complement strand
AGCAAACCACTGCCGCGATGATCAACGCGATGATGAGCGTCGGCACATTGCCGAGGCCGGGGAAGTGGTTCTGAAGCACGCCTATGGCTGAGAGCGCAACCATCGCGCCCACCATCAACACATCGCCGTGCGCGAAGTTGATGATGCCCAAGATGCCGTAAACCATCGTATAGCCCAGTGCGATGATGGCGTAAACGCTGCCAAGCACCAGCCCGTTGAGGACCTGCTGGATGAAGATATCCATTTAATGCTCCTTAGCCCGTGCGACTGGATTCGCGTTCTTCATCAGCCGGTGGGCGGTGATGCGGTACGCCAATCTCAACGGCACTGCGGGTACTGATGTAAAAGACCGGTAAGGGTTATCCGCTATCCGGTTCGTCTTACGACTGGGATGCAGCCGGGGACTCGCCGATGGCGGATGCAAAAACGGCACCGTTGGGTGGTTTCGGTGCCGTCAGGCTACGTCCCGTCATCACATCTTCACGACGTCGAGAACCGCTTTCTTGCCGTTCTTGAAGTCGAAAAGCGTAATGGCGCCCTCTTTCAAATCACCCTTGTCGTCGAACGCGATGTGGCCGATTACCCCGTTGTAATCGGTGGACGGCATCGCAGCCAGCACCTTGGGCGCCTCGATCGAATTAGCGCGCTTCATTGCATCGACAATCACGTACACAGCGTCATACGTGAACGGTGCGTAAATCTGCACCGGCGTGTGGAAGCGGTCGACGTACTTCTTTTCGAAGTCCGCTCCCTTGTCCATTTTCGAAAGCGCGAGTCCTGCCTCCGAACAGACCAGGTTTTGCACGGCGGTTCCCGCCAGCTCACCCACCTTGTCGGTACACACGCCGTCGCCGCCAAGGATTTTTGCCCTGATACCGAGCGCCGCCGCCTGTTTGGTAAACGGCCCGCCCGTTGCGTCCATTCCGCCGAACATGATCACGTCCGGCTGAACACTCTTGATCTTTCTAAGGACGGCCTGAAACTCCGTAGCCCTGTCATTCGTGACTTCACGCGCGACGATCTTCGCCCCGCTCGCCTGTACTGTCTTCGCAAACTCGTCGGCCAGTCCCTTACCGTAGACGGTCGAGTCGTCGACGATCGCGATGCGTTTCGCGCCAAGCACTTTCGTTGCGTAGTTGGCTAGCGCCGGCCCCTGCTGGGCATCGGTCGCGACCACCCGATAAGTCGTCTTGAAACCTTGCTGCGTATACCCCGGGTTCGTCGACGACGGCGAGATTTCCACGATCCCGGCATCGCTATAGATCTTCGACGCCGGAATCGACACACCTGAATTCAGGTGTCCGACCACGGCGACGACATGATCTTCGACGAGCCTTTCGGCGACCGCCGTTCCCGTTTTCGGGTCCGCGGCATCGTCTTGCGCGTCAAGCTGCAACTGGATCTTGTGACCGTCGATAGTCAAACCCTGTGTGTTGATCTCATCGACTGCCAGACGCGCACCGTTTTCATTGTCTTTACCGAGATGCGCAATGGGGCCCGTCAATGGGGCCGCATGACCGATCTTCACGACAATCGCTTCGCTCGCCGGTGCCGCCGCCGTGGCAGCCGATGCACCTGCTCCCGCCTCGCTTTCCTGTTTCTTGCCGCACGCGGTCAACATCGCAACCGCGGTCACGATGGACACGGCGTAAGCAAATTTGACTCGCATTAAGTAGGTCTCCCGCGCCTTGCAAAATCCGTTGTTCGGGACCCGGAGGCCTTGAGAACGCGCGCATTGTAACTCCAATTATGCGACGCGCAATATTGTTGAAACGGTGGGGTTTTCCTGCATTGCAACCTTATTTTGAGAGAGGAATTCGGCAATAGGCGCAACCAAGTTGCGACTATTTTCCGTGCACCAGTTGCACCACCGCTGCGCCCAATGGCATCAAGTGTTGCAGCGATATGCCCCGATCCCTGATTGCACCGTGGTTCGCGTTAAGTATTACGTTTTCATTGATATCAAGGCGTACGCACTATTTTAGTGCGTCAAAAATCGACGCAACGCGTTTGACGCGAGTTAAACGGGGTCATATCGTCGAAAAAACGATTAAATGCCAAATCACAATTCAAAAGAATTTGTGTGGGAGCACACTTAAAACGGCTCGACGAGGTGTTCTGGCACCTTATTTCCGACAGACTCACGAATCCGCGGGCGTAAAAAAAGCGCGCCCTTGGGCGCGCTTTTCTTTCAGAAACGTCGGCTAATTGTCAGGCAGGCAGACCCAGCCCGCGCGGTAGCGGAAACGCGATGTTTTCCTCGATGCCTTCGAGCGCGCGCACGTTGCGCACGCCGAGCTCACGCAACCGGCCGATCACCGCTTGCGCCAGCACTTCCGGCGCCGAGGCACCCGCCGTCACGCCGATCCGGCGCTTGCCTTCGACCCAGACCGGATCGATCTGGTCCGGCGAGTCCACCATATAGGAGGGCACGCCAAGCTTTTCGGCCAGTTCGCGCAACCGGTTCGAGTTCGAACTATTCGGGCTGCCGACTACGATCACGACGTCGCATTGCGGCGCCATGAACTTGACCGCGTCCTGACGGTTTTGCGTGGCGTAGCAGATGTCCTGCTTCTTCGGCTCGCGGATCGCCGGATACTTCGCCTTCAGGGCAGCGATGATCTCGGCTGCGTCGTCTACCGACAGGGTGGTTTGCGTAACGAACGCGATCCGCTCGGGATCGGCCAGTTGCAAGGCCTGCACGTCTTCGATGTCTTCCACCAGATGCATGCCTTCGCCCGCCTGCCCCATCGTGCCCTCGACTTCAGGGTGGCCCTTGTGGCCGATCATCACGATGTCGAAGCCGTCCTGGCGCATTTTCGCGACTTCGATATGCACCTTGGTCACGAGCGGACAGGTGGCGTCGTACACCCGCAGGCCGCGCGACTCGGCTTCCGAGCGCACCGCTTTCGACACGCCATGCGCGCTGAAAATGACCGTATTGCCAGCCGGCACTTCTTCCAGCTGTTCGATGAAGATTGCGCCCTTCTTGCGCAAATCTTCAACGACGTAGGCGTTATGGACGATTTCGTGGCGCACGTAGATCGGCGAGCCGTGCAGCTTGATGGCCCGCTCCACGATTTCAATGGCCCGATCGACGCCGGCACAGAACCCGCGCGGCTGCGCCAGCAGGATCTCGGCTTCGGCAAGAGTCGTTTCCGTGATGCTCATGTTTACAGAATCCCGATGATTTTCACTTCAAACGCCAGCGCCTGGCCGGCAAGCGGATGGTTGAAATCGAATAACGCCGACGTTTCGCCGACTTCTTTCAGGACGCCAGCGTAGCGGCCGCCGCCCGGCGCGTTGAATTCAACCAGGTCACCCGGCGAAAAATCCTCGCCGATCATGCTGTTTTCGCGCAGCGTGGCCAGCGAGACCCGCTGGATCAGCTCCGGATTGCGCGGACCGAACGCCTGATCCGGCGTTAGCTGAAAGGTCGAATGGTGGCCCACCTTCAAACCCAGCAGAATATCTTCCAGCGGCGGCGCCAGTTGGCCTGCGCCGAGCAGCAGCGTGGCCGGCCTGTCGGTAAACGTATTGATGACTTCGGCGCCATCGGCAAGGGAAAGCCGGTAGTGAAGCGTCACGTGTGAACCGGGTTTCACTTCGGAAATGTCGATGATGCTCATGCAATGCTCGCTCAGTCGAAGCGCGCTGCACGCGTGCGCCGCGGGCGCAGTCGACGCGTGTGGCAAACCCTCGGGATGCCGTGCGCAAAGCGTCTATTGTAAGCCACATAGCGGGCGGCGGCTTGGGTCCGTCGCGCGCATCGCGGCACGGCCGGGCGCCGCCTGCCGCCACAAACTCGAACTGGAGGATGCATACCTATATGGCTGACTACGCCTGCACGATAGACGAAGCGACACTCGATGCGACCTTGCCGGAGCCTGCCGCGCCCGCCGCCGTAGCGCCCGCCCCAGTGTCACCGCGCGCTTGCGCCGCAGTTGGCAATACCGCAGCCGATCATAGCGTTCGCATCGCCGACGCCGCTGCGAATGCCGGCACACCCCCTGCCCGGCAGCTCGTACGCGGCAAATGGCTTAAAAAGGACATGCCGCGCGAGCGGCTGATCGAGGAAGGGCCGGGCGTGCTCTCCGACACTGAAATGATCGTCCTGGTGCTTGGCTCGGGCCTGCCCGGCCACGATGTGTTCAACGTCGCGCGCACCCTGCTCGACCGGTTCGGCTCGCTGCGGGCCATGCTCGATGCAACCTATTCGGACTTCGACGGCCTGCGCGGCATCGGCCCAGCAAAGAAGGCGCAGTTGCTCGCCATCATGGAGATGGCGCGGCGTTCGCTGGTCGACAAATTGCGTGACCGTTCGCTGATGAACTCGCCTGAGGCCGTGCAAGATTATCTGCGCCTGCGCATAGGCGGCAGGACGCAAGAGGTCTTCGTGTCGCTCTTTCTCGACGCCCGGCATCGGTTGATCCGCTGTGAAGAAAGCGCACGCGGCACGCTGACACGCATGGCGGTCTATCCGCGCGAGATCGTCCGGCGAGCGCTGAATCTGAATGCCGCCAGCCTGATCGTCGCGCATAATCACCCTTCCGGCGCCGTCCAGCCGAGCGCGAGCGACTGCCGATTGACGCATACGCTACGCGATGCCCTTGCTCTGATCGACGTGCGGCTGATCGATCATCTGGTGATCGGCGCCGACAATACCTACTCGTTCGCCCGCGCCGGCTGGCCGTGAAATGGTCTGAACCTGGGCCACGACAACGTCGCGCCGTGTTCGGCATCGCAAATAAGGTTTGATTTTGCGGCTTTTTTTCTGCTAGAATTCCGGTTTGCCTATTTCCAACCCCCTGTTCCGAAGCCACCAAGGCGTTCCGGAAAGGAAACGTGCCTAGAGTTTCAACAACTTAAGCGCGGCTCTTTTCGGGAAACTTTCACGGCGTTCGAACTCAGAATTAGCGTATTAGGAGTGCTCTCATGGCACGCGTATGCCAAGTAACTGGGAAAGCGCCGATGAGCGGCAACAACGTTTCCCACGCGAACAACAAAACCAAGCGCCGGTTCCTGCCGAACCTGCAAAACCGCCGTATTTGGGTGGAAAGCGAAAACCGTTGGGTGCGTCTGCGCGTTTCGAACGCCGGCCTGCGCCTGATCGACAAGAACGGTATCGACGCTGTGCTCGCAGATCTGCGCGCACGCGGTGAAGCCTAAGGAGTAAATCATGGCGAAAGGCGCACGCGACAAGATCAAGTTGGAATCGACCGCAGGCACGGGTCACTTCTACACGACGACGAAGAACAAACGCAACATGCCGGAAAAGATGCTGATCAAGAAATTTGATCCGGTCGTCCGTAAGCACGTTGACTACAAGGAAACCAAGATTAAGTAAATCTTGGCTCCTGCCTGACGAAGGCAAACAGATTTGCAAAAAAGCCTCGCATTCGTGCGAGGCTTTTTTGTTTTCTGACTCCCGATATCGCACTATTTAGCTGTCGTTTGCCTACCAGAACAGTCTTATCCCATTCGGCCAGCTTTCCCTCATCCGTCGCGACGCGTATCCTTTCTCGTTTTAGCGGCATGCACACATGCATGCCGCCATGGCAAAACGAAAGACGGAGATGCAGGCGATGGAATTCGATGTAGCGATTGTCGGTAGCGGTCTGGCAGGGTTGAGCGTTGCGCTCAATCTCGCGGAGACCCGGCGGGTTGCGGTGGTCGCCAAGCGATCGATGACCGAAGGTGCGAGCGATTGGGCGCAAGGCGGGATCGCCGCCGTACTGGATTCGGCGGACAGTATCGAAAACCATGTGCGCGACACACTGATCGCCGGCGGCGGCCTGTGCGACGAGGCGGCAACACGCTTTATCGTCGAGCATGGGCGCGCCGCGATCGAATGGCTGATCGAGCAAGGCGTACCATTCACCAAAGACGACGCCGCCGAACTCGGCTTTCATCTGACACGTGAAGGCGGCCATAGCCACCGCCGGATCATTCATGCTGCGGATGCAACGGGCCATGCCGTGGTCGCCACGCTCAGCGAGCGTGTACGCCATCATCCGAACATCACCCTGCTTGAAGACCACTACGCGATCGACCTGATCACGTCCGACCGTCTCGGTCTGCCCGGCCGTCGCTGCCACGGTTTGTACGCACTCGACCTGCAAAGCGGCCGCACCGTGACAATCGAAGCGCCGCATACCGTGCTCGCCACCGGCGGCGCCGGCAAGGTCTATCTGTACACCACCAACCCCGACACCGCGACCGGCGACGGTATCGCGATGGCCTGGCGCGCGGGCTGCCGCGTGTCGAACATGGAATTTATCCAGTTCCATCCGACCTGCCTGTTCCATCCTTATGCGAAGTCGTTCCTGATCTCGGAAGCGGTGCGCGGCGAAGGCGGCATTCTGAAGCTGCCGGACGGCACGCGCTTCATGCCGAACCACGACGAACGCGCCGAACTCGCGCCGCGCGACATCGTCGCGCGCGCGATCGACTTCGAGATCAAGAAACGCGGCATTGATTGCGTGTATCTCGACATCAGCCATCAGCCGCCTGAATTCCTGCGCGAACACTTCCCGACGATTCTAGCCCGCTGCCTCGAATTCGGCATCGACATCACCAAAGAGCCCATTCCGGTTGTGCCTGCCGCGCACTACACGTGTGGCGGCGTCGTGACGGATCTGGCCGGCCGGACTGATCTCGCGGGCCTCTATGCGGTCGGTGAAACGTCATGCACAGGCCTCCACGGCGCGAACCGGCTTGCCAGCAACTCCTTGCTCGAATGTCTCGTGATCGGACGCTCCGCTGCGCAGGCCATCGAGGAAGAAGGCTTCAGCGCCGCCGTCCACGCACCCCTGCCGGACTGGGACGAGAGCCGCGTGTCCGATCCGGACGAAGAAGTAGTGGTCGCGCACAACTGGGATGAACTGCGCCGCCTGATGTGGAACTACGTCGGCATCGTCCGTACGGACAAGCGACTCACGCGAGCCAAGCATCGGCTTGCGTTGCTCCGCGACGAGATTCACGAGTATTACGCGAACTTCAAGGTGAGCCGCGATTTGCTTGAACTGCGCAATCTGGTCGACGTGGCTTCACTGATCGTCGAAGGCGCTCGCTCACGGCGTGAAAGCCGCGGCCTGCACTTCAGCCGCGATTGGCCGGCCACGCTGCCTAAAGCGCTGCCGACGGTGTTGTCGCCGGAGCATGTGCGTAACCGCAACGTGTGATTTCTAAAGCTGAAGTGAAAAAGCCATCGCCGGTTTCCCAGCGATGGCTTTTTCATTGATTGCGAACGCTTAGGCGCACGGCTCAGACGATCCGCATCGAGTAATCCGTTGCGCGCACGTCTTTGGTCAGCGCACCGATCGACACGCGGTCGACACCCGTTTCCGCGATGGTCCGCACCGTCTCGAAGTTCACACCGCCAGACACCTCCAGCACCGCACGCCCTGCCGTGATACGCACTGCGTCGCGCATCGCATCGAACGAAAAGTTGTCCAGCAGAATGGATTGCGCGCGATGCGTCAGCGCGGTTTCCAATTGCGCCAGCGTTTCGACTTCGATCTGGATCGACACGCCCGCATTCAGCGCGAGGGCCGCATCCATTGCGGCACCGACGCCGCCCGCTGCGGCGATGTGGTTTTCCTTGATCAGAATGCCGTCGTACAACGCGAGCCGCTGATTCGCCCCGCCGCCCACGCGCACTGCGTATTTCTGCGCGAGCCGCAAGCCCGGCAAGGTCTTGCGCGTATCGAGGATACGCGTTTGAGTGTGGGCAATTGCGTCGACATAACGGCGCGTTGCGCTCGCCACGCCCGACAGCAGTTGCAGGAAATTCAGCGCATTGCGCTCGGCAGTCAACAGCGCACGGACAGGACCGCGCAGCTCGCAGACCGGCGTATCCGCTGCCATCCGATCACCCTCGCGATAACGCCATTGCACGTCGATACGCGGATCGACCTGGCGCATCACCGCGTTGAACCAGGGCACGCCGCACAGCACGGCATCTTCGCGCACGACGACGCGGGCATCGCGCACGTCGTCTGCGGGGACAAGGCGGCCAGTCTGATCGCCTGCGCCAATATCTTCGGCCAGCGCGTCAGCGACGTTGCGTTCTAACGCAGCATCGAACGCGGCACCGTACTGCGCATGAATCTCTGCGAACAGCGGCGACACCGCCTCGACCTGATTGCCTTCCATCGCCCCCATTACGCCGCTCCCACGTTCGAATACAGTTGCGCGTCACGCGCAAGATCGCCGCTGGCTTGCACGCGCTTCTTGTGACGCGCAGCAAAGTCGAGCATCCGGTCGATTGGCAGACGCGCCCGCTCGCCGATCGCTCGATCAACGAAGATTTCGTTGTGGCCGCGTTCGAGCACGTCGGCCAGATTGGCGAGGCCGTTCATCGCCATCCACGGGCAATGCGCGCAGCTCTTGCAGGCCGCGCTGTTGCCGGCCGTGGGCGCGGCGATCAACGTCTTGCCGGGTGCGGCGAGCTGCATCTTGTGCAGAATGCCGAGATCGGTCGCCACGATGAAATGCGTCGCGTCGAGTTTTTGCGCGGCGTCGATCAACTGGGTTGTCGAACCCACCACGTCCGCTTGCGCGACCACATTAGCCGGCGATTCTGGATGCACCAGCACTTTCGCGCCCGGATACTCGGCGCGCAGCAGATCGAGTTCAATGCCCTTGAATTCGTCGTGCACGAGACACGAGCCCTGCCACAGCAGCATGTCCGCGCCGGTCTTGCTCTGGATATAGCTGCCGAGGTGCCGATCCGGCGCCCAGATGATCTTTTCGCCACGTGCGTGCAGATCGGCAACAATTTCCAGCCCGATCGACGACGTCACCATCCAGTCCGCGCGGGCCTTAACGGCCGCGCTGGTGTTCGCGTACACGACCACCGTGCGATCCGGGTGAGCGTCACAGAAAGCTGAGAATTCATCGACCGGACAGCCCAAGTCGAGCGAACAGGTCGCGTCGAGATCAGGCATTAGAATGCGCTTGTCCGGACTCAGGATTTTCGCGGTCTCGCCCATGAAGCGCACGCCCGCCACCACCAGCGTTTGCGCCTCGTGATCGCGGCCGAAACGCGCCATCTCCAATGAGTCGGCCACGCAGCCGCCGGTTTCGTCGGCGAGTTCCTGCAATTCTGCGTCGACATAATAATGCGCAACGAGCACGGCTTTCTCGCGCTTAAGCAATGCGCGGATACGCTCCTTCAACGCCACCTTCTGCTCCGCCGACGGCACGTCGGGCACCTTCGCCCACGCCTGCCCGATCCCGCACGTCGTGCCCTGTGCCTGTGGCCGGTCGTATTCGACGGTCCTGATCGCCTGCTGATCCATGATCTCCTCTGCCTTCGCTCTGCCGCCGCGGACTGTCAATCGCGTGTCGTTGAAATTGCCGCGGCCCAAAAAGCAAAACCCCGCCAACGCGGGGTTTTGTGACGTAACGAAATTTTAATGGATTTCGCGCTCAGGCATACGATCAGGCATAGCGACGCAGACGCATCGCGAATTCTTGCAGCGCTTTAATACCACTCTGCTCAGCGCGATGACACCAGTCTTGCAACTGAATCAACAGTTGGTCGCGCGACGCATTGGAGCGCTCCCACATTGCCGCGAGTTCGTTGCGCATGTCGATGTAGGTCTTGAGCTTCTGGCTGCTCGCGAAGATTTGCGGCAACTGGCGCTTCTGCGGCTCGTCGAGACCCGCTTCTTCCTTGTGGAACCAGCTACGCGCACCGCGCATCACCTGATACTTCTCACGCGCGCCGACTTCCTTCAAATGTGCCAGTTCCTGGCGATAAGCACGCTTGAGCGCCTTACCGTAACGCGCCATCACTTCGTAGCGGTTTGCCAGCACGGCTTGCAGCGTGTCCTGATCGAGTACCAGCTTGTCGGTGGTCAGGCGCGGCGTAGGCGCGACCTTCTTCACCTTGGCCAGACGGAACGCCGACATGATGCGGATGTACATCCAGCCGATGTCGAACTCGTACCACTTGTTCGACAGCTTGGCCGACGTCGCATACGTGTGGTGATTGTTATGCAACTCTTCACCGCCGATGATGATGCCCCACGGGAAAATGTTGGTGCTGGCATCCGACGAGTTGAAGTTGCGGTAGCCCCACCAGTGCGCGAGGCCGTTGACCACACCGGCGGCCCAGAACGGAATCCACACCATCTGCACGGCCCAGATGGTCAGGCCGACAACGCCGAACAGCGCGACGTTCAGCACCATCATCAGGCTCACGCCGAGGATCGGGTACTTGGTGTAGACGTTGCGTTCCATCCAGTCATTCGGCGTGCCGTGACTGAATTTGCGCATCGTTTCTTCATTCTTGGCTTCGGTACGATACAGTTCCGCGCCTTCGAGCAGCACCTTCCAGATGCCGCGCGTTTGCGGGCTGTGCGGATCTTCTTCGGTCTCGCACTTGGCATGGTGCTTACGGTGAATCGCGGCCCATTGGCCGGTCAGCATGCCAGTGGTCATCCACAGCCAGAAACGGAAAAAATGACTGACGATCGGATGCAACTCCAGCGCGCGGTGCGCCTGGCAGCGATGCAGATAGACCGTCACGCCAATGATCGTAATGTGCGTCGCGACCAGCGTGTACAGCACAAGTTGCCACCACGAGAAATGCAGCAGGCCGTGGGCAAGAAAATCGAGCAAAGAATTCAACAAGGCAATTTACCTGTGGAACAAGAGACGCCAGACACACGCAAAATGCGCGCGTCAAGAAAGTGAAAGCATACAGCGGGATTGGACGACATTCTACTTGAAGCGTTCCAAGTGTTTGTAACAAATAGGGATTTTTTGTGCGGTATCAATCGGATGGAACGCGCCAGAGGTTGTTTTTAGACCTGCCGGCGGGTTCGAAGTGCCCGTCAGCGGGCGCTGTCGGCCTGATTAGCCGCGGGAGCGGTCATTGTTACCGCTTGCGGCATCGCGTCGCTCACGTTGCCGACGATTCGCACTTCGCGTTGCGCGAAAGGAATTGAGATGTCGTGTTCGGAGAACAGACGCCAGATGTTGCGATTCACGGCCGAGCGCACGCCTGCAGTGCCTGTCGCCGCGTCTTCGATCCAGAAGCCCAGCTCGAGGTTGATGCCGTCTGCGCCAAAGCTGGCCAGATAGGACGTAGGCGCCGGCTCCTGCAGCACCCGCGCGACGCCCTGCGCGGCCTGGGTGAGCAGCGCCATCGCCTGCTCGACGTCGGAGGAGTAGGCGACCTGCACGGCCACCTTGGCGTAGCCGCGCGTCAGATAGGAGGACTGGTTCTGCACCACGTCCGTAATCAGCTTTTCGTTCGGGATCAGCGTTTCGATGCCGTCGAGACCTCGCACCACCGTATAACGCGTGCGGATCTGCGTGACCATGCCCTGCAGACCGCTGACGTTGATCGTATCGCCGATGCGCAGCGAGCGGTCGATCAGGATGATGAAGCCTGAGACGTAATTGCTGGCGATCTTCTGCAGCCCGAACCCGAGCCCCACACCCAGCGCGCCGCCGAAAACCCCCAGCACCGTGATGTCGATCCCGACCAGCGACAGGCTGATCAGCACCGCCGCCAGCACGAGCGCAGCACGGCCGACCCGCGCCACCACCACTTTGAGGTTGGCGTCGAGCGTCCCGGAGCGCATCAGGCGGTCTTCGAACGTGGCACCGAGCCACATCGCGACGACCATCGTCACGCACACCCACAGGAGGCCCGTGGTGAGCGAGAGCAGCGTCATGTGCGCATTTGCGACTCTGAAGCGCACGCTGCCCATCCAGGCGATCACGTCGTCCTGAATGCCCATCACGGTGAGCACCATGCCGATCCAGACGACCAGCGAGACGATCTTCTCGACCAGGAACAACCACGGATGATTCGCGCCGTCGTGACTGAAGACCCGTCGCGCGAAGAAAAACACGATGTAAATCAGACCGATACCGAACAGGGGCACCAGCGCCAGATCGAGCAGCGAAGTGTGCATGAACTGGCCGGTGATCGCCTGCGCGAGCCAGACGAGCCCCGCACCGATTAGCGGAAAGAACGCGCGGTTCAGGCTTTCCGCGCCAAAACGCAGGGTCTGGTAACGCGTCTGGCGCCGCAAATCGAGCGTGCGGCGCGCGAGGCGCGCGAGCAGCCACGCGACGGCGAGCGTCCCAAGCAGCACGCCGACCTGCCACAGCATGACCGGCTGTCCGAAGTCACGCGCGAGGTCGCTGAACATGTGAGGAAAAATGCGGTTTTGCATTATGTCGCCGAAATCGCCGGCACGCCGGGTTCAGGAAAAGAACCCGGTCGCGCCGGCAGATAGCCTGCTGCGCTTAGCTCTGGCGTTCCAGCACGGCTGCGAAGAAGCCGTCAGTGGCGTGACGGTGCGGCCACAGCGACAGGTAATCGCCCATTTCCAGGTCGATGCGCTGCTCGGCGAGCACGTCGTGCGCCGGCACCAAAGCGAAGTCCGGATGGTCGGCAAGGAACTGCTGCACGACAGCTTCGTTTTCCGCTTCCAGAATCGAGCAGGTTGCGTAGACGAGACGGCCGCCCTTCTTCACCAGACGCGAGGCGCTGGCCAGAATCGACGCCTGCTTCGGCG
Organism: Paraburkholderia elongata; assembly: GCF_013177735.1. Lineage (GTDB taxonomy): Bacteria > Pseudomonadota > Gammaproteobacteria > Burkholderiales > Burkholderiaceae > Paraburkholderia > Paraburkholderia elongata. The sequence continues at coordinate 29,460 of NZ_WOEZ01000225.1, read as the reverse complement.
CCAGTTCGGCCACCGATTCCGGCGACTGGCGCCACTTCAGGTCCGGATTGCGACGCAGCGTACCCAGGCCGCTGCACGGCGCGTCGACCAGCACGCGGTCGATCTTGCCGGCCAGACGCTTGATCTTGGCGTCGTGTTCGCTGTCGATCAGCACCGGATTCACGTTCGACAGCCCGCTGCGCGCGAGGCGCGGCTTGAGCTTGGCCAAACGCCGCTCGGAGATGTCGAAGGCGTACAGACGCCCGGTGGAGCGCATCGCTGCGCCCAGCGCCAGCGTCTTGCCGCCTGCACCCGCGCAGAAGTCCACGATCATTTCGCCGCGCTTGGGCGCGACCAGCGAACACAGCAACTGGCTGCCCTCGTCCTGGACTTCGACCCAGCCGTGCTGGAACGCGTCCAGCTTGGTGAGCGGCGGCTTGCCGACCACTCGCACGCCGAACGGTGCAAAAGGCGTCGCGCCACCTTCGATGCCGGCCTTCGACAGTGCGTTCAGCACGTCGTCACGGCTTGCCTTGATCGGGTTCGCGCGCAGGTCAAGCGGCGCCGGGTAGTTGAGCGCGGCGGCCAGCTGCGCCAGTTCCGCGGGCTCGAAGCGCTTGGAGAGCGCCTGATAGATCCAGTCGGGCAGATTCAGGCGAATCCGCAGCGGCAGGCTTTCAGGGTCGATCCTCGCGACGTGCTCGAGCCAGTTCGACTCGGCTTCCGACACGAACGGCTTGAGGGCCGTGCGGCCCGCCGTCTGCATCAGTCCCAGCAACGCCATGCGGCGGGCCGGGCTACCCGCGCCGCCTTCGGCCAGGTGGGCGAATTCCATCCGGCGACGCAGCACCGCGAAGACCGCCTCGGCGATCACACCGCGCTCGCCGTGCCCGAGCTTGGGATGCGCGCGGAAAAAGCGGCTTGTCGTGGCGTCGGCTGGGCCGGTGAGTTTCAGGACTTCAGCCAGCAAAGTCTCAGTTTGTCCAATCAAAAAACCATGTAATCTCATGCGCCCTCTCCGGCGGTGTGACCGGCAAAGAGCCATTGCGGCTCCGGCGGCGTAAGCGTGACACGCAAGCCGTCGAGAGCAAGACGCCCTTCGACGAACCAGCGCACCGCGCGTGGATAGATAATGTGTTCGGTTGCCAGCACGCGTTCCGCGAGCGTGGCAGGGGTGTCGCCAGCCTCAACGGGGACGGCCGCCTGCGCGACGATCGGCCCGTGATCCAGCTGCGACGTGACAAAATGCACCGACGCGCCGTGCAGCCGCACGCCGGCGTCAAGTGCCTGTTGATGGGTTTTCAGACCCGGAAAGCTCGGCAGCAGCGACGGGTGCACATTCAGCATGCGCCCGGCGTAATGGTCGACGAAACCGGCCGTGAGCACCCGCATGAAGCCGGCGAGCAAGACCAGATCGGGCGCGAAGCTGTCGATTTCTTGCGCCAGCGCGGCGTCGAAGCTGTCGCGATCGGGAAACTGGCGGTGGTCGACCACCGCCGTGGCAATGCCGTGCGACGCCGCGAACGCAAGGCCCGAAGCGACAGGACGGTTGGCAATCACGGCGGCGACTTGCGCCGCCCAGCCCTCGTCCGCGCAGGCGCGAATGATAGCTTCCATGTTGCTTCCCCGTCCGGAAATCAGGATGACGAGTTTTTTCATCCGCGGATTTTATCATTCGGGGGACACTGAAACGGCGACGCGCCGCCGTCTCGTGCGCTGAGCGTTTATAATCGTTTGTTTTGCGGCACCTCGGCCGCCCTACCTCAAACCCGCTATCGTGAGAGTCTTCCGCGGTCTTCCCAATGCTGAAAGCCGTGCGCCCTGCGCACTGACCATCGGCAACTTCGACGGTGTCCACCGCGGCCATCAGGCTTTGCTCGCCCACGTCCGGGCCGCAGCCGATGCACGCGGCCTGCCCGTCTGCGTGATGACCTTCGAGCCGCACCCGCGCGAGTTCTTCAATCCGGCTGGCGCGCCGCCCCGTATCGCCATGCTGCGCGACAAACTCGAGGCGCTGCGCACCAACGGCGTCGACCGGGTAGTGGTCGAGCATTTCAACCACACCTTCGCGAGCCAGTCGCCGGATACGTTCGTCGAACGGATCATCGTCAACGGGCTGCATGCTCGCTGGGTGATGATCGGCGACGACTTCCGCTACGGCGCGAAGCGCGCGGGCGATTTCGCGTCGCTCAAGACCGCGGGTCAACAGTACGGTTTCGAAGTCGAGCAGATGGCAACCGTGGCCGATCCGTCCGGCGCGCGCATTTCCAGTTCGGGCGTGCGCACGGCGCTGGTGGCAGGCGATCTCGACTCGGCGCGTGCCGCACTGGGCCGCGATTACCTGATCAGCGGCCACGTCGTGCATGGCATGAAGCTCGGCCGCGACCTCGGTTTCCCCACGCTCAATCTGCCGATCGCGCACAAGCGTCCGGCGCTCGCCGGCATTTTCGTCGTACGCGTGCATGGCGTGACGGACGAACCGTTGCCAGGCGTCGCCAGCCTCGGCCTGCGCCCCACTGTCGACGATTCCGGCCGCGTGCTGCTCGAAGTGCACCTGCTCGACTGGCACGGCGACGCGTATGGCAAACTCGTGCGCGTCGAATTCCTGAAGAAGCTGCGTGACGAGGAAAAATACGTCGACCTCGAAACGCTGACCGCCGCCATCGCGCGCGACGTCGCCAATGCGCGCGCGTGGTTCGCGGCCGTCGGCGCCGGCACGCCGGGCAGCCGTTCCACCGGTTTCGCCACCTCGGCCACCGACCGAATTAGATAGCCGCCGCGGTACATGCGAGCGCACTGAGTGCTGCATGTACCCATCGCTGCGCGCATCGAAGGGCGTCCGTGAATCACGCGACATGCCTGCCGGGCGCGCCCAACGCCCTGCGCTTCATGCGCATACCGCAGCCTCGCTGCGCTTAGAAAGAATTCACCGCGACCTCATCATGAGCAACAAGAAAGCCGATTCGAAACCGCAGTCACGCTACCCGGTCAACCTGCTCGACACGCCGTTCCCGATGCGTGGCGACCTGCCCAAGCGCGAGCCGCAATGGGTCAAGGAATGGCAGGAACGCAAAGTCTACGAGACGATCCGCGCCGCCAGCAAAGGCCGTAAGAAGTTCATCCTGCACGACGGCCCGCCGTATGCGAACGGCGACATCCACCTCGGCCACGCGGTGAACAAGATCCTCAAGGACATGATCGTCAAGGCGCGCAACATGGCGGGCTTCGACGCGGTCTACGTGCCGGGCTGGGATTGCCACGGCATGCCGATCGAAATCCAGATCGAAAAGCAGTTCGGCAAATCGCTGCCGGCCGCTGAAGTGATGCAGAAGGCGCGCGCCTACGCGACCGAACAGATCGAGAAGCAGAAGATCGGCTTCCGCCGTCTGGGCGTGCTCGGCGACTGGGACAACCCGTACAAGACCATGAACTTCACGAACGAAGCCGGCGAAATCCGCGCGCTCGCGAAGATCATGGAAAAGGGCTACGTGTTCCGCGGTCTGAAGCCGGTCAACTGGTGTTTCGACTGCGGCTCGGCGTTGGCCGAAGCGGAAGTCGAGTACACGGACAAGACCGATCCGACCATCGACGTGCTGTTCGGTTTCGCCGAACAGGAAAAGACCGCGCAGGCGTTCGGTCTGAAGGCGCTGCCGCGCAACGAAGGCGGCATCGTAATCTGGACCACCACGCCGTGGACCATCCCCGCCAACCAGGCATTGAACCTGCATCCGGAAATCGTCTACGCGCTGGTCGATACGCCGCGCGGCTTGCTGATCCTGGCCGAAGAGCGCGTTGAAGCGTGCCTGAAACTGTACGGACTGGAAGGCACGGTCGTCGCGACCACGCCCGGCGCGAAGCTCGTCAACCTGCGCTTCAATCATCCGCTCGCCTCCGCGCATCCCGCTTACAAGCGCACGGCGCCGGTTTATCTCGGCGACTATGTGACGACCGAAACGGGTACGGGTGTGGTCCACTCGTCGCCGGCCTACGGCGTGGAAGACTTCGTGTCGTGCAAGTCGCACGGCATGGCCGATTCGGACATCATCAACCCGGTGATGGGCGACGGCCGTTACATCGAATCGCTCGCGCTGTTCGGCGGCCTGTCGATCTGGGCGGCCAATCCGCAGATCGTCGAAGCCCTGCAGGCAGCCGGCTCGCTGTTGCGCACTGAGAAGTACACGCACAGCTACATGCACTGCTGGCGCCACAAGACGCCGATCATCTACCGTGCGACCTCGCAATGGTTCGCCGGCATGGATGTGAAGCCGAACGACACCGACAAGACACTGCGCGAAACCGCGCTCGAAGGCATCGAGAACACCGCCTTCTATCCGTCATGGGGCAAACAGCGCCTGTTCAGCATGATCGCCAACCGCCCGGACTGGACGCTGTCGCGTCAGCGTCAATGGGGCGTGCCGATGGCGTTCTTCGTGCACAAGGAAACCGGCGAGCTGCATCCGCGCACGCTGGAACTGCTCGAAGAAGTCGCGCAACGCGTCGAGAAGGCCGGCATCGAAGCGTGGCAAACGCTCGACCCGCGCGAACTGCTCGGCGACGACGCCAACATGTACGAAAAGAACCGCGACACGCTCGACGTCTGGTTCGATTCGGGCACCACGCATTGGCACGTGCTGCGCGGCTCGCATAAAGACGAACTGCAATTCCCGGCTGACCTGTATCTGGAAGGCTCGGACCAGCACCGCGGCTGGTTCCACTCGTCGCTCCTGACCGCTTCGATGCTCGACGGCCGCCCGCCCTACAACGCGCTGCTCACGCACGGCTTCACCGTCGACGGCGAAGGCCGCAAGATGAGCAAGTCGCTCGGCAACGGTATCGACCCGCATGACGTGGCGAACCGCCTCGGCGCGGAAATCATTCGTCTGTGGATCGCCTCGACCGATTACTCGGGCGAACTGGCGATCTCCGAAGAGATCCTGAAGCGCGTGACGGAGAGCTATCGCCGCATCCGCAACACGCTGCGCTTCCTGCTCGCGAACCTGTCGGACTTCGACTTCGAGAAGCGCGCGCGTCCGGTCGAAGACTGGCTCGAGATCGATCGTTACGCGGTGGCGCTGTCGGCGAACCTGCAAAACGACATCCTCTCGCACTACGACAAGTACGAGTTCCACCCGGTGGTCGCCAAACTGCAGACGTTCTGCTCGGAAGACCTCGGCGGCTTCTATCTGGACGTCCTGAAAGACCGTCTGTACACCACGGCGGCCGACTCCGTCGCGCGCCGTTCGGCTCAGACCGCGCTGTATCACATCGCGCACGGTCTGCTGCGTCTGATGGCGCCGTTCCTGTCGTTCACCGCTGAAGAAGCGTGGAAAATCTTCTCGCCGAACAACGAAACGATCTTCACGGAAACCTATCACGCGTTCCCGGCGGTGCCGGAAGCCGGCGTCCTGCTCGACAAATGGACGCTGCTGCGCGCCGCGCGTAGCGACGTGACCAAGGCGCTGGAAGAGGCACGCGTCGCGAACCTGATCGGTTCGTCGCTGCAGGCGGAGGTCGAAATCCGCGCGGGCGGCGCACGTTACGACGCGCTCACGAGCCTCGGCGACGACCTGAAGTTCGTGCTGATCACGTCGGCGGCGAACGTCGTGAAGGTCGACAGCGAAGCGGAAGAAGGCGTCGAAGTGATCGCCTCGAAGTATCTGAAGTGCGAACGCTGCTGGCACTACCGCGCGGACGTCAGCACAAACGCCGAGCACCCCACCCTGTGCGGCCGCTGCTTCAGCAATCTGTTCGGCAACGGTGAAGCGAGGAGCGCGGCATAATGGCGAAAACCATGTCGAAATCGTCGTCCGAAAACAGTTCGCTGGCGCCCTGGCTTGGCGTCGCGCTGATCGTGATTCTGTTCGATCAGCTCACCAAGATCGCGGTCCAGAAGGTGTTCGCCTACGGTGTTCCGCATGAGGTCGCGCCGTTCTTCAACCTGATCCTCGTGTACAACCGCGGCGCCGCTTTCAGCTTCCTCGCGATGGCGGGCGGCTGGCAGCGCTGGGCGTTCACCGCGCTCGGCGTGGTCGCGGCACTCGTGATCTGCTATCTGCTCAAGCGTCATGGCGGACAGAAGATGTTCTGCACGGCGCTCTCGCTGATTCTCGGGGGTGCGCTCGGCAACGTGATCGACCGGCTCGCGTACGGCCATGTGATCGACTTTCTCGATTTTCACGTGCGCACGTGGCACTGGCCGGCGTTCAATCTCGCCGACAGCGCGATCACGATCGGCGCGATCCTGCTCGTGCTCGACGAGTTGCGGCGCGTGCGCGGCTCGCGTTAACGTCGCTTAGGCGGCTGACGGTGCGACACTCGCACCGCTGCCCGCCACCACGCTTTGTCGGAGGCTTTCGTTGGCAACCGCAGAACTCGCAGGAAAACACCTCGTCCTCGGCATGACGGGCGGCATTGCCTGCTACAAGATCGCCGAACTCACGCGCCTGTTGACCAAGGCCGGCGCGACCGTGCAGGTCGTCATGACCGAAGCGGCTACGCAGTTCATCACCCCCGTCACGATGCAGGCGCTGTCCGGCCGGCCGGTCTACACGAGCCAGTGGGACGCGCGCGTGCCGAACAACATGGCGCACATCGATCTGTCGCGTGAAGCCGACGCGATCGTCATTGCGCCCGCCTCTACCGACTTCCTCGCCAAACTCGCGCACGGCATGGCCGACGATCTGCTCTCGACGCTGTGTGTCGCGCGGGATTGTCCGCTGCTCGTCGTGCCGGCGATGAACCGGCAGATGTGGCAAAACCCGGCGACCCAACGCAACGTCACGCAGTTGCGCGCGGACGGCATTGAAGTGCTCGGCCCCGATTCGGGTCCGCAAGCGTGCGGCGAAACCGGCGACGGGCGAATGTTGGAAGCGGTCGCCACGTTTGAGGCGATCGCGTCGTTCTTCTCGCCCAAGATCCTGTCCGGCCGTCGCGTGTTGCTGACCGCCGGCCCGACCTTCGAGCCGCTCGATCCGGTGCGCGGCATCACCAATCGTTCGAGCGGCAAGATGGGTTTTGCGTTGGCGCGCGCCGCGCAACAAGCGGGCGCCGAGGTGCATCTGGTCGCCGGCCCGGTTGCGCTGGAAACGCCGTGGGGTGTGTTCCGCGAAGACGTGCAAACTGCACAGCAAATGCACGACGCGGTGATGCGTTCGGTCGCGGACGCCGACATCTTTATCGGCGTGGCCGCGGTGGCCGACTGGCGCGTCGATCACGCCAGCGAACAGAAGATCAAGAAGACCGCCGAGCGCGCACTGCCCACCTTCACGTTCGTCGAGAATCCGGACATTCTGGCTTCGGTCGCCAAGCTGCCACATCCGCCGTTCACAGTCGGTTTCGCGGCCGAGAGCGGCGACCTCGAACTGCACGGCGAAGAAAAGCGCGTGCGCAAGAACGTGCCTTTATTGATCGGCAATCTCGGTCCACTGACCTTCGGCATGGACGACAACGAAGTCATCCTGTTCGAAGCGGCAGGTGCCACCAAGCTGCCACGCGCCGACAAGCAGACGCTCGCGCGCGCATTGATCGTAGAAATTGCCAGGCGTCTGCCCGACACAAGTCTGATTCGCTGAAGCCGCTCGCGGCGGCGCATGTTGCGTTCGCCGCGAACGCCTCTAGCGCATCGATTCATCTGGAGCAGTACTGACATGACGCTACTTTCCGTGCTCGATCAAACGCCCGTGATCGACGGGCACTCAGTGGCGGACGCAATCGCCGCCACCGTCGAACTCGCCCAGCTGGCTGACGACCTCGGCTACACGCGCTATTGGTGCGCCGAGCATCACGGCTTGCGCGGCGTGTCGAACCCGTGCCCCGAGGTGATGCTGGCGCGCCTCGGCAGCGTCACCAAACGCATTCGACTCGGCTCAGGTGGCGTGATGCTGCCGTACTACAGCCCTTTCAAGGTCGCCGAGCAATTCATGATGCTCGAGGCGCTGTTTCCCAATCGTATCGACCTCGGCGTAGGACGCGCCCCGGGCGGCGACATGCGCACGGCGCAAGCAGTCGCAGCCGGTGCCTACAATCGCGGCGAAATTTTTCCGCAGCAGGTCGCCGATCTGGTCGGCCTGATGCACGGCACACTGCCCGAGGATCACCTTGGGCACGGCGTACTGCTTCAGCCGCAAATCGCCACGCGCCCCCAATTGTGGGTACTCGGATCGAGTGAATTCGGCGGCCTGCTGGCGGCGCAACTCGGCATCCGCTTTGCCTTCGCGCATTTCATCAACGCGCATTTCGGGCATCAGGTGGCGCTGGATTATCGTGAACACTTCAAGGCTAGCCTGGAAACAGAACAGCCCTATCTGGCCGCCTCGGTGTTCGTGATTTGCGCCGACACCGAACAGGAAGCCGCCGACCTGGAAAAAGCGGTCGACCTGCGCCGCGTGCAGATGGCCCTTGGCCTGAATGCGCCGATTCCGACGGTCGAGCAAGGCGCCGCGCAAGAATACGGCGTACGCGAGCAACTGGTGATCGACCGCGAGAAGCCGCGCAGTATCATCGGCACGCCGGAAACCGTGACTGAGCGGCTTCATGCCTTGCAGGAGCAGTTCCAGGCCGACGAACTGATCGTGCTCACCGTAGCGGGCAGCTACCGCGCCCGGCTGCGCTCCTATGAACTTCTCGCCGAAGCGTTCCAACTCGGACGCCCGGCCTCCACTCCTTAAACCTTCGAACCTGCATGAAACTCGACCTCAAGATTCTCGATGCGCGCATGCGCGACCAACTCCCGGCCTACGCAACCACCGGCAGCGCGGGCCTCGACCTGCGCGCGTGCCTCGACGAACCGTTGACGCTGAAACCCGGCGAAACCGCGCTGGTGCCGACGGGTCTGGCGATTCACGTCGCCGATCCGGGTTATGCCGCGTTGATTCTGCCGCGTTCGGGCCTGGGTCATAAGCATGGGATCGTGCTGGGCAATCTGGTCGGCCTGATCGATTCGGATTACCAAGGTCAGCTGATGATCTCGACGTGGAACCGCGGCGAGACCACGTTCGTGCTGAATCCGATGGAGCGCCTCGCGCAACTCGTGATCGTGCCGGTGGTCCAGGCCGAGTTCAATATCGTCGACGATTTCGAAACCAGCGAGCGTGGTAACGGTGGGTTCGGGAGCACGGGCAAGCACTAAGACTTAGACCACCGATAAGCGATAAGCGATAAGCGTTGAAGCGTCGCTTGCTTCTAACAAGCGCTTCGTACAACGCAAAAAGCAGAACGGCGCGGGGTTCAACCCGCGCCGTTCTGCTTTCAGAGGGACGACTAAAGCGTTACTCGACTGACTTACTCGACCTCGACCGCTTCCGGATTCGGATTGCGCGGCGCCGGATGCTCGTCGAAGGTCAACTGCACCTTGTCTTCCGCATCCACGTCGACCGTCACGCGGCCGCCGTTCATCAGCTTGCCGAACAGCAGCTCGTCGGCCAGCGCACGACGGATAGTGTCCTGGATCAGACGCTGCATTGGCCGCGCGCCCATCAGCGGATCGAAACCGTGCTTGGCGAGATGCTTGCGCAACGCGTCGGTGAAGAGCGCATCGACCTTCTTCTCGTGCAACTGATCTTCCAGCTGCATCAGGAATTTGTCGACCACCCGCATGATGATTTCCTCATCGAGCGAGCGGAAGCTGATCGTTGCGTCCAGACGGTTACGGAACTCCGGCGTGAACATGCGCTTGATGTCGACCATTTCGTCGCCGGTTTCCCGACGATTCGTGAAGCCGATCACCGCCTTGCCCATTGCCTCGGCACCCGCATTCGTCGTCATGATGATGATGACGTTGCGGAAATCCGCCTTGCGGCCGTTGTTGTCCGTCAGCGTACCGTGGTCCATCACCTGCAGCAGCACGTTGTAGATGTCCGGATGCGCCTTCTCGATTTCGTCGAGCAGCAGCACGCAATGCGGCTTCTTCGTGACGGCTTCGGTCAGCAAACCACCCTGATCGAAACCGACATAGCCCGGCGGCGCGCCGATCAAACGGCTCACCGCATGACGCTCCATGTATTCCGACATGTCGAAGCGGATCAGCTCGATCCCCAGCGTGAACGCCAATTGCTTCGCCACTTCCGTCTTGCCGACGCCAGTCGGGCCGGAGAACAGGAACGCGCCGATCGGCTTGTCCAGCTTGCCGAGGCCTGCGCGCGCCATCTTGATCGCGGCCGACAGCGCGTCGATGGCCGGGTCTTGCCCGAACACCACGCTCTTCAGATCGCGATCCAGCGTTTGCAGCTTGCTGCGATCGTCTTGCGACACGCTTTGCGGCGGTACACGAGCAATCTTCGAGATGATTTCTTCGATCTCGTTCTTGCCGATGGTCTTCTTCTGCTTCGACTTCGGCAGGATGCGTTGCGCCGCGCCTGCTTCGTCGATCACGTCGATCGCCTTGTCCGGCAGATGACGATCCGTGATGAAGCGTGCCGACAACTCAGCCGCCGCCGACAGCGCACCCGACGAATACTTCACGCCGTGATGCTCTTCGAAGCGCGACTTCAGGCCGCGCAGGATCGCCACCGTCTGCTCGACGGTCGGCTCGGTCACGTCGATCTTCTGGAAACGGCGCGACAAGGCCGCGTCTTTTTCGAAGATGCCGCGATATTCCGTGAACGTGGTCGCGCCGATGCACTTGAGCGTGCCCGACGACAACGCCGGCTTCAGCAGATTCGATGCATCCAGCGTGCCGCCCGACGCAGCGCCCGCGCCGATCAGCGTATGAATTTCGTCGATGAACAGGATCGCGTGCGGACGTTCCTTCAATTCCTTGAGGACCGTCTTCAGCCGTTGCTCGAAGTCGCCGCGATACTTGGTGCCGGCGAGCAGCGCACCCATGTCGAGCGAATACACCTGCGCATCCGCCAGAATATCCGGCACTTCGCCGCGCGTAATGCGCCAGGCGAGCCCTTCGGCGATCGCCGTCTTGCCGACACCGGCCTCACCGACCAGTAGCGGATTGTTCTTGCGCCTGCGGCACAGCACCTGCACCACGCGCTCGACTTCCGACTCGCGCCCGATCAGCGGATCGATGCGGCCGTCTTTCGCCATCTGGTTCAGGTTCTGCGTGAACTGGGCGAGCGGCGTTTCTTTCTGCGCGGCGGCTTCGTCGGACTCGGCATTCGCGTCGCTCGCTTTCGCGGCGTCCGTGCTGCTGGTCTTGGCAATGCCATGCGAGATGAAATTCACCACATCCAGACGCGTCACGCCCTGCTGCTGCAGGTAGTACACCGCATGCGAATCCTTCTCGCCGAAGATCGCAACCAACACGTTCGCGCCGGTCACTTCCTTCTTGCCGTTCGAGGTGGATTGCACATGCATGATCGCGCGCTGGATCACACGCTGGAAACCCAGCGTGGGCTGCGTGTCGACGTCATCCGTGCCAGGCACGGTAGGCGTGTTGTCATGAATGAAGTTGCGCAGGTTCTGGCGCAGATCCTCGATATTGGCCGCGCATGCACGCAACACCTCCGCAGCCGTTGGATTGTCCAACAGTGCCAGCAAAAGATGTTCGACCGTGATGAACTCGTGCCGCGCCTGGCGTGCTTCCATGAACGCCATGTGCAGGCTGACTTCCAGTTCCTGGGCAATCATGCTTCCTCCATCACACACTGCAGCGGATGCCCGGCCTGCCGTGCGTGGGTAACGACTTGCTCGACTTTGGTCGACGCGATGTCCCGCGTATAGACCCCACAAACTCCCCTGCCCTCGCGATGCACCTTCAACATGACTTGCGTTGCGGTTTCACGATCTTTATTGAAATATTCCTGCACGATCATCACGACAAATTCCATTGGCGTGAAGTCGTCATTCAGCAGCACCACCTTGTACATGGATGGCGGCTTGAGCTTCTTCTCCTGCCGCTCCAGTACGGTGCCGTCCTGCTTGTCCGGGATAATCGCCATACACCCATTCTAAACAACTAGGACAGGCCCGCAATCCTGTCAAAACCCGGCCGACCGGCCGGTGAGCCCGTTCGCTACCGCCTGATGGGTGATTACCCCCAACGGCGTTGCGTCATTCGACGAGCCGATTGCGGAGCCGGCCCCTATCCTGTGATGCGTCGCAGCCGTGCAGCGCCGCAGTCGGATCGAGTATCGCACAACCTGCCAGTGCTGGCTGAGGGCACGCGCCCGGCGCAGCGGACGGTGCGCGACCCGCAGAACAGCATGTGAGTCGATTATGCGACTTTTCAAGACGGCCCGCTTGGGCAACCGCACATAAGAAAATAAAAGCGGGAAAAACCCTGGAAACGCCTGTTTGCAACGCGGCAACGACATCTCAAAATTTTCTTGACACTCGAATAAAGAGCCTCAACAATCAAGCTGGCACTTTTTTCACTGAGCCATAAATCGAAAAAATGCCGATGGTGAGCTTGTGAGGAGGGAGCGGCTGCATCGCGCGGTCGTCGAGCTTTTCGAGGGCTCGTGGTAGTGACATGAGTTACAGGGGAAGTTGGAATGGCAACTGGTACGGTCAAATGGTTCAATGACGCAAAAGGTTTCGGATTCATCACGCCTGACGAAGGTGGTGAGGATCTGTTTGCACACTTCTCGGCCATCCAGATGAATGGGTTCAAGACCCTCAAGGAAGGTCAGAAAGTAACCTTCGAGGTCGTGCAAGGCCCGAAAGGCAAACAGGCATCGAACATCCAGGCACCTGCCTGACACTGTTCGTTACCCGTCCTTTGAAACCCGGCTTCACCGCCGGGTTTCTTTTTTTTGGGCGGCGGTTTCTAATTTGAGGCGGATCGCCACTGCGGCTACCGCGGCTTGAGACGTCGGTAAAGCGAATGTCTCAAATACTGGACACCCGCCTTCCTTTCCGAACGCTTTCGATGCTCACCCGTTGGCGGCCGCATGAAAAAACCCCGGCCGCCTCACGGTGCCGGGGTTTTGAATTCGAGCCGGAGAAGCCGGCGCGATTCGTTTCTCGATCATTCTATGTAAATCGCCCGCAAAGCCTTGTCAGTGATAGATCAATCAATTACACAGTTCGAATTCCCCTCCAAATTCCCCTCACTATCTCTCAGCTACCCACTTCACAAGGCTCCAGCCCAATCATTGCGAATCACGTCGTCGCAATGATTCCTTTGGCAAATTCGCAACATCGCAGAGAGGACGACTGATTTGGTAGCAGTTGAAGTAGAGGATCTGCCGCCCGCGATAGTTAGCAACACGGCGTTAGTGTCTCGCCTAGAGGTGCCACGATCCCCGCACGCGTCCAGCCGGTCTGGCGGAAAGAATTCTTTTTCGCAGAGCGCCTCCCCAAGGGGGGCTCGCCAACTGCGCGGGCGGGGTGGCCTGCATGGTCGCCCATAGATTTTTTCCGAAAAAAATCCGATAGTTACAGATGCAGCTACTTAGACGTCGCTCCAAGCCAATTACATCGATGGCCGCCTGGCAGCTTCAACCATCAGCCAAAGCGCCTCGCCACTAACGAGTTCAATGGGCTTGCCCTCAGCGAACTGGATAGCTTGCCGAGTGAATTTTCCACTGCACACGATCTTTGCAGACACGGCTCCGTGATGCGTGATAAGCCCCATCATTTCGCGGACGACCGGCGCGCCCACTGTCGTGCTTTTCCAGTGTTTGCATTGAACCAGTGTTTTCCCGCCGCCGCGCTCAAGGATTAGATCAACACCCCCATCCGCTCCGCCGCGAAGTCGTGACTGCACCTCGAAGCCCTGAAGGCGATAGAGTTCGCCAACAAACTCTTCGAACTCATCCCACGCGAGCGCTCGAATCGAATCTAGCCCCTGCTGGCGTTGCATAAGGTCACGCCGTTTGCGCGTGCGCTCGGTTTGCTTAAACCAGAATACCCCGACCACCACAAGTGCCGCGACAACTGCCGTAGCCTCAATGCTCTCGGCGGCTTGGGTATCGAGATGCGAGCCTACCCATACCACTGCGGCCAAACCGAAGAGAACCGCCAGCGGACCACCCATTGTGGGCGATACGAGTCTCGCGCCTGTGACGCGTCCGGCATCGAACACACTCTGTTTTCTTTTCCTGGAACGCCGTCGCACGATTTCCCCCGACATGGACTGTCACCGGATAGTGCCAGCGACACCGCGATATATCGGCAAATCCGAGCACGGTCTAAAGGCTGGTTGGTGTTCCGCCGCTATGATCGCAACGGCGGGACGGTTGACCGGCCCAGCTCGACCCGTCAGACACGATCAGCTTTCCCAGAAACGGCCAGTCGCCGCGCGGCTGCCCTCAGTTTTGAGGGAACATTCGACCGCATGGACCTGTACGGGCATCATCGGGCAGAGTTCGGCCACGAACCGCCGTTCGCCACCGTAGTCATATGGCCAGTCGAGCGGCGGCTAACGCTCAAACGACGGCCTTCACGGTCGGATGAAATTATGCCGATTTTCGGCCGTACCTGACTTTCAAATCTCGACATCGATGAGGTAACCACCGTATATTAAACTCCCATCTCGCCGCGTGGCCGAACTGATTGCGGCGCAGCAATGGCAAACCATGAAACATTCAATTCCAGCAGCGAGGTTATCCATTTGACGGCAGAGAGGAACCAATGAGCTCTACTCCAATCGTTGCAATCGTGTCGGGTCTAATCGGCGCACTGGTCTCAGCATACTTAAGTTACATCGTGCGGCTTAAGGCGAAGCATCGGGAGGACTCAGACGAGCGAAAGCGTCTCGCCCACGTCAACTTCCTGCTACTGACGAATGTGGTCGCAGCGGATTTTTTTATCAAGGATTTTTCCGAAAAGCTTGTGAATGCGCGCGGCATTAAAATGGAAGGGTATGGGCTGCCTCATGCGACCGCCGTATTTTTCGCGACAAGGGCTGCGGAAATGAGTCACGAGGATATATCCCATGTCCAATTGTTGTTGAAGCCCTTCATCCGAGCTGCTATAGGAGCAACGGAGAATTTCGAGATTGACCAGAGTAATCTGGGGCGAATGAAAGAGGTGGCAATTTACGCGTACTACGGCTGTCAAACGGCGATGGCTAGACTGAAAGCGGCTCTGGATCTGCTTGACGTGTCGCTAGAGAAGGGTGATCCGAGATTGTTGGATGCGACGGTGTTCCACAGCGTATTTCGCGCCTATCGAGAATATGCGGATGCTGCGGGCATTCTTCGAGCTGCGTTGCAGAACAGCGCCGAGCTATCGAGCGAGTATTCGGTAAAGTGTCTTAACAGAAGTTTCGCCGCGTTAAAGGCGGAAATCTCCGCCTCGTTTGAGCACAACGCAAAGCTGGAGTTGGCAAAGAAGGCTGCGGATGCGGCAACAGCGCCAAGCCCCACTGAAATGGAGGTGGCTTCGGGTAGCGAGTCGAAGTGAACGCGTTTCCTTCAGTTTCCGAAACCGCTGCCGTCAAAGCTGCATCCTGCCGAACGACGCTTGCGGGTCGACTACTGCCGATCACATAGGGCGGTAGTCGGCCATCAGCCGCCTCAGGAACGTCCTGACCGACGCGCAAACGACAAGTACGATTCGTCGTGGCTAACCGCCTGCCTCGCGGCCGAATTCCCTTTACCAGAGTTGACTACCGATCAGCCTCTTCTACTGAACGAGCCTTGTTTTCCGCATCTTTAAGAACACCCGCTGCGAAAACGATAGCGTCAAAGTCATCAGACCCACGCCTTGTCCCAAACGTTTTGAGTGCGCGAGTGACACACTTTATTAACTCGTCAGAAGTACTTGCAGGCGCTCCCCGCCGCACAAGCAATTCCTTGATTGCATTTCTCCAAAATTCCAGCTCCTTTGAATAATCGGATATTCTTGACAACAACAGTATCCTAATTTTTGATTGCATCATTTTAAGGTCATCCAATTCCTTACGAAGCTTGTCCGAATTCTCGTGCAGCCTCGTGGAATTTTCCTTTGCCTCGTCCAATCTCTTGTGAAGTGATTGGATTATCTTGTTGAAATAATATCCCAACGCGACGGCAATCACCGTGTAAATACCGGCAACCACCAATCCGTACGTTACGGCGCGGTGCAGCTTAGATTCTGGCACTCCATCCGCAAACATAAAACCAACCTCATCAGCGTTGATTATTCGGACCAGCGGCACTTCCGTCACGTCGCGCAGCACGACAAATAGGTTCGTTCTCGTCTTTGGTTCTATGCCGTCTATGCGAATCGATCGTGTCAAATTACCTGCTTGATCGCTGACACTCGTGATCTGCACTGGGGCGTCGCGAACTACGCTTGCAGCTCCCACCTCCTCAGGAACCTGTAGCAACAGTCCGCTAATCGATTTGCCAGAAAAGTTCTCCAGAGCCAATGGCAAAACTACCTTTCCATCGAGCATGATTGGACGACCAATCGTTGCGAGCCCTTGATCGCCCGAGTAATAGCTGATGCCCGTATTTATGAATAGTGTCACAATGAATGTAACAACGCCCGACCAAAATGTAGCTGGCAACTTTAACATTACTATTCCTTTTATTTAGAAACTCTCATTTAGAATAAGTCACTCAAGTTCATTGTTATTGCTGGCCGATTGCCCCTTCCTGAAGCTAGGTTGCTTCGTCCGCTCAACTTTGAGGACTATCAGACAGAAAATAGATGCTGTCACTACCGATTTAATGGCCGCCGTCGAGAACGTTCCCACCTTATAGCGTCAACAAAATTTACATAGTCGCACGTAGCCCAAGTCTTGAGACTTCCCAGATTTGATTCTTGCAGTATTGCCGCGTGGAGTGAAGCCTGACGCCGCTGCTTCCGAGGTGCAAATGCCAGGAAATCAGCCTGTATGGCAGGCGACCTCGCGGCAGGGAATGACAGTTGGACTTTCAGAACGGCCGTTGCCGTCGGGGCAACGCGAATGACGGCAACGGGTCGAGGGTGTGTGAAAACGCATGCTGAATGCCGCGTTGCAAAAAATCGACCCTTCAGATCGCGCCGTATTGGCTTGGCAGCAACTCGGGAAGGGTAAAGCGACACCCGAAAACCGAGTACTTTTGCGTTTTCACACAGCCTCGGTCGGTTTCGGTCCTCCGCTCGATCGACCCACAGCCAGCCAATGCCTGCTAGTTCAGCGCACGTTTTCTCATTCAGGGGCGACGGCGACCTCAACGACCTAGCTGAGGCGGCACCCAATAGCGATGATACTGACCCAGCGAACCCCATCGGCGCTTACGCTGCCAGCCCAGCTCCAGCAATACCGGGCTGATGTATTTTCCCTGCGTGCCGAGCGCCTTCTCAAACTCGACCATTGAAAACGGCCGGCACCGCGCGATTTCCGGCAGCGAACCGTACCATTCCATGAACTGCTGTTGGAGCGGCGGTTGGCGGGGCGCGGCGGTCTCCATCATGCGATTCAATTGCTTGATGTATGCACTCATCGGTATTCTCGCTGGTGGTTAGGTTGACCCGACGTTGTAACGGGGGCTTCGCCTCATGACCGACCGAAGAAGCTCATTTTTCCTCAGCCGGTTTGTCAGTGTTGTCAGTGCTAATCTGGCAATTGTGTCTTTTGCAATTGCCATTTTTATATATGTAGGAATGCGAATCAAAAAAAATGAATCCATAGCCTTACTGACAACACTGACACATCTACCTCTAGTTTTGCATCTTAATCAGCGCAGGGTTGATGCGGCAACGTTCCGTCACCTTGCCATTGGTCTCGACGCGTTCCATGGAAAGCCAGTGGTGTTCCACGAGGATCTCAATCGCCTGTTGACAGAGAAGCGGACTCGTAAGGCCCGACCAGCACTTGCGGCGAACGTCGCGCAGCGCAAAACCGTCCTCCAATTTTCCCTCCTTGATCGCGTCACCCAACGCGCAAGCCGCTCGTGCATCACTGCGGATCGAGTAATGATAAATCCGCGCCGCGTGCTTCTTCAGAAAAGCAGCCCAGCCAATTGCACGATAAAGCGCCGTTTCGTCAACCGGTCCGGAGCGTCCTTCAGCCAGGTGAAAGATCAGGGCAAGCGACGGGACAAGGCTGCGATACTTGCCATAGTGGGATGCGACGGCACCATGCTCGGTGCGCTTGATGAGTCCCATGAGCTTGGAATACCACGTGTTGAATACCTGCTGGGCCGTGGCGTCAAAGCGCAGATACCACTGACCATCAGCCGCGCCGATATTGTCCTGCTGAGCGCCGATCGAAGCCGGATCGAGCTGTGCGAGCCGCTGAAACAGTGCCGACACAAAGGCGGCGGCCTGGAGGTCCGGGAATTCGTCGACTAGCGCTGACGAGTCGGGCTCCTCGGGATAGACCGCGAGCTGAAAGCGCTGAATCAGTCCGTCGTCCCCGACTCCTCCGCGCATGGCCGATGCCAGGTGGGCTTCGACAACACCGGGTTGGGTGGTTCCCAAGACCGCAAGGATCGCGCGTTCAATGCGGACGCTGCCGCGGCCAATGCGATCAAAGTTATAGCCGCTGTCGCCCGCCCACGCCTGCAAGACAAACGCGCGCTTGGTAGCATTTTCCTCGCCTTCGAGTTCAGCCAAAAAACCTTTCAGCTCATCCCGGAACAGCAGCACACCATTCGGGTTCTCCGCAAGAATTTCGCCGAGTTTTTCCACGGTCACGTCGTTGACCACGTAGCGCGTACGTGTCGGCACGACCGGCTGCTGTTGCATAACCGACACCAGATTGGCAGTTACGCTGGCCTGTTGGAGCGTAGCGCTCTTGGTTTTGGCCTGCGTTTTCGTGTGGCCGACGGCGAGGTCGTATGCAGCTTTCTGGGCACGGTAGTTCATGAGTGCCGCGTCGTACTTCGCATACGCGTCGCGTTCAAGGACGTTCAAAGGCGCCAGTGCCGCCGCCATCGCCGGAGACTTCAGTGTGCTGGGGCGCCCAATAATCAAGCCCCAGAGATTCGGAGTGACCGTCCAGTCGTCGCGCTGCTTCGGGCGAATGGACAAGCGACCGCCAATCACTGCCGAGAGAGCAACCAGCAGACCAACCGCCGGGTAATCAGGAGGGCATTGCAGGCGGTGGGAGGTGTCGCTGGCCCAGTCGCCCAAGGCGCTCGGCAACAGAACGCGCGCGTCAAGGGGCGGTACAGTCGGCATGCCCGTCGGCAGGTCAAGGGGGGTGGCCCAGATCAGCGGTGCGGACGTTCCGGACGGACGGCCAGGGGGGTACTTGGTCACGCTGCGCAAGATGGCCTCGACCTCGGTATCGGGCAGGGGGGGCTTGCAGCAAGCCTTGTTTTCGGCATGAAGCGCCGCGCTCAACGTCTCACCACACACGCCTCGGCTGTGCAGCGTGCCCGCGAGCGAAGTCAGATAGTTGTTGCGGCCGCCTTCCGCAATCGTGTCAGCCGCCATGCTGCGAGCAACGCCATTGCCCGGCGGCTCTGAGTCACCGAGTGCGCGAATGAACGAATGCAGCTGTTCGCGCTCGACAGGGGAAATGCGCGCAATCGACGCGAGCGCGCCGGACTTGATCCGATATTGCTTGTGTGCGCCAGCGTCAGCGAAGCAGCTCGGGGCGATTACAACGAAGCCGCCCTCACCACGAGTTTCAATCTTCAGGGCGCGGTGAAGCTTGTCGTTACGGCCAACGGCGTCACAGAAATACAACTGATGCGCGCCCTTAGGCGACAGTTCCGAGTACCCGGCCTCGATACGGGCAACCAAGGGTGCGAGATCGGAGGTCCGCGCCGCGCGCAGGAACAGTTCGTAACCAGACGCGGTGTCAAAATCGAGGCATTCGAGTCCCCCGCTGACCTTGCCGCACACGAGCCCTACGGTGGAGAACTGATACTGGGTGTAGAGCGCCTCGATATCACGGCGCAGAGGGTGCTCCTGCTGGTAAGTGCGCCATGCGCCAAACGGGCGCTTAGGATTTGCACGGTCGGTGTGGCCAGCGGCGGGAATAGCACACAGCCCCAATGAGAGAGCGGAGATCGCCGTATCCTGGCATGCGTTATTCATGATTTTGGGCCTCGCGGGAGTGGGACAGCGCGAGGAAGCCCTGGAAGTCGAGATTCTGCAGCACAGCCACGGTATCGGCAAAGGTAGAGATCACTGCAAACGGGATCTTGGACACCTCACTGAGCTTCCGCAGCTTGTCGGCGGTATGAGGGCAGGCCGTGGCTGTTTGGAATGGGCTACCCCGGCCGGCAAGCTCGGCGGCAATCATGCACATTTTCGCAACGTCATAAGTCGTGGGGTCATCCAGCCACGGTTTGAACACGTCCAACGAGACTTGAATCGACGCCCAGGTCAATTGATTCTCGCTCTTAATGCACTTGGAATTTTCACTCTGATTCATTTGGTATCCTAAACGTTGTTTACAAATGAAGATCAAGCCACGCGTCGAGCCCGTGCTCTAAAACCACGGAGAGCGCAGGACGCTCATACAGACTCCACGCGGTAGCCGGCGGGGTTGGCAAGCCAAGCGTCGATATCGCCGCGCCTCCAGCCAACAGCACGTGGACCGAGCTGGACAGCAGGCGGAAACGTCTTTGCGCTGATGCGCTGATAGATGGTCGAACGGGAAAGCCCCGTTGCGGCTTCAACCTGCTTGCGGCGCAGGATGGTAAGTGCGGTTTTGATTTGTTCGGTCATTTTTCACCCTTAGTGATGGTTCTGGGACCGCCCCGGAACTCATGGCCGAATTGAAACCGATTACGGTAACGCACTTGCCCAACTGCGGTCACTGCTTACGCAATTGCGGTCTATATCAAGGCGTGGTGAGCTTTTCCAGCGCTTCAGGAATCCTCTTCAGGTGATTCTCGATCGTGCGGCACGCCACGCGCGCCCCGGTTCGCGCTATCAATTGTTCGATCTCCACCCCAGCTTTTGATGGTTTTAAAACGTCGATTTTTGCCTCTTTCGCGAGCCCCGCGATGATCACAAGAAGCGTGGTGCGCTCGCGCTCGCCTAATGGGCGGCCCCCCACATCGGCGGCTCGCTCCGTCTGTTTCGTGGACTTCCCGCTGTCGAGCATATCTAGCCACGCCAATAGGTCGGCGGTCGCGACGGTCGATCGATCAGGATCAACGGGCCTTACCACGGTTCCCTGCCACGAATTGATTTCCGGCTCAATATGGGCTGGAAATTTATTCGCCTCAACGCTCTCGATCACCAAGCGCAGAGCGGCATCCGAAAAGGTACCTAGCCGCTCTTCCACAAAATCAGCGGCTTCGTGCAGGGTAAGTCGATCACGATGCCTAAGCCCGTTTATCCTCTGTTCAAGAACATTTGCTCTCCGTCCAGCAGAATTCATTGCACCCTTCCTGAAAGCCCCTCAATAATGAAGGAGCGGCGCCATGGGCGAGGGAACCCGGTTGATCTAGGCGCGGCTCGAAAAGTGTCAGGTGGATTTCGCCTTGATGCTCACCACGTTACCCGCCGCTGATATGGCGGCTTGCCGTTCGATCTCGTCAGCAAGGTATTGCACCGCGCGCCGGCGATCGGCTTCCAGCTCGTGATGGTGGTAGCTCGCCGCTGTCTGGCTTCGCTCCGTGTGCGCCAGCAGCAGTTCAACAACGTCTCGGCTGAACCCATGTTCTCGCAACAGCGTCGCCGCCGTGCCGCGTGTGCCGTGCGGGCAGAATTCCGGTACGCCGAAGTCCAGTCGTTTGAACAGGTGGTTCAGCGTCGCGTCCGCCATCGGCACATTGGCGCGGAACGCGGACGGGAACACATATTCCAGATCGCCGGTAAGCGCGCGCTGCACCTCCAACAGTTCGAGTGCTTGCGTGGACAGATAAACGCGATGCGGGCGGCGCGACTTCATACGCTCGGCTGGAATGTCCCATTGCGCTTTGTCCGTGTCGATCTCACTCCACTTCGCGCGCAGCACTTCGGCCTTACGGCACATGCTGTACATCAGCAGCTTCACCGCCGCCGTGGTGGACGGATGCGCGCCCTGCTTGCCGACAGCGCGCCAGAAAGCGCCTAACTCCGACTCGCTCAGGTGCCGGTGGTGTTCGGCTTTCGGAACCTCGATTACGCCACGCAGCGCAAGCGCCGGGTTCGTTTCCACCAATAGCTTCTGGATCGCGTAGTTGTAGACCTGCTGAATCAGCACGCGGACGTTCTCAGCGGTGTTCGGCGTGTCGCGCCGCTTCTCAATGATCGCGAGCACATGCGCCGGTCGCACCTCGTCCAGCGACTTACGGCCAATCTCCGCCCAGACGAACCGATCCAGCAGCGAACGCATCTGCGCACGGTAGCCATCCGATTTGTTGCCCAACCGCTCGTCCAGCCATTTGAGGGAAAAGGCTTTGAACTGCCCTTCGTCCGCTTCCATCAATGCGCGCGCGTTACGTTCAGCGTCATCGGTCCGCTTGTGCGCAACCGGGTCGTTGCCCTGCGCAACCATCGCCCGGTACTCGGCGTGCCGGTCACGTGCATCAGCAACGCCGATTTCCGGATACCGGCCAATGACTACCTCGCGCCGCCGTCCGTCCAGCCGGTACTGGTACGCCCATGTTTTAGAGCCACCTGGCTGGATCAGCACGAACAGCCCGCCGCCATCCGTGAGCTTGTAAGGCTTTTCCTGAGGTTTGGCGCTGTTCAGACGCGTGGGCGTCAGCGTGTAATTGAAATGTCGGTTACGGCTCATTTTCATTCCCCTCCAAATGGAGGGAATGGAGGGAGAAAACAGGCCAATTCCCCTCCAAATTCCCCTCCACAACGCCCGGATCTCCCTCCACCTTGTCGGAACATAATAAACAAAAACCCCGACGACACTCAGTGTACATCGGGGCTTGCCGGATTTCACCGGAACACGCTGGACGCACTTACATATTTTCGATCAACACCTGACCAAAGCCCGAACAGGACACTTGCGTCGCGCCTTCCATCAAGCGCGCGAAGTCATACGTGACCCGCTTTTGCAGAATCGACTTTTCCATCGACTTGATGATCAGATCGGCCGCTTCCGTCCAGCCCATGTGACGCAGCATCATCTCAGCCGAGAGAATTTCCGAACCCGGGTTCACGTAGTCTTTGCCAGCGTACTTCGGCGCAGTGCCGTGCGTCGCTTCGAACATGGCAACCGAATCCGACATGTTCGCGCCCGGCGCAATCCCGATGCCGCCGACTTGCGCGGCCAGCGCGTCCGAAACATAGTCGCCGTTCAGATTCAGCGTGGCGATCACATCATATTCGGCCGG
The DNA here is from genome assembly GCF_013177735.1 of Paraburkholderia elongata. Classification (GTDB taxonomy): domain Bacteria; phylum Pseudomonadota; class Gammaproteobacteria; order Burkholderiales; family Burkholderiaceae; genus Paraburkholderia; species Paraburkholderia elongata. The sequence goes on along the minus strand of NZ_WOEZ01000225.1, from coordinate 6,427 downwards.
ACGCAGCAGGATCTGCTGGAGGAACGCATCGGCGATCACGTCTTTCATCACGATGTCGCCACCCGTTTTCGGGTTCTTGATCTTCATCCACGGACCGCCGTCGATCAGCTCCGCGGCGAATTCCTTCTGCGCCAGCGCATAACCGTAGTCGCGGAATGCGCCTTCCGTGAACTTCATGATGTTGCCCTTGTGCACGAGCGTGACCGAACGGCGCTCGTTGTCGATCGCGTACTGGATCGCCTTGCGCACCAGACGCTCCGTGCCTTCGCGTGACACCGGCTTGATACCGATCCCCGAGGTTTCCGGGAAGCGAATCTTCTTCACACCCATTTCTTCCCGCAGGAACTTGATGACCTTCTTGGCTTCTTCCGACTCGGCAGGCCATTCGATGCCAGCGTAGATGTCTTCCGAGTTCTCGCGGAAGATCACCATGTTGGTCTTCTCAGGCTCACGCACCGGTGAAGGCACGCCCTTGAAGTACTGCACCGGGCGCAGGCAAACATACAGATCGAGATCCTGACGCAGCGCGACGTTCAGCGAACGGATGCCGCCGCCAACCGGCGTAGTGAGCGGACCCTTGATCGAGACGACGTATTCCTTCAGCACCTGCAGCGTTTCTTCCGGCAGCCACACGTCCGGGCCGTACACCTTGGTCGATTTCTCGCCGGCGTAGATTTCCATCCAGTGGATTTTCCTCTTGCCTGCGTAGGCTTTTTCTACTGCGGCATCCACCACTTTCAACATCACCGGCGTGATGTCGAGGCCCGTTCCGTCGCCTTCGATATACGGAATGATCGGCTGGTCGGAAACGTTGAGCGAGAAATCTGCGTTGACAGTGATCTTGTCACCGCCGGTCGGAACCTTGATGTGCTGATACGGCATGATCGGACTCCAGTGAAGGCTGTGCTGAAAGCTGATGGGAGACTGCGGAAACTGGGTGCTCCTCGCTACGCGCAATGCCGGACGCCCGCGAGCGGCCTGGTCGCCTATTCTAGCCCACGCCGAGGCAGCAACGAGGGCATAGCGGCTCGGGGTTTTCCAACATTGTCTAAAATCAAAATCAGCAAGCCGCCTACTCTTATGTCTTATATAAGACAGATGACTTGCAGCAGCTCATTATGCATTATTATTCCGCCATTTACTATCGAGCCAGCGCCTCTGCCGGCCCGCGTGGCACGTCCCCGCCGCAGCCGGCGCCGCTCGACCTTCATCGATTCCCTTATGCGACTTCTCGCCCTGAACAAACCGTTCGGCACCATCTGTCAGTTTTCGCCGCACGAAATGCGGGCGTCGCTGGCCGACTGGGTGAAAGTGCCCGGCGTCTATCCGGCGGGCCGGCTCGACTCCGATAGCGAAGGGCTGCTACTCCTCACTGACGACGGCGCGCTGCAAGCGCGCATCGCCGAACCGCGCCACAAACTTGTCAAACGTTATTGGGCGCAAGTGGAAGGCGCGGTCGATGATGCCACGTTGAAGAAGCTCGCGCGTGGCGTCGATCTCGGCGACTACGTGACGCGGCCCTGCCGCGCTGAATACGTCGAGCCGACCGACTCGCTATGGGCCCGCACGCCGCCGATCCGCTATCGCGCCGCGATTCCGACTACGTGGATCGAATTGTCGATCACCGAAGGCAAGAACCGCCAGGTGCGACGCATGACCGCTGCGGTCGGTTTTCCGACGTTGCGACTCGTGCGCGCCGGTATCGGCGCACTCGATATTTTTTCGCTCGGACTGCAGCCGGGAGAGAGTGTTGATTTGCCGCTGAAGGCGCCATGGGAAGGCATCATCTGAACTTGTTTGCCTGGGCGCCATGCCTGCGCCGAACTCGCATGAACCCCGTATTTTGACCCGCAGCAAAAAAAGCTAACTCGTTGTATCCGCAAACAAATTGGCGCGTGAAACCAACATGCAAAACGCGTGAAACAATTGCGTTCACGATCACTGCGCAGCCATTCATTTGCTTCAATACATCGACATATAAATTTTCCACAAAAATCACGTCAACCGGTGCGCGCGCTCACGCGTTATTCGACGCAGATGCCGCCCGAAGCTATCCGGCATTCAGCCTTAAGGGCCTTTGCACAAGCCGCTCGCGCGGTGAGTACAGGGAGTCTGAGCGCTAAGCAGACGCGTCGAAAAAATGTTCGATGCGGCTGTCAACCGAAAGGTGGATGGCACGTTTACCGACATGACTCTACATATAACCGGGTCATTTGGTTAATTAACTCAAGCTGAGGATTTACAAAATGAACAAACTGATCGCCGCTCTGGTCGCTGGCCTCTTCGCAACGGCAGCATTCGCACAAGCTTCGGCACCGGCAGCTCCGGCAGCAGCTTCGGCAGCTCCGATGGCAGCAGCTTCGTCGGCAAAGAAGACCACGAAGCACGCTCACAAGAAGGCGCACAAGAAGGCAGCAGCTGCAGCTGCAGCTTCGGGCGCTTCGGAGTAAGTTTGTTGTAAAAACGCAGTCAAGAACTAGCTTTATTGCCGTTCTTACGGCGTTGAAAGGCAGATCACCGCAAGGCGATCTGCCTTTTTGTTTTTGGCGCGCTCGCGTAACATTCGCGGGTTAATTTCCAGCAAGGAGTCATGCCGTGCGATTTCCCATGCGCTCGTTGATTGCGCGTTTCGCTGTTGCCGTTGCACTGCCGCTCGCCGCGATGTCGTTCGCCGCCACCACCGCTGCCCCCGCGCATGCGCAACAGATGCCGGCCGGCGCGAAGCAGCCCGGCGACTTTCCGCGTGCGAAGCTGACGGCGGGCATGTTCGTGATCGACGCAGCCGTCGCCGCTAACGACGCCGACCGCGAACAGGGTCTGATGTATCGCACGAATCTTGCGCCGAATGAAGGCATGTTGTTCGTCTTCAACGAAACCGCCGTGCATTGCTTCTGGATGAAGAACACGCTGATCCCGCTGTCGATCGCTTTCATGCGCGCCGACGGCACGGTCACCGACATCGACGAAATGCAGGCCGAGACCACCAACAATCACTGCCCGAAGAACAACGGCGTGTATGCGTTGGAAATGAGCAAGGGCTGGTTCTCGTCGAAAGGCATCAAACCGGGCATGAAAATCCAGGGGTTGCCGGCCGCGCAATAAAAGCGCGCCATCACGGCGACGCCCCGCCGGGCCTTCAGCGGCCGCTTTTCAGAAAAAGCCGGTGCCTTTCACGGGACACCGGCTTTTTGCGTTCTGCGCGGGGGCAATCCATGCGCGAGACCGCGCGGCGGAGGCCCGCGCCGCGCCGTAAGCCCATACCAGCAGGCCTTCACGCGCGGCTGGCAAGATTCCTGCAAAAGGCGGGCCGACGCGCTATCCTAGTATTCTTAGCAAAGCAGCACCCAGGCTCCCCGGGTAGCACAGACTGCCGCCCGGCAAGCGTTTCAGGCGCGCCATTTCAAGGAGGTTCACGTGCCCCGCAAGACTCCCATCGAGCGCTACCGGAATATCGGCATTAGCGCTCACATCGACGCCGGCAAAACCACCACCACCGAGCGCATCCTGTTCTACACAGGCGTGACCCACAAGATCGGCGAGGTTCACGACGGTGCTGCGACGATGGACTGGATGGAACAGGAGCAGGAGCGCGGCATCACCATCACGTCGGCGGCTACCACCGCCTTCTGGAAGGGCATGGCCGGCAACTATCCCGAACACCGGATCAACATCATCGACACCCCGGGCCACGTCGACTTCACGATTGAAGTGGAACGCTCGATGCGCGTGCTCGACGGCGCGTGCATGGTGTACGACTCGGTCGGCGGTGTGCAGCCGCAGTCCGAAACCGTGTGGCGCCAGGCGAACAAGTACAAGGTGCCGCGCATTGCGTTCGTCAACAAGATGGACCGCGTCGGCGCCGACTTCTTCCGCGTGCAGCGGCAGATCGGCGATCGCCTGAAGGGCGTAGCCGTGCCGATCCAGATTCCGGTCGGCGCGGAAGATCATTTCCAGGGCGTGGTCGACCTCGTCAAGATGAAGGCGATTTACTGGGACGAAGAGAACCAGGGGATCAAATTCGAGTACCGCGACATCCCGCCGGAACTCGAGGCTACCGCGAAGGAATGGCACGACAAGATGGTCGAGGCCGCCGCTGAAGCGAGCGAGGAACTGCTCGACAAATACCTGCACGGCGGGACGCTGACCGAAGAGGAAATCAAGCACGGCATTCGTGTGCGCACCATCGCCAACGAGATCGTGCCGATGCTGTGCGGCAGCGCGTTCAAGAACAAGGGCGTGCAGGCCATGCTCGACGCGGTGATCGACTATCTGCCGTCGCCGGTCGACATTCCCGCCATCGCGGGCCACGACGAACACGACAAGGAAATCGAGCGTCATCCGCGAGACGACGATCCGTTCTCCGCCCTCGCCTTCAAGATCATGACCGACCCGTTCGTCGGCCAGTTGATCTTCTTCCGCGTGTATTCGGGCGTGGTGAATTCGGGCGATACCGTCTACAACGCGACCAAGGAAAAGAAGGAACGCCTTGGCCGGATCCTGCAGATGCATGCGAACGAGCGCAAGGAAATCAAGGAAGTCTACTGCGGCGACATCGCCGCGGCAGTCGGCCTGAAAGAAGCGACCACGGGCGACACGCTGTGCGATCCGCAACATGTGATCATTCTTGAAAAGATGATCTTCCCGGAACCGGTGATTTCGCAGGCCGTCGAGCCGAAGACCAAGGTCGACCAGGAAAAGATGGGCATCGCGCTCAATCGCCTGGCGCAGGAAGACCCGTCGTTCCGCGTGCAGACGGATGAAGAATCCGGCCAGACCATCATCTCCGGGATGGGCGAGTTGCACCTGGAAATTCTGGTCGACCGGATGAAGCGCGAGTTCGGCGTCGAGGCAACCGTCGGCAAGCCGCAGGTGGCTTACCGCGAAACGGTGCGCAACAAGATCGAGGATGTCGAAGGCAAGTTCGTCAAGCAGTCGGGCGGCCGCGGCCAGTACGGCCACGCGGTGATCACGCTCGAACCGTCGGCGCAAGGCAAAGGCTACGAATTCGTCGACGCGATCAAGGGCGGCGTGATTCCGCGTGAATACATTCCGGCGGTCGACAAGGGCATTCAGGAAACGCTGAAGGCCGGCGTGCTCGCGGGCTATCCGGTGGTCGACGTGAAAGTGACGCTGACCTTCGGTTCGTACCACGACGTCGACTCGAACGAAAACGCGTTCCGCATGGCCGGTTCGATGGCATTCAAGGACGCGATGCGCAAGGCCAAGCCGGTGCTGCTCGAACCGATGATGGCGGTCGAAGTGGAAACGCCGGAAGACTTTATGGGCAACGTGATGGGCGACCTGTCGAGCCGTCGCGGCATGGTGCAAGGCATGGAAGACATCGCCGGCGGTGGCGGCAAGCTGGTGCGCGCCGAAGTGCCGCTCGCAGAGATGTTCGGCTATTCGACGTCACTGCGTTCAGCAACGCAAGGCCGCGCGACGTACACAATGGAGTTCAAGCACTACGCTGAAACGCCGAACAACGTCGCGGAAGCCGTGATCAACGCGAAGCAGAAGTAAGCGCCACGGGTCGCAACACGCCATGTGCTGCGACCCGCGATGCAATGAAGGCAAGCTGCAAAAGGCCCGTCCCCTGTGGATGGGCTTTTTTTCGTCTGCGAAGCCGCCTGCAACTGCAGGTAACACACACGCAAAACACGCGCAACACACACGTTTTTGAACGTGCAAAAATGCCAGATGGCCCCGCGCCCAGCACCCGGACGCCTCGCCCACGAGGAGACACATCATGAGCCAGGATCACGAACACCCGCATTACAAGGATGAGCAACCGTCGGCGCCGATCGACTGGCGCGAGCACGGCGTCAAGGTCATCAAGGCCGACCAACTCGACAGCAATACCGTGCAAACGCCGGGCATGAATCGCGCGGCGGCGATCAACGCGGCGCGAGTCGGCGCGCAGAAAATCTGGGCCGGCACCGTGACGATCCATCCGAATGCGAAGACCGGCGCGCATCATCACGGCGCGCTCGAAAGCGTGATCTACGTGGTGCGTGGCCAGGCACGCATGCGCTGGGGCGAGCACCTCGAATTCACGGCCGAAGCAGGTCCCGGCGACTTCATCTTCGTGCCGCCCTACGTGCCGCATCAAGAGATCAATGCCAGCACCGACGATCCACTCGAATGCGTGGTGGTGCGCAGCGACAATGAAGCGGTGGTGGTGAATCTGAACATCGACGCGGTGGAAGCGCCGGAAACGGTTTTCTGGGTCGATGCGATTCACAAGCATCCGCACGATCACTAAACCTCGCTTTGCTGTGCCCTCGCCAGCCGGCTACGGTTGTCTAGGAGGTTGTCGGAGTTTGCGCCGAGGTTGGTCATCCGGGCGGGCACGTTGGGCGTTAATGAATCAGCCAGTTCACTGAGAGAGCCCATAGATGAGTCGCTTCGTGCCCGTTGATCGTCAGAC
>NZ_WOEZ01000224.1 GCF_013177735.1 Paraburkholderia elongata | reverse complement strand
CTGAGGTTGCTGCGGCCTCGATGCAGAGTTTCCTTTTGAATCAATCGGTTGGGATTAATTCGATGTTGTGCTGCTGCCTACACGGCTAGGGTTTTCAGCAGCTCAAGGGCTTGCTGCTGTTTGGCATCGGGAGTCGTATCGAGGGTGAAGGTGGGCTCGTGCGCGAGCGCCCCGGGACGACGACAGACATTGCGCACGATGGCACTGAGGTGGTGTAGCAGCGAGCCGAAGCTGTGCGCGGGGGTGCCATCGTCCAGTGTCTTGCTCGAGACTTTGCGCAACGCGCTGGGCGAGCGCCTGGCCGGGGCGACCGGATCGCGTTGCGCCTTGGCCGCCTGGTCCTCGTCGGCGAAGAGCAGCGGGCGCCAGGCTCGCATCATGTGCCACTTCACGTAGAAGGCGAGCATGCACAGCAACAGGTGCGCGCGGACGCGATCGCCAAGGCGATGGTAGATCGGCCGCACCTCGAGGTCGACGGTCTTCATCGAACGAAAGGCCTGCTCGACCTGGCTTAAGTTTTTGTAATTACGCACGACGTCGTCGCTGTTCATGCGTGCGGGCCGCACGGCTGTACGGATCACGTAGATGCCGTCCAGGGCGGCTTCCTGTGCGACGCGTGCGTCGTTGATCGTGTACTCAAAGGACGCGTCACCGATCACCAGATCAAAGTGCTTGCCGACCTTGTAGCGATTGAGGACCTTGCCCACGCGCAGGCCGATGCGTTCCTTACCCTTCAGGCGCTGAGCGGCAACACGCTGGCGAATCGGCTCGAGCTGCTCGACGGTAGCCTCAAGCAGCGCCTGGCGCTTGTGGCTGCGCTTCTTCGCGAGCTGCGGGTTGCGGCAGGCAATCAGGCGCTCGCCGGGATAATCGGCGTGGGTAAATTCGAACAGGTCGCGCTCATCAAAGAGCCCCAGCTGCAGGGCGCCCTCGCTGGCCAGGGTGCGCAGGGTGCCGGACTTCAGTGCGGTGATCCACTGCAGCCCGGGCTCGGCTTTGAGCGCATCGATATGGGTCTGGGCGATCATGCCGCGATCGCCCACCAGGACCATCTCGTCGATGCCGAAGCGCTCGCGCAACAGCGCGACCTGCGGCATGAACGTCTGCGCATCGGCGGTGTTGCCCTCAAACACCGAGACGGCGACCGGTACGCCGCGCGCATCGGTAAGCAGTCCATAGTTCACCTGCAACTTGCCGCGCTTGCCATCGCGGTTGTAGCCCAGGGCGGCCAGCTCACAGGTGCTGCCCTCGAAATAGCTCGAGCTCAGGTCATACAGCACGATGCTGCCTGGCTCCAGATGGCGCCGCGCGAGCTTGCCCTGGATGGCATCCTGGCGCTCCAGCAGCCAGTCCATCGCGACGTAGAGCGCCTGCTCATCACACCCTGCGACATCAAACAGGTCCGGCAAGGTGGTGGTGTCCCACCAGCGGGTGGTGGCGAGCTTGCTGTCAGGGCGGAGCACCCGTGCGGCGATCATCGCCAGCACGCGCTGGCGCTCGGGACACTCGCGCGCCGCCAGCAACTCCGGCATCCCCAGGCGCTGCATGGCCAGCCAGACCGCCTGCACATGACCATGATGACGCGACGCATCGATCTCAAACAGTGACGCCGGAGCGACCAGTTTCTCCCCGCGCAACACCTGGCGGATCAGCTCGATCTGCTCGGCCGGCAGCGCAGAGAGGTTGGCGAGCGTGCGTTTCCTGACTGTCTTGCCATCGCGGTACGACTCACGTAGCAACACGGTGGGAGGCGAGTCGCGGTTGGGAATAACGTGGATGTGCATGCCCACGTTATATAACAAATACACCAAAAATCAAGGACAAAAGTGGTAATTACATGCCTACGTTTTCGCGCGCAAAAACCCCCTTCGTGCCTTGATGGACTGGGCTTTTCAGGTCAAGGGATCAGGTTTTTGGCGGGCAACTTGAGCCTAGTAAATCCAACTTGCCCGGCAAGGCGGATCGGTAAGGTTTCCACGGCTTTAGCGACGATTCCCGCGCTGCGGCATCCTGCGCTTTCGCGCGTGCCATGCGAGGCAGCCCGCCGAGCGTTGTGATGACGACACACGCTGGCCCTTTTATCCGCCAAACGAGAACCAGACCGCGTAGCAGGCGCGCCGAACCGGCGGGCAATCGCTTACACTGAAACGGCTTTTCAGCACCGCAACTCACTGCAGCGCTTTTCGCTTTTCATCATTGCAAAAAAAGTCGCCCTGTCGCGTGCATCTGGCGCGGCCCTTCAGAACCGACAGCAGAACGGACTGGACACTCCATCGATGAAGACTCCCGCGGACCGATTTCTCGAACTCGACGCAGCACGCCACACCGCCGACGCCTACGGCAACCACGCCATCGACGAATTCATCGCCGGCCGCATCACGCGCCGCGATCTGCTGCGCTATGCGAGCGTGATCGGTTTGTCGCTGGTTGGCGGCGGCGTGCTGAATGCGCCGCGAGCCCGCGCGCAAGGCGCACCGAGCCCGTCTAACCAGACGATCCGCGTAGCCCATCTGACGCCGGCCGGCGCGGTCGATCCGCTCACCGTGACCGATGCCGCCAGTCTCGCGCTGCTCAACCAGACCGGCGAATTCCTGATCGACGACGACGGCGAAAAGCTCGTGCTCAAGCCGGCGCTTGCCTTGTCGTGGAAGCCGAACGACAAGGGCGACGTGTGGACCTTCACGCTTCGCCCGAACGTCAAGTTCCACGACGGCCAGGCATTCACCGCCAAAGACGTCGTCGCGACCTTCGACCGGCTCGCCGATCCGGCGAGCGGTTCGGCGGCACTCTCGGTGCTCAAGGGCGTGCTGTCGAAAGGCGGTGCAAAGGTGGTCGACGAGCACACGGTCGCCTTCCATCTCGATGCGCCGAACGGCAACTTCCCGTACTACGTTTCTTCGGACAATTACAACGCCGTTATCCTGCCCGCAAACTATGCGGGTGGTTATGAAAAGAGCTTCATCGGCACCGGTCCGTTCAAGCTCGAAAAGTATCAGGCGAAGGTCGGTGCATCGTTCGTGCGTAATCCCGATTACTGGGGCGACAAAGCGTTACCGCAACGCGTACAGTTCTCGTTCTACGCCGACGAACAGGCGCAAATGCTCGCTTTGCAAGGTCACCAGGCCGACGTGATGGGCACCTTCACCGTGCAAGGTGGCGCCGGCATTCTGAACAATCCGGAATACAAGGCAGTCGGCGTGAAGTCGAGCGCGCATCGCCAGATTCATATGCGCAACGACAATCCGTTGTTCAAGGACAAGCGCGTGCGCCAGGCGCTGGCGTTGTCCCTCGATCGCGACGTGCTGGTGCGGGGTCTGTTCAAGGGCCGCGCGCAACTCGGCAACGACAGCCCGTTCGCACCGGTATTTCCGTCTTCCGATGCAGGCGTCGCTCAACGCAGGATCGATATCGCGAAAGCGAAGCAACTGCTTGCGCAAGCGGGCGTGCCGAACGGATTCGACGTCACGCTGACCACCGAAAAGTATATGGAGATTCCCGATCTCGCCGTGGTCGTGCAGAACGCGGCGAAGGCGATCGGTGTGCGCATCAATCTGAAAGTGGAAAGCCAGTCGCTGTACTACGGCGCGGGCACGCCCGGCAAATCGGATTGGCTCGACTCGCCGCTCGGCATCACCGATTACGGTCATCGTGGCGTGCCGAATGTGTTCCTGAACGCGCCGCTCACCAGCACCGGCACGTGGAACGCCGCGCACTTCAGGAACCCGCAATACGATCAACTGGTCGCGCAGTTCGTCGCGGCGGTCGACCTGGGCACGCAGAGGAAAATCTCCGGACAGATTCAGACGCTGCTGCTCGACGAAACACCCGTGATCATCCCGTTCTTCTACGATCAATTGATCGCCATGCGCAAGGGCGTGAACGGCGTGCGCTTCACCGCGCTCGCGCAACTCTATTTCGATCGCGCGGTGTTGAGCGCTTGAGGTTGAACGCAAATGCGGTTGAACACAAATGCGGTTGCACGCAAAAGCGGTTTGACGCAAAAACGTTGAACGCATGAGCGCACGGCACTTCTTCGGCAGGAGATCACGATGTCGACCACGGTGACCCCTTCCGCTTCCCCGGTCTCGAGCGGCAACGCTGGCCGCGTCGTGCGTTTTCTGGCGACGCGGGTCGGCTTGTCGTTGATTACGCTGTGGCTGCTCTCGGTAATCGTGTTCGCGGGCGGCCAGTTGCTGCCTGGCGATATCGGCCGTGCGGTGCTCGGGCCGCTCGCCGATGCGCGCGCGGTCGCCGCGCTCAATCATCAGCTCGGCGCGGACCGGCCGCTCATGACGCAATACGTCGAGTGGATCTCACATTTTGTGCGCGGCGACATGGGGCTCTCCTATGCGTACCGTGAACCGGTCGGGCCTTTTATCGCCGACGCCCTGGCGCATTCGGCCAAGCTCGGCCTGCTCGCGTTTATCGTCGTCGTGCCGCTCGGCATTGCGGGCGGTGTGTGGTCGGCCATGCACGCGGGGCGCTGGCTCGATCGGACCATCAGCATCGCCGGTTTGTCGGCGACTGTGGTGCCGGAATTCGTCTCGTCGATCGTGCTGATTCTGGTGTTCGGCGTGTGGCTTCGTTGGCTGCCGATCGAAGCGTCGTATCCGCCCGAAGCGAGCGCGCTGGAACAATTGCGATATCTGATTTTGCCGGTGCTGCCGCTAGTGCTGGTGTTTTTCGGCTACATCGCGCGGATGGCGCGCGCGGGCACCGTCGAAGCGCTCGATGCGGATTACACCCGCACCGCGATCCTCAAAGGCTTGCCGCGCCGTACCGTGATCTGGCGGCACGTGTTGCGCAATGCGCTGCTGCCGACCATCACCGTCGCCGCGACGCAGCTCGGCTACATGATCGGCGGTCTCGTGGTAGTCGAGACGCTGTTCCACTATCAAGGTATCGGCTCGTTGATCTACAACGCCGCCAAGGCGAAGGATTTTCCGATGCTCGAAGCGGGCGTGCTGACGATCGGCGTGGTCTACACCGTCGCCAATCTCGTCGCCGATGCGCTGCATGTCCTGCTCAATCCGCGACTGCGCGTGAGGAGCGCCGAATGAGCACCATCGTTCCGCCAGCCGCGCCGCCTACGCCGCGTCCGGCTACCGAACCGCGCTTCGATCAATTGCGCGTCCTGCTGCGCTCGCCGACGTTTGTGGTCGGCGTGTTGATCGTTGGATGGTGGATCGTCTGCGCGATCGCCGGGCAATGGATCGTCCGGATCGACCCGTATGCATCCGATCCGCTCAACTCGCTGATGCCGCCCGACAGCACGCATTGGTTCGGCACCGATCAGCTCGGCCGCGACGTGTTCTCGCGGGTGATCGTCGGCGCACGCGACATTCTGACCATCGCGCCTTTGGCGACCTTGCTCGGCACGATCGCGGGCACGGCCCTCGGGCTGATCGTCGGCTACTTCGAGGGCTGGGTCGACAACGTAGTGGGCCGCGCGATCGACGCCGTGCTCGCGCTGCCGCTCGTGATCGTCGCGTTGCTCGCGCTGGCCGCGGTCGGCGCATCGAACTTCACGGTGATCCTCGTGATCGGCATCACCTTCACGCCGATCACCGCGCGTACGGTACGCGCCGCCGTGTTCGCCGAACGGCATCTGGACTACGTCGCCGCTGCGCAACTGCGCGGCGAACGCGCGCCGTACATTATGTTCGCGGAGATTCTGCCGAATGTGTTGCCGCCGATCATCGTCGAGGCGACCGTGCGGCTCGGCTATGCCATTTTCGCGGTCGCGACGCTCTCGTTTCTCGGCTTCGGCATTCAACCGCCTTCCGCCGACTGGGGGCTCGCGCTGTCCGAGTCGTACACGCTGATGGCGGGCGGTGCGTGGTGGACTGTCGTGTTCGCGGCGGGCGCCATCGCCTCGCTCGTGGTCGGCGTGAATCTGATCGCGGATAGCGTGCAAGGGGTGCTCGACCGATGAACGGCCCGCCGCCCGCCTCGTTTCCTGCCTTCGACGTCTCGAAGAGCGATCGCACGGATGCGTTGACTGTCGTAGGCCTGACGGTCACGTACCGGATGCGCGGACGCGATCGTGAAGTGCTGCAGGACGTATCGTTTCGCGTGCGGCGTGGCGAAGCGTATGGCCTCGTCGGCGAATCGGGCTGCGGTAAATCGACGGTGGCGATGGCGGCGCTGCGCTATCTGCCGCGCAACGGCAAGGTGAAGGCGGGCAAGATCATCATCGCCGGCCAGGACGTGCAGAAGCTCGACGCCGACGCGTTGCGCATGATGCGCGCGAACGCGATTTCGATGGTCTATCAGGATCCTGGGCGGGCGTTGAATCCGTCATTGACGATCGCGCGGCAAGTCACGGAAGCGTTCGAAGCAGCCGGTGTCTCGCGTGACGAAGCAGTGCGGCGCACGGTCGAGATACTGCAGCGCGTGCGCATCGCCTCACCCGAGCGCGTGATGGACAGCTATCCGCATCAGTTGTCGGGCGGCATGCAGCAGCGCGTGGTGATCGCGATGGCGCTCGCCTCGAACCCGGCCTTGCTGATTCTCGACGAACCGACCACCGGGCTCGACGCCACCGTCGAAGCCGAAGTGCTCGACCTGGTGGCGCAATTGCGCAAAGAACTCGGCACGGCCGTGCTGTTCATCAGCCACAACCTCGCGGTGATCGGGCGGATGTGCGAGCGCGTCGGCGTGCTGTATGCAGGCAAGCTGGTCGAGGAAGGCGCAACCCAGGACGTGTTCGCGCGGCCACGTCATCCCTATACGGTTGGATTGCTGCGCTGTTTGCCGAGCGCGGGGCGCAGCAAGGACACCGAGCGGCTCGATACCATCGCGGGCAATCTGCCCTTGCCAGGCTCGGTCACGCAAGGCTGCATTTACGCGGACCGTTGCCGTCTCGCCGACGACCGCTGCCGCCGTGAAGCACCGCCGCCGTATCGCGTGAGCGCCGCGCACGGCGATCAGATGTCGCGCTGCCATTACCACGAACGCGCAATCGAACTGCCGCGTTCGTCTGCGGAAGCGTTGCCCCGGCATGACGATGCGTTACGTGACGGCGAACGCCCTGCTCTCGTGCTTCGCGCGGAAAAACTCTCGAAGACATTCCACGTCTCCGGTGCCCCGCTGCGCGCAGTCGACGACGTCTCGATCGATCTCGCCAGTGGCGAAACGCTCGGCCTTGTCGGCGAATCCGGCAGCGGCAAGACGACGCTCGCGAAACTGATGCTCGGCCTGCTCACGCCGGACGCGGGCAGCGTGCTCGAACTCGACGGCACACCGCTCGCCGCACGCGTCACGCGACGCAACGACGAGCAGGTCAAGTCGCTGCAGATCGTGTTCCAGAATCCGGACTCGGCGCTCAATCGCGCGCATTCGGTGAAGCGGCTGATCGGCCGTGCGTTGTCGCGCCTCACCGCGCTGCGTGGCGCCGCGATCGACGAACGGCTCGCCACCTTGACGGCGGCGGTGCGCTTGCCCGAGCGCTATCTCGGCTCGCGCACGCGTCAATTGTCCGGTGGACTCAAGCAGCGCGTGGCGATCGCGCGCGCGTTTGCCGGTGAGCCGCGCGTGGTGGTCTGCGACGAACCCACTTCCGCGCTCGACGTCTCCGTGCAGGCTGCGATTCTCAACCTGCTCGCCGACCTGCAACGCGAGCGTGGCGTGAGCTACGTGTTCATCTCGCACGATCTGCACGTGGTGCGCTATTTGTCGGATCGTATCGCGGTGCTGTACCTCGGCCGGTTGCTGGAGATCGGACCGGCAGCCGCAGTCTTCGGCGGACCGCACCATCCTTACACCGAGGCGCTTCTGTCTTCGGTGCCGACGCTCGACGCTCACGACGGCACAGCCCGCATCCGCCTGTCCGGCGATCTGCCGAGCGCCGCATCGCCGCCGTCCGGGTGCGTGTTCCACACGCGCTGCCCGCGCAAACTGGGAGCGATCTGCGAGCAGCAAGACCCGCCCTTCCTCGAAGCCGGCAGCGGCGACCCTACCCAGCCGTCCGCGCATCGCATCCGCTGCCATATCCCCGTCGACGAACTGCGCGCGCTGCAAACCGCCTCGCGCGACAATGCCGGCACGGCCTCCGGCAACGGTTCTGAAAATGCACCGGAAAACGCCGCGCGCAACGAATAACGCGCAATAACATGGCTTTTCTGCGGTGCGTTTCATCATCGAAACGTTTTCATGCGTTTTTTCCTCGCGGGCATCGCGCCCCCCTATTCGACTACCGTCGCCGCAAGGCTTTGCGGCAAATGGCATGGATATCGCTGAGTACTGTCCATGCATTCGAAGCCAAAGAGATCGGGAGAGAGTCGGAAGCGCCGCTTGTAGGAATCGCCGTAGCAAGAAGCGATACGTGACGAAGCGCGCTCGGACAGTATCGGCTGAAGCGCATGCAAGCGTTTGCAAGCATTTGCAAGCGCTCTTCAGCGCACCGGCTACGGAGCCGGGTAGACAGTGATCGTGCTTGACTTGCATCCGCAAACCAAACTCGGGGGGCGACGAGGCCCGCATTCAGACAGGCCCGTCGTCAGCGAATCAGCGTGAGAAATGGCGGCAGCGAGGTGTCGGCGTTCCCTCGGGAGAGACGTGATGAAAACCAGAAAATTCAATCAGTACTACTTCGGGGTTATACGGAGTGCGGCAATCGTGGCAGGCGTGGCCTTGCTGGTAACCCAGGTCGCGTACTCGGCATCGACGGATGTGGTCCCCAAGTGGATGGTGCTTGCCGATGCGCCAATGCCTGCGAGCGGCGCGCACAGCGCGACGCAACTTGCACAGGACGACGGTTCAGCGACGGGCGCAGCGGCCACCGGCACCGCACCCGGCGAAGCGACCGCTGCCGACGATGCGGCCTTGGTGTTCAGTCCGCCGCCATGCTTCACGCACCCCCCGACACTGGTG
>NZ_WOEZ01000223.1 GCF_013177735.1 Paraburkholderia elongata | reverse complement strand
CAACTGGCCGAGCAACTGCGTCAGCAGAAGCTGCAAGCCCAGCAGGAAGCCGAGGCGAAGCGCCAACAGCAACTGGCAGCCGATCAGGCAGCGCAACTCGCCGCGCAAAAAGCAGCGGCGGCCAAGCAGAAACAGTTGCAACAACAGCAGGCCGAGAAGCAGAAGCAGCAGCAATTGGCCGACCAGCAAAAGCAGCAGCAGTTGAAAGAACAGCAGCAGGAGCAGCAGAAACAGGCCGAAGCTGACGCGCAGAAGAAGGCCGATGTGCAGAAAGCGGCGAAGGCCAAGGCCCAAGCCGATGCGGCGGCGCAAGCAAAGAAGCTGGATGTGGAACGTCGTACGCGGCTTGCCCAGATGCAAGGTTCCGCGGGCGGCGAAGGCTCGACCGGCAATGGGCTTGCGAAGAGCGGCACGGGCAGCGGTTCGGGTGGCACGGCGACATCGCCGGGTTACGCGGACAAGGTGCGTCGTGTGGTGCGCCCGAACATCTCGTGGGGTGGCGAGACGGAAGGTCTGGAGACCGTCATCTCCGTACGCTGCTCGCCGACAGGCACGCTGCTGGACGCGCAGATCTCGCGCAGCAGCGGCAATTCGGCGTGGGACGATGCGGCGCTGCGGGCCGTCCAGCGTTCCAATCCGATGCCTCAGGACGTCGACGGGAAGACGCCGACCAGCTTCAAGATTACGTTGCGCCCGGCAGGGTGATTGCAACAGTTTGACAGTCAGTTGACAGCAGACGCAGCGCCCCGCCCAGCGGGGCGCGCCCGGGAACGAATTAAATGTTTGCGGGTCTGTCTTGCTGTCATGAAGTGTTAGTAAAACCGTTTTTGGGGAAACCATTCAGCATGAGTTTGATGACCAAGCTAGGCCTGCGGACACTTGTAGCGTCGTGCCTGATCGCCGTCGGCGGCGCCGCCCACGCACAACTCAACGTCCTCGTGACGGGCGTCGGGTCCACCCAGTTTCCGATCGCAACGGCGAATTTCGCCAATGAAGCGAACTCACCGCAGCAGGTCAGCACGATCGTGCGTCAGGATCTGCAGCGCAGCGGCAAATTCACCAACATCGACGCGGGCAGCACGCCGGTTTCCGAAACGGATTCCGTCGACCTCGGCAGCTGGAAGGCCAAGGGCGCCAACGCGTTCGTGTCAGGCAGCGTGAACCGCTTGCCGAACGGCCAGTACGAAGTGCGCTTCAAGCTGTACGACACCGTCAAGGGCGAAAGCCTCGGCGGTCTCGTGCTGGTGAGCCCGGAAAGCGGCTTGCGCATGAGCGCGCACAAGGTCGCGGACTATATCTACGCGAAGCTGATGGGCGGCCGCGGCGTGTTCGCCACGCGCCTGTCGTACGTCATCAAGACCGGCGGCCGTTATCAATTGCAGATTTCCGATTCGGACGGCCAGGACGCGCACATCGCGCTGTCGAGCCCCGAGCCGATCATCTCGCCGGCATGGTCACCTGACGGCACCAAGGTCGCTTACGTTTCGTTCGAAAAGAAGAAGCCGATCGTCTACATCCACGATCTGCCTACGGGCCGTCGCGTGGTCGTATCGGACCAGAAGGGTAACAACAGTGCGCCGGCGTGGTCGCCGGATGGCCGTACGCTGGCCGTCGCGCTCTCGCGCACCGGCAACACGCAGATTTTCGCCGTCAATGCGGACGGCAGCGGCCTGCGGCGCCTGACGCAAGGCAGTTCGATCGACACTGAACCGTGCTTCTCTCCTGACGGCCAGTCGATCTATTTCACCAGCGACCGTGGCGGCCAACCGCAGATCTACAAGATGTCGGCCCAGGGCGAGAATGCCGGCGCCGCGCAACGTGTGACCTTCACGGGCAGCTACAACACCAGCCCGCGCGTGAGCCCGGATGGCAAGCAGCTCGCCTATATCTCGCGCGTCGGCGGCGGGTTCAAGCTCTATATCCAGGACCTGCAAGGCAATACGGCCACGGGCCTGACGGACACCACACATGACGAATCGCCGAGCTTCGCGGCGAACGGTCAGTACATTCTTTACGCCACACAGGTGGACGGCCGTGGCGTGTTGGCCGCAGTATCGACCGACGGTCGAACTCGGCAGGTCCTTTCCGTTCAGGGCGGCAGCGTACGCGAGCCATCCTGGGGTCCGTTTATGCAGTAACGTTGATGCAACAACACAAGGAGAGTAACAAAATGATGTCCAAACTTCGTTTCGCATTTGCCGTATTGATGGTCGGTGCGCTGGCCGCATGTCACTCGGGCGTCAAGCTCGACGAAAACGCTAACAAGGGTGGTGCCGTTTCGACGCAACCGAATCCGACCGATGTCGCTCAGGTCAACGTCGATCCGCTGAACGATCCGAACAGCCCGCTCGCCAAGCGCAGCATCTACTTCGACTTCGACAGCTACTCGGTCAAGGACGACTATCAATCGCTGCTGCAACAACACTCGCAATACCTGAAGAGCCATCCGCAACGTCACGTCCTGATCCAGGGCAACACCGACGAACGCGGTACGAGCGAGTACAACCTGGCACTCGGCCAGAAGCGTGCTGAAGCTGTGCGCCGTTCGCTGTCGCTGATGGGCGTGACGGACTCGCAAATGGAAGCCGTGAGCCTCGGCAAGGAAAAGCCGCAAGCGACCGGCCATGACGAATCGTCGTGGGCACAAAACCGCCGCGCCGACCTCGTGTACCAACAGTAAGTAACGGGTGATGAGCCGAATGACGCATCGTTTCTCCTGGCTGCGGTTTGCCGCAGCGGCCTGCGTCGCGGGCACGGCCTTCGCGGCTGTGCCCGCGCACGCGGGCGTCTTCGACGACGATCAGGCCCGTAAGGCCATTCTCGATCTGCGTTCCAAGACCGATAGCCTGTCGAGCCAACTGTCGGCCGCGCAGCGCACGATCCTCGATCAGTCCAACCGCCTCGACCAGCTGAATCAGCAGGTCGCGACGTTGCGTGGGCAGAACGAGGATATGGGCAACCAACTCGCCACGCTGCAAAAACAGCAGAAGGACTACTACACCGATCTGGACACGCGGCTGAAGAAATTCGAGCCGCAGCAACAGACGGTGGACGGCGTCCAGGGCGAGGTGCAGCCGGGTGAAACCGATTCGTTCAATGCGGCTTCACAGCAGTTCCGCAACGGCGACTTCAAGAATGCCGCGGCGTCGTTCCGCGCCTTCATCTCCAAGTTCCCGAACAGCCCTTACCAGCCGACCGCGCAGTATTGGCTCGGCAACGCGCTATATGCGTTGCGCGACTACAAGGGCTCGACGGCGACCTGGCAAGGTGTGGTGAAGAACTACCCGCAGCATCCGCGTGCACCGGAGGCGCTGCTCGCGATTGCGAACAATCAGCTCGAGCAGGGCCAGAAGGCTGCGGCCAAGAAGACGCTGGAGCAGATCGTCGCGCAGTACGGCGGCTCGGACGTTGCGCAGTCGGCTCAGAGCAAGCTGTCGCAGATCAAGTAGTCGTACAGGGTTTAGCAGTTGGCTTAACGCGCAGTGGCTGCGCAGTCTCCAAATCAATTGCCACGCGCGCCTCTCGCCGGAAAGCCCGGGATAGCGATACCTCGGGCTTTTTACTACCTGAAGTGCGGATAATTCGACCAACCGCCATGGGTTGACAGCCCATAGGGCTATCGCTATAATTCCGCTTCTCTTTTGGGTCGTTAGCTCAGCTGGTAGAGCAGCGGACTTTTAATCCGTTGGTCACAGGTTCGAATCCCGTACGGCCTACCAAAGATATCAAAGGGTTACGCGCTGTGAAGCGACGTAACCCTTTTTCGTTTGTGTAGTTTCTGTGTAATCGTGTCAGAAAACAGGGATGCTCACGCCAGTTTCATCCGGTCCTGTAGCTTGTCCATCGCCGCCTGAATATGCTCGCCATTCTGGTGTGCATACTTCTTCACCATCGCGAGCGTCTTGTGACCGCTGATGCGCTTCACGGTCGGTAGGTCGATCCCCGCTTGAACCAGATGTGTGATGGCAGTGTGCCGCAGCGTGTGTCGCACGACGAGCGCAGGATCAAGCCCAGCTTCACGTACTGCCTTGATGAACGGTTTGCGAATCTCGACGGTATGGCCGGACTTCGCCGCAGCGGACGGAAACAGCCAAGGCGTACCGGGTGGCAATGCGTCCATGCAGCCCGTCAAAAACGTTACAAGGTGCGCCGTGATCGGCTGTTCGCGCTGACCAGCCTTTGCCTTTGGCACATAGATCACGCGGCGTTGCACGTCGATATTCTCACGTCGTATCGACAGGATTTCGGACATGCGCATTGACGTCTCTATCCCTATCACGATAAACAGATAGAGTTGCAGATTGTCGGATGCCTTCGCCGCCTCCAGTAACGCAGCAACCTGATCGACGGTCAAGTACATGATCCGGCCGTCGCCTTCCTTGAGCCGGCATAGCTTGGCTGGACGATGCGTAATCCAGCCCCACTCTACTGCTTTGCTGAATAGATGAGAGAGTGCTGCCAGTTCGCGATTGATCGTTCCTGGTGCGGCGACTCCCGCCTTGTCAGAAGGCTTCACCCCTTGCTCTTTCGATTTGGCGCTCACACGATCCCCGCCGCGCGCCGACTTTTCCTGTTGGCGCTGCTTTTTGTACCGCTCCGTATCGAAGCTGCTGATTTTCGATAACGGTGTATCACCGAAGAACGGGACAAGGTGTCGTTCAAGGCGCATGCGCTTCGCCTTCAAATCCTTACCGCCTGCGACTTCCAGTTTTTCAAGGTATTTGGTGGCTGCGTCACGAAACGACAGCGCAATCTTGCGCCCCTTCGGCAATGACAGACGATCGTGCTTCGCATCGCTGCGCAACCTGGCGATGAAGTCCTCTGCCTGCGTGCGCGTAGTGCCGTCGGACTCGCGACCGACAACGCGGTGAATTCGCTGCCCGTCAATCATCACGCCGACGGTAAAAATTCCGTCACCGTTGCGCTGCCGCTCGAACGTGATCCCGCGCTCCGTGATCTTCTCGCCCGGCGCGAGCTTGCGCATGTTGGGCCGCGAGAGCTTGGACTGCGCCGTTTCCTGTTTAGCTGATTTAGCTGCTGTGTGCTTCATGGCGACCTCGGTCACAATGGCAATTCGTCGGGCATTCCGTCAAACGAATCCTTGGCGTCAGGATCAATTCGCTTCCACTGCGGCAACTCCGACCGGTCCTTCTCGCCGCTCGCGACCGCCACAAACGTCTTCCAGCGCTCGCGCAGACGCTCGAAAAGAAAACCTTCCTCGCGTAGTTCCCATGTCCACTCGCCGTTTGGTCCCGTATATCGGCCCCGCCACAAGAATCCGTTCTCGCGAATCAGCTTCCACAGGACTTGCTCCTCATGGGTAAGCAAGTCGGGATAGCGAACGGCGAGCTTGATAAAGCGATCCTGTTCATCGACATCCCAAAGCTTTCCAGCCATGTCCGCTATGGAATCCCTGAGGTCACTACCTCGATTTTCAAGGTAAACCTGTTCGAGGCCAGTCTGAATGGCCCACTCAATAAAGCTCGAAAGCGTTCGCCGCTGTTTGCGCCCCGCCAGTTCCGCGAGATAGCGTAGTTTCGGTTCGAGCCGCACGGTTACGACTTCCGATCGCGACG
Source organism: Paraburkholderia elongata (assembly GCF_013177735.1). Lineage (GTDB taxonomy): Bacteria > Pseudomonadota > Gammaproteobacteria > Burkholderiales > Burkholderiaceae > Paraburkholderia > Paraburkholderia elongata. The sequence goes on along the minus strand of NZ_WOEZ01000223.1, from coordinate 5,153 downwards.
TTTTCGCCCCGCCGCCCTTGCGCTTCTGTGCATCCGTCATATGCGTCCTCCACGCCAAAGGTTCCATAACGTTCGATTTCGTACGGGGCCCATAGCGCGACACCATTCAGTGTTTCAGCACTGCGTGCGTTCCCGAGGCGCACGGCGCCGCACGAGGCTCGTGGCTGCTCGTGATCAAGGGCGCGTCATTGGTTCGTCCCTGCAGGCCGTCTCAAGAAAGGGCAATTTACGCATGCCAAGGCGTCTGCGACGCACGCGATTGAATGTCGCTGACCGACCCAGGCTGTGTGGAAACGCCGAGATGATCTCAACGCACGCGGCTCTGGCATCAACCAGAGCGTTTGGCAATTCGTGTATGGCTCAGTTCGTCGATGGCGAGCCGCAGAAGGGCTCTCTAAGGCTCTTTAAATGGCTATTGTTTGCTTGTCTATAAGGCCAACGGGTGCTCACGCGCCCACCAGCCGCATCGCCTTCATTGTTTTCTTGAACCCCAGGATTCGCAGCACTCGCGTGAGATTGTAGGCAAATACGTTAAGACTCATCTCGGCACCCACGTTGGGCAGCCTCCGCGTCAGGAAATGTGTGTAGCCCATCCAATGCTTGAACGTCCCGAAGACATGTTCGACGGTCCGTCTGCGTATCGTCATTGCGTCCGGTGCCCTGTCGAGCCGACGCTGGGCTGCTTCCAGCACCGACTCATGTTCCCACCGACTTATTCGTCGCTGGACGCTCGGCGTGCACTGTGACTTTATTGCGCATTGCGAACAGGCACTGCTACAGTACCGGCGCATTTGCAGACCGTGTTCCTCGCTGGTGTAGCGGTAAATCGCGCGTTCGCCGGCGGGACATTGGTATTCGTCGTCCCGAGCAATGTAGATGAAGTCTGCCCTGTCAAATCGGCCATGGGCCTTTGCGCTGGACGTCGTGGGTTTTGGCAACATGACAGCAATGCCGGCGTCTGTGCGTTCCTTGATCTGAGGCGCGCTGTAGTAGCCTCGATCAGCTACGGCCCGGAGTCTGGTCTTACCCATAGCATCGCGCGCAGCCTTCGCAATAGGACTAAGCTGCGCCCGGTCACTGCCAGAATTTGTGACCTCGTGAGCGACGAGTCCTTGGCATCAACTGCCACCTGCACGTTGTAGCCCACCATTCCCGAACCTTTGCCGCTCGTCGCCATGGAACGTGCGTCCGGATCGGTCATCGAGAGTTGGCCGTCCGGCTGCGTCTTGAGCTGCCCCTTGATCTGATCGAGGTTTCGCATCTGCTCGCGTAAGCGCGCGATCTTGTCCCGCAATCGGCTCGTCTTCGCTTCCAGTTCAGCCGGTTGCGTACGATCGGCGGTCTCCAAAGCATTCAGATACCTCTGGATGCTCTCCTCGATCTGCTTCTGGCGCTTATCGACCTTACCCTCGGTGAAGTTGCGATCGCGAGTGTTGACTGCCTTGAACTTGCTACCGTCGATGGCAACAAGCGCTTGCGAGAACAGCTTCAGCTCACGGCACAGGACGACGAAGCGGCGACATACGTTGCGGATGCCGGTGCCGTTATCACGGCGGAAGTCAGCTATGGTCTTGAAGTCCGGCGCAAGACGGCCGGTGAGCCACATCAATTCAACATTGCGTTGGCATTCGCGTTCCAGGCGGCGGCTCGACTGAACCCGGTTCAGATAGCCGTAGATGTAGATCTTCAGCAGCACGGCCGGATGATAGGACGGGCGACCTGTAGTCGACGGCATCGCTCCGTTGAAGCCCAGTGGTCCAAGGTCAAGCTCTTCAACGAACGCCTCGACGATCCTGATCGGATTGTCCTCGGCGACGAAGTCATCGAGGCACTCTGGAAGCAACGTCACCTGCTTGCGATCTTCACCTTCTATGAATCGCTTCATCCGGTCACCCAAGCTGAACGAGTTAATCCAGTTTACGCGATCAACGCGTTTTCACACAGGCGCGACCCACAAGCGCCGCAAAAGTTAAGTCAGTGGACGGCCGCTTTCAGTGTGGAATGAGACCGCGCTGATCGACGTTGGGTTGGTCGCTTTGGCTGGAGCGCCCCAGATCTAGTACAACATCCCTGAAGTACTTTTAATAATTAACTGGATGATTTATCCTGGCGTTATGAGCCGGGGTCGTCATGCAACGCCAGTGAAGCTGGCCAAAAGGGAAAGACAGGAACTGCTGTCGCTGATCCGGCGCACGACGGCCGCACAGCGTGATGTGACGCGGGCCCGTATTGCGTTAATGGCCCATGAGGGCTCGCACAGGAACTGGGCGTGTCCGTGCAGACGGTCAGCCTGTGGCGCCAGCGCATTGCGCGGCAAGGTGTTCAAGGTATCCGGGAGGGCGAGCGCAGCGGTCGTCCGCCGCGCATCACGCAGGAAACGCGGCTGCAACTGATCGCACTGGCGTGTGAGGTGCAGGAAGCGCAAGGCCGGGTCACGCCGACGCTCGACGAGATTGTGGCGCGTGCCGTGGAGCGAGGCATCGTTGGGCAGATCAGTCGCAGCCATGTGCAGCGCATCCTGCAGGCCGGTGACGTTCGCCCGCATCGGATCCAGCAGTGGCTGCACAGTCCGGACCCGGCCTTTCGCGAGAAGGTCAACGTGATCTGCAAGCTGTACCGCAAGGCGCCGAAGAATGCGGTGGTGCTCAGTATCGACGAGAAGACCGGCATCCAGGCCATCGAGCGCAAGCATCCGGGACGCGCGCCCGCACCGGGGCGGCTGCGTCGTCGTGAGTTTGAATATATCCGTCATGGCACACAGGCGGAGATTGCCGCGCTCGATGTGCATACCGGACAGGTGCTGGGAAGCTGCCGTGAGCGACGCACCCAGGAGCTTCGGACGAAAGGTGCGGGCGCTCCGGCATTCTTTTACAGCTTGCCGTAGCTATGCAGCCCCGACAGGAACATATTGACGCCGAGGAACGCGAAGGTCGTCACCAGCAGGCCGGTCAGCGCCCACCATGCCGCCACCGCGCCGCGCAGGCCCTTCATCAAGCGCATATGCAGCCAGGCTGCGTAGTTCAGCCAGACGATCAGCGCCCACGTTTCCTTCGGGTCCCAGCTCCAGTAACCGCCCCATGCTTCAGCAGCCCACAGCGCGCCGAGGATCGTCGCGATCGTGAAGAACGCGAAGCCGACGGCGATCGACTTGTACATCAGGTCGTCGAGCACATCGAGCGGCGGCAGGCGGTCTGCCAGCACGCCGCGCTCCTTCGCCAGATACGCGACGCCGACCATTGCCGACAACGCGAAGCTGCCATAACCGATGAAGTTAGCCGGCACGTGGATCTTCATCCACCAGCTCTGCAGCGCCGGCACGAGCGGCTGGATCTGCTGTGCGTCACGAGCGACCGAGTACCACATCAGGAAGCCGACCGCCGCGCTGATCACCAGCAGCACGAACGCGCCGAGCGCACGCGTGTTGTAGTGCTGCTCGTAGTACAGATAGAACAACGCCGTGATCAGGCTGAACAGCACGAACACTTCGTACAGGTTCGAGATTGGAATATGACCGACGTCCGCGCCGATCAGGTACGACTCGTACCAGCGCACCATCAAACCGACGAAGCCCATCACCACTGCGGCCCACGTCATTTTCGAACCGATCGCGGCGCCGGTCGGTGAACGCGACAGCAGGCCGATCCAGTAGAAGACGGTGGCGAACACGAAGAGGGCGCTCATCCACAGAATCGCGGACTGGCTCGACAGGAAATATTTGAGGAAGAATGCGTTATCCGCGCGCGTCAGATCGCCCTGATAGATCTGGATCGCCAGCAGCGACAGCGCGGCGATGCCCACCATCAGCGGACGCACCGGCTTCCAGCGCCAGCCCAGCACGACGAACACCGGCACTGCGCAGCACAGCACCAGTTTGTCGTAGTAATTCATGAACGGGTAATAGCGCGACAGCGCGAACCCCGCGCCCGCGACCATCGCGAGGGCGAACAGCCAGTCGACGATGCCGAGGCGCTTCAGGAAGGGGCGCTCGTCGAGCAGATTCACCGTTTGAGCCGCGGTCGTTGAGACATCCCACTGAAGCACAGGCGCTGGGTCCGGCGCACCGGCATCAAGAGACGGTCGTGTCAGGTCCATGGTCCTCTCCGTTGGGCAGATCGCGTCGACAGGATGCCGTCCGCATGCAATTGACTGACTTCCACGCTCGCATTGAGCATCGCATCGTTCGACGCCTGCCTCCCAAAACGCGGTCTTTTAGTGCTGATTCCCGCCCCACAAATGCGCTGCCGGACGTGACCGGGAGAACCATCGCTGTCATGAGCTCCTGCTTCCCGATTCCTTCCGTAAGTTTCCACTGCAGATTGAAAAAAAAGCGCCCGCCGGGGGGAGACGGTGCGCAAACTTTTCGCCACGTCGCTACTGATGCGCTCACTCGAGGCAATCTCAACAATGACGCAGGCGTTCTTGCAGGCGCCGCTGCCGTGCAACGGCTCATCCGCGTTGCACAGACCAGCCGGACGGCCTGGACTCTGAATCGCCACGCCCACGGGCGCAGCGACGGGTAAGGTAACCTGCTCATTGCTCGGCCGGCGGGTTGGCCGCTGCCTCGGTCTCTGGGGGAAACGCTTCCACGAAGGCAGCCACGGCGCGCATATCCTGCTCCGACATATTGCCGCAGACCGCCTTCATGACCTCACCGCGAGGTCTTTGAGCGGTGTCGCGCTGGAAAACCAGTAGCTGCTTGACGATGTAGTCCGCGTGCTGACCGGCGAGCCGTGGAAACTGATTCATGCCCTCGCCATGCTGGCCGTGACACGAAACGCATGCCGCGACGCCTTTGTCCGGCAACCCGGACACAAAAATCGCTTTCCCTGCGCCAATGAGCGATTGGTCGCCGGATTCACCCAGAGCCGGCTTCTGACTGGAAAAATACGCGGCAAGTTCGTCGATTTGCGCCTCGCTCAGGTGCGTAAAGCCCCACATAAACCTCTTGGCGTTCGGGTCTGATCGGGCATGCGTCTTGAAGTCCGTCAATTGATCGACAATGTATTCCTTTCGTTGCCCCGCCAGCTTGGGAAAGACCGGCGATACCGAAACGCCGTTCACGCCATGACAGTTCGAGCAGACCTGCAGAGCAATGGTCTTTCCGGGGACAGACGGGTTATCGACTGCCCTCGACCGTTCCAGGTCGTGACAAC
>NZ_WOEZ01000222.1 GCF_013177735.1 Paraburkholderia elongata | reverse complement strand
CCACACGATAATTGGATTTCGACTCCGGATTGCCGACGCGAAACTCGGAGAAAAACGGCTCCGTCCCGAGATTCTCCAGCCCGAACACCTGCTCGCGCCCAAATTGCCGGCGCAAGGCGCGCTGCCAATCGGCGGGAGGCATGTGATCCGGGGCGTGAGTACGAGAAAGCTTCGGGGCTTCAGCCGCCTTGGCAACATTGCGCTTGCGTTTCATAACTTCCGCGTAATCATGGGTTGATAGATACCTAGCTTGTCGACTCCGCATCCCCGGCATATTTCTTCGTGCGCAACTCTTCGAGCACTTTGTCCCCCAGCTTCCACGCATCACCTTTGATGCGGACTATCAGTTCCGCCCACGGAGCGCCAGGCCGCAAGTTCCCTCCACTGTTACCACACTGCGTGGATGCCGGTGTCGCTCAGCGGTGCCGGTCCTGGACTTGCTATGCGCTAACGCCGCACCGTCGAAGCATCCTGTCCATAGAGGATCTAACGAGGCTCCGCCTCAGATCCACGAGTGGTATTGGTGACTGCGTGACGCTCGGGGTGTAGGGTAGCCTCGCGCGCACCGGCTTGGACAAGCCCAGAGACGTACGAGCTCGAAGCTCAATGGGGTCCGAAGACCCGTGGACGACCGGAGCCATACATGACGCTATCACAGAGTGTGTGCGATGTTCTATGGGACCACGTCGTGCTTGAGAGCAAGTGCAGCGATCCGATCTGGCGCCTATGTCGCCGGGTAGGTAGTCGCCACACCCATCGTTAGCGCGGGATACTTTCTGGACGAGAAGGGCGCGCGAGGCCCGCAGCGGGGCGTGGCCAAGCCTGTGGCGTGTTTCCACGCAGCCGCGATTGCCTGCGCGACTGACTTCGATTCCACGAGCGCGATGACTGCGTCGTGCTCCACGTGCAGGAAAGGCCCAGCGGAGCCGGACATCGACCGAGACGACACGAAGCCTGGTCACGCGCGCGGTGTAAGGTACAGCGGCGGATCCCCTGCGGAGAAGGCACGCTGTCGGATCTTGCCGATCTTGCCGATCGTGGCGAGCATCACCGTTGGTGTAAGGGGCAGAATCATGGGTTCTTCTTGCCGAACGTTTCTGATCGCTCGTGACGATACCCTCTGGCGGCTGTCAAGCACTAGGTTTGACCGGATGCTGCGAGATCCGGCAAGCCACTGTCTGCCCGTTTTTGCGGGGCAACGAGCGCGAATGGCCAGCGTCGTGGTAGAGCTTGTGGCGAGAAACCCGGTGCACGTCGTTCGGAGCACGTTTTCCATTCTCACTTTCGATGCCGAAGGCCGCATCGACCCGAGCAGATTCGAAAAGCAGCAGTTTGCCCTCGCGGAGTCGGTCGTCGCACCCGTCTTTGCGGTATTCGATGATGACAGCAACCAAACCGTCGTCGACGCGACTTCCCGATTCATTGCACAGGGAGGCCAATGGGTTCCGTCACGCGCTTTGGCGCGCGTCATAGGCCAGACCGCGTTAGGCCAACGACAGTGTCGACACCTATAAGCGGTCGCTCGAAGGCGGCTCTACGGCACCCAGTTCTCGACTCTCGAGTGTTGGAGTGCCGATACCTGCCGACCGACGCCAAGGGATGAATGACCGCTCCACACTGATACTGTTGAAAAAGTCGCTGTCCATCTCTGCCGTGACGTTAGAGGGTAGCCGCGCCCCCTCCCGGAAACGCGGCCCCCGAAGAACCGTACGTGCGAGTTTCCCCGCATACGGCTCGCGCACGGCATTAAGCATCATGTCGATGCCGGTTGCGGCTTGTGCACACACAACCTTCGCAAACGTCACATCGTCGATTCATCCCGTCGCCGGGACAAGGGCGCTGAACCGTAGCCCGACCGGTCTCTCACAAGCTTCCCTTTGGTGAATCTCTGACGTGGGCCAACGACAGCCGCACCACGCGCACGTCAGCACCCTTTCAGGTCGGGGCAAATCTCGAACCCCTATGTCACCCGTTACAGGCAACCCTTCGCTTCTTGCGCGTTCTCACTCCCGCTTCCCCAACAGTGTTCCTCACGGTCCACCTGCCACCGCTCCATTGAACCAGAGCGAGGGCGGGAAATCGGGGTTCCCGCGTTCCCATCCCTGCCGACCCGACCACTTCCGGGCCTGTCCGTTTAGCACCTGTCTATTCCCCGATGGCCTCGTGACGACGTGCACCCACTTGAAAAAGATGCAACCGGCCATTTACCATTTTGGTCAGAGCCTCTCAGCAGCTTTGGCTCTTCGAAGATAACGAGGATTCCATCGACAGTTCACGTACGTTGTGCATGCGGAACTTGCCTGGCCCCCACACCGCACGGCTGCTGGCAGTGTCGATCCCTGCCCGGTCGCCCGGGTGAATCGCCCATAGGGTGGGTACGTTGTCCCCGGAGCTTCGAACCCGACCGTTACCGGTCGCGCACGTCCAGGTAGGCAACTGCTGGTCGTACAGCAGGTCACGGCTTCAATCTCCGATGTTCAGGTTGTTGAATGTGACAAGGCAGAGAAGAGCTTTGCCATCCACTACGTTGCCGATTTACGTCCGGCGGACGGCGACACGCGTCGCACTTCAGGGGTCTTCTTACCCTTGACCGGTACTCGCGAGCGGTCTGCAAGCCGATCTGAGAGGTCGATTTTCTTGCGAGCGAATTGAAAAAGCCACGCGGCGACTTTTTCAACAGTATCCACTAAAAGCTGCCGATCAAGTGGCGCGCGGTCCAGCGTCCAGAGTGGGTCGCGTGCTGCCGATCGCCGACAGGCAGAGGACGGTCGACCTGGGCCGGCCGCCATCGGGCTCAGTACGGCCAGGAACAGTCCTGTGTGACGATAACGTAGGCGCCCGCTTCTCGCCGCTTACCGGACGTTCGTGGGGTATCGATAACGGATCAACGCAAGTGCACGTTTGTTACTCGCGTAGTAGACCGTCGCGACGCCTTCACACTGCCGTCAAAACGAAGCGTGCCAAACTCAGTGTGACGAAACGTACGTCGCATCGCCGAACGCTGCCGGAATGGCGAAGCTCTCGCGCATACGCTTCGTCTCCGCCGCTGGCGTCAAGCCAAAAAGCCGCTTGAACTCTCTGCTGAACTGGGACGCGCTCGTGTAACCCACTGCGTGGCTCGCGGCCTCCGCAGTCAAATCCTCGCGGACCATCAACAGGCGAGCCTGATGCAAACGCGTTGACTTCACGTACTGCATCGGCGAAACGTGTGTGATTGCCTTGAAGTGGCTGTGGAAGCTCGGAAGACTCAATCCCGCTTCCTCTGCCAACTGCATCAAGTCCAGCGGCTGCGCGTAGCCGGCATGGATGAGGCGTAGCGATCTGCCTATCCGGCCGAACTGCCCTCTCATCGCCAAAGACTCGCGCATCGAGCTTCCTTGCTTTCCGGTGAGCACACGGAAATAAAGTTCGCGTAGCAGGCCCGGGCCCAATACAGCGGCTTCGAGCGGCCGATGCATCGCCTCAAGGAAGCGCAACACGGACGCCTGCATCGCGTCATCCATCGGCGTCGACATCATGCTCTGAGGCGCCTGCACGTGTTCCGTTACGCCTTCACGATCGATCTGTACGGCCAGTTCAGCGGCCAATGTGAAATCGAGGTGAAGGTACAGCGCGAGCAGCGGGCGCTCCTGGGTTGCCTCGGTTTCCATGCTGAACGGAACAGGCACGGACACGGCCAGGTAGTGATGCTCGTCGTACAGATAGAGCTGGTCGCCGAAATGACCTCGCTTGCGGCCCTGACAAACGATCACGATGCCGGGGTCGTAGAGAACCGGCGTGCGTGACAGGGGCCGGTTTGAACGCAAGATGCGGACGCTCGGCAGCGCCGTGAGGTTGTAGCCCTCCTCGGGCGCCAACGCGCGGAGCAACGCAATCATGCGCTTCTGGGTTCCCGAGGAAAGATCAGGATTGTGCGGAGAGGCCCGCTTCGTACTCATAGCTTTAGGCAAGAAAAATAGCGGAATATGGCTTAGCTAGCCCCGTCCTTCAGACTAGTATGCATTCTCCAGACAACATTCGGGAGAAGCTTCAGTGGCATCCAGCAAAATTCTGCTCATCACTGGCGTCAGCAGCGGCTTCGGCCGTGCGCTCGCAGGAGAGGCTCTAGCGGCGGGACACAAAGTCGTCGGTACTGTGAGAAGTGCGCAGGCAAAGCGTGATTTCGAGTCTCTGTCTGCGAAAGCTGCTTTTGGACGTGTACTTGACGTGACCGACTTCGATGCCATCGACGGCATCGTGGCGGAAATTGAGGAGACCGTCGGACCCGTGGACGTTCTGGTCAACAATGCCGGCTACGGGCACGAAGGCATCATGGAAGAATCGCCTTTGTCCGAGATGCGCAGACAGTTCGATGTGAATGTGTTTGGCGCTGTCGCCATGATGAAAGCCGTCCTGCCCTTCATGCGTGAGCGCAGACGTGGCCACGTTCTGAATATCACGTCTATGGGCGGCCATATCACCATGCCAGGAATCACCTACTACTGCGGAAGCAAATTCGCGCTGGAGGGCATCTCTGAGGCGCTTGGCAAAGAGGTCAAGCCTCTCGGCATCGCCGTAACAGCCGTCGCGCCAGGCTCGTTCCGCACCGACTGGGCGGGTCGCTCGATGACGCGAACGCCCCGTTCGATTGCGGATTACGACCATATCTTCGACCCCATCCGCAAAACTCGAGAGGAGAAGAGCGGCAAGCAATTGGGAGATCCCCAAAAGGCGGCACGCGCGATGCTCGCCGCAATCGCCGCGGATCGCCCTCCCACGCATCTTTTGCTTGGTAGCGATGCACTCGGGCTCGTGAGGGACAAGTTGTCCGCGTTCGAAAATGAGATCCGTGACTGGGAGGCTGTTACGGTCTCGACTGACGGCTGAAGACCGCTGGAGCAGGGAGGCTGTCGCGTACCTGATCCCTCGCCATCGGGCCCGGAAAGCAGCGGTCCGCAACCAGGACATGGTCGTCTGCTGTCGACGCATTGCCGTCATCCACGGCTGGAACACGAAGGACGGGTCGACTCCAGTCCTAGGCCTCGCTCGTAAGCGGCCGTTCGCTGAGCGCGGGACACGACGGGTTGCGGACAACCGCAATGGCCAAACCGAAGTCAGCCGCTGAGTTCGGTCAACTGTTTCGAAAAAGGTCGAACTGCCAATCGGCGTGTGCCAGTTTCGACTACTCCGCTATCTCACTCGCTTCAGCGTCGACGCACGCTCATCCCGACCCACCTCGGATCGCCCACACATCCCGCCGACTGCCCGCGTGACGGGCCTGAGCCGGCGGAATCGGGAGGCAGATTGGGAGGCAGACAGAGCTGCGAACAACTGCCTCTGACTGCGGACGACTGCGGTCCAGTTGCGCCAAGTCATTGATTTTTAGTAGAATACGTATGCAGCGTTATACCCTGATTCGCACTTTTAATCCGTTGGTCACAGGTTCGAATCCCGTACGGCCTACCAAGAGATTCAAGGGCTTAGCGTTCGCGCTAGGCCCTTTTTCTTTGCCCCTCGCGGGCATCGGGATGCATTGGAAGGCTCGCTATCGTCCAAGCTCGATCGGCTGACCATGCGGAGTCCGTCGCGCTGCCGCGTCCCATTCATCGCGACGCTGTAAGAGCAAGTCGCCTTTCACCCATCCTCTCGCGGCACTAATGCGTTCCAGTGCCGTCAGCCAATGGACATAGTACGTGTCGCCACGGTCGGGGTCGCCGGCCGCCTGAGCGTCATGGATGGCCTGGTTCAGATATTCCGCCCATTCCGTCCAGGTGAACAGGCCGCGTTCATGCAAGGCCAATGTCATCGCAAAAGCCTGGGCTTCCCATGGCGCCTTGAACGTGGGCCCTGCGTCGTCGCACGGCAATTCGGGCAGCGCGGTACGCAGTTCGTGCGGGTTCTGCTTGGTGGAAGTCATGTCAGGCCGGTTCGACGTCTGGATAGTCAAGGTAGGGCTCCCAGCAATCCACACTCACCGACGCCGCAGTCGTGTCCTTACCCCAGAGTTCGGAGGCATCGAAGCGCACGGTATAGAGCCATTGCGGTTGTTCGCCCAGGCCGATCGCATTGGTATCGGGAAAGACGTGCGCACCATGCACGCGGATAATTTGCCCTCGCTTGCCGCGGCAATAGCGCGGCAAGCGCGTGTGAGTGCGTGGATGCAGTTGACGGGTCCGAACGATATCGCCGACCTTAAAGCGCGCTTCGGCGGACGCTGGGCGCTCGACCGGGCTGCCTCGCAGCAACGCGGCAGCCACCTGGTCGGCGATCAGGACGCGAGGGACCGGCGCCGCCGCGACCTTCGACTCGCCCGTCGCGATTTCTGCTGCCGTCGCGAGCCCCGTATTCAGGAGCAGCTTTTTCAGTCCCTCGAACCAGATCTCGTAGTAGCTGCTTGCGAGGTATTGCGCCGGTGGCAAGCTCTCCCGCGCGGCACGAGACGTGTCGATGTTCCACTTGCCGGTTGCTCCCATCGCCAGCGTAATGGCCAGCACCCGGCGCTCCCAGTCGGCGTGAAAGGATGCAACGTCGGCCTCCGGCTCGATCGGGCCGAACGCCTGCATGCCACCGAGATCTTGTGCGCCGTTCATGTGAACTCCCGTTTCGATTCGGGCGCACTTGGCAAACCGGTACCGATCATCGAATCACGCGTCACCAGTTCAGCCAGCGCCTGCTCTGACAAACCATCGGTTCCGGCGGGGCGCATCGGCAACACGACATAGCGGACCTCCGCCGTGGAGTCCCACACGCGCAACTCCGTTTCAGCGGGTAATTCGAAGCCGAACTCCTTCAACACGCCGCGCGGATCGATAACCGCGCGCGACCGATACGGCGCCGACTTGTACCAGACAGGCGGAAGCCCAAGCACTGGCCACGGATAGCACGAGCACAGCGTGCAGACCACCATGTTATGCACGGCAGGCGTGTTCTCCAGCGCGATCATGTGCTCGCCCTGCCGGCCGGTATAGCCTAACGAGGCGATCGCCGCGGTGGCGTCGTCGAGCAGCCATTGCTTGTAGACCGGATCGCTCCAGGCCTTCGCGACCACGCGCGCACCGTTGTGCGGTCCGACTTTGTGCTCGTATGTCTCGATCAGGATATCCAGCGCCTTGGGATCGACGTACCCCTTCTCTACCAACAATGATTCCAGCGCCCGCACGCGCAAATCCATCTCCGACAACTCACTACCTTCGTGGTCGTGTTCATGATCTGGAGCATCGGCGTGCCGATATTCTGGCCGGGTCCTTTGAGGATCGTTCATTGAAGTTCGCCCAGGAAATTGCCCAAGAAAATCAGTATGGTCGGCTCGATGCGCAAATGCAAACCGGGGGATACAACCTGCCTTTGCGGGTAACGTTCGCCTCATCCTACTCATAGTTACGAAGCCGCGACGGTGCATCGTAGCCCGATCGATCGCCGGTCATGACTGCAGCAAAAACGTGCATATCAATGCCTCCCCCCGTGAGGACAGCGGCAACGCACTTGCCAGAAAAGAACGGATGATCAGCTGCCGCGAGAGCTGCAGCGCCTGCCCCTTCGACGACGATATGATTATTCTTTGCCAGACGTCGGATGGCATCAGCCGTGGCATCCAGCGACGATACGACTACACCGTCCACCATCGCACTAAGGTAGGGCCAGTTTGCCTGAAGGACAGTTGATACACCGATGCCTGTGACCATCGGACTCGGGTTGACAGGTACTTCGACGGGTGCACCCGCCAGGAAGGAGGAATACAGCGGCGTCGCCGCCTCGGTCTCGCATGCGTACACCTTCGCGGGAGAACCCCACAGCGTGCGCGCCAGCGCAATCCCGGTCATGAGTCCCCCACCGCCAAAGGGCACCAGAATCGCGTCCACGTTCGGCAGATCCTCGAAAATCTCCTGTCCGATGGTGGCGTTTCCGACGATGACATCGCGGCCCGAGCATGGATGAACGAAGGTGCCGTTTTCGCCGTCAGGCGTTTCCCCGCACAGGATCGCCCACCATTTGTCGAAACTCGTTTCGATGACTTCCGCACCCAGTTCGCGAAGTGCGGCGATCTTGCTTTTCGCAGCGGTTTCCGTGACATAGACCCTAACGTCCACCTCACGCGCACGCGCGGCATGCGTCAAGCCGAGTGCGAAATTGCCGGTGCTCGCCGTATAGATCCCTTTCGATAGCCGAGCCGGCTCGAGGTTGGAGATCGCGTTCAGCGAACAACGTATCTTGAACGATCCACGCGGCTGCAGGTTCTCAGGCTTGACCCATATCGACCGGTCACCGGATGGCTCTGCGCAAGTGCAAGACAGCAGAGGCGGGCGAACAGCTTCCTTGCTGAGCACGCGCGACGCCTCTTCGACGTCGTCACGGGTTACGCCCGACAGAAAATCCGCTTCGGTTCCACTATGGGTGAGTGGCTTCCGATGATTGTGAAGGATGTCTGGAAGCATGATTCCGCCCTCCGCTCAATCAATATCCCGGACCGCTCGGGTGTCTGCAAATAGTGGGCTAAGGCATGTGTACAACGTAGTCGAACGGACGCTATACGCTTCGTCGGAGACATCAAAGAGAAGCGAGATCCAAGCCACAATAGTAGGTGTTAATTCGCACGGGCCAAGCTCTTTTCACGGCCTCATTTTCATCGCTTGTGATATCGATTCCACCGCGGCGCGAATCGACGCTATGGTCAGATGATAGATACCGCGGCAATCTCTTCGCGCCTGATTATTCGCCGCGACGTCGCATTCGAACCTCCTTGACATGCCTGCTCGCCTATCATGATTTGAACGCCTCGTGGCCTCATGCCGTTCGCGTGGAAAGTGTGGGCAGTTCCATGCTGGCATCGGGAGCGCCGAAGTGTCGCGACGCCGCGGCGTTTGGACGGTGCAGGCATGCCACGAACCGGTGCCGCCAATCTTGCGTAGAGGTCTGCTATGAAGTTCATTGTTCAATGGAAGGGCGAGCCGGCGATGCAACAGCCCGCAATCGAGCGCTTCATGAAAACCGGAGGTCGCCCGCCGGACAACGTCACGATGTTGGGACGCTGGCACGCAATCGGTGAATTGAGTGGCGTAGCAATCGTCGAAGCGACGGATACGAGCGGGCTCGCGGAATGGGTCCTGCAATGGGGCGATCTGTTTGCGTTCACTTCCGCTCCCGCACTGACCGACGAAGAACTGGGTGCCGCATTGGCGGCTAATCAGGCAGCGTCGAGGTAACCGGGCAAACGCGGAACGGAGGCAAGTCAGAAATAAGAAATGCCCGCGCGTAGGACCGGCGCGCGGCACGGCACACAGGATGAAGCGCGTCGCATCAGGATTACGGCGACCTCGTTGGGCGCGACGAGTGTGCTCCGCACGGAGCGGATATCTTTTGCAGGACGTCGAGGAGGCAATCATGGCAAGGATCGAAGCAAAGCTTGAGGAAATGGGATTGTCTTTGCCGCAGGCGCTCCAGATGCCGAAAAATGTGAGCATGTCATTGCCGTTTGCATGGGTGCGCGTAAGAGGTACGCGGGTTTTTGTATCTGGACACGTACCCCTGAACCCGGACGGAACCATTGCCCAACCGGTCGGCAAGGTTGGCGCAGAGGTTTCCCCGGACGAAGGCTATGCAGCGGCACGCCTTGTTGCGCTCGCTCAATTGGCGAGTCTTCAGAAGGCGCTCGGAGACCTGGATCGGATTACAGCCTGGCTACGTGTCTTTGCGATGATCAACGTTGCGCCCGGTTTCGACCAGATGCCGCGGATCGCGAATGGCTTCTCAGATCTCATCATTGAACTGTTCGGGCCGGACATCGGAATACACGCCCGTTCAGCGATCGGCGTGGCGCTTCCGCTAAACGTGCCCGTCGAATGCGAGTCGGAGGTCGAGATTGACGGGTAGCCTCGGTAATACCGTACGGCTTACCCGCGGATCTCGCTGCCGTTATTCTCACAGCGCCTATCACAATGTCCCACGCAACCATGAGGCCCCTCTTACATCACGCTTCTTCGATACGGGACAGATACAACGGACTCCGAACATTGATATTTATTGAGATATAAAGACGTGCAATGATCGCCGCCGGTTCTGCGAATCACGCTGCAACTCTGCGTGAGCAGACGCTCTGGCAACACCGCAGATCCCTGCGCTTTCATTCCGTCAACATGACCAATTTCCTGTTCAGCCTCGTCTCGAACCTTGCTTTTCTGGCTATCGTGCTGAGTGCATGTCATCTGTGCAACCGGCTCGTACCCGGCGCCGAGCTCAATGGTGCCCACGTTTTCGTCGCGCTGGCTTCGGCCGCCTTGCTGCTCGATGCCGCGCTGACCTTTCTCGTGTTCGCCGATGCACAGAACCGCTATGGCAAGTTCAGTTCGTCGAGCGCATTCTTCGAACGCGCCAGTGCGTATGTGCTGGCAGCCATTGCCGCATTGGCGTGGCAGTACGTGTTACGTCGCACGCGCCCCGCCAAAACGCACAAGAACACGCTGGTCATACGCACGTCCTCGTATTCCGAATCGCATCTGCCGATGTAACGCCACGCGGCCCACTTTCTCCTCGTTACGCAATCCGCATCATCGTCAGGAACGGACCTTGCGTATGCGCGCGCCGTCGCGTATAACTCCCGAAGATCGAGAGTTACCGTTTGCGCCCGCCACTGGGCATTTGCCGCTGTATTGCACTCCCGCCGTTCAATCAGTCGAAGGCAACTTAACCAGCGAGGAACATCTTGGATCTCGATACCGTACGCGTGTTCATCATGACCCGAGGCATCGACCTTGGCACCAAGGTACTCGGCGCGATCGTGTTGTGGGTCGTCGGCCGCTGGGTCATTGGCCTGATTACCGGCTTGCTTCGCAAACTGCTGGCGAAAAACGGCCACGTCGATCCAACTCTCGCTCATTACCTCGGTTCGATTCTCGGCGCACTGCTGAACCTGCTGCTGATTCTCGCGATTCTGCAGGTGTTCGGCGTCCAGACTACCTCGTTCGCCGCATTGCTCGCTGGCCTCGGTCTTGCGATCGGCACTGCGTGGGGCGGCTTGCTCGCCCACTTCGCGGCAGGCATCTTCATGCAGGTACTGCGCCCGTTCAAGGTGGGCGATTTTGTCATGGCGGGCGGCGTCACGGGCACGGTCTCGGAACTGGGGCTGTTCGGCACGACCATCGTGACGCCAGACAACGTGACAACCATCATCGGCAACAACAAGATCTTTTCGGACACGATCTCGAACTACAGCGCATTGCCAGTACGGCGCGTCGAGCTGACGGCAAAGATCGCCAACGGCGTCGACCCTACGGATGCGATGAGCCGGCTGAAGGCGGCCGTCACGCAGATTCCGAACGTGGCCGAAAGCCCTGCGCCGGATATCGAAGTGCTGAGCTTCACGCCGGAAGGACCGTTGCTATGCGTGCGGCCCTACACGCACACCGACCATTACTGGCAGGTCTACTTCGACACCAACCGCACGATCATCCAGACCTTCAAGGATGCAGGTTATCCGACTCCGGAAACACCGCTTGCGCCGCGTATAGTCAGTTGAGCACGATCAGGGCTTAGGTCTCCGGACTGAGGTTGACGTTCGCGAAGGTGAAGCGTTTTTTTGCTGCCTCAGCGGTCCGGCTCACCGGAATCAGGACCGTAAAATAAAAACGGCGTCGCGAGATTCGCGACGCCGTTTGTTCGTCTGCTACACGCAACGCGAAACGTCAGCGGCCGCCCGCCTTGGATGCGTTCTTGCGCGTCATCTTCCACAGTGCGCCAAGCACAACCGGCACCACGGCCGCGCCGATACCCACCAGCACGATCACATTCAGATATTGACGGATGAACGGAATGTTGCCGAAGAAGTAGCCGAGCAACACCAGCAGCAATACCCACAACAGCGCGCCGAGGATGTTGAAAAGCTGGAACCGGCTCACCGTCATCTCAGAGGCGCCGGCAACGAACGGCGCGAAGGTGCGCACCACCGGAATAAAACGCGCCAGCACGATCGTCTTGCCACCATGCTTTTCATAGAAGTTATGAGTCTTCTGCAGCGCGGCGCGATCGAGGAAACGCTCAAGGAAAGGGATGTGCGAATTGAACACCCGTGGCCCGATGGCCCGCCCGATCGTGTAGTTGACCGTATTGCCGGCAACCGCCGCAACAAGCAGCAGCACGATCAGCAGGCCGAGATTCATTTCACCGCTCGCGCAGAAGGCGCCGCCGATGAACAGTAGGGAATCGCCCGGCAGAAAGGGCAGAACGACCAGGCCGGTTTCACAGAACACGATAAGAAACAGCACCGCGTAGACCCAGGTGCCGTACACGTGAATGAAGTCGCCCAGAAACTTGTCGATATGCAAGACAAGGTTGACGAAGTGTAGCAACGTGTCCAAAAAGCGTCCTTTATTAAGGGAATGTGAACGTAGCGGGAGCGGCCGCGCGAACGGCCCTGCGGGCGAAGCGCAGCGAGCGCGTGCTCGCCGCCGGAAATTGACCGCGTCATCATACCGAAAGTGCCCGGTTGCGATTAAAAATCTGCTCGCGCCAAATCGCTATAATTTCGCCATGTCAGAATTCTCCGAAACGCCTGCCGGCACCGCCGACGCGGCCGCAGTTTCCGCCGCCACGCCCGTCCCACGCCCGTTGCGGGCGATCCAGCCCCTGCCCGATCAGCTGATCAGCCAGATTGCCGCCGGCGAAGTGGTCGAGCGGCCGGCCTCGGTGGTCAAGGAATTGCTGGAAAATGCGCTCGACGCCGGCGCGCAGACGCTGCGCATCCTGCTCGACGAGGGTGGCGTCAAACGCATCTCGATCACCGACGACGGCTGCGGCATCCCCGAAAACGAACTCGCGCTCGCGCTGATGCGTCACGCGACCAGCAAGATCCGCTCGCTTGCCGAACTCGAAGCGGTCGCCACGCTGGGGTTTCGCGGCGAAGCGCTGGCGTCGATTGCGTCGGTCGCGCAGATGAGCATCACGAGCCGCACGGCTGACGCGCCGCATGCCGTGCGCGTCGACGCACAAACGGGTGTGCTGAGTCCCGCCGCCGGCACCCAGGGCACCACGATCGAAGTCCGCGAGCTGTACTTCAATACGCCCGCGCGCCGCAAATTCCTGAAAAGCGAGCAGACCGAACTCGGCCATTGCCTCGAACAGATTCGCCGCGCGGCGCTGGCGCGGCCGGATGTGGCGATTTCGGTCCTGCATAACGGTAAGGCGGTCGAACACTGGAACGCCAGCGAGCCGCCCGCGCGGGTCGCGAAGATTCTTGGCGAAACCTTTGCGACGGCTCATTTGCCGCTCGACGAATCCGCCGGACCGCTCGCTGTCTACGGCTGCGCCGGCCTGCCGACCGCGAGCCGTGGACGCGCCGATCAGCAGTATTTCTTCGTCAATGGCCGCTTCGTGCGCGACAAGCTGCTCACGCACGCCGTGCGCGCCGCCTACGAAGACGTGCTGCACGGCGACCGCTATCCGTCCTACGTGCTGTTTCTCGATCTGCCGCCAGAAGCGGTCGATGTGAACGTGCATCCGTCCAAAATCGAAGTGCGGTTTCGCGATTCCCGTTCGATTCACCAGTTCGTGTTTCATGCCGTGCAGCGTGCGTTGGCGCGGCACGCGGGCGCGTCGCCGGAAACAACCGCCGGTGGGCATGCGGCGCATCTGGAAGCGTCGGCGGGTGGGCCGGCTTCGTTCGGCGCTACGCCGCTGGGCGGTGCGGGCGCTGGAAGCGGCGGTGGCTTCGGCACCGGCGCAGGCGGCCTCGGTAGTGGAATGGGAAGCGGGATGCAAGGCGGAACGGGCAGCGGATTCGGATCCTCGCAGCCCGGCAATACCTGGATGCGTCAGGCGCGCATGACGCAGGGCACGCTGCCGGTTGCGCAACCGCTGGCGTTCTACGACGCGCTGTTCGGCCGTAGAGACACGAACATCGGCACAGCGGAAGGCGCGACGTTGTTCGATGCGCGCGACTCGGCCGCAGAAGCGCCGTCCCCGTACAACACCTCAGCGCCATACGCATCGCCCGCGTTCAATGCCTCAGACGAGCAACCGCTCGGCTTCGCGCTCGGCCAGATTCACGGCATCTATGTGCTCGCGCAAAACGCGCACGGACTCGTGATTGTCGACATGCACGCCGCGCACGAGCGCATCCTGTACGAGCAGTTCAAGAACGCTCTCGCCGATCGCACGATTGCCGTGCAGCCGCTGCTGATCCCGCAAACGATGCAGGCCGATCCGATCGAAATCGGCACGGTCGAAGAAGAGCGCGACACGCTGGACGCGCTCGGTTTCGACCTCGCCGTGCTGTCGCCGACCACGCTCGCGATCCGCGCCGTGCCCGCATTGCTGAAAGACGCCGATCTGCAGGCGCTGGCACGCGCGGTCCTCTCCGACCTGCATGCGTTCGGCGGCTCTCGCGTGTTGACCGAGCGTCAGCACGAGCTGCTCGGCACACTCGCGTGCCATCACGCGGTGCGCGCGAACCGGCGTTTGACGCTCGATGAAATGAACGCGCTGCTGCGCCAGATGGAGGCGACCGAGCGCGCCGACCAATGCAACCACGGGCGTCCGACGTGGTATCAGTTGACGCTGTCCGATCTCGATCGGCTGTTCATGCGTGGGCAATGACGGTGCGCCTGATTACGCTTTCTCGGCGCGCGCCGTCTTGCCTATGACTTCAAGCACGTCAAGCACGCCCGCGCCGATCCCTTGCCTGCTCGGCCCGACGGCATCCGGCAAAACCGCTGCCGCGCTGGCGCTGGCCGCACGGCGGCCGGTGGAAATCATCAGCATCGATTCGGCGCTGGTCTATCGCGAGATGGATATCGGCACCGCCAAGCCGACGCCAGAAGAACGCACGGTGGCGCCGCACCACCTGATCGATATCGTCGATCCGGCGGACGCATATTCGGCGGCGGAGTTTCGCAGCGACGCGTTGCGCCTGATCAGCGAGATCAGCGCACGCGGGCGGCTGCCCTTGCTGGTCGGCGGCACCATGCTGTACTACAAGGCGCTCACGCAGGGGCTAAACGACCTGCCCGGCGCCGATACCGACGTGCGTGCGACGCTTGATGCCGACGCCGCACGTGACGGCTGGCCGGCGCTACATGCGCGGCTCGCCGCTGTCGATCCCGTCACGGCTGCGCGCCTCGCGCCAAACGATTCGCAGCGAATTCAGCGGGCGCTCGAAGTTTTTATGCTGACGGGGCAAGCGATGTCCGCTTTGTTGGCGGCGCCCACTCGAACGGATGACGCCGCTTTGGCGTGGCGCTTCGTGCCTATAGCGCTCGAGCCATCCGAGCGGAGCGTGCTGCATGCACGCATCGAAAAGCGCTTCGACGCCATGCTGGCCAACGGCTTTATCGACGAAGTCGTGAAATTGCGCGAACGCGGGGATTTGTTGCCCGAGATGCCATCCATGCGCTGCGTGGGATACCGGCAGGTCTGGGAATATCTGGACGGGGCGGTCGACTATTCGACCATGCGGGACAAGGGGGTCTTTGCTACCCGGCAATTGTGCAAGCGGCAGCTCACGTGGCTGCGCAGCATGAAGGAGCGGGTTGCTGTTGATTGCGGCGATCCCAGCGCGACTGCGCAGGTCGTCAGCTTAATAGAAGAGTTGATTTGAGGCTTTTACCCACGCAGCGTTGTCTTTCTGTACGTCGCGCAGGCAAACCAGCCTTTGATCAAGCTGGCTGGTTAGACGACTACCGTCTGAGCTTCACCGGCCGCGCTCTCGCGAATCACGCCGATCTTCCAGACCTGCTCGCCAGCCGCCGACAAAGACGCGATCGCCACATCGGCATCAGCAGCGGAAACAACCACCGCCATCCCGATCCCGCAGTTGAACACACGGTGCATTTCCGCATCCGCCACGCCACCGTGCTTCTGCAGCCACGAGAACAGCGGCGGCATCGGCCAGCCGCGGTGATCCAGCTCAGCGGTCAGACCCTCACGCAGAACGCGCGGAATATTCTCGACCAGCCCGCCGCCGGTGATGTGGGCCATACCCTTGACAGCGATCTGCTGCATCAAGGCCAGCAAGGGCTTCACATAAATATGCGTAGGCGCCATCAACGCGTCGGCCAACGAACGGCCATCGAAATCCGCGTTCAGATCAGGCTGTGCACGCTCGATGATCTTGCGCACCAGCGAAAAACCATTCGAATGAATACCGCTCGAAGCCAAACCCAGCACCACATCGCCCGGTGCGATCGTGCTGCCGTCGATAATCTTGCTCTTTTCCACCGCGCCGACCGCAAAACCGGCCAGATCGTATTCGCCGTCCGGATACATGCCGGGCATTTCCGCCGTCTCGCCGCCGATCAGCGCGCAGCCGGACAGTTCGCAGCCATGCGCGATACCCTTCACGACCGTCGCCGCCGTACCGACGTCCAGCTTGCCGCAAGCGAAATAATCGAGGAAGAACAGCGGCTCGGCGCCCTGCACCAGAATGTCGTTCACGCTCATCGCCACCAGATCCTGGCCGACCGTATCGTGTTTGTTCAGCTGGAACGCGAGGCGCAGCTTGGTGCCGACGCCGTCCGTGCCCGAAACCAGCACCGGTTCCTTGTACTTCTTCGGCACTTCAAACAGCGCGCCAAACCCGCCGATGCCGCCCAGCACGCCGTCGCGCATCGTCTTTTTGGCAAAGGGCTTGATCGCGTCGACAAGGGCGTCGCCCGCGTCGATGTCCACGCCGGCGTCGCGATACGACAAACCTTGGGCCGAATCAGTTGAATGCTGGGCGGATTTCGGTTGATTCATGGGGAAGAGCTCGAAGGTCGGTAAAATGCGATTTTACCCGATGCCGGCCGTCTGGCTGGAATTTGAATCATCCTGAATCTTGCGGTCGCGACGACACCAGGGAAACAACTTTGCAACAGAACTCCTCGATCCTGACGCCCGTACAGCGCCGCGCCTTCATCTGGCTGGCGATCGCATTGGTTGTCGGCATTCTGCTCTGGCTACTGAGCCCGGTCCTCACGCCGTTCCTGCTCGGCGCCATTCTCGCGTACATTCTGCAACCGGGCGTCGCGTGGATGGTGCGCCGGCGTGTGCCGCGCGGACTCGCCGCCTTGCTGATGATGCTGCTGTTTTCGTTGCTGATGACGCTGCTCGTGCTGCTCGTGCTGGCCGTCATCCAGAAAGAAGTTCCGCAGTTGAAGCAGCAGGTGCCCGTGCTGTTCGCGCACGTGAGCGCCTGGCTGCAACCCAAGCTTGCGCTGCTGGGCCTCGCCGACTCGCTCGATTTCGCCAGTATCCGCGATCTCGTGATGGGGCAGCTCGAAGGCAGCGCACAACAGGTCGCGCAGTATGCATGGACCTCGATCCGCACCAGCGGCAACGTGATGATAACGGTGGTCGGCAACCTCGTTATGGTGCCACTCGTGCTGTTTTATCTGTTGTACGACTGGAATCGCATGCTCGCGCGCATGCAGATCGTGGTGCCGCGCCGCTGGCTCGACAAGACGCTGCAACTCGCGCACGACATGGACCAGATGCTGTCGCAATACCTGCGCGGCCAGTTGCTCGTGATGGCGGTACTCGCGGTCTATTATGCGATTGCGCTGACCGTCGCTCGCTTCGAGATCGCGCTGCCGGTGGGTATTTTCACGGGCCTCGCTGTGTTCATCCCATACATCGGTTTTGCAACCGGGCTCGCGCTGGCGTTGCTTGCAGCACTGTTACAGTTCGGCGACTGGTACGGCTTCGGCGCGGTCGCGCTGATTTACGGTGTCGGCCAGATCGTGGAGAGCTTTTATCTCACGCCGCGCCTGGTCGGCGAACGGATCGGCCTGCACCCGCTCGCGGTAATCTTCGCGTTGCTCGCGTTCGGTCAGTTATTCGGCTTTTTCGGCGTGTTGCTGGCGCTGCCGGTCAGCGCCATTCTGTCCGTAGCGATGCGCGAGTTGCGTCAAAGCTATCTGGCGAGCACGCTTTACAACAACTGAGTCACTGACTGCTCATTGACTATTTATTGACGTTTCAGGGCCCGAGATTCGGGTCATTTGCGGCCTAAGCCTCATTTTCGGCATTAACCTACTGTGCTTCGTCAACTGACGCTCGATCTCGGCACCCCGCCGCCATCGACATTCGACAATTTCTTCGCCGGCGCCAACGCCGAGCTGGTCACGCGGCTGCGCGAGCTCGACAATGCGCTCGCGGCCGGGCCAGTGGCCGATCGCACCTTCTACATCTGGGGCGAAGCCGGCAGCGGCCGCACGCATCTGCTGCAGGCGCTGGTCCACGAAGCGCCGCCAGGCCATGCGCGCTTTGCCGGTCCGCAGAGCAGCCTCGCCGCCTTCACGTTCGACCCGCGCGTCGCGCTGTATGCGATCGACGATTGCGATGGCCTGTCCGCGGCGCAGCAGATTGCCGTGTTCAACCTGTTCAACGAAGTGCGCGCGCACCCCACCAGCGCGCTCGTCGCGGCGGGCAATGCGCCGCCGATCGGCATGACGGTGCGCGAAGATCTGCGCACGCGCCTCGGCTGGGGCCTCGTGTTTCACCTCGCGCCACTGCCGGACGAAGGTAAGGCCGCGGTGCTGAAACACGCGGCGCGCGAGCGCGGCATCATGCTCGCCGACGACGTCCCCGCCTATCTGCTTACGCATTTTCGCCGCGACATGCCGAGCCTGATGGCGTTGCTCGACGCGCTCGACCGCTTCTCGCTCGAACAGAAACGCGCGGTCACGCTGCCGCTTCTACGCACGATGCTGGCCTCGCCCGACGCGGACGATCGGCGAACGGCGCCCGCTTCATCTGTGTCATCTGCGTCACCCGCCGCGTCAGCCGCCGCCTCATCCGCGTCCCCCGCCGCCGCTTCAAGTAAAATAGGCCCCCATGGCTAACCTCGCACTCTTCGACCTCGATCACACGCTCATTCCCACTGACAGCGACCACGAATGGGGCCGCTTCATGGTGCAACAAGGCATGGTCGATGCGGAAAATTTCGCTCGTGAAAACGACCGCTTTTTCGCTGACTACAAAGCTGGCAAGCTCGACATTCACGCTTATCTGATCGCCATGCTCACGCCGCTCGCAAAGTACACGCGCGCCCAGCTTGCCGACCTTCACGCGCGGTACATGCATGAAGTGATCAAGCCGGCGATCTTCCCGGTCGCGCTGGAGCTGGTCAGGGAACACCGTGAAGCCGGCGATCTCTGCTGCGTGGTCACCGCGACCAACGAATTCATCACCCGCCCGATCGCGCAGGCGTTCGGCGTCGATGCGCTGATCGCCTGCGAAGCGGAAACCGTCGACGGCCAGCCGCATTCGCCTTACACCGGCCGCCCCACCGGCACGCCGAGCTATAAGGAAGGCAAGATCGTCCGTACCGAGGCGTGGCTCGCATCCCTCGGCAAAACCTGGAGCGACTTCGAGCACAGCTATTTCTATAGCGACTCGCACAACGACATCCCGCTGCTCGAAAAGGTCACCGATCCGATCGCGACCAATCCCGACGACACATTGCGCGCCCATGCGCAGGCCAAAGGCTGGCGCACCCTCGAACTCTTTCAACCCTCGTGATCAAAAAACTTATCCGCAAGCTATTCGGCCAGGACTCGGCACCCGCTGACGACACCACACCAGCCGAAGCCGAAGCAGACGAAGCCGGCGAGGCACCGGCACGCAACGCGTCCAGCGCCAGCAAAGCACGCCGCAAAGCGGCACGCCCGGCCGCCAAAACCGTGCAGGACCCCGACGTGCCGGTCATCATTCCGCACGACGTGCATGGCATCGATCAGTCGCTGATCTCGAGGAACGCGATTCGCGTCACCGAGGGCCTGCAGGAAGCGGGGCATCGCGCGTTTATCGTCGGCGGTGCGGTGCGCGATCTCCTGCTCGGCATCAAGCCGAAAGACTTCGACGTCGCGACCGACGCCACGCCCGAACAGGTGCAGAAGCTGTTCCGCCGCGCCCGCATCATCGGCCGCCGGTTTCAGATCGTGCATGTGCAGTTCGGTCAGGAAATCATCGAAACCTCGACGTTCCGCGCGCTGGTCGATCCGCCCGCAGCCGACGCAGCGCCGCCGCGCCGCCTGAAGCGCGACGAGCTCGACCGCCGCACGCATGCGGTGGACGCCAGCGGCCGCGTGCTGCGCGACAACGTCTGGGGCGAACAGCACGAAGACGCCACGCGCCGCGACTTCACGATCAACGCGATGTACTACGATCCGGCCTCGCAAACCGTGCTGGACTATCACAACGGCATGGCCGACATGCGCACTCGCCTGTTGCGCATGATCGGCGACCCGGCCACGCGTTATCGCGAGGATCCGGTGCGCATGCTGCGCGTGGTGCGTTTTGCCGCCAAGCTCGACTTCGAGATCGAAGACCAGACCCGTGCACCGATCGCCAAAATGGCCGATCTGATCAACAACGTGCCGGCCGCTCGTCTGTTCGACGAGATGCTCAAGCTGATGCTGTCGGGCCACGCGCTCGCCTGTTTGAAACGTCTGCGCCAGGAAGGCCTGCATCACGGTCTGCTGCCGCTGCTCGACGTGGTGCTGGAGCAGCCGATCGGCGAGAAATTCATCACGCTCGCGCTGACCAACACGGACGCCCGGGTGCGAGCCGGCAAGCCGGTTTCGCCGGGTTTCCTGTTCGCCACGCTGCTGTGGCACGACGTACAGACGCGCTGGCAACAATTTGAAGCGAACGGCGAATATCCGGTGCCGGCCCTGCATCGCGCGATGGACGAGGTCCTCGACATGCAAACCGAGAAGCTCGCGATCCACAAGCGCTTTTCGTCGGATATGCGCGAGATCTGGGGCCTGCAGCTGCGCCTCGAAAAACGCTCGGGAAGAAGCGCGCTGAAGCTGCTGGAACACCAAAGATTTAGAGCGGGGTATGATTTCCTCCTGTTGCGCTGCGAATCGGGCGAACTCGATGAGTCGGTCGGTGCGTGGTGGACGGAGTTCATCGAAGGAGACGTCGCTGCGCGTGAGACTCTGCTCACGCAAGGCGGGAAGGACCGGAGCCCCAGAAAACGACGGCGGCGCAGCAGTGGCGCCAGAACCCGCAAACCGGGCGAGGGAATGGAGGGCGGTACGCCAGCCGAACGCACAGCCAACGACGCGGGCCATGACGGCTCGCACGAAGACTGACACAGCGTTCGCTGTTGCCGTCGAACGATAGTCGCAGGAAGTTATGCCATGACGGTTGCTTATCTCGGCCTCGGCGCGAATCTCGGGGACGCGCGCCAGACCCTGAAAGACGCGGTGGTGTGCCTGGCCCAACAGCACACCATCACCGTGCTCGCCAAGTCGAGCCTGTATCGCACCGCCCCGATCGACGCGGGCGGCGATGATTATTTCAACTGCGTCGTGAAGGTTGATACGACGCTCCCCGTGCGGCATCTGCTTGCGCTGTGCCACAAGATCGAGCATCAATTCGGCCGTGAACGGCCGTTTCGCAACGCCCCGCGCACGCTCGATCTGGACATCCTGCTCTTCGGCGATCAATCGATCGACGAAGCCGATCTGATCGTGCCGCATCCGCGTTTGATCGAACGCGCCTTTGCACTCGTGCCGCTCGTCGAGATCGACGCAGCGCTGATCATCCCGCAACACGGCCGTGCCGAGGCGCTGCTTGACGGCGTGAGCGATCAACGCATAGAAAAGGTGAAGAGCCCCTGCCACTGTCCAATGCTCAATGCAATGACTGCTGGCGCCCCTGCTGCGGACAAGGGCCGTTGCGAATGAATTCGCCGCCGCTCACCGTCACCGCGCCGCATCTACGGCCGCCGTTCGGCTATCTCGCGATCGAAGGGCCGATCGGCGTCGGCAAGACCTCACTCGCACGGCGGCTCGCACAGCGCTGGTCGATGCACGAACTGTTCGAGCGGCCGCAGGACAATCCCTTTCTCGAGCGCTTTTATCGCGACAGCGCGCGTTATGCGCTGCCGACGCAATTGCACTTCGCATTGCAACGCGCGCAGCAAGCCCAGAACGTGGTGGCCGCGCATGTGGCAGGCACACCGCTGATCGCCGATTTCATGACGCAGAAGAACGACATCTTCGCGCGTCTGACACTGCAGGAAGACGAGTGGCAGCTTTATCGCGCCCTCGCCGCTCGAATCGACGTGAGCGCGCCGGCGCCGGATTTCGTGGTCTACCTGCAAGCCAGCCCTGAAGTGCTGTTCGCGCGCATCCAGAAGCGCGCCGTGCCAATGGAACTGCAGATTTCCGATGCGTATCTGCACGCGCTGTGCGACGCCTACAACGAGTTTTTCTATCACTATGACGGCGCGCCGGTGCTGACGGTCAACGCTGAACATCTGAATCCGCTCGACTCGGACGCGGACCTTGCACTGCTCGCCGAACGCATCGAAACCATGCGTGGCCGCAAGGAATTCTTTGTCAAAGGCACGTCGCTTTAAGCGGCGCGCGCCCTCTTCTTTCCAACGGATTTCCCCATGACCTATTTGCAGGAAACGAGCCGGAACGCCATCACCGTGCCGAAACTGCAGGCGATGCGCGACGCCGGCGAAAAGATCGCCATGCTGACCTGTTACGACGCGAGCTTCGCCGCGCTGCTGGATCGCGCGGGCGTCGACGTGCTGTTGATCGGCGACTCGCTCGGCAACGTGCTGCAAGGCCAGACGACCACGCTGCCGGTGTCGCTCGCCGACATCGCGTATCACACGGCGAGCGTGGCGCGGGCGCGGCCCTCGGCGCTGGTGGTAGCCGACCTGCCGTTCGGCACGTATGGCACGCGGGAGGACGCCTTCAGGAGCTCGGTGGAACTCATGCGCGCCGGCGCGCAGATGGTGAAGCTCGAGGGCGGTGAGTGGCTCGCGGACACGGTGCGCTTTCTGGTCGAACGGTCGATTCCGGTGTGCGCGCACGTCGGCCTCACACCGCAATCGGTGCATGCGTTTGGCGGCTTCAAGGTGCAGGGCAAGACCGAGGCAGGCGCGAGCCAGTTGTTGCGCGACTCGCTCGCCGTGCAGGATGCGGGTGCCCAACTGATCGTCATGGAAGCGATCCCAACGCTGCTCGCGAGCGAAGTCACGAAGCAATTGCGGATTCCGACAATCGGTATCGGTGCGGGCCTCGACTGCTCGGGTCAGGTGCTGGTGCTGCACGACATGCTGGGGATTTTCCCCGGCAAGCGGCCGCGCTTTGTGAAGGATTTCATGCAGGGGCAGCCGAACATCCAGGCTGCCGTGGAAGCGTATGTGCGTGCCGTGAAGGACGGCGCGTTCCCGGGGCCGGAGCACACGTTCTAACTACGCGGTCTGATAGCGGATTACGTCGATCGGGCGTGATTGCACCCGTTTGGCGTGTTTGTCTTGTTTTGTCCTGTTTTGGGACCCGTCTTATATCGTCTGAAAACCTGGTCGTCTATCTTCGTCTACCTTGTTAACGCGGCCTTGCCGCTTGCCGAAGAGAGATGACCATGAGCCCCTTTTGCCTGATCGACGTAGCGGGAATCCGCAACCACGCTACCGCACCGCATGACGTGCGGGAATCCACTTGGCGCGCACGCCTGTCCGGATGGATGGCCCGCTTGCTGCACGTTCGCCACAGTTGAGCCGCCGCGGCGGCACGCAACGCCCAAAGCCGGCATTGCGACTGGCCTTAGCCTTAGCCCTACCTTAGCCCAGCACGTGCGCCTGTACCGCGCCTCGCAGTGCGTTGCACACGAGAAGCGCTTCGGCATTTTGCACATCGGCCCGAGTCAACACGCGTTCAGCCGCGTGAAGGTCTGAATCCTCTAGCAGCACGGCCCGCATGATCCCGGGCAGTACGCCCGACGTTAGCGGCGGCGTCCACCACCGTCCCGTCAGCTTCACAAACACGTTCGACCGACCACCTTCGGTCAACTCGCCGCGCTCGTTAAAGAACAGCGTGTCGAAAGCACCCTTCGCTTCCGCTTCGCGCCAGCCGCGATCATATTCGGCGCGGCGCGTGGTTTTGTGCCGCAGCAACGGATCATTGGCGAGCATCGCGGGGAACGCGTGGTCCGGCCCAAGCAGCACGCCGACGGTGGAATCGGCCAGCGGCGTCAGCAATGCCGCGGTTATTTGTGCCGTGCCATTTTTGCTCAGCGCGAGGCGCATACGGTGCGGGGTTTGCGCTGGCAACGCCGCACATTTCTCTGCGATTTGCGCGCGAATTTCGTTTTCATCGTCGAGTTTGAAACCCAGCGTCGCGGCGCTCGCCGAGAGCCGTGCGAGATGGCGCGACAGATGGCGCACGCCCTCTTCCCGCGTCGCGTACATCGTTTCGAAGAGATCGAAACCCGGCTCTGCGCCGGTCAGAAAGCTGGCCTTCAATTGGCACTCCGCATATTCGTCGGCGGCGACACTGTCGAGCACGATGCCCGCGCCTACGCCCATCTTGCCGTGCAGCTCACCCGGCTGTGCAGTCGGGCTTAAGGTCAACGTGCGGATCGCGACGGACAGGCAGAAGTCGCCGCAGGCGGTGTTGCTTGCGGTGGTTGAGGGCGCATCGAGCCAGCCGATCGCGCCTGTGTAAAGACCACGCGGCGTGCTTTCGAGCTCGTCGATCAATTGCATCGTGCGATGCTTCGGCGCACCGGTGATCGAGCCGCATGGAAACAGTGCGCGCATGATCTGGGCGAAAGACGTGCCGGCGCGCAACGTCGAATGCACTGTCGACGTCATCTGCCAGACCGACGCATACGGTTCGACCGAAAACAGCGCCCGCACATTGACCGAGCCCGTCTGCGCCACGCGCGACAAATCGTTGCGCAACAGATCGACGATCATCACGTTCTCGGCGCGATTCTTCGGGTCGTTTGCAAGGAACTCGGCGGCATGACGATCGGCCACGGGGTCGGCTGATCGCGGCGCCGTGCCTTTCATCGGCCGGGCGCGCAACATGGCGCCTTCCTTCTCGATGAACAACTCCGGCGAGCACGACAAGACCCACTCGTCGCCCGGCAACGCGATCAGCGCACCGTACGGCACCGGCTGACGGGCCCGCAGGCGCCGATAAAGCGCGGTCGGCGAGCCGAATACATCGAAAGCAAGCCGATACGTGTAGTTAACCTGATATGAATCGCCCGCGCGCAGAGCGGCATGGATCGCGTCGATCGCTTCGTTGAACTGCTTTGGATCGACGCTCGCGCGCACGTTCGCCGTGCCCGCCACAGACGCCTCGGCCGCGCCGCCGTCGCGTTCCACGAGCCACGCATCTACGTCGTCGCGCGACAGTTTCTCGCAACGTTCAAATAATAAAAAACGCAGCGTGGCATCGCCACGCTGCGTTTCTTTCAATGCCGGGTGAGTTTGGCCGCCGCCGAGAAGGCACCGGCCAAACTCGTAGTCGGCGAGCACGACGGCATGCAAACCGCGCCGTGTATCCGCGGCCGCAGTCTCGCACACGACTTCAAGCTGCGCGGCGTCCGCGCAAACCCGTTCATGCACAAAACCCGTGTACAGACGACTCGAACGGCGCGCCGCCGTCGCGTCGCAATCGTCGAGCAACGCGAAAACTGCGTCGCGCTCATCTGCCGTCATGCTTACCGCCAAATCAAACCGCTATTAATCGAAGAAGCTCTTCACCCGGTCGAACCAGCTCTTGCTTTGCGGGCTGTGCCGCGCACCGCCTTCCACCAGCGCCTTCTCGAACTGCTGAAGCAGGTCGCGCTGCGACTCGGTGAGCTTGACCGGCGTTTCGACTTGCACATGCACGTACAGATCGCCGGCAATGCTCGAACGCAGCCCCTTGATACCCTTGCCACGCAGACGGAACGTCTTGCCCGATTGCGTGCCATCCGGCACCGTGAAACTCGCGCGGCCCGCGAGGGTCGGCACTTCGATTTCGCCTCCGAGTGCCGCCGTGGTGAACGGAATCGGCATCTGGCAATGCAGGTCGTCGCCGTCGCGTTCGAACACCGAGTGTTGCTTGATGTGAATCTCGACGTACAGATCGCCCGACGGACCGCCGTTGATACCCGGCTCACCGTTGCCGGCCGAGCGGATGCGCATGCCGTCGTCGATACCTGCCGGGATCTTCACTTCCAGCGTCTTGGTTTCCTTCACTTTGCCCGCGCCATGGCAGTGGCCGCAAGGCTCAGGGATATAGGTGCCGGTGCCGTGGCACTTCGGGCAGGTCTGCTGAATGCTGAAGAAGCCCTGCGACATCCGCACCGAACCCGAGCCGCTACAGGTCGGGCAGGTTTCCGGCTTGGTGCCGGGCTTCGCGCCCGAACCGTGACAGATTTCGCACGACACCCAGCTCGGCACGCGAATTTGCGTGTCGTAGCCGTGTGCGGCCTGTTCCAGCGTGATTTCCATGCTGTAGCGCAGATCGGCGCCGCGATACACCTGCGGGCCGGCACGGCCGCCACCGCCGCGTGCGGCACCGCCGGCCGCCTGGCCGAAGATGTCGCCGAAAATATCGCCGAACGCATCGGCAAAACCGCCGAAGCCTTGCGCACCGGCTCCGCCCATGTTCGGATCGACGCCCGCGTGGCCGTACTGATCGTACGCAGCACGCTTTTGCGAGTCCGACAGCATTTCATAGGCTTCCTTCACCTCTTTGAAATGCCCTTCCGCATCCTTGTTGCCCGGATTGCGGTCGGGGTGGTGCTTCATCGCAAGCTTGCGATACGCCTTCTTGATTTCGTCGTCGCTCGCGTTCTTTGCGACGCCCAGAACCTCGTAGTAATCCCGTTTCGCCATATCGGTTCAACGCCACTCGCGCAATGGGGCGCGGTGACTCCTCTTGAATGCTGGAGTCTTGCGACTCGTCCGGCCGTTGTTCACACCGCTTTCAGGCGGTTCAAACAACGCCCTCCATAAAACAAATGTGCCCGGAGAGCCCCAAAAGGCTCACCAGGCGCGATAACCGCTTTGCAGGTTCATGCACCCGGACGGGAGCAAACCGTTTTGCAGCCGGGCCGCACACATTGCTGTGTGCGGCTTTACGGTCAAATTGCGACCCGGCTTTAGTCTTTCTTGACTTCCTTGAACTCGGCGTCGACCACGTCGTCCTGCTGCTGGCTCGCACCACCCGCCGATGCACCCGCACCTGCCGCGCCCGCTGCCGCAGCTTCGGCACCTTGTGCAGCCTGCATGTCGGCGTACATCTTCTCGCCCATCTTCTGCGAGGCGGTGGCCACCACTTCGATCTTGGCTTCGATCGCGGCCTTGTCGCTCGAGCTGCTCTTCAGCGTTTCTTCGAGGTCCTTCAGCGCGGTTTCGATCGCTCCCTTCTCAGCGGCTTCCAGCTTGTCGCCGTATTCGGTGAGCGCCTTCTTCGTGCTGTGGACCAGCGCGTCGCCCTGGTTGCGGGCATCGGCCAGCTCACGCAGCTTGTGATCTTCTTCCGCGTTCGCTTCGGCGTCCTTCACCATTTTTTCGATTTCAGCTTCGGACAGACCCGAGTTCGCCTTGATCGTGATGCGGTTTTCCTTGCCGGTCGCCTTGTCTTTCGCGCCGACGTGCAGAATGCCGTTCGCGTCGATGTCGAAGCTCACTTCGATCTGCGGCGTGCCACGCGGCGCCGGCGGAATGCCTTCGAGGTTGAACTCGCCCAGCAGCTTGTTGCCCGCTGCCATTTCGCGTTCGCCCTGGAACACCTTGATCGTCACGGCGCCCTGGTTGTCGTCAGCCGTCGAGTAGACCTGTGCGTGCTTGGTCGGGATCGTGGTGTTCTTGTTGATCATCTTCGTCATCACGCCGCCGAGCGTTTCGATGCCGAGCGACAACGGGGTCACGTCGAGCAGCAGAACATCAGTGCGGTCGCCCGACAGAACCTGGCCTTGAATCGCGGCGCCAACGGCCACGGCTTCGTCCGGGTTCACGTCACGGCGCGGTTCCTTGCCAAAGAACTCCTTGACCTTGTCCTGCACCTTCGGCATACGCGTCATACCGCCGACCAGAATCACGTCGTCGATCTCGCCGACCTTCACGCCTGCGTCCTTGATCGCCGTGCGGCACGGTTCGATCGTGCGTTCGATCAGCTCTTCAACCAGCGCTTCCAGCTTCGCACGCGTGATTTTCAGGTTCAAGTGCTTCGGACCCGACGCGTCGGCCGTGATGTACGGCAGGTTGATTTCGGTTTGCTGGCTCGACGACAGTTCGATCTTCGCCTTTTCAGCCGATTCCTTCAGGCGCTGCAGCGCGAGCACGTCTTTCGACAGGTCGACACCTTGTTCCTTCTTGAACTCGCCGATGATGTAATCGATGATGCGCTGGTCGAAGTCTTCACCGCCGAGGAACGTGTCGCCGTTCGTGGACAGCACTTCGAACTGCATTTCACCGTCGACATCAGCGATTTCGATGATCGACACGTCGAACGTACCGCCGCCCAGGTCATACACCGCGATCTTGCGGTCGCCCTTTTCCGCCTTGTCCAGACCGAATGCCAAAGCGGCTGCGGTCGGCTCGTTGATGATCCGCTTCACTTCCAGACCGGCGATGCGGCCTGCGTCTTTGGTGGCCTGACGCTGGCTGTCGTTGAAGTACGCGGGAACCGTAATCACAGCTTCGGTGACCGGCTCGCCGAGGTAGTCTTCAGCGGTCTTCTTCATCTTGCGCAGCACTTCAGCCGAAATTTGCGGCGGAGCCAGCTTGTCGTCGCGCACCTGGACCCATGCGTCGCCGTTGTCGGCCTTCATGATCTTGTACGGCATCAGACTAATGTCTTTCTGCACTTCTTTTTCTTCGAAGCGGCGGCCGATCAGGCGCTTGACGGCGTACAGCGTGTTCTTCGGGTTCGTGACCGACTGACGCTTAGCCGGTGCGCCGACAAGAATTTCGCCGTCTTCCATGTAAGCGATGATCGACGGCGTGGTGCGCGCACCTTCCGAGTTCTCGATCACTTTGACCGAATTGCCTTCCATGATCGCCACGCACGAATTGGTCGTGCCGAGGTCGATGCCGATGATTTTGCCCATTTTTACTAATCTCCTAACTTTGATCGCTGCGGGAATCGCCGTTTTTGTCCATCTGGCGGTACGGCGATCCGCTCTCAATTCCTACCTGCACTCAACATAAGTGCGTCCGCATCGTTTTCAAGACCTCTTTTGCGATGCGGTCTTTAATTTTTTTCAATCGGCCGAACTTTTGCCGCTTTTTTCACCATTTGTCGCGCTGCCAACCGCCTTGGCCGCCCGGATCTTTTCCCGCGCGGCCGCGACCGCCGCCTCGAACTGCCCAAGGCCGTGCCAGCCGGTTGCCCGGCCGGGCCGCTTGCCTCGGTAAAGGAAGAACCAGGTGGGCACGCCGTGAAGCATGAACGCGGTGGCGTCGACGGGAATGTTTGCCATGAAGGTGCCTGTGAGGCGGAACGTCTGATAGTCGGCTTTTGACGCGGCTTGTGATGCTTACTTCGGTGCCGAGACGGTCACCAGGGCCGGACGCAGCACGCGGTCGGCAATCACGAAGCCTTTTTGCAGTACGGCAACGACGGTGTTCGGTTCCTGATCGGCCGGCACCATCGAAATAGCCTGGTGACGGTGCGGGTCGAACTTCTCGCCGACCGGGTTCAGGGCGACGACGCGGCCCTTCTCCAGCGCGCCGGTGAGCTGGCGCAGCGTGAGTTCAACGCCTTCGCGGACCTTTTGCAGGTCGTCGGACGAGTGGGCAACCGCTGCTTCGAGGCTGTCGACCACCGGCAGCAAATGCTCAGCAAAGCTTTCGATCGCGAACTTATGGGCCTTGGCGACATCTTCCTGGGCGCGGCGGCGCACGTTCTCAGTCTCAGCCTTCGCCCGCAGGAAGCTTTCCTGCAGCTCGGCGAGCTTCGCTTCTGCTTCGGCCAATGCAGCTTCCGCACCGGTTACCGGCGCTTCAGGAGCCGCGTTTGCAGCCGCGTCCTGCTGGGGTGCTGCGGCCTCGGCGGCCTGGCGCGCGGTTTCGTCGGCGGGCGTGGGAGTCTGGCTCGTCGGGTTCTCTTGCGTGTTTTCCATGTCGCTGAAAGTCGTTAAAAAGTTAAAGCTAACGGTGGCGGCAACGCGTCAAAGCCAGCGCAATTTGTGCGTTGCAAAATTGCGACAGACAACTTGGTGCACAACTTGGTGCATTAACGCGTATCGAAACGGCAGATGGGGCCGGAAAGACCCATTTCAAGCACCTCTCCCGGAACTTTTCGCACCGAGGACGGGTGGAAGAAATGCCCGGTTACAACCATTTTTGCGGCGCAATCAGATTGAGATTGAGTGCGCCCGACAAGTGGCCTATCCTCCAATAAAGCGTCGGAAAAGACACGTTAACCCTAATCTAACGCAAGCCTTACCGACATTTTAAATTCCACCTGATTTGCCCGTTTCCATCCTGAATCTTCCCAAGGGGAGTGCCGTGAAACTGACCTTTGCAATATCGGTGGTCGCATTGGTACTGATCGCGGGCACCACGACCATCTGCATGTCCGGGGCCGTCAACGATCACACCACCGAGTACGGCGGTGTGCACGCGACGATGGAACAGTTGTTCAATCCCCACCTGAAAGTTTGTCGATAGTGCGCCGGTCGCGCTTGGTCGGCCTGCCGTGTAAAGCGGCGGCCGGTTCGCGGTACGTCTTGCGCCGCTCCTGCTCGACCTGCCGCTTCGCCCTGCTCTCTTCCGTTTCGGTATAAAGCGTCTGCGCGACGCTGGCCGGGCCGCGCACGTCACACACGCCCAGCACTTCCACCTGCCACACAATCCGCTCGATCTCGATCTCGACCAGGTCGCCGACGCGCACATCTTTGGCCGGCTTGACGCTGGCGCCGCCAATTCGCACATGCCCTTTGTCGACGGCATCCGCCGCGAACGAGCGGGTCTTGAAGAAGCGCGCCGCCCAAAGCCATTTGTCGATGCGCAGCTTCGCGCCCGGTTCAGTTGAAATCCTGTAGTTCATGAGCCTGCTTACGCCCCGCTCGTGTGCAGCACCGGCGCCGCTTGTACGGGCCAGCCCTGCAGATTCTGCGCGATGATTTCGCCTAGCGCGGCGATCCACGGCTGCGAGGCGTTCACGCAGGGAATCCGATGAAAATCCTTGCCACCTGCCCGCAGGAACTCGTCGCGCACTTCCATGCCAATTTCTTCAATCGTTTCAAGGCAATCGGCGGTAAAGCCCGGACAGAACACATCGGCTCGCCGCACGCCCGCCGAGCCCAGTTCCTTCAGCGTGGGCGCCGTGTACGGCTGCAGCCATTCGGCCTTGCCGAACCGTGACTGAAACGTGATGCGGCATTCCACCTGCGTCAACCCCAACGCCTGCGTCAACAATGCGCCGGTCTGCTGGCATTGCTCGTGGTACGGGTCACCGAGATCCATCGTGCGCTTGGGCACGCCGTGAAAACTCAGCACCAGCTTGTCGCCTGCAGCGAAATCCGGCCGGCCGTGCTGATGCCAGTAGTGATGCACCTGAGCAGCAAGCGCGGCGATATACGCCGGATGATCGGCGTACTGCCGCACCGTGCGGATTTCCGGCTGATTGCGCATGCGCTTGAGGGCCGAAAAAGCGTCGTCGAAAGCCGTGGCCGTGGTCGACGACGAGTATTGCGGATACATGGGCATCAGCAGCACGCGCTCGGCGCCCGCCAGCTTGAGCTGGTTCAGCATGGCCGGAATGCCGGGCGTGCCGTAGCGCATGGCGTAGTCGACCAGCACCGTGTAGTCGTTCAATTGCAGCAGATGGCGCAAACCCTCGACCTGCTTCTCCGTGAAGACACGCAGCGGCGAGCCTTCCGGCATCCACACGGCCGCGTACTTCTTCGCTGACGCACGGCTGCGGAACGGCAAAATCAACAACCGCAAGATCACCTGCCAGAGCAGCGCCGGAATTTCGACCACGCGAGGATCGGACAGGAACTCCGCAAGATAGCGACGGACCGCACGCGGCGTCGGCGCGTCGGGCGTGCCGAGATTGATCAGCAGCACGGCGACACGGTGTGAAGAGGCGTTCTGTGACGGCCGCTCGAGGTCGAAGCGCATAGGCAACAGAGATAACCGCTTGGGGCGGAGAGTCGGTTCAGGTGGAATTCATTATAGCGGCGCGGTTCATTGCGAAGTCCGCCAGGGACCCCTGGCCATTCGGCCAATTGGCAAGCCGCGCGCCGTCGCGCATCATTTGCAGCATGACGTGCCGCCAGCCAGCAGTGGTCGGTAGTGACTGCTGGTTACTGTTGACTAAGCGTGAGGGAAAGCAGCCGCGCGGTGATGTCGACAATCGGAATCACGCGGCTGTAGGCCATGCGGGTCGGCCCGATCACGCCGAGCGTGCCGACGATCTTGCCGTTCACCTCATAGGGCGCGGTGACCACGCTCATTTCCTCGATCGGCACGAGATTCGACTCGCCGCCGATGAAAATCTGCACGCCCGCGGCGTGACTCGACACGTCGAGCAACTGAAGGAGACTGGTCTTTTGGTCGAATACATCGAACAGCTTGCGCAAGCGCGCCATGTCCGACGAAAGGTCGGCGACTTCGAGCAGATTGCGCTCGCCGGAAATCAGCACGGTCTCGCCGGTGTCGGTTTCATCCGTGCTGGCCGTGACCGCGGCGTGCATCAGCGTGGTCATGTCCCCGCGCAACTCGTCGATTTCTTCGCGCAGACGGCGGCGAACATCGTCGAACGAGAGGCCCGCGAAGTGCGCGTTGATGTAATTGGAGGCTTCCACCAGCTGCGACGGCGAGAAATCGCGCTGGGTCGCCATGATGCGGTTCTGCACGTCGCCCTCGGGCGTCACGATGATCAGCAGGATGCGCTTGTCCGACAGGCGCATGAATTCGATCTGCTTGAACACGTGGCTGCGGCGCGGCGTGAGCACCACACCGGCGAACTGCGACAGATTGGACAGCACGCTGGCCGCCGCGGCGACGACTTTCTGCGGTTCGCCCGCCTGCAGCGTAGTCTTGACGGTGCGCATCACCGCTTCTTCGTCCGCGGCGGATTCCACCGTCAGCATGGTATCGACGAACAGCCGGTAGCCACGCGGCGTCGGAATGCGGCCCGCTGAAGTATGCGGACTGATCACGAGCCCCAGGTCCTCGAGATCGGACATCACGTTGCGGATCGTCGCCGGACTCAGTTCGAGGCCGGAATAACGCGACAACGTGCGCGAGCCGACCGGCTGACCTTCGGCGATGTAGCGCTCGATCAGCGTTTTGAGGAGGGTTTGTGCGCGGGGATCTAGCATGACGGAAAATTTTAGCTCAATGACGCGACTACAGCGAGCGCTAACGGCGCCAACCCCTGACTATCGCGCCGCCGGTTGGCGGGGCGGCGCCTGGTATTCCGTGCGGCGCCTTGACTGGCGCCGTGTCCAGCACCCTTGTCAGCGCGCCGCCGAGGCTCGGGCCCTGCGCCTCGCCAGCCACCATTCCGGCGAGTCCGCTGACGGCACGCCGCCGGATTACAACCGGCGCGTATGTCATCAAGATTTCACCATTCTAACGATAATCGCCGAATGCGCTGGCAGCCCGCTTGTGCAGGCCTGCTACCGGGTCTGTCTGCGGTTCTTTTCAGGCCCTACCTATGGTGTAATGCCGGCATGCAAGTGACCAGCCAGTTCAAGACCGTCGCGCTCGTCGGGCGCAACAATACGCCGGGCATCGGCGAGCCGCTGACCGAGCTCGCCTCGTGCATCGCGAGGCGCGGCTTCGAGGTCGTGTTCGAAGCCGATACCGCCGCCGAAATCGGCGTGACCGACTATCCGGCGCTGCGTCCCGCCGAGATCGGCGCGCGGGCCGACGTTGCCGTGGTGCTGGGCGGCGACGGCACGATGCTGGGCATTGGCCGCCAGCTTGCGCCCTACCGCACGCCGCTGATCGGCATCAATCACGGGCGGCTCGGCTTCATTACCGACATTCCGATCTCCGACATGCGCGAGATCGTGCCGCAAATGCTCTCCGGCAAGTTCGAGCGCGAAGAGCGCATGCTGCTCGAAGCGCGCATCATGCGCGACGGCACCCCGATCTATCACGCGCTTGCCTTCAACGACGTGGTGGTCAACCGTAGCGGTTTCTCGGGGATGGCGGAACTCCATGTCGCGGTGGACGGGCGCTTCATGTACAACCAGCGCTCGGACGGCCTGATCGTCGCCACGCCTACGGGTTCGACCGCCTACGCGCTGTCTTCGCAGGGGCCGATCCTGCACCCGCAATTACAAGGCATCGTGCTGGTGCCGATCGCGCCGCATGCGCTGTCGAACCGGCCAATCGTGCTGCCGGACGACTCGAAGGTGAGCATCCAGATCGTGTCGGGCCGCGAAGTAAACGTCAATTTCGACATGCAGTCGTTCACCTCGCTGGAATTGGGCGACACGATCGAAGTGCGCCGCTCGCGTCATACGGTGCCGATGCTGCACCCGGTCGGCTACAGCCACTTCGCCACGCTGCGCAAAAAGCTGCACTGGAACGAATACCCGTCGCACGAAGAAGATACCGAGCCCTAAGCGGCCCGGAACACCGGACCGCCGGAAAACCGGAACGCCGGCCGCCGGAATGCCGGCCACCGGAACGCGAACACCGCCGCTGCCGAACCCTGAATATCAAGCTCATCAGACGACCTCCATGCTTCGCCACCTCTCGATACGCGACTTCGTCATCGTCGCCGCGCTCGATCTCGAATTCGACAGCGGCTTTACCGTCTTCTCCGGCGAAACTGGCGCCGGCAAGTCGATTCTGATCGACGCGCTAGCACTCGCGCTTGGCGCCCGTGCCGATGCGAACGTGGTGCGCACAGGCGAGAGCCGCGCCGACATCACCGCCGAGTTCGAAACGCATGCGCAAGTCGAACAATGGCTCGACGAGCAGGCGCTCGGCACGATCGCCGACGAGGGCCATCACGGCGGCACCGTGATGCTGCGTCGCGTGGTGGATGCGAACGGCCGCTCGCGGGCGTTCATCAACGGCACGGCGGCGACGCTCGCGCAGTTGCGCGAAGTCGGCGAGATGCTCGTGGACATTCACGGGCAGCATGCGCACCAGCTGCTGATGCGTCCGGACGCGCAACGCGAACTGTTCGACACCCATGCCGGCCTCACGGAAACCGCGGCAACCGTCACGCGCGCATGGCGGTCGTGGCGCGAAAAGGTTCAGGCCGTCGAGCATGCGCAAACGCGCGACCGCGAACTGCAACTGGAGCGCGAGCGGCTCGTCTGGCAGCTCACCGAACTGGACAAACTTTCGCCGCAGCCCGGCGAATGGGAAGAGGTCAACACCGAGCACCGGCGCCTGTCACATTCAGCCAATCTGATCGACGGCGTTCAAGGGGCGCTCGGCGCGCTGTCCGAATCGGACGAGGCGATGATCACGCATCTCGCCTCGATCGTGTCGAAGGTGCGCGATCTGGCTGAGATCGACCCGGCGCTGAACGACGTGCTGGCGGCGCTGGAGCCGGCCGAAATCCAGTTGCAGGAAGCGGCCTACTCGCTCAGCCACTACGCGCAGAAGCTCGAACTGGATCCCGACCGGCTCGCCCAGGTCGAAAAGCGTCTTGACGCGTTGCACTCGGCCGCACGTAAATTCCGCTTGCAGCCGGAGACGCTGCCGGAAGAACACGAAGCGCGTCGAGCGCAACTTGCCGCGCTCGACGCCGCAGCCGATCTCGACAGCCTGCATGCAGCCGAAGCCAAGGCCAAAGAAGCCTTCCTCACCGAAGCGAAAAAACTGTCGAAGGCGCGCGCCAAG
Source organism: Paraburkholderia elongata (assembly GCF_013177735.1). Taxonomy (GTDB): domain Bacteria; phylum Pseudomonadota; class Gammaproteobacteria; order Burkholderiales; family Burkholderiaceae; genus Paraburkholderia; species Paraburkholderia elongata. The sequence continues at coordinate 18,178 of NZ_WOEZ01000222.1, read as the reverse complement.
GCCGGCAAGGCTTTGGGCGCCGCAGTGACCACCGGCATGCAGGAACTGTCGATGAAAGGCGGCAGCTTCGAAGTGGCGCTGGTGCAGTTGCCGGAAGGCGGCGCGCATGGACTCGAGCAGGTCGAATTCCGCGTCGCCGGTCATGCCGGCGTGCCGCTGCGGCCGCTCGCGAAGGTTGCCTCAGGTGGCGAACTGGCGCGGATCAGCCTCGCATTGGCTGTCATTGCGAGCGCCGCGAGCCCGACACCGACCCTGATCTTCGACGAAGTGGATACGGGGATCGGCGGCGGCGTCGCCGAAGTGGTTGGACGGCTGCTGCATCAACTCGGACAGGCGCGTCAGGTGCTGTGCGTCACGCACTTGCCGCAAGTCGCCGCGCGTGGCGACCATCATTTCCAGGTAGCGAAGGCGGGCAACGGCAAGGGCGGCACGGTTAGCAGCGTGACCTCGCTCGACCGCGCGAGCCGCGTCGAAGAAGTCGCGCGGATGCTCGGCGGACTGGAGATCACCGCCACGACCCGCAAGCACGCGAAGGAAATGCTGGCGGCCTAGGAACTCGGGCTGGAAATCATCGCGGCCGTCTGCGAACGCAAGGCAAGATTGGCGGCGCACGCTACTCCATGGTGTGCGCCGCCGCTACGGTCAGTGCAGAGCGAATTCAGTGGGTCGCGGCGACCCGGGTAACGCGACGCACCTCGCCCCTCGCACCGTCAGCCTTCGCCAAACACCCGCTCCCAAAGCCCCAGCACCGCCTCACGCTCAGTCACCACCAGCGCCGGATCGACCCGCGCCTTCTCCATCCCATCCAGCCGCAGCTTGTGCTGCAACTTCCGGTAGATCCGATAAGCCGCGCCGACCGTCTCCGCTTCCGCCTCGCTCATCAGGCCGAAGCGCGACACCTCACGCAGCAACGCGATGTTGCCGGTATTGCGGATCAGTTCAGGATCGCTCGCCGCATGCAGCAGCACCCAGTACTGCACGGTGAATTCGATATCGACCATGCCGCCACGATCGTGCTTCAGGTCGAATAGCGCCGTATGGTTCGGATGCCCCGCCTCGACGCGCTCGCGCATCTCGACGATTTCCTTCGCGAGCGGCCCGGCTTCGCGCGGCGTGGTCAGCACCTGTTCGCGGATCTGCTCGAATTTCGCGCCGATTTCGGCGTCGCCCGCGCAGTAGCGCGCGCGGCTCAATGCCTGATGCTCCCACACCCACGCGGTATTGGCGGCATCGCCTTCGCGCAGTTGATAACGGCGGAACGCGTCCAGATCAGTGACGAGCAGGCCCGACTCGCCGTTCGGACGCAGCCGCAAGTCGACATCGAACAAGGTGCCCGCGCCGGTCGCTGTGGTCAGCCAGGTAATGAGACGGCGGGTGTAGGTGGCGTAGACATCGGCGGCGGCATCGTCCGGATCGTCGTAGAGGAAGATGACGTCGAGGTCGGACGCGTATCCGAGTTCCTTGCCGCCCAGCTTGCCGTACGCGATCACAGCAAACTTCGGCACCTCACGGTGGCGTTTGGCCAGTTGCTTCCAGACCGCTTCGAGCGTGACGTCGAGCACGGCGTCGGCGAGTTCGGACAGACGGTCGCTCACATGCTCGACACTCAGCCTGCCGGCCAGATCGATCAACAGGATGCGGAACACCTCGGCCTGATGCGCGTGGCGCAGCAGATCCATCTGTTGTTCGACGCCATCCGCTGCGGCCAGACGCAAGCGTAGCGTCCGCTTGAATTCGGGCCAGTCGAACGGACTGTCCATCGCCTCGTCGTCGAGGAGTTCGTCAAGCAATTGCGGGTGGCGAATCAGATAGCCGGCGGCCCAGCGCGAACCACCCAGCACCGACAGCACCCGATGCAGCGCCTGCGGATATTCCGTCAGCAGCGCAAGGTACGCGCCGCGCCGGCTCACGGCTTCGAGCAGGTCGAAAAACCGAGCGACCGTATCGCCGCGCCGTTCGGGCGGCTCCAACGTACGCGCAGCTTCCAGCGCTCGCTGCGCGACGATGTCGAACCGTTGCCGGCTACGCTCGGCGAGCCCCGCGTAACGCGACGACTGCCACACCCCCCGCAAGCGCGCCAGCAGTTCGCCCGGCTCGGGCACGCCCAGTTCGATCAGGCGCGCGCCAAGCGCTTCGTCAGCGCTGTCGTCGGCGAGCGCGCTGCTCCAGACCCACGCCGCCGCGCCGTCTTCCGGTGCGCCGCAGCCGTCGCGACCGCTCACCTTGTCGGCGAAAATCTGGTCGAACTGCTGTTCGACGAACTCGCGGTGCGCGTCGAGCTTGAGCATTAGCGCGGCATAGTCGTCGCAACCCATGGCGTGCGCGAGCGCCACGCGCTCCTCGGGATCGACCGGCATCGCGTGGGTTTGCGCGTCGTTGCGGTATTGCAGGCGGTGTTCGAGCTCGCGCAGGAAGCGGTACGCCTGTGAAAGCTTCACGCAGACCGAGGTATCGATCAGCCCGTGCGTGGCCGCGTGCCGCAAGACGGCGAGCGTCGGACGCACCCGGAAGCCGGCATCCTGGCCGCCCCGGATCAGCTGAAATACCTGAGCGCTGAATTCGATTTCGCGGATGCCGCCGCGGCCCAGCTTGATGTCGTCAGCCTTGTCGGGCCGCATCGAGGCACGCCGCTGTGCTTCCTGGCGAATCTGCAAATGCAGCGCGCGAATCGCGCTGATCACGCCGAAATCGAGATAACGTCGATAGACAAACGGCGTGACGATCGCATCGAGCTGCTTCTGCAGCCGCTCTGCCGCCTCGCTCGCGCCTTCAGACACGAGCCGCCCCTTGATCCACGCATAGCGCTCCCACTCGCGGCCCTGCACGTAGAAATACTCTTCGAGCATACCGAGGCTGCACACGAGCGGCCCCGAATCGCCGTTCGGCCGCAAACGCATATCGACCCGGAACACGTAACCGTCGGCGGTCACCTCGGCCAATGCGCCGATCAGGCGCTTACCCAGACGCGTAAAAAAGTCCTGGGTCGCGATCGGCGAACGCTGACCGCCCGCGGTCTCACCGTCTTCTTCATAGACGAAGATCAGGTCGATATCCGACGACACGTTCAGCTCACGCCCGCCCAGCTTGCCCATCCCGACCACACCGAGCGCGAGCCGCTCGCCCTGCGGTCCGCGCGGTTCGCCGTAGAGCGTTTCGAGCTCGGCGGACACGACCGCCAAGGCACGCTGAATCGTCGTCTCCGCCAGATCGGTCATCGCGCCGGTGACTTCGGCGACATCCGCCTCGCCCGCCAGGTCGCGCTCCATCACGGCGCAAAATACCTCGGTGCGCAATTGGCGCAAGGCCCGTTTGAGTGCATCCTCGCTCAATGGGCCGCCGCCCGCGCCGGCTGCCTCGGCACACAACGCGTCAAAGCGCGCGTCGATCCGTTCGCGTGTGAGGGGTGCGGACGCGAGCGCCGCCACCTGCGCCACGATTTGCGGACGGGCCGCCGCGGCGCGCGCTGCGTAATGTGAATAGCTGGAACTCAGGAGAGTGGCGTCGGTCATCAAGGGTCTGGCTCGCTCGTTGCTTTATCAGCGTTGTTCAGTTTGCTGCAGCACACGAGTACAAGCGGGACCCAAGCGGGGTCCGGCGGCCTCGCGCAGGTCGCGAGACGGCATGCGGAAAGGGTTTGCCGGAGGTCCGCCGACGCTTTCTCGTGTGTTACATTTCGTCGTTAATTCGCAAAACTACCATACGCCCACCCGCTGCAGCATGTCCGAGCGAAACGAATCCGCCGACCCGCACGAAACCAGGCAGGTCCGGCCCGCGAGCGGAACCGCCCACGTGGTGCTGCACCGGACGTCCCATGTGGTGATGGCGCTCGCACTCGCCTTCTACTTCATCGCGGCGGGCCTGTTTCTCGGTTTGCGTTACGTGCTGCTGCCGAACATCGACTCGTTCCGGCCGCGCATCGAGGCCACGGTCTCCGAGAAGCTGCACACACAGTTCACCATCGGCAAGCTGGCGCCGCATTGGAGCGGCTTTCAGCCGGGTCTCGACGCCACCGATATCGTCATCCGCGACCCAGAAGGCAAAGCGGCGCTGACCATTCCGCACGCCACCGCCGCGCTCTCGTGGAAGTCGCTCTGGCAGTTCCATCCCGCGCTGTCCAGCCTGATCGTCGATCGGCCCGACGTGCTGGTGTCGCGCAGCAGCGACGGCGTGATCTCAGTGGCGGGCGTGCCGGTGCCGACCCGGCACAGCGGCAACGACACCCTGTCCACATGGCTATTGCGCCAACAGGCGATCGTTGTGCGCGGCGGCGTGCTGCGCTGGCGCGATGCCCAGCATGACGCGCCGGAACTCGCCCTGCGTGACATCCGGATCGCGATTCTCACCGACGGCTACGATCACCGGCTCGCGTTGCAAGCGCCCGCCGACGGCCATGTCCTGCACGGGCCGATCGACTTCCGCACGCATTTCAAACACGCCCGCCTCTCCGCGATCGGCAAGCCGGTCAACTGGGCCGGCGAGGTCTATATGTCGACCGGTCCGGTCGATCTGCCGACCCTTGCGCGCTACATCAATTTCCCGATCGAGGTGTTCGCCGGCCGCATCGACAATGCGATCTGGGCCGACTTCGCCGATGGCCGTATGAAGTCGGCGAGCGGGCAACTGGCTGGCACGGATGTCTCGATGCGGGTCCGCCCGACCCAGCCCAAGCTGGTCGTGCCGATCGCCAATTTTTCGTGGCGTGTCGATGTCGGCGAGGGCGACTACACACTGCAACTGAACGACTTGCACGCCGAGCTCGGCCAGCCGCCGCTCGACGACGGCACGCCGCTCACGCGCAACCTCGCGCTATCGACGCTGAACGGCCGCTACCGGACGGCCTCGCTGCAGCATGGGCAACTCGTCAGCGTCAGCGGCGACCGCGTCGACCTGGGCATCCTCGCCGAATTCAGCCGCGCGCTGCCGTTTCCGCGCCCCTTGTTGAACAATCTGGTGCGCTTCAATCCGCGTGGCATGGTGGCGAACTATGTGATCGAAGTCGAACGCGGCAAACCGGAGTCGGGCGAAGCGGGCAGCGACCACCGGCCGAGCGGCGCCGAGCCGATCGAGCGCTATCGTTTCAAGGGCGACCTGCAGGGCATCAGCGTCGCCGCGCAGGAACCGCCGCCGGGGCTCACCCCGCTGAATCACCCGCGCGCGGGCATTCCCGGTATCGAAAATCTGTGGGGTCGCGTCGACGCCGACGAAAACCACGGCACCGCGACGCTCAACACCTCCAACGTCGCGATTACGCTGCCGGGCGTGTTCGACGACCCGCGCCTGAAACTCGACCGTCTGCATGGCCGGGCAGACTGGACCATCACGCCGAAGGCGCCGGGCGAAAAACACCGTGCCTTCACCGTCAAGCTGGCCGACTTCGGCATCTCGAACGCGGACGCGGACGCCACTGCCACCGCGGATTACAGCAACCCAGGCCATGGACGCGGCTCGCTCGACCTGAAGGCCGACTTCCAGCGCGCGCAGGTCACGCGCATCGTCCGCTATCTGCCGACCAGCATCGGCGAAAAGCTGCGCATCTACCTGGGTCATGGACTGCAAGCCGGCATATCGCGCGGCGCGACGATCGAAATACACGGCGATCTGACCAAATTCCCCTACTCCCGCGCCCCGGAGGCCGGGATCTTCCATATCGTCGCGCCGTTCAAGGGCGGCAAGTTCGACCCTTCGCCGTACCCGCCGCGCAAAATGAAGAACGGCACGCCGAACGTGTGGCCGCCGCTGGATGGCATCGACGGCGTATTCGAACTCAAGCAGAACGTGCTGCGCTTCGATATCGACCGCGCCCATTACAAGCAGGTCGCTATAAACAAGGTGAACGGCAAGATCGACGATCTCGGCACCAAGGCGTCGGACCTCATCATCACGGGCAACGGCCGTGGGCCGCTTGCCGACATGCTCGACTACGTCAACGAAAGCTCGCTCGGCATCATGTCCAAACATGCGACTGAGAAAGTGCACGCCGAAGGGCCCGCCGCGCTGGCGCTCAAACTGACCGTGCCGCGCACGCCGAAGCCGCATATCGCCGTGGAAGGCGCGGTGGGCTTCCAGAACAATCGCTTGACTGTCGATAACGTGCCGCCGTTGTCGCAACTGAACGGCAAGGTGCGCTTTACCGAACATACGGCGCAGTTCGACCGGCTCTCGGGCCAATTCCTCGGCGGCGACGTGCATGCGAATGGCGGCCTCAAGCAGGACGGCACGTATGCGCTCAACCTCGGCGGCCACGTCGCCGTCGATGCCGCGCGCGGCCTGAATCTGCATGGCCCGGCCGCCCAGGTGCTGACGCGCATGAGCGGCAGCGCGCCCTACGCGCTCAACGTGCGCGGCGCCAAGGGGCGGTTGCCGCAGGTCACGGCGAACTCCGATTTGACCGGCCTTGCGCTCGACTTCCCCGCGCCGTTCGACAAACCGGTCGGCACGCCGATGCCGTTGCACTTCGCGGTCAGCCCGTCCACCGACGCGAGCGAAGCCGGTCTGGAACGAGCCGACCTCACCTTCGGCCCGATCGCTGCCACCTACCTGCTGCGTTACCAGCCGAAAACGCCGCCGACGGTCGTGAGCGGCGCGATCGGCGTTAACAAGCCCGCCGACTTGCCGTCCGATGGCGTGATCGCCGCCGTCGACGTCGAGGCGTTCGACGCCGATGCCTGGCGCGCGCTCGTCACGCAGATGCGCAACAAGGAAGCGCCAACGCCCGTAGCGCCGGCTGCGCCGAATCCGACCCTCGCACAATTCCTGCCGAGCCGCTTCGCGCTGCACATCGGCACACTGACGCTGCTCAAGCGGCACTGGGACAGCGTGATTGTCGGCGCGTCGCATGCGGACGGTAAATGGCAGGCCAACGTTGCGTCGAACCAGGTGTCCGGTCACGTTTCCTGGCTGCCGGGCGCCAATAAGGAGTCGCCGGGCACGCTGCAGGCGCGCTTTGCCCGTGTGGTGATTCCCTCGGCCACCGACAAAGACCTGCTCGGCCAGGCCATGTCGGCGCCGGCGCAGAACATGCCGTCGATCGATCTGGTGGTCAACGAATTGATCGTGCGCGATCGCAGCATAGGCCGGCTCGAAGTCGACGCGCACAACTTCGAAGAAGACGGCGTGCCGGTCTGGCAACTCGACAAGCTCGACATCACCAACCCCGCCGCCACGCTGACCGCCACCGCGAACTGGCGCACGTCCACGGGCCTCGGCAACAACGCCGACGAGACGACGCCGCGCCGTACCGTGTTCGATTTCAAACTCGACATCAAGGACGCCGGCGCACTGCTGGAGCGCTTCGGCCAGCCGCACACGCTCAAGGCCGGCAACGGCACGCTGTCGGGCAAAGTGGTATGGCGCGGCGGCCCGACCGCCATCGACTACCCGACGCTCAACGGCAATCTCGCTGTCGATCTGCGCCATGGGCAGATTCTCAAGGTCGACCCAGGCGTCGCGAAACTGCTGGGCGTGCTCAGCCTGCAAAGCCTCGCGCGCTTCGCCACGCTCAATTTCCGCGACGTGATCGGCGAAGGGCTGCCGTTCGAACGCGTCACTGGCACGGGCCAGATCCACAACGGCATTGGCCGCACCGAGAACTTCGAGATGGTGACGGCGCCGGCCCGGGCTGAGATGAAGGGCTCGGTGGATCTGGCGCAGGAAACCCAGGATCTGCACGTGCAGATCGTGCCGACCGTCAGCGCCGGCGCCGCCGTGATCGCCGCGACCGTGATCAATCCGCTGCTCGGGCTTGGTGCGCTGGTGGCCGATCTGGCGTTCAGCAAATCGGTCTCCACGGCGTTTGCGCGCGAGTACGCGATCACCGGTTCGTGGTCGAAACCGCACGTCGAGCGGGTAAAGAGCGATCGCGGTAAGATGGACGCTCCGGCTTCGGCCGTGGAAGCGCACTGAGCCCGACCCGATCCATTGTTTGATCAGAAGAGCGCCGTGCCGCGCCACAGGCCCAAGCCAGCCTTGAACGACGTATACGGCGCCAGCGGTTCGCGCCGCCGCCTTGCCGGGAGTTTTTCGAAACGCTCATGAGCGAAACACACGTCTCTCCATCTTCGTCCACCGCCTCGCCCATTGCGGCGTCTGGCGGACCTGCTGAAAGCGCCTTCCGCGTTGCCGCGCTGCAAATGGTGAGCACGCCGGATCGCGAGCGCAATCTGGCCGAAGCGGAACGCCTGATCGCCGAAGCCGCCGCCGACGGCGCGCAACTCGTCCAGTTGCCCGAGTACTTCTGCTTCATGGGCTTCAAGGACACGGACAAGCTCGCTGTGCGCGAGCCCTACCAGGACGGCCCGATCCAGCGCTTTCTCGCCGACGCCGCGCGCCGCCACAAGGTGTGGGTGATCGGCGGCACCTTGCCGCTGATGTCGCAAGAACCGGCGCGCGTACTGAACACCACGCTGGTGTTCGGCCCGCAAGGCAACGAAGCTGCGCGCTACGACAAGATCCATCTGTTCAATTTCGAAAAGGGCGAAGAGTCGTTCGACGAGGCACGCACCATCTGCCCCGGCGGCGAAGTCCGCACCTTCGAGGCGCCGTTCGGCCGGGTCGGCCTGTCGGTCTGCTACGATCTGCGCTTTCCGGAGCTGTACCGGCGCATGGGCGACTGCGCGCTGATCGTGGTGCCGTCGGCGTTCACTTACACCACCGGCCGCGCGCATTGGGAAATGCTGCTACGCGCCCGGGCGGTCGAAAACCAGTGTTACGTGCTGGCTGCCGCGCAAGGCGGCAAACATGAAAACGGCCGCCGGACATGGGGCCACAGCATGCTGATCGACCCGTGGGGCGAAATCGTCGCGGTGCGCGACGAAGGCGCGGGCGTGGTGGCCGGCAACGTCGAGCGTGCGCGCATCGACGAAGTGCGGCAGAGTCTGCCCGCCTGGCGTCACCGCGTGCTGAGTTGAGTTGCTGATTTCTTACCTGACATTGAAAGTGCGGCGCTTGTCACCCATATTCCCACTCATATAGTGATGCAGGCGCTAACCGAATCCTTCGTATCGAGCAGAACATACTTCGCATGAACATCATCGAACCCGGTATCCGTAATCTCGCCACCGCCAAGGACATCCTCCTGACGCCCTACGGTCTCGACGAATCCCTGCTCACCCGCACGCTCGCCGAAATCTTCACGCACAAGATCGATTACGCCGACCTGTATTTCCAGGCCACGCGCAGCGAAGCGTGGAGTCTCGAAGAAGGCATCGTGAAGTCGGGCAGCTTCAGCATCGATCAGGGCGTCGGCGTGCGCGCCGTGTCGGGCGACCGTACGGCTTTCGCGTATTCGGACGACCTGTCGCCCGAAGCGATCCGCCAGGCGGCCATCGCCACGCGGGCGATCGCCAAGGCCGGCGGCGGCAAGCAGAAGATCAAGGTGGCCTCGTCGCTGACCGGCATCGCCGGGCGCGATCTGTACCTGCCGTCCGATCCGCTGCATTCGCTCGACGCGACCGCCAAGGTCAAGCTACTCGAGCGCATCGAACAGATGGCGCGCGGCCGTGACCCGCGCATCCAGCAAGTGATGGCGGGCCTCGCCGGTGAATACGACGTGGTACTGGTCGCACGCAGCGACGGCGGCTTTGCGGCCGATATCCGTCCGCTCGTGCGCGTGTCGGTCACGGTGATCGCCGAACAAAATGGCCGCCGCGAAATCGGCAGCGGCGGCGGCGGTGGCCGTTTCGACTACGGCTATTTCACCGACGAAGTGCTGTCGAGCTATGTCGACGACGCCGTGCATGCGGCACTCGTGAACCTCGACGCCCGCCCGGCTCCGGCCGGCGCCATGACCGTGGTGCTCGGACCGGGTTGGCCGGGCGTGCTGCTGCACGAAGCGATCGGCCACGGCCTCGAAGGCGACTTCAACCGCAAGGGATCGTCGGCGTTCGCGGGTCGAATCGGCGAGCAGGTTGCGGCAAAGGGCGTGACCGTGGTCGACGACGGCACGCTGCCGAACCGCCGCGGCTCGCTGAACATCGACGACGAAGGCAATCCGACCCAGTGCACGACGTTGATCGAAGACGGCATCCTGAAGGGTTACATCCAGGACACGCTGAACGCGCGCCTGATGAAAATGCCGGTCACGGGTAACGCGCGCCGCGAATCGTATGCCGCGCTGCCGATGCCGCGCATGACCAACACGTACATGCTCAACGGCGACAAAGACCCGCAGGAAATCATCGCGTCCGTGAAGAACGGTTTGTACGCGGTGAACTTCGGCGGCGGCCAGGTCGACATCACGAACGGCAAGTTCGTGTTCTCGGCCTCCGAGGCGTACATGATCGAAAACGGCAAGGTCACCTACCCGGTCAAGGGCGCGACGCTGGTCGGCAGCGGCCCGGAATCGCTCAAGTACGTCAGCATGATCGGCAACGACATGAAGCTCGATTCGGGCGTCGGCGTGTGCGGCAAGGAAGGCCAGAGCGTGCCGGTGGGCGTCGGTCAGCCGACGTTGCGCATCGACCGCATGACGGTCGGCGGCACGGCCTGATTTTGGTGTAGACGCATACTTCGTGCATGCAATGCACGAAGTATGCGGATTTGCCGCATTTTTACACCCTGCGGCTTGCCAGCCGAGCTTGCACGGGTTATAAAGTCACTCACCCTTTTTGACCAGCGACCTATTTCGCCATGTCCGCCAAGTTTTACTTTTACTTTTTTTGGCATCTCAGACCGCTGGCGGATCGAGAGGGGTGTTAGTGCACGCAAGACACTCAGAATTCACGAAAACCGCCAGCTAGCCTGGCGGTTTTTTTTCGCCTCACGCCTTTGAAACTTTTGCCGTTGAATTCTTTTTGATTGTTGTCCGCCCTGGCATCGCTGCCTGATCGCTGTCTGATCGCAGCCTTCGTTGCCCGCGCGAACACGCTACGACCCGATTCAGGAGAACAAGCATGCCCCCGCACAACACCGACGATGTCCGCATCCGCGAATTGAAAGAACTCACGCCGCCCGCTCACCTGATCCGCGAATTCGCTTGCGACGAAACGGTGTCTGACGTGATCTACAACTCGCGCAACGCGATGCATCGCATCCTCCACGGCATGGAAGACCGTCTGATCGTCATCATCGGACCGTGCTCGATTCACGATACGAAGGCGGCGATGGAATACGCCGGGCGTCTCGTTGAACAACGCAAGCGCTTCGCCGGCGAACTCGAAATCGTGATGCGCGTGTACTTCGAAAAGCCGCGTACGACGGTGGGCTGGAAGGGTCTCATCAACGACCCGCATATGGACAACAGCTTCAAGATTAATGACGGCTTGCGCACCGCGCGCGAGTTGCTGTTGCGTATCAACGAACTCGGCCTGCCGGCCGGCACCGAATACCTCGACATGATCAGCCCGCAGTACATCGCCGATCTGATCTCGTGGGGTGCAATCGGCGCGCGTACGACCGAATCGCAAGTTCACCGCGAACTGGCTTCGGGACTGTCGTGCCCGGTCGGCTTCAAGAACGGCACGGACGGCAACGTCAAGATCGCCGTCGACGCGATCAAGGCCGCCTCGCAGCCGCACCATTTCCTGTCCGTCACCAAGGGCGGCCACTCGGCGATCGTCTCGACCGCTGGCAATGAGGACTGCCACATCATCCTGCGCGGCGGCAAGACGCCGAACTACGATGCGGACAGCGTCAATGCGGCATGTGCCGACATCGGCAAGGCGGGTCTCGCGGCGCGTCTTATGATCGACGCGAGCCACGCGAACAGTTCGAAGAAACACGAGAACCAGATTCCGGTGTGTGCGGACATCGGCCGCCAGATTGCTTCGGGTGACGAACGGATTGTCGGCGTGATGGTGGAATCGCATCTGATCGCGGGCCGCCAGGATCTGCAAGAAGGCTGCGCGCTGACGTACGGCCAGAGCATCACCGATGCGTGCATCGGCTGGGATGAAAGCGTCGCCGTGCTGGAAGGTCTCGCCGAAGCCGTCAAGCAACGGCGTGTCGCGCGCGGCAGCGGCAATTAAAAGTCTCTGCGCGCCTACGCGCGTTTGCTGTAGTTGGCTCAACGAAATCCCGGCTCATTTCCGCCGGGTTTTTTGTTAGCCAAATGGACGAATGGTGCTCCACGAGCCGCCTCTGTACCGTAACAGCTCGTTGCCGGGTCGGATATGACTTGACCGGGTTGAGTGTTACGTATAAAATTTTGTACATGAAAGGCGGCTATGGAGCAGGAAAAAGAAATTCGCTGGATGGGCTCCAGCTATCACGATTTACTCGCCTTTCCCGAAGGGCCGCGTCGCCGGGCCGGATTTCAGCTTGGCAAGATTCAGGCAGGTCTTGACCCAGACGATTGGAAGCCGTTTGATTCGATCGACGCTGGAACACGCGAAATTCGCATCAGAGAGGCTGACGACATTTACCGCGTGTATGTCACCAAGTTTGTGGAAGAGCTGTACGTTCTGCATTGCTTTCAGAAGAAAACTCAGAAGCTAACGCCGCAGGATAGAAAAATTGCCGAGATGCGGTACCGCGCAATCATCAATGATAGGAAAACTTAACAAATGACGATCGACACGAAAATCCGTCACGTAACAAAACCCGGTGCGAACCTGTTTCTCGAACTCGGCTTCTCCGCCGAAGAAGCGAAGCGCTTGCACGCCGCGTCGCAAAAACAGATCAACGACACGCGGCTGCTCAAGGAGCAGTTGATGACCGAGCTGTCCAGCTGGATCGAACAGCATCATCTAAAGCAAGCCGAGGCGGCTGAGATTCTGATGGTGTCGCGTCCGCGCGTGTCAGACGTGGTCAACAAGAAGACCACCAAGTTCACTATCGACACCCTTGTCGAAATGATGAGCCGGATCGGCAAGCCGGTCACACTGGCGATTGGGTAAGGCGCATGGCACGCCCTTGTGTGCTTTCACACGTAGCTCGCCATGCGCCCTCGCTTCACTCCACCGCGCCTGAACCGAACACTTCGGTATGAATCCGCGCCGCATCCACACCGAGCGAGGCCAACGCCTCGCATTGCGCGCGCATGAACGGCACCGGCCCGCAGATGTAGTAATCCGCATCGGGAACAATCACCTTGTCGGCGATTTTCGCGAGGTCGAGGCGGCCTTCGAAGTCATAGTCGATGCCGGCGCGATCAGATGCTTCAAGGGCTTCGTAGAACACCGCACGTGTGACGTTGGGATGCGCTGCGACCGTATCATTAAGCCACTGCCGGAACGCATGCACGCGGCCATTGCGGCAGGCATGCACGAAGGTCACGCTGCGCTTACTCTGGTCGGCGAGTAACGTGGACAGCATCGAGGTCATCGGGGTCACGCCCACACCGCCGCTCATCAGCACCACGGGCGTCGTCTTCTTGCGGTCCAGCGTGAAATCGCCCATCGGCGCGCTGACATGCACCACCGCGCCCACTTCCACACCGTCGTGCAAAAGGTTCGATACATGGCCGGGTGCCGTATCTTCGCGGCCGGCCTCGCGCTTCACCGAAATACGCAGCCAGTTTCCGTTCGGCGCATCCGACAAGCTGTACTGCCGCGGCTGATCGACACCAAGTTCATCCACGAAACGCTTTACGCTCAGATATTGACCAGGCTCGAAGCCGCAAGCCGGCGAGCCATCGGCGGGCGTCAGATAGAACGACGTGATTTCATCGCTCTCCACTTCCTTGCGCGCAACCTTGAACGGCCTGAAGCCACTCCACGCCGCACCTCCGTAAAGCTTGGCCTCCGCGCCGATGAAGATATCCGCGAGCTGCCCATAAGCGGCTTCCCATGCGCCGAGCGTCTGCTGATCGACTGCGTCGCCGAGCACATCAACGATTGCGCCCAACAGGTGCCGCCCCACGATCGGATACTGTTCCGGCCGGATATTCAGACTCGCGTGCTTGTGAGCGATTCGCGAGACGGTGGGGCCCAGCGCGCCGAGGTTATCGATATTGGCGGCATACGCGTACACCGCCTTCGCCAGCGTTTCCGGCTGATTGCCGCTCTTCTGGTGAGTCTGGTTGAACACGTTCTTCAACTCAGGATGGTGCGCGAACATGCGCTTGTAGAAGTGTTTGGTGATGGTCGTGCCGTGTACCGCGAGCACGGGAACGGTGGCTTTGACGCGGGCGATCTGGTCGGCAGTGAGAGCGGTCATAAATATTTCTCCTTAAAGATGCATCTACAATACATTTTTAAGGAGAAGTTTTGACCCGGACAGATTGTCACAGGCCTTAAAAGGGACTAAAGCGGGACTAAAGCGCGGTGTTAGCCGGCGCTACGATCGTGCTGCCATAACACGTCGCTGCCGCCGTCCGCGCGATTGAGCACGCGTGCGAACACGAACAGCAGGTCGGACAGCCGGTTCACGTACTGACGCGGCGCCTCATTGATCGCCTCGCCTTCACCCAGGGCGACGATCGACCGCTCGGCGCGCCGGCACACGGTACGGCACACGTGCGCAAGCGCAGCCGCGCTTGAGCCGCCGGGCAGAATGAATTCCTTTAGTGGCGGCAGGGTCGCGTTGTAGTCGGCCAGCCAATCGTCGAGTTGGCCGAGCTGCTTGTCGGTAATCATCGTGTGACCGGGAATGCAAAGCTCACCGCCGAGATCGAACAGGTCGTGCTGAATCGCGACCAGCGCCGCCCGCACGTTGTCGGGCAGCGTTTCGCACAGCAACACGCCGAGATTCGAGTTGAGTTCATCCACGTCGCCGATTGCGGCAATGCGCGCGCTGTCTTTGCGCACGCGGCGGCCGTCGCCGAGACCGGTGGTGCCGTCATCGCCCGTACGGGTGGCGATCTTGCTCAAGCGGTTGCCCATGATATCTCCCATGCATTCATTCAGTGACGATGCGTCAGCGCGGCGCCGGCGAATCCATCCGGCAAATCCGGTAAATAAGTCACCAGGTTAACCACCGCGTTAGCCACCGCGTTTATCCATATTGCGCGCATCGTGAGGTCGCCGCCATTATAGGAGCGGCAGTCGCCCCCGACGTCGGCCCGTAGGCGATCGGCGTAAAATGAAGCACAAGCTGTAGAACAGCTCCGCCCCAATATCAGGAGACATGCGTGAATCATCCCGTGCCGCCGGCCCCGCTGCGCCGGCCGTTTCCCGCCGAGTTGCTGACAGCCCTCAAAGCCGCTTTCGGCGAACGCGTGTCCACAGCAGAAGCCGTGCGTGCCCACCATGGCCGCGACGAATCGCCGTTCGATCCCCAACTGCCCGACGCCGTCGTGTTCGCGCGCAATACGGAAGACGTCCAAACCATCGTCAAGCTGTGCGGCGAGTACAACGTACCGATCATTCCCTACGGCAACGGTTCGTCGCTCGAAGGGCATCTGTTGGCGGTCCAGGGCGGTGTATCGATCGACCTGTCGGAAATGAACCGTGTGTTGTCGATCAACGCCGAAGACTTGACCGTCACGGTCGAACCCGGCATCTCGCGCAAGCAGCTGAACGAAGCGCTGCGCGACACCGGCCTGTTTTTCCCGATCGACCCGGGTGCTGACGCGAGCATCGGCGGCATGTCGGCTACGCGCGCATCGGGCACGAATGCCGTGCGCTACGGCACGATGCGCGAAAACGTACTCGGGCTGACGGTGGTTCTCGCCGACGGCCGCGTGATCAAAACCGGCACGAGGGCGCGCAAGTCGTCGGCGGGTTACGACCTCACGCGTCTGTTCGTCGGCTCGGAAGGCACGCTCGGCGTGATTACTGAAATCACCGTTCGGCTGTATCCGCAGCCGGAGGCGGTCTCGGCTGCGGTCTGCACGTTCCCGTCGATGGGCGATGCGGTGCGCGCGGTCATCGAAACGATTCAGATGGGCGTACCGATTGCGCGTGTCGAGTTTGTCGACTCGCTCGCGATCCGCTCGATCAATCGCCATTCGAACCTGACGCTGCGTGAGGCGCCCACGCTCTTCTTCGAATTCCATGGCACCGAAGCCGGTGTGAAAGAGCAAGCCGAGCTGGTACAGGAGATCGCCGCGCAGAATGCGGGCGAAGGCTTCGAATGGGCGACCCGGCCGGAAGACCGCAGCCGCCTGTGGAACGCGCGCCACAACGCCTATTTCGCGATGCTGCAACTGAAGCCCGGCTGCCGCGCAGTCACGACCGATGTCTGCGTGCCGATCTCGCGCCTTGCGGAATGCGTGGTGGAAACCGAGCAGGATCTGAACGCGTCGCCACTGCCCTGCCCGATCGTCGGCCATGTCGGCGACGGCAACTTCCACGTCGCTATTCTGATCGATCCGAACAAGCCGGAAGAGCTCGTCGAAGCTGAGCGCCTAAACCATCGCATCGTGCAGCGCGCGCTGCGCATGGACGGCACCTGCACCGGCGAGCACGGTGTCGGCCTGCACAAGATGAACTTCCTGCTCGAAGAACACGGCGAAGTCGCCGTCGATACGATGCGCTCCATCAAGCACGCGCTCGATCCGCGTAATCTGATGAACCCGGGCAAGATCTTTTCCTGGGCGGCTTGAGGCGTCGCTTGAGGCGTCGCTTGAGACGTCATTAACACTCGGTTGCGGCAGCGGCAACGCCTGCTGCCGCACAACCAGGCTAGACCGGGCACACAGAGTGAAAAGACACCAGGAGACAAGTCATATGAACGCACCCGTCGAACTGACGGCCGAAGTTCTCGCCCAGCGCCAGCGAGAAGTCGTGCAGGCGCTGATGGCCGTGCTGCCGACCCACTGTCTGCTGTATCGCGAAGAAGACACCGTCGCCTACGATTGCGACGGCCTCGCTGCCTACCGGCGCCTGCCGCTCGCGGTCGCATTGCCCGAGACGGAATCGCAGGTCCAGCGCATCGTGCAAATCTGCCACCGGCTTGACGTGCCGATCGTGCCGCGCGGCGCGGGCACCGGTTTGTCCGGCGGGGCGATGCCGATTCGTCACGGCGTGGTGGTGTCGCTCGCGCGCTTCAGGAAGATCGTCGAAGTCGACTCGTACGCCCGGACCGCCACAGTGCAACCGGGTGTGCGCAATCTGTCGATTTCCGAAGCCGCCGCGCCCTACGGCCTTTACTACGCGCCCGATCCGTCGTCGCAGATCGCCTGCACGATCGGCGGCAACGTCGCCGAGAATTCGGGCGGCGTGCACTGTCTCAAATACGGTCTCACCGTGCACAACGTGCTGCGTGTGCGCGCCGTGACGATGGAAGGCGAAATCGTCGAATTCGGCTCACTTGCGCCGGACGCGCCGGGGCTTGATCTGCTCGCGGTGCTGATCGGCAGCGAAGGCATGTTCGCGATCGTCACCGAAGTCACCGTCAAGCTGATCCCGAAGCCGCAAACGGCGCAGGTCATCATGGCCAGTTTCGACGACGTCGTGAAAGGCGGCGACGCGGTCGCCGGCATCATTGCAGCGGGCATCATTCCGGCCGGTTTGGAGATGATGGACAAACCGGCTACGCGCGCTGTTGAAGAGTTCGTCCACGCGGGCTACGACCTCGACGCGGCGGCGATCCTGCTGTGTGAATCGGATGGCACGCCGGAAGAAGTCGCCGACGAAATCGTGCGTATGACCGCAGTGCTGCGTGAACAGGGCGCCACCCGCATCCAGATTTCACGCTCGGAAAATGAACGGCTGCGCTTCTGGTCCGGGCGCAAGAACGCGTTTCCGGCGGCTGGCCGCATTTCGCCCGACTACTACTGCATGGACGGCACCGTGCCGCGCCGCAGTATCGGACCGCTGCTGGCGCGCATCGAAGTCATGGAGAAAAAATACGGCCTGCGCTGCATCAACGTATTCCATGCCGGCGACGGCAATATGCACCCGCTGATCCTGTTCAACGGCAACGATCAGGACGAGTGGCATCGGGCTGAGGCGTTCGGTTGCGACATTCTCGAAACGTGCGTCGAACTGGGCGGCACGGTGACCGGCGAGCACGGCGTGGGCATCGAGAAAATCAATTCGATGTGCGTGCAGTTTTCGCCCGAAGAGCGCGACGCATTCCACGCGGTCAAACGCGCCTTTGACGCGCCGGGCTTGCTCAATCCCGACAAGGGCATTCCCACCCGCGCCCGTTGCGCCGAGTACGGCAAGATGCATGTGCGCGGCGGCTTGCTGCCGCATCCGGACCTGCCGCGGTTCTAAGACCGCTTGTGACGCTGCGGGCCCAAGGTGGGCACGCAGCTTCACAGGGCGCGGTCGCCGTGCAGCTCCGCTTGTCCACATAGCGGGACTCCCACGCTCCACCAGCCCGCCTCCCAACTCGCCTCCCAGCCCACCTC
>NZ_WOEZ01000221.1 GCF_013177735.1 Paraburkholderia elongata | reverse complement strand
CCTCCTCGGGGAGTACGGAAGAGGAGGATTGCACATCTGCCCATAATGAGAAGCAGTGTCGCCGTCAGAGCCCGCAGATCCAACGACTTGCCAAGCTCCTTCCCATTATGGATTCCTTCGGATTAGGCGAGGAAGCTCAGGTCGACTATGGCGAAGGCGCACTGACCCGCGATCCGAAGACCGGCCGCTACCGGCGCCCGCGGTTGTTCGTGATGACCCTGCGGTACTCGCGGCGCAGTTTCCGGCACGTGGTCTGGAAGTCCAGCAAGCAGGTCTGGGCCCAGCTTCACGAAGAAGCCTTCCGCTACTTCGGTGGCGCTGTCAGCTACGTCGTCCTGGACAACCTCCGGGAAGGCGTCATCACGCCTGACCTGTACGAACCCGAGATCAACCGGCTCTATGAGGCGATGCTCGAGCATTACGGTGTCGTCGCCGATCCAGCACGTGTGCGCGACCCGAATCGAAAGGGGACCGTCGAGAACGCGATTCAACACACGCAGGGCACCGCACTTGCCGGCCGCCGTTTCGAGTCGCTCGAAGCCCAGAACGAATTCCTGATGCACTGGGAGGCAAACTGGGCGGCCAAACGCATCCATGGCAGCACCCGGCGACAGGTCGAGGCCATGTTCCAGGAGGAGAGGCCGCATCTGCGGCCGTTGCCGACCACCGGCTTCCGCTACTTCACAGAGGTCGTGCGTACCGTCTGGGACGACACCACTGTCAACATCGATCGCAGCAACTATGCGGCACGACCTGCACCGATCGGCAGTCTCGTTTCAGTGCGCATCTACGATTCCACCGTCGAGATCCGCGATCGCCGGACGCAGGCGTTGCTGCGCACGCATCCTCGCGCCCTGCAGGCCGGTTCACTCGAACTGCCTGAAGACGAACGCCCATTCAATCCGTCCCGCCAGAGCGCCTTCCTGCTTGCGAGCGCCGGCGACATCGGGCCACAAACAAAGGCGCTGTGCCAGCACATGTTCGACAGCGAAGGTCGCGTCGGCCACCGCGCCATGTGGGGCATCGTCGGTCTGGCGAAGAAGTATCCCGCCCGGCTCGTCGAACAGGCCTGTGATCACGCGTTACGTCATCACGTCTACCGCTACAAGCAGGTGCGCGCGATCGTCGAGCGGCTGTTCGAACAGGCACTTGAGCGTCTCGATCAGGCACCGCAGCTCGAGCTGCCTCTCACGCAGGATCACCCGCTGATCCGTCCTGCCGCCGAATACGGCGAACTCTTTACCCTCGGTGCGCAGCACGGCGCCGAATCTCAACCTCCAACTGGAGAAACACAGCCATGACCATGACATTACCGGAAATCGAACGGGCTCTCGGACAGCTTCGCCTGTCCGGCGTGCGCGACACACTTGAAACGCGCGTGCTGCAGGCCCAGGGCTCCCAGCAGCCATTCCTTGAAACCTTCGCACTGATCCTGCAGGACGAACTGGATCGCCGCCAGTCCCGGCTCATCGAACGCCGCTACAAGCTCTCCGGCCTCGAAGAGAAACTCACGCTCGCCGAATTCGACTGGGGCTTCAATCCCAAAGTGCCTCGCCAGACCTGCTTCCAGCTGCACACGCTGAAGTTCATCGCCGCCGGCGAGAACGGGCTGATCATCGGCAAACCGGGCACCGGCAAATCGCACATTGCAAAGGCCGTCGCCTACCAGGCCGTCCTGCAAGGCCACAAGGTCCAGTATCTTGAGGCCGACGACTTCTTTAACCGTTATGCCCTCAGCCCCACTGCCCAGCGCGAAGCCCGGCTGCGGGCCATCTTCGAGAGCGATCTGCTCGTGCTGGATGATCTGTTCCTGTCGCGTACGATCCCCGACGCCGCCGGCGCGCTGCTGCAAACCCTGATCCATCAACGCTACAAGCTGCATCGCAGCGTTCTCGTCACGTCCAACCGTGTTGTGCAGGATTGGGGCGCATACCTGGGCGACAACACGATGAGTACCACGATCCTCGACCGGCTTATGCACCACTGCCATCTGCTTGAATTCGATGGCCGCAGCTATCGCCTTAAGGAAGCCGCTGAAACGCTTGCGCGAAAAACGAAAAACAGCTAAACAAAATCCTTAGTCCTGCTGCACAGGGTGGGGGAATTTGCGCGACCATAAGTGGGGGAGTTTCAACTGACCGTCCGGGCGGTCGTGCAGCGTTTCGAGAAATCAATGGCCTGGTGGCTCAGGCTGAACGCCTCCGTTGGGTTTGGCCTTGGTGTCGCCGTCTGGTCGCTGGCTTCGGTCGCGCAAATGTGGACAACGCTCGCCAAGCGCTGCCCTTCTGGCAGCGCTATGTGAAAGCGAACCCCGAGGATCCAGCTGCGAGATGGGAACTTCTCATGACAACGTTTTATCTGCGTGGCCAAGGGGATAATGTCACGAAGTCCTACAGCGAGTTCCGCGAGGAGTTTGATCGGCATATCGCCCACGTCGACGCGTACAACGCCGCGCTGGCCTGGGATCGTCTGGGCCACTGGGCACAGGATGACGAGGACTGGGCGGAGGCGGAGCGGTGTTTTCGCAAGGCCTATAAACTGGCGGGGGGTGAGTACGGCTATTGCCTCGCAATCGCCCTCAACGAGTTGAATCGATTTGATGAGAGCGTACCGCTTCTGCAGGAGCAGGCCCAGACCGTTCAGCCGGATGCCATGAGCTGGTTTCAGTTGGCCGCAGCGTATGCCAACCTTAGCAGGTGGTCAGAGGCGATCGACGCCTACGAGAGGACACTTACACTCGACCCAGACCATGCCGTGGCGATGTTCGACCTTGGTGGTACTCACTGGAACAGCGGTGATGCCGTAACGGCCGTAGAGGTTTGGACCTCGGCGATAGTGCGTTTCCCCAGCCATGAACTCAGCGCCAAGCTTAAGCGCGATTTCCCGTTGTTGTTTGGTGATCTGGGAGCCGACCAATCCGACGATAGCGATTGTTAGAAGGCTCGCGGCGGGGAAGTCCCCGGCAAATAATTGAACAGCACCATTGTTGATTTGCCTTAGGTGTCAGTTCAGCGTGGACATCAACAGCCAAGAAATCGGTGAGCACGGCCGGCGCCTTCGAAAGCACGGAAAAACGCCCCCACAGGCCCGCCGGACGGCAAGTAGATATAAGCGCACATCGCCTTGGACGCTGATCGCTGCCACCATGGCGATCCTGGCTGTTTTCAGCCCACAAAATCTTCCCGCATACAGCGATAGATCGTCGAACCCATCTGTCTTGAGCGAAAGCCCTGGCTCAGCGGACGGCTTTGCGCTACAAACCAGACACCTGTCACGTGCTGGCAACCTTCGCTGGCAAACACTCTTTTAGCGATCGCATCAAGCCGCAAGCGGCTGGATTGAGCCAGTTCGTCGCTGGAAACTGGCAGGCCTAGAACCAGGAGTCCGGGCCGCTGCCCAGTAAGCTGCCTCTTCGCCGCCTCCTTCGCTGTCCGGGTAACTTTTTCCACGAACTGATCTTTCTCCTCGCTTCGCAGCGCCGCAATGACTGCTCCTCCGCCCCGCCGTGAGGGTTCACAAAAAAACGTGGTCCCGTCCAACCAGGTTGTATTGGTTACTTGACCGAAGATCCTGCGCGATCTCTGCCGGGCACCAAATGTGCGGTTTCGAAGATCGAGATCAGCCAGATGAAGCGGATCGAACTGCTGAATGCGCACAGTCACACCATCGAGATATTCGGTAGAGATCGTCGATGCGATATCTTCTGCGCCTGCAACCCGAGACAAGTCGGGCAGCATCCGCTTCGCCAGCATCGCCCGTTGAGTCGCCGACTTCAGGACGCTTTCAAAGTGCCCTCGCACGGAGATAGAAACCCCAAGCCCCACTGACAGGTTTTCGAGAACTTGCGGCATGGCCTTGACGAGAGCACCCCAAACCTCTCTTGCTGACTCGCGACCGATCTCTTGTCCCGTATCCTCCATGAACGATTTGCATTCGATCTCCAGTCCTCCTATCTGAGTGTCTTCCACCAGTAGATCGTACGTTGAGGTCTCCGGTGTATAGTCATCCAGCTCGCACCAGCGAACCCTATATCCCAAATTCGTATAGTGCGATGCTGTATTCATTTCCAGTTCCAGCCCCCTCAAGGCCCGAAGATCCCTCAATGCGCCTTTGACCCGAGCGACGAAGTTCTTTTGTGAATCGCTGTCACACATATCGACAAGAGACAATGTGCGTGTCATGAAGTCCACGGCATAGTCCAGCTTGCGCGCGACGATGTCACGCTCTAAGACCGCTCCATTAGATGCGTGGATTTCCGCATATCGTTCGAGCTCATGTATCAATTGATATTGATCGCGCCGATATGCTCCGACAAACGGGTACTGCTGCTGACTTTTGTCTATTGAATCGATTTCGCGCTTCCATGTCTCACGGCCAATCAGGGCTAAAAACCGCAAGAACGTTTCGTCGCTGTTACGCATCACGACCTGTGTCGCAATCATCCTCTTCCACTCCCGGTACCCTTCGCTTTTTCACCTCGACGCACAGAACGCCGTCCTGGAATCCATGCACCTCAATTCTGGCCCGCAACGCACACCATCCCTCCGCTAATGGGCACCTATCTACGATAAGGTGCCGGTAGCACCACGACCGGCTGACATTCGCATTGCGCAACAGTTCAATAGCCGTGCGCCAGCAATGCACCGTATGATTCAACGAAGGCGGGCCGCAAATAGAACTGCCGATAGGCCTGCTCGACAGTCCTGAAATACTCGGACGGCGAATCCCACGTTACATCACGCAGGAGGCTGCCGCCGTCCGCTTGCGCCTGGTGATAGTCGTTGTACTTCACCAGGTCAGCGAACTGGAAACCTAACGCGGACAGCCTGCGATAGCAGTCCATTTCAGCACCCGAGATGGGGCCACTTGCCAGGTCGGCGTGGTCCTTCAGAGCGACGTTGTAGTGTTGTGCGACTTGGAAGACCTGATCCCACTTGAGCGCCAGCTGGTCATAGCGGATAAAACCGTCAGCTCTAGCGTCGTCGACGTGCTGAACTTTACTCAGAACGGAAGCGGCCTTGGAGAAGTCCTTGTAAAGCGCAAAATACGCCAGTGTTGCGCCGCTCTGGATGGCAAAGTCGATCGTCTGCTGGGCGCTTTCCCGACTCTCCCACTGGCCTCCGAGCATGAAATAAGCCTTTGTAAGAATGTCCGCAGCCTGCAGTCGCCGGAACAGCCCTGAAATATCATCGTTAGCGACAAGACCACTCGCGGCCTTGCTTTTTCGACGCTGCTCTTCGCTACCGTGTTCCACTCCGAACGCGAGCATCCGACAGCCTGATCTTTGCAGACGGGCGATGAAGTCTCCGCCTCCGAACCAGCTCTCATACGCGACAAAGTCCTCGAAGCGGAAAATCCCCCGCCATCCAAATGCATCACCGGCAGCGGCTTTGATCTCAGCCATACCATCGAGAAAATCGTTGGCCCACGCAAACCCTGCATATTTCGCCCCCTGTCAGTCGCGCTTGAAGCGATCTGAGGTAGCAGGTTGTCGTCAACAAACTGAATCCTGAGGTCGCGATGTTGTGAGAGAAGCTGGCGAATCTCCCTGAGCACATGCGCCACTTCGCGGCGTTGCTCCCCTCCACTTTTGTCCCGCCGCTCAGTGCAGAAGACGCAATTCCAGTTGCACCCCTGCGACATGACCACATGAGCTTCATGAAATTTCTGCGACCTGGATCTTGTTCGTGCCGGTTCATACTGATTGGTCCCATTACGATAGACCCGGCGGTCCAGTACGACATGCAACCATGCGGGAAACGGCGTCAACGCGGACGGATGCGGCGATAGCCGGACAGGCGACACCCCAGCCGATGGATCAACACCACGACCCACAACGTTCCAGCTTTGCGGGTTGGCGAGAATGTCCTGCGCGGCAGGCCATGGGCCCGGATTTTTGAGACTTGCCACCAGCGCGGACAGATTTTCGACCGCGTCAGTCGCAACCGCAAAATCCCAGCTTGTCAGCGCATCCTCCATGTGCACCGTAGAAAATTGCCAGGCGTTGAGTTTGGCCGCCGGGCCGCCGACAACCAGCGTCGTGCTCTGAGTCCGATTACGAATATCGACGAGCATCGCCATCGTAGATCTGATCGTCGAGAACACCGTATTAAACCCAATCAGGTCGAAGGTTCGCGCCAGGCGCAGCACCTCGGTTCGCAGCTCCGGAAATCGGTGGCAGTCTGCCACTTGCACATCGTGGCCTTGCGCCACAAGATGGGAAGCCAACAGACCCAGACCCAGCGCAGGCGTACTCGTTCTCGACGCGCCCTCCGCGTTATCGCTAATTTCTATGGGCGGCAACACGAGCAGGATACGTTTTACCACCTGCATAGCGTCCGTCCTCGTAACCGCAACCTCCGGATGCGCCCTCCCGCGCAGTGCGGGCGCTTCTGCACCAACGACTGGGCCGATCAACCATCTGGCTACGGGAAAATCGAGCACCCCCAGCAGTTGTGGCATATCTGCGGTGACAGGCCGGGACCGCTCCTCCAGATAATGATTCAGGAATTCGCGGTGCAGCCACGGATGCCCGCCATCAGCAGCCACAGCTAAATCGACAATAGCGCCCAGTTCCTCATTCAGGGTGGCACCGAGGACAAGGTTTCCCGAGGCTACAGCAGCTTCCAGTCGGCGCCGCATTGTCTGTGAGAACGCCAGGTGGAGTGCGGCCCAGCGGATGCTCTCATCTTCATCTATGGACATGCAGCGCAAGACGTCGAGCACGACATGCGTCGGCAGGCTCACGGTGGCAAGCGCCGCGTACACGCGCTTGTCTCCCCGCCAGTGGCCCTTTATCGCGCCGGCATCGGGGTAGTAATGACGGAAAAAACCAACGGCCTGGTCGGCCACCTGCCTGCCGGGTTTCGGCTGCAAGGTCATTAACGCTAACGCTGTAGAAGCGAGTCCTGGATCGTCAGCAAACTCCGGAGCAATATCATGTGCGTTTTGCGTTACCCGTGTGCATCGCGCGAGTTCCTTCACAAATACAGGGTTGCCAGCGAGGTCAGGAACAAGTTGGGTGAGTTCGTAGTGTCGGCTGGAAAGACGTGCGAGTCGAGTCGCCAACCCGGTCTCACCCGCAAGCTGAACAGGCGCGAAGAACTGCGGCGCGATCTCGCTAGCCTCGTTCGCGAATTCCACCGCAAAGGTAGAAGCATAGTAAAACAGCTCTTTGGTGAGGAATGTGTCGCTCCAAATCAGCGTCAGCATAGCCTGCGGAAACGACTGGGAGAAATCTCCAAAACTCTGGCATATGTTCGCGCATGCCGCCATGAAGCGCCAGCATACATCCATGCGGCCTGAGTCCCGAGCTGTTTCTCCCGTCGCCCCCTCCACTGCCATCCGTTCGGCTATCGCATTGCCAATCGTGCGGAGATTTTCAAGCAGTTCGGATCTGTTCCGAAGATCCGCTTCCTTGCCTGCGTCACTCAGACTGTTAAACGCTGTCGTCAAGTCGCCCCAGTCGTCCTCGAGGTCGAGTCCGCCCAGATCGTCAAGAATGCGCTCAAGTACATGATGGGATTCGGACTCCTGTCGTGCGCTTTCCTGCCGGACGGACCAATGTACCGATCCCGGAAAATACCAGCCTGTCCCCTGAAGCATATCCAGAGCACAACGCTTCCAGCTGAACTCGCGTTTAAGCAGACTAGCCAAACCAATCGCAGCCTGCTTGCGTGCTTTGAGGTCAACAATCATGCCGAGCAGGATATCGGCGAAATTCCTCATGTCTTCCGGATGGGGCGCGCCTGCGGCCGAACTGCCTCCGACGTTGACATATTCAACACTCGAGAACGGCACTTCCGGAAACTGCTGCTTTAGATCGTCGATCAGCATGGCGAGACCGGATTGGCGCGAACATACCAGCGGGACCCCAGCGCACAGCGCATCCCACCCGCTCAGGCCGAACCCTTCGTGCCAGGAGGGCATTAGCGCTACGTGACACTTCGCCAGACGATTGCGCAGAGCGATCTGGTCATTGGAAAATGGCTCCGCATGAAGCATAAACGCTGCGTCATGGCCGCCAATTGCTTTCAATTGCTCGATCGTGTCGCGGTCTTTAACCGGATCGACGCCCCAAGCGTAGAGCTGCCCGCGCATAACCCACGGCGCAAGACCATCTTGCCGGCCTCGCGCGTATGCCTCCGCCAGCGCATGGACGGCCAGTACCGAATTCTTGATCGGATCGTCCTCGCGATTGAGGCGACCTGAAATAAAGAGCTGCAGATCCGCGCGGGGGTCATAACTCTGCACCTTGACCTTGTCCACTCCCGGCAACAGTTGCCTCACCGGCGATCTCGGTCGACGCGTGGCGCTGCGCGCTGAAGCAAGGTTGCGCTGTAAAAGTGGCCCCACCGCAAACGCGCAATCGGCAGCCGCAAGGATTTCCCGCTGCTGGGCCGAGCGCCGTGCTACCTCTGCTGAGGTCAGGTTCTTCATGAAGGCGTAGGCCGAGTAGTCCATGTGACCAACGACCCCTGACTTGACGTCCGTACCGTCAGGTAGGGACGCACGAAGCGCGTGGGCACAATCGATCGCCGCCTGCCCGGTGATGACGTCGTGTCCCACTACCAGCACGCCTTGCAGAGTTCCTGACTCCAGAGCCTCGCAGCGGGCGACGATATCGCCCGCCAGGACCGTTGCCGAGAACGTATCGTGTGCAACAAGTTCAACCGGATCAGCGTTTGCATCGGCCGGCATCTGATTCACGAAGCAGATCGTCATGCTTCCCTTGGGAAGCGCCTGCGTCAGCCCTTTCGCCAGCCCGGTGTTGAACACATTCAACCCGCCCAGTTCGCTTCCCCATCGAGTTGCGAGCAAAGCCACCACGTACGCCATGTTCACTCCTGGTACGACGCGGCGCCCCCTCGCTCAACAGTGGAAGAGCGCTCAAGTTCACGGCACTATCGCCTCGATGCAACTCCCGAAATCGATCCGGCGCGAAGAGATCAGGGCGCTCTGTAAGGCCAACGCCGTTGTAGTCGGGTCACCGCGTCTTTTATGCGTTCGCGCGCATCGCTGATGCCGAAAAACGCATGTTGAATTCCAATTTTCTCCAGCTACCCCGTTGGCGCTCGCGGCATGAAACGCCGCAACCCGCTCACGTCCTGGTTTTTTTCGGCGAGCGTCGAACCCAAACCGCGAACCGTCCGATGAGGCGAATTGCACCGACGCACCTAGACACCTCTGTTTCACCGTTCTCGATCCTGAACTGGCCCGGTCCATCTGGAACAAGCGTCGCATCGTGAACGAGCCGGTTTAGCAGATCCAGCCCGGAAAAATTGAACATCCAGTTTCTGACGGAATCAACAATATTCTCGAATCCGGAACCAACCACGATCCATTTCGTCACACTGAATATCAGGTAGAAATTCGCCGTGACGAGAAGCGCGTTCCCTGCTACGACAAACCACTTCGTGAGTGCGCCGGCGGAGACCGATACAAGCAGCAATTTTCTCGTGACTACCGTCGAAACAAAGTCCGCCAATACTCCCAAAACTGCGAAACCCCAGAATCGTTTGACCACAAACGGGGGAAACGTCCCATCGAAGAGCCACAGGCGGTGTCCATACATCAGCCAACTGATCACCAGAATCGTCACAATCCACCCAATACTGATCGCGACAGACACGGACACAGCGCGCAATGACAGCATACGCGAGCCGAACACTGCTTCTGACGACAGCGATGCAAGCACGTAGGCTTTGGAAACAGACGGCGTCGCAGCCAATTTTCTGAACTCTGCGGCAAATCGCTTTCCAATACCAGGTTGTACAGCGTCTTCCGCCACTTTCGCCACTGCAAATAGAAATCCGATGGTGGCGGCTATCAAACCGAAGGTCGCCCGAATGAAGTCAATCGTTGTCATTTCTTTTTCTCATCCGCCCCGAACGCGCTTCCTAAACGGTACGCATGCGATCAGGCAAAAAAGCCGAATTGCTCTGGGAAACTGCGAAATACGGATTGCACGAGTGTCACGTCTTCACAAAACACCCGGGCCTTCTTCGAAGCGCCTTGAACTACACAGTTTCGGCAACGGTCCTTGTTGAAACTTAAGGTAAATTCTCTTTCGGTGATACGGCCGGAGCGGCATCCAGACAGGCGCCGTTAGCGAGCAATCGAAGCATCTCGCGAAGCTCTGGAGCCATACGCACCGAGACAGCCCCTTCTGCCGCAAGCAGTATCTCCGCAACAGTCGCAAGCTCAAGGCGATCGACAGCCAAAGCGGCCTCTATCGAAGGTATCGTAATTTTCGGACTCCGAATGGAAAATCGGTTTTCGATAGCCCTGTGCCACGCAGCGCGCGCCCACGGCACGAACGCTCGCAAAACGACAACTGAAAACGATGACTGCCGGACGGCCTGAACAAACCGCAGCGTGACGCCAAATAGCTGATCAGGTGTCAGCGCATCCTGCGTGATAACCGTATGAACCGCACGGCACACAAATATGCGAACGTGTTCGACAGTCCCGCCATCGTTCAGCATAATGGCAATGAGTTCTCTACCCGCATCAGCACCGGACGTCCCCACCAACAACCTGCTCAACTCCGCCAACGCATCGCGCCGCCGGTTCATTGCCGCAAACATCCCGAACGTGAGGATTGCATCCTCGATTTGGCGCTGGATTGGCGGCGCGTCGAGCTGTGTCACCCCGGCGGGCGGAATTGTGCCATATGCCGGGTGAATGACGTCGCCTTTGCGCAACTCTTCAGAATGCTCTACCAGATAGGCCAGAGAAGCGGTCCATGGGTGAAACTGCCCCATGAAGCCGTCGATGTCCATACGAGCTAGCGCACACGCCACGAGTTCGTGACGTGTGGTTATTTCCAGCGATGGCACAGCCTTTCCGTTCAGGCGTTGAACGAGATTCGCGTCGGCCGTCGCCACGCCAAGATGTCGTCCCTCTATAACAGCCTGCAGGTGCCACGCCACATCCATGCTCGCACACGGAAGGTTGCGTATCGACTCCGGAGGTTCGGGGTTGCTACACATTCCCGGGACCATCACGGGCGGCGTGCCATCGACTTCCAGTGTATGCCCGGTAGTCTGACCAAACATCCACAATAAGCCATGGCGCACTACTCGCTTGCAATATTCCGCCTTTGTCGAAGCATCCCCGTCCAGAGTTCCTAGCAGTTCAAGGACTTCCGCATACATCGAAACAGCGCGCGCTGTTTCCCCAGCACGATATGCCGCGAGCGCCTCGTCTGCATGCAAACCAATTTCCATTGGACGCATCGTTTTACTCAGTGCCTTGGAAGCGGCTACGCATGAGCGGCCGAACCACACTGTTGCGGAAGTCCAGTCTCCGGTCTCTGCAGCGCTGATCCCCATCTCACGACAGAGATATGCACGTTCGACGGGATCACCTTGTGCGAACCCGACTGCCTCCTCAGCAAAGGACGCAAGAGCATCTTCGTGACGTCGGTGCCGGAAATGAATCTTGGCCCGAGCCCTCGATATCACAGGATCCGTACCAGTTTCCTGCTCGGCCCGGGCTAGCACGTCGAGTGCGGCCTGCTCCTGCGCCCCATAGTCGTCTAGCATGATTGCCTGAGCGACATAGCAACGCAACGCCAACTGGGGGTAGCCCCACCGACCGGCTTGAGAGGCCATGACTGCGTATGATGCCGCTGCGCCAGACCAGTCAAGCGACTCGCTCTTCGCTTCAGAAATCCACGACGCGTTAACCAACAGCGCGTAATCGCTTGGCATCTGAGATGCTTCTCCTAGATATCGCTCCCGATATGGCCGGTCAAGCAGATCAAGTGCATTAAACAGTTGGACCTGGTCATTGACTGTCTGCGCATTCGTCGCATGCAAGATGAACAGGCTTCCAATCAGGGACACCTTCCGGCCGTTTTGTTGCGGCGCCGATGACTCTGCGTTGTCGACAATCAACCTCAACTCGCGAGAGGATTCTGTGAGCTCATCAAGACGTCTGAGCGCGCCAAACCAGTTAGGCAAAACACCCGCGAGCGACGTCGAAATGAGTACCTTGAATAGCGCGATGTACTCGAGCTTCGTATCGAATGGACGCTGTCTGGTTTGCTGAAGCAGCCGCTCAAGCGCCTGCCAGACACTTCGTACACCGCGTGCATCGTTTGTTTGGGCGACGAGAAGCAGTTGCGCCAACCTGAGCACCACGGACAATATGGGACTGTCGGGAAACACCTCGAAGTCGGTCGACATTCCTCTCAAGCCCGGCAGCCAGGCAGCAAGTCGTCTGCATTCCCTCTCTCTAATGGCGATCACCGCCATTGAAAACTTCAGCAGCTCCGACTGCAGCCTGCCCTCGAGCGCATACACGAACACCGCGTCCGCTTGCCTGACATCGAGACCGTTACCGGATGTCAGCTGTTGAACGGCTACGCGACGGACGGACACTTGCTCGTCGGGGGCTAGTGTGTCACGTCCGACGTTGGCGACGAGAGGCGAGTTACGGAGTTGCCCGTTGCTCAAAGCGTCAATCCACGGGCCAACGAGGATGTCCAATCGCTCTCCGGGCACATCAAGCTGGGGGGCTATTGTGGCCACATGCACTGCGAGCGAGCGCGAAAAACGCCCAATGAGCAGGCTTACGCGGTAAAGCAATCTTCTAGGTTCGTCCTGAAGTACCTCGGTCAAGCGTCGTCGCACAGTGCTTCGGGCGGCCTCAACATCTGGATTCGAACCCGCCGCTGATGAAAGGGTAGCGAGCTCGGTTCTCGGCCAACCGCGCGCCCGAAGTCCGGCGAGCAACGCCCGAACAAGTTGTGGGTGTCCCATCCCGCCGTACATGTAGACGGGCCTCTTCCAGACGTCCTGATCGCCGCCCGCGGCTTTTACAAGGTTACCCACTTCGCTCTCGTCCAGGTGCGGTACCGGAATAACCGCTTCCGGGCCTGCGCCCAACTGGTCAAGCAGCTCCACTGGAGGCGTCCGGTATGTTGTGACCAGGCAAAAGACGCCCTGCCGACGCAGGCTGCGAATCAACCTCAACAGTGCCTGGGCGGTTGCGTGATTCTCCACGTCGTTCAGGTCGTCGAGTATCAGGCCGCCTGGAAGCGTATCCGATATCTGTCCGAGCGCACTTTGCAAGCGACGGGCACATTCATTCGTAGTAGTGTCACGAACGTCAAGGACATACCATGGTTTGCCCGTTGACCGGGCGACGAGCCTTGCTACGATGGTCTTTCCTACCCCTGTACCACCGGTGAAGAACAGGATCCGCTCGTTCAGGAGTTTGCCGCTCGCGAAGCTAACGAGATCTTCGCGCAAGGCCAGGCCAGTTGGAAGCGACAGATCGGCCTCCGCCTCCAGCAGATTCTGCGTCGGCATGCCTGAAAAGAAAGTGCCTGCCGGCTGTTCCGACAACCGTTGAATCACGTTGTTGAATGCCACCTTGGAGACAGACATCCTTGTGTGTTGCTCGCACAAATTCAGCAGGTCTGCTCCAATCAGCCGGCGCGGCACCGGACCGACTACCGTATCGAAAATCTTTGTCAGAACCGCCGATGGAAGTGCAAAACATTCACTCGGTGCAAGCTGGAACCGCTCTGAGCCAAACTCAACAAGCAACGCGTCAAGGTCAGCCTTGATCGCCCCGAGTTCCGGGCGTCCGCAGTCCCACTGAATCCGCTTCAGAAGATGTTCGCGCAGTTCTTCATCGCTGCGCGCTTCAATGAAGGTCCTCACACGGGAGGAAAGATCGGCTCTCAATAGAGCCGCACGCAAGGGAGCAACCTCGGCGCTCACTGCTGCTCTGGCCCAGTACGCAAGCACGCTTTCGCCAGCAATCCGGTCGTCAAGACTTCGTTCCGTGCCT
The DNA here is from genome assembly GCF_013177735.1 of Paraburkholderia elongata. GTDB lineage: Bacteria > Pseudomonadota > Gammaproteobacteria > Burkholderiales > Burkholderiaceae > Paraburkholderia > Paraburkholderia elongata. The sequence goes on along the minus strand of NZ_WOEZ01000221.1, from coordinate 12,781 downwards.
ATCTCGGACGTGGTCAGATACCTGAGCGTCACAGCGACATTGGGGTTTCTTTCGCAAAGATCCACAAAAGCATCAATTGCCTGCCGAACGTCTTCTGTATTGATGGTGATCGCGCCGCTCGGCGCAGTGTCCTTGACCTGGACGCCCCGAAGCACCTGATTGGCGAGTGTCGCATAGTCCTCCGCCACCTCGAGGTACAACTGCCGCCCTTGCCGAAGATCAACCCAGGCCAGCGCGCTGGCATATAGCTGATACGCATAGCCACGAAGCGAGGCAATCGCCTGCCGCTTTGGGTCACCAGTCGGGTCATCAGTTAGACGCGGCCCCGCGGAGAAATCGTTAATCATGTCACTCCGCAACAGCAGCCAGAAACACCGGGCAGTGGAGCTGCCAGATTTCGCGCCCGCATAGACTTGCGGGGACGCACGAGGACGAAAAGCCGCTGTTCCAACGTAAGATTCGAGAATCCAACAACACCAATGACCTCCACATAGTCCGCCGATACGCCCTGAAACTAATCGAGTCAAGCATCGCGCGTACTTGTCGACTGATCACTGCCAGCAGTCTGCGTCATCAGCATATCAAGTTGCACAGCGCTTTGTTGATCGACCTCCTGCCCGTCCCGCAAGCCATCCGGCGTCACGGCCTCGCTCGACGATAGAGCCAGGGTGGGACGCACCGCCAGCGTGCTTTCGGGGGTCTCACGCCAGATGAGATATTGCGCGATCAACACTGCACTCTCTTCAGCCGCAGCGGCACCAATTATTCGATGGCAAAACTCAAGAAGATGCGCGTTATGCAGAGTCAGACGTCCTGTCGCCAAGGCAACCAGGAACTCCATAAGCGATTCGGATCGCTCACTAATCTGCTCCCCCGGGACCGAGTGTAGAAGCACGCTGAGCATCCGTTCACTCAACGCGGCGTCACATGCTCCATAGCTCAATTCCTTCGGGCGAGCCGCGCGTAGCAGGCAAGCTTGCAGCACCCCGTCATTGAACCGGTCAAAGTTGTCCGGCGAAATAATCGAGCGTTCATAAGCGTTATAGGACAAACGACGCCCCGCATTAGAACTCATCCGCAATTGCGAGAGCAGAAGACTCACGACGACGTACAGGTCCGCCTGCGTGGCGGCTGGAGGATGACGAGCATCAGTCAGGAGCGAAAAGTCGGACCTCAGCGCAAGGTGCTCGCCGCCGGCGGCAGGCCAGAAGAGATCGTCAATCAACCCTGTGCCTGGTGCCGCCTGCAACCGCGAGATTCGCGCCTCCATATTTGCAGGGACCATCAATTCATTCCTGTCTGCAAACGACTGGATCCGGAGCAGTTCCTGAAGCTCCTTCGCCCAGCTCGCTTCCTCCTCATAGCAGTTGACAGGCAGGCTGATCAAACAGTGCATCGAGAACGTGGTTGGCCCGTGTTGACCGAATGTCAAGTTAGACCGCAGCCGGTCCGCTTCTGTCTTCGGACACATCATATGCAAAGCAGCCAGGTAAGTTGTCGAGCCGCTTTCCTGAACGTCTCTAAGCGTGCGTGACACCGCCAGCAACTCCTTTCCCTCGTCGATGCACGCCGACACCACAACCGTCGACGTACCCGCCTCAGGTACCGCTGAGCGCAATTCGGCGACCGACAATACCCGTAGTCGGTCGCCGTCCCTGAGTAAAGGACGCATCGTTTGTGCGATAGCTTCTGCAATCTCCGTGGACTGCGGATAAGAACATGCCACGATGTGTCTTGACGACACCGAGGATGACCGCCGCACCAGCGATGCCCACTCCTCGCGTTTTTGCGTGAGAAAGCCCCGATTTTTTTCGGTAAGGGGTCCACTCAGGATAGAACTAACATTTGCGGCTATCGAAGCTACACGATCGCCCTCTTGCCGACGGAAAGCGCAAAACACCCGCAGCCCGAGTAGAGCTGACAGTGTCGGCTTCAGCTCTCCGGGCAGGTCCGTCGCCTTGATCTCCACCGACGAGACGTTCGGTGGAGCGATAGCAAACTGGTCCCCCTGTATCTGTATACGGTGATAGTGTTTCTGGCAGCACGGGCAGTCCGCTTCCCGGTAATTCCTGATAGCTTCAAGCCCCTGTCCATTTGTGCCACGAAGGTTGCACAACACACGCCCTGATTCGGAATTCGCGTCGGATAGATAGAACAAGGTTACGAGGCGATCGGGCAACGCCCCCTGCTTGATGAGACGCTGTGCTAACCCACCCGATGTTGACGCTGAAATCAGAAACAGGGCCTCGCGCGCATGATGTTCCGCAATTTCATCAACACCGTCATGAGATCGGTGCGACCAGACCAATGGTTGCCCAGCTAACCCACCCCGAACAGCCGCTTCGTAAACCATCTTTTGCGCGACAGAATAAATGCCAGATGTGTCGACCACGACATATCGTATGGGGGCGTTCCACAGGTACCCAGCGAGCCAGTACGCCAGCAGACAAACGTTCGCTCCGTCCTCGAGGACGTTTGATACCCGCAGGAAACGCTCTGCATGACTATCAGAGGTCTTTACATAGTGGGTGCCTGTGGGCGCTCGCTGCTCGCCACCACCGGCCTTGAACGCTGCGAGCAGGACCGCCTGCTGCTCCACTTGGAGAACTTCGCTCGCTTCACGTCGACGTCCATCGACATCTTCATCAACGTGCCGTCCCTGCGTCTCGTCGAACAGGATGAACCGCACACCGGTTTCGATCAAGCCGACGAGATTTTCCAAGCGTCCACACAGAACACTCCCATCTTCGCGTACCCATTGCCGGACGCGATGCACGTCCTCCTGATACCCAACGATGTGAATAGTATCGACAGTAACGGTGGCGCCTGTTATTGCGTTGACGACGACCTCATCGAACTCCTGTAGGGTCACGTTATGATTTGCGACGAAGATACTGAGCACTTGCTCCTGCCGGCCGGCGACGTCCTTGCTATAAAAATGGATTGACAGGGCGTTCATGCGCCCCCCATCGGGATTAGGAACGACACCACCGTGCCCTTCACCTCCGGATAGTTGCTCGGAACTGTGGACAATCCTCGCTTCCAGTCCAGTAGCTGCTCCTTGGGCACGCGCGCTCCATCAGTCGTTTCTGTTGACGCGAGGTCAAAAGCGAAACCGAATTGTCGATAGGCGTGTATCGCGTTGGTACGGACACTGATGAACCCCCGAAGTTGTTCGAGGCTCATCAAGACCTTCCACAGACCAAAGCCACGGCCGTTCGACCCTGTAGTCGTACGGCCTTTCTGAAAACAGCTAAGTACGGCCTCAAGCTGCGACCGTCCGTCATCAAGATCCTTCCGCTTCCCGATCCATCTCGCAGCCATCCCCGGACCTGAATCGATTACGCTGATCTCCAGAAATCCCTCAATGGCGGGGCGCGGGGAAAAACGCACACCCGGCTTTGGTTCGCGCTGGACAAAAGACGCAAGATACCGCTCCGCTGGGGTTGCGGTCGGGAGCCGCAGAGCGGCCAAGGCAGATTCAACCTCATGGATGGAATAGAAACGGCAGTAAAGGCCTCTTACCGACGTCTGAACGTCAGCACCGGTCACTTCCGATCGGGCGTGATCGTGCGTATTCTTGAACGTCTCAAAGACAATCGTCGTCAGCGCCTGCCGCAACATTGAACCCGCTGCTTCCCAAGTCGGAGCCCCAGTAGGACTGACGGCAGAGATGAACTGGTCAAGCAGCGGCCCAAAGCTCTCCCAAGATAGCAGCGAGTCAGGCGTCTGACGGCTATATAGCTGCTTGGGCAAGCCGTATTCGGGAGGTTTGTGATCTGCGCAAAGAATAAACGCAGTACTGCGCACCGATGCCAAATCCGGCCAGCGTGATTGCTCGATAAGAAGCAGCTCCTGGTATTTTCTTCTTTCCCGTCGCCGTTTTGGATCCACCATGGAGTCAGGTAATGCCTGTAGAGCAGCGACAGCAGAAGAAAAATGCGTACCCCACCGCGCCAGAGACGATTCGTCCTCGCCCTCGCTGAGCACGATTCCCTTCTGACCAACGGTGGCAACTCTTTGAGCAACAAGCGGCTCTGCTAACGCTGGCGCACCAGCCGCCAACAGTTTTTCGAGAGCCACCTCAGCAGGCGCTACCGAATGCACCGATCCTGAGAACGGCCCAAGCCAGGTGGGTTCAAACGCATCCGTCGTCACAATACTCCCCGATTTGTCCACGCCCCGTTGCAAACATGACAGCAGTTGCACATCCCACATTCATTGGCCGGAGGCGCGACTTTGAATACGGATCGCTATACGCAACGTCGCACGTCCTGAAACGAAGATTATTGTAACCGGGAGTAACAACACAGTCACCCTCGCCCAAGCTTCTAGCACACGCGCTCACGCTGCCTCACGGCATCTCATTTTCATCCGACGTCGATCCATTGCAGGCTGGAGCGACGTGGGGATATTCAATGCCGATAAGGAAGCTGGAGGATATGCGCCATGGATCAAAAAATGCGCATGCAAGACGTCGTGAAAAAAATCGGCCTCCGCCGCGCGACCATTTGCGCAATGATCAGCCGCGGAGAGCTCCCACGTCCGAGAGAGAACGTGCAACCAGGTGACGTGAGTCGGAACTGGAAGACTGGCACGCGAATCGCCCTACAGCGACGCAGACGTCGTCACTCAACGTGTCTAGGAGTCGATGATCAGTTTATGGTCACCGACGTCACAACGATTCACCTGCCAGCATGGTCCTGCAACATGCCTTCGCACTGCAGCGGCATGCATAGGATTGTCTCGTAGTGCGCGCTGTTTCCTTTTCGGCCACCGTCGATCACGAGTCCATCAGACAGTCCAAAGAACCAAGTGTGACCGGAGGTAGTTAAAAATATGATAGCAGCGGAACGATAACCATCCGCAAAGGCCGGTCGCCTCCCGACGCTAACGCATCGGAACCGGGCTTTCGCGCTGCGCGTCGAGCCGCGCCCCCGCGTCTCGCCCCTGTCAGACATCAATACCTGGCGCAGCAGTCAACCCCGATCATCTTCCAGCCTTTCAGTTGTGCCCCTGCCCGGTCAACCCGTGGCATGGCATGCACCCGACTCCCAGGTTCCCGCCCTTGACCCGCGACCGTAGCCGATAGCGGGTGGGCATCAAGGGGCGAGGGACCGTGTTGCCCGCACCCCTCCCTCGCCTTTCTCCTTGACGCCCACCCGCTATCGGCTCCTCCAGTCGCACGGGCGGGAACCCGGGAACCTGGCGGCAGCAAAGCCAACCCCGAGTTCCACCGGGAGGTGTCCAGCCGCAACGGCAAGTCACATCCCGTCGCCCGATTCAGGTCCTCAACCTTGACTGTGGAGATTGCCATGCAACTCGCTTCCTCTTTCCGTTACGGCTCCCCGATGCTTCGCGCCGACTCGCCCCTGTCGGACGACCAGATTCGCCGCGTTGCCCCGTCCATCTTCGCCGACGGCAAGCACGAAAGCCGCTCCGAACGCTACACCTACATTCCAACGATCGACGTTCTGCGCGGCCTGCGCAACGAGGGTTTCCAGCCCTTCATGGTCTGTCAGACGCGCGTACGGCACGACGACCGTCGCGAGTACACGAAACACATGCTTCGGCTTCGTCACGCTGAGCAAATAACCGGCGAGGAAGCCAACGAAATCGTGCTGTTGAACTCGCACGATGGCACCAGCAGTTACCAGATGCTCGCGGGCATGCTGCGCTTCGTCTGCCAGAACGGCATGGTGGCGGGCGATAACGTCGCCGATATTCGCGTCCCGCACAAGGGCAACATCGTCCAGAACGTGATCAACGGCGCATTCGACGTGCTCGACGGCTTCGACCTGATCCGCGAGCAGAAGGAAGGCATGCGCGCCGTCACACTCGACCGCGACGAGCAGCACGCATTCGCCCGCTCCGCACTTGCGCTGCGCTACGACCCGACCGACGCAGAGACACCGGCCCCGGTCACCGACAGTCAGTTACTCGCCCCGCGCCGCTTCGAGGATCGCCGCGACGACCTATGGACCGTCTTCAACCGTGTCCAGGAAAACCTCACCAAGGGCGGGCTGCATGGACGCTCACGCACGGGTCGCTCAACGTCCACCCGGCCTATCACCGGCATCGACCAGAACGTGAAGCTCAATCGCGCGCTCTGGATGCTCGCGGACGCCATGCGCCAGATGAAGGCGTAGCCACGACAGGTGCAGGAAAGCCACTACTTCTCCCTTTCTGTCAGGACTCCTCTCCGGGTCGAGTCCTGATGAAATCCGATACTGCCCGACCCGGAACTTATCTTTCTACATTCTGGAGTCAGTCATGCAAGCCCAATCCGAAACCACCCCGGCAGACACCGCCGAACCGGCTACCGTGCTCGAATCCCACTTCGGCAACGAGCAGCCCATCGTGACCGTGCCGTATTCCACCCTGCGGCCTTCGCCACTCAATGCGCGCACGAAACCCCTGTCGGGCATTCCCGGCCTCGCCTCCAATATCCGGGCCAAGGGTCTGCTGCAAAACCTCGTCGTCCACGAGATAAAGGGATCGCGCGGCAGGCAGCGAAAATATGGCGTGTGCGCCGGGCAGCGCCGCGAGGCCGCACTCGACCTCCTGTTCGAACAGAAAGACATCGGCGCCGATTACCCGGTCCCCGTGCGGATCGTCAGTGAAGGCGAAGCCCTCGCCATTTCCCTAATCGAAAATACCGAGCGTGAAGGACTCGATCCTTTCGACGTGCTGCGCGCATACCGGATGCTGGCCGAAGAAGGACGGAGCGTCGATTACATCGCCGCGCTCTTTTCCGCCTCGCCGCTCACGGTCAAACGGCGCATGAAGCTCGCCAACGTATCCCCAAAACTGTTGACCCTGCTGCGAGAGGATGCGATCACGCTCGACCAGCTTGCCGCACTCGCCCTCGCGGACAACCACGAAACGCAGGAACACATCTGGTTCGATGCAAATGAGTGGCAGCGCCAGCCAAACTATCTGCGACAGGCCATCACGCGGGCCGAAATCGACGCGAGCCGCAGCCGCCTTGTGCGCTTTATCGGCCTCGACACCTACGAAGCCGCAGGCGGGTACGTACGCCGTGACCTCTTCAGTGACGACGGGAATGCGGGCTACATTGCCGATGCCGAACTGCTGCAGCGTCTCGTCGCGCAGAAGCTCGACGCGGCTGCAGAAGAAGTGCGCGCCGAGGGTTGGGGCTGGACAGAAACCCGTGTCGAGCGCGACATGCTGGAGCTTAACCGCTACGGCAAGCTGCGCCCCATCCAGCGCCCCTTTACGGACGACGAGCAGCGCGAGATGGATGCACTCACCGCACAGCAGGACGACCTCGCCGGGAAGCTGGAGGAACTGTCCGAGGACGATGAAAATGCCTATGAGGAAGCTGACCGCCTTGATGCCGAAATCGGACGGGTCGGCGCCGCGATTGTCGCGTTCGAAAGCCGCTCCCTGGTGTGGGATACACAGCAGATGGCCGAGGCGGGCGCGTTCGTGATCATCGATCCGCAGGGAAAACTGCTCATCGAGCGCGGTCTCGTGCGGCGCGAGAACAGTGTGGCGCTGGACGCGGCGGGTGCGACAGTCACCGGCACGCCGCAGGCGAAAGCTGCGGACCCGGCAGATGGTCCTGTACCGAAGATCAAACCGGTCCACAGCGCAAAACTCTGCCAGCGGCTCACCGCGCACCGCACCGCCGCCATCCACGCCGAAATGGTCGCGCAACCCGCCGTCGCGCTCGCCGCGCTGTTGCGGCATCTCGTTCCGCGGGCGCTGCCCGAGCATTACGGCTACACGTCCGCGCGCGACTATCTGGCGCTATCGGGCGACAACAATCATGACAGCCTGCTACGCGCGGCGGACGACCTGCCCACCAGTGCTGCGTGGAACACCGTCGAAGCACAACGCGCCCGATGGACCGCCGAGTTGCCCGCGAAACACGCCGACCTGCTGCCGTGGCTCGCAAAGCAGGATCCGGGATCAACACTGCTCGATCTGCTTGCCTTCTGCACGGGCACCCTACTAGACGGCATCGCGGGCGAGGAAAAGCCGCAGGCGATCAGCGCGCTTGCGGACGTGCTGAACCTGGACATGACCCGGTACTGGACACCGACGCGTGCCACGTATTTCGATCATGTCAGCAAGGCGCGCATCGGGGAAGTCGTGTCCGCAGCCGTTTCGCCAAAGGTTGCCGCCGACCTCGGAAAGATGAAGAAGGCAGACGCCGCTGCCGCAGCCGAACTACGTCTGGCGAAGGTCGCATGGCTCCCGGAAATCCTCACCGATACGGAAATCCCGGTCACGCCGTCATGGGAAGCGCACGACGACGAAGACGGAGACGCCCGGGCGGACGAACACGGCCCGGAGACCGGCAACGGTCCCGACGACGCACAGGAGGATGACGACGGTGCCGCCGAGCCTGGGAGCGATCACAGTGGCATCAACAACACGGCTCGCGATGTGCCCGTGTCTCCCGTCGCAGTCGGCATGCAGCCGCCGTGGCCCTTCCCGACCGCTGCTGGCCTCGCGCACGCTTCATGACGCTCTCGCGCTCATGAAAGGCGACACCAACGGCACATGACCTGTGCGGGCTGACGGCAAACCGTCTGCCCGCACCATATGATGACCGGAATAGCGACCCGCCAGCCCACCCGCTGCCGTCGCGAGCAGAATTACGATCAGCGCTCCGGCCACCAGTGCGCGGAATGCCTTCGCTATCCGTCGCGCCGCTATCTGGTCAACCTTCGCAGCGCGCGCCGCCGCCTCGCTCATCTCCCGTTCAAAAAGAGCTGCCGCCGCGTCGAGCCGCTGCCGGTGCTCGCGAGCCGCTTCAGCTACCGCGCCAACCACCCGGTTTCCCGCTATGCGCGCAATCCGGTCAGCAGTGCGCTCCGCCTGCGCAACCAACGCGTGCTCATTCAGCGCCGCGAGCGTCGCGCGATACCTCGCCTCGTGTTCAACGGCCATGCGTTCCGCGAGTTCGATGGTCGCCTTGCAGCGCGCAAGCGCGTCGCGGTGCTGGGCCATCAGCGTATCCGTCGCCTCACGTGCTTCCTCCCGTATCGCGTCCAGATTGCCCTTGCCTGCCTGCTGGATGCGTTCCGGCATCGCCTCGTAAAGCCGCGCATAGTATTCGAGCACAGCCAGCACAGACCACAGCGCATCGTTGTCGCGCAGGTTCATAGCGGTCGAGACACGACGCATGCGCAGCAGGCTCGCGTCATCCGGCTTCTCCCCGGTCACGTCGTAAAAGAGCCGAGCGAGTGGATCAACAGGACGTCCGCGCCCCGCCCGCCGCTCAGGCATTGCCCGTCACCCCCGCGAACATCGCGTCATAGAGCGCCCGCCAGCGCAGCAGTTCCGCGCGTTGCCCGATGGGCAGCGACTCCGCCGCCTTGTGCACCGACAGGCGCTGACTGCGAAGATCGTCCGCCACACGATCCGCAAGTTCCGGAAAGTCGAGCGACTGGCCCTTCGCCTCGACACTCTTGCGGATTTTCGAGTCCTGATACAGCACGAACCTGTCCGGTGTGCCGTAGTGGCCATTGCGCACAACGTGCGTCATCGCGTCCGGGAAGGTTTCACCGAACTGGCGCAGCAGTTCCAGACTGTCGCGCTGCCGGTTGATCACCCAGAACACGACGAGCCGCCTGCCAAGCTCGCCCAGCGTGCTGGCCAGCGTCGCGCCGTAGCGGGCGACGCCATGCTGATTGCGGGCTGCCGTGCTGACCACCACAACCGCGTCGCGATGCTCGTCGCAGTAGTTCACGAAATTGATCCACCCGTCCGCCTCGTCCAGATCGAACGCTGCGCAATCAATCTCGCCCTGCACGGCCTTCATCACGTCAGGGTTTGACGTGTCGTTCTCAACCAGCACAGGCTTGACGCCGCGCCGCTGCAGATGATCGACCAGCGCGAGCGCAACAAGGCTCTTGCCAACGCCGCCCTTGCCACCGCCCACAAGATAGATGGGATTGACTGTCGTATCCATCTCGACTCCTCTACAGATCGTCGGTGTCGGGCCGGATCGTAAACCCGAGTGCGCCTTGCACCGGCCCGGATTGCGGTCTGGCTTCCGTCTTTCCCCCATCCTTGCGAACATGCTTTGTCTGAGACGTCGCATCGTGCACACGCGTTTGGATCGTAGACGCCTTCTCGGCACCAGTCGCACGTGCGCCCGGTGTGGGTCGTACGACACTGCCTGCACCACTGCCTTTTCCGGTCGAGCGCAGTGCGTATCGAATCGTCCCAGCCGTGATATCAAGACCCTGCTGTCGAGCCTGCTCCGCGATCTGTTCCAGCGTATAGCCCTTCTCTTGCGCACTCCTCACGCGCACACGTATGTCCTTCATCGCATCGCGCACCGTCACGCCACGTTCGGTATCCGGCTTCTCTGGCAGCGCATCGAGTGCGCGACCAAACGCCTCCCATTGCGACTTCGTATAGACCTTCGCAATAGGCATCGTTACCCTCCTGAACATCGGCTATGCATCGCTGTGACATCATCGTGCGCATCTCTTGGGCACGCGTCAACACGGCTTTTCCGCACGACTTGCTCGTGCAGGAACACACCGGCGTTGAAGGGAAAGCAGGAGAACAACTCACTTCTTTTGCGCATGTGGTATGCGCGCGACACGCTACACCAACGCGTCAAGCAACGCCCGGGTGGCGCCGCCGTTCACTCCCGAAACCATCACCTTGACGCAGGATTCTGGCTTCCCTCTCGTCACGTGTGCGCGTGCGGATTTCAACCCTCTATGCCGGAATTACTCACAGTGCTTCACGCTTAAACGAGAGATCCACGCTCACACGTTAGCGCATCGCCTGCACCTCAATTCACGCAGGTCCCCGTCTGCTCTGCGCAATACGTTGACAGCCCGGGCACTAGACTTCGCTTTTTTATACGGCCCGCGAAACGCACCGCTCAGCGCATCTGCTCTGCGAACCATTCGCACTTTTCACGCGTGCCAAACACGACAAAGTACGCACATTCCACACATCCGGTTCGCCACTGGTCAGCAGTTCATGGCGTAGCGGTTACGCATCCCTTAAGACATCGCTTTACGCAATGCGTTGACTTCGATGCCAACCCTACGTCGCATCGTCTTAGCAAGGACAACGCACGTGGTTCTCCGAGGCTCGATCGGACGTTTACGCGAAGGCAGAAACCTCTACGCACGGCGTTCACTCTGGGCCACAAAAAATGCACCGAAAACAAGGGATGGCAGGATAGGCTACCGCCGGTTTTGGGCGCCGTGTGCAACACACTTCTACTAGATAAACATGGTCGCGGCCTCAGTAACCTTGCGCTTGTTAACAAGCAAGTGCTCTCGCGTTGACCGGGATCCTGTTGCGTATTACGGTAATCTGATCGATCAGATCAATGCGGACATCGAAAACTGTTTTCGTAGCCGCCGAAATAGCTCGCCGTCTACAGCAGCGTTGAGAGACTGAACCTGCGCTACTTCAGTCGGTCGGCGACGATGTCGCGCCAAGAGACTGCTTGCAAAGAACAACGAGTTGTTAGAGGCGTCGACGCGGTCGGCGGGCGTCGGCCATTGCTAGCTCGTCGTGAGGCGGCTGCTTTACCGAAAGCGGCCCTCTTGCTGCGTCGGTCGGGGCCTCAAGGAAATGCAAAGAACGATACGACTTCGAGTTCGACAACCACCAGCCGATCCGTGCTGTCCGCCGTCGCTTTTGCGATACCTGGTTGCCGCAATAACGTGCGCTATCGCCGCCCCGACCTGCAGATTCACTTGCCCCGAACGCCGCGCCGGCACCAAGGAGTGGTCACTATCGTGCGATTTGGGGATTTTGCATAAAAGGAATTAGCAACTATTGAACTATGAGAATTCGATTTGCCTGTACCCAAGCAACGCCGGCCTAATGCCCGGTGACAAAGTCATCGCTGGTGAGTCGCACCGTATGACCGGCACGCGCCCGCATCTTCCTTTCCGCGACCGCTTAGATACGCTTTCGACCGTTCTCGAACGCCTTGAGCATGCGATTCCCATCGGCGCCCGGCACCAGCCAGAAATGGACTTCAAGTGCCTCCCGTGTGATTGCGCACTCGGCGATGCCAATCCGTTCGGACAACCGGAAGTCGATTCGGCTTCCGTCGGCCGAGACGCTTGGCGCGAAATCAAGAACGTCCATTCCATTCCTCGTAAATTCACCGGCGAACTTTCGGGTTGCTGTCGCTCGCTTGCAAATTTACCAGAACACGCGTGGCAGCCAGCTGCGATTGTCACTAAAGACTGCGGATTCAGGTACGCGCTTGTGGAGACCCCCGGCCCTTTAAAGACTCGGTTTTGACGTTTGTGGGTTATGAATTCGTGGCTGACAGTTAGTTGCATTGTTGTAACTTGAAAGCGGCTTGTAGCGGTGAGCTGTTACGGGAGGCGAAAGCAAATATATGGCAGTCGGGACGCGATGAATCCGTGGTCCGCGGACTATAAACTCCCCGGAGTCTGGCGGCTTCTTCTACGAGGATCCAGGAGCGAACTCTCCAACAAAAACCGTAGGTGCAGCGGAATGGGGCCCGTTGAGGGGCGTTGAGGTCATCAACCTGAACAACACGACCACTGTCTGCTGGTAGGCGCGATCAGCCACAGCCCTGTTGCGGGCGTGGCATTGACAGTGGCGATCCACCTAGGCCGTATGGCGGTCGAGATTGTTACGTGAACCACGCCCAGAGCGGGTGCGGTACGATGGTATGGCATCAACGGAGGCGAACATGGCATGGGACTTTCAACCGACTACGGCGTCAGACCTGGGGCAACGCCTGTCCGAGTTGCGGTCGCAAGCGCTTGCGGCTGTGCAC